>NZ_PEBH01000020.1 GCF_008698235.1 Bifidobacterium rousetti
GAGAGAAGCCTCAAATCGCTGGAATTCCAACGATTTGAGGCTTCTCATACTGCGTGCGAGTGGAGGGAGTTGAACCCTCACGAGCATACACTCACTGCCACCTGAAGACAGCGCGTCTACCATTCCGCCACACTCGCGAACAAGCAGATAACTTAGCACTACTCCGGCGGTGGATGCAAATCCGACGGCTCTTCGGCGTGTCGCGATGTGTCGCGATGTGTTGCGGTGTGTTTGCGATGCGTTTCGAGAGAAACCGTCGCTGGGATCGGCTCAGTGACGGTTTCTCTCGGGGATGGGGTGTATTGCGAGAAAAACCGTCGCTGCGAACCAGCGAGCGTCAGGTTTTCTCGGGATATGGGGTCTTCTCGAGAAAACCTGACGTTGATATGGGAATGCTCGCTACCGCCACTTGACCTTGTGCGGGGCGGCGGCGATTTCGAAGTGGTATTTGGCGCATCCGAGGCCGACATGGGCGAACAGGCCGTCCAGCGCCTCGGCGGTCACCTCGCCGTCGGTGTTAGCGTTGGTGGTGGTGTTGGCGGCGTCGGTGGCATCGGTGACGGCGTCGGTGGAACCGACGGCGCCGTCGAGATGCAATGTGAAGTGGAACGGCTGCTGGCTGAGCGACGTCGGCGCCTTCATGGCCGCCTCCATGCCCGCACGGAACCAGTCGGGGGCGTCGGAGAGGGAGACTGGGGTATCGGTGGTCGATTCGCCGTCGCCCTTCACGACGCTCGCGAGCTCCTCGATCGGCTTGGTGCGGCGGCGTCCGCCGGGGCGTGCGCCGTGGCCGAACGCGATCACCCACACGAGCGATTCGCCGTCGCCCAAAGTCCACCACGCATCGGCCGGATCGACGTTCTCCGCGCCGTCCAGCACGGCCCACGACGTCTCCAATCCGAGCTGCACGGCGCGCAGCGCGAGGCGCTCGCCGTAGTAGCCGACGCGCTCCTGCAGCGCGGCGGCCTCAGGCGACACCGGCGTGCCCTCCGCGTCCTTGAACGACTGGAGAGTGGAACCCGCACCATCACCGTCGCACGCCACCGCGCCGATCAGCGCGATCGCGTTGTGCACGCCCTTGAATCGCCCGTAATGCGTCTTGAGGCCGAGGAACGCGTCGTCCAGCCCCGCGGCCATCTGGATGTGCAGACCCGATTCGGCGTTGCACGCCTCGATCTCGGCCGCAAGCTGAGTGAGCGTATCCGGCGCGACCGGGTCGTCGGTGTATGCGCGGATCGCGTGCCGCGCGTCGATCGCTTCGAGAAGATCCATCATCGTGCTCCTTACCGCCCGTCACCTGCCGTAGAAGTGGGCCAGCGACTCGTCGCGGAACTCCTCGAAGTAGCCGCCGTCGATCGAATCGCGGATGTCGTCGAGCAGTTTCACGAAGAACCGCTCGTTGTGGATCGTGGCGAGCGTGAAGCCGGTGAACTCGCGCGCCCGCAGCAGGTGGTCGACGTACGCACGCGAGTAGTTGCGGCAGGTGTAGCAGTCGCAGCCCTCCTCGAGCGGGCCGAAATCGAACTTGTGCTGCGCACGTTTGATGTTGTAGCGGCCGTGGCGCGTGTAGATCGCGCCGTTGCGCCCGCAGCGGGCCGGCGCCACGCAGTCGAACGTGTCGCCGCCGTTCTCGACGCACGCGAAGATGTCGTCCATCTCCGCGATGCCGAGCACGTGACGCGGGCGACTCTCCGGCATCGCGTCGCAGATCCACGCGCACGTCTCGCCGATGATGCGCTTCTCGATCGCGCCGCCGATACCCACGCCGTCGAAGTCGAGCGAGGCGATCTGCTCGGCCGCGTGACGGCGCAGATCCTCGTAGTTCGCGCCCTGCACGACGCCGTACAGCGCCTGATACGGCTTGCCGAGGCGTTCGGCCGTGAGCCGCTCGTGCTCCGCGACGCAGCGTTTCGCCCAGCGGAACGTGCGCTCCACCGACTCCTCCTGATACGAGCGCGTGTTCATCAGCGTGGTCAGCTCGTCGAACGCGAACATGATGTCCGCGCCGATCTTGTGCTGGATGCCCATCGAGATCTCGGCGGAGAAGCGGTGCTGGTCGCCGTTGAGCGGCGACTTGAACGTGACGCCGTCCTCGTCGACCCACGCCATGCGTTCCTTGCCTTTGGCGATCACGTCGTCCGACTTCATGCCGGTCACGTCCATCGCGAGCGTCTTCTTGAACCCGACGCCCAGCGACATGACCTGGAAGCCGCCCGAATCGGTGAACGTCGGGCCATGCCAGTTCATGAAGCGCGCGAGTCCGCCCGCCTGATCGAGCACGTCCTCGCCGGGGCGTTCGAACAGGTGGAACGCGTTGGACAGCAGGCACTGCGCACCGAGGTCCTTCATCGACTCGGGCAGGACCGCCTTCATCGCGGCCTGCGTAGCGACCGGCACGAAGGTCGGCGTGCGGATGTCGCCGTGCGGGGTGTGGATGATGCCGGTGCGTCCGTATCGCGCGCCGTTCCGGCCCTTGCCGTCGGCCGAGTCGGACAGTCGGGTGATGGTCTCGAAACGGAACGCCGAGCGGTCGCCGGGCCTGCCTTCGGCGGCGCCGATCGGATGGAGATTGAGGTCGACCGCCCCGGCCGCGGAGTCAGTGGAATCAGCGGAGTCGGCGGGGACGGCGGCGGGCGTGTCGCCCGCGGTAGCGTTCATCACAATGTCGGTCATAGCCCCAACTGTAGGCGAACAAGCGGATGCGCACCTATCTCGGCTCCCCTTGTCGGGACGTTGCCGTGAAGCAAACGGCAAAGCTGTTTGTAGGCAACGTGCGAGCCGACAGGCGAGCCAGCAGGCTGCGCGCGTAGCGCGTCCGTAATTGCGGGACGAGCTGGCCGCAAAGCGGCCTGAGGGGTAGACCATGCGGTGGAATCCCTCGGAGCCGTCAGGGAATTACTTTCCTGCCGCGTCGGACACACTGGCATATGGCAAGGAAAGGCGCGTGGCCTACGATCGGTGGTGGAAAACCGTTGTGAACCCACGAATCCCGTCGATCCGCCGGCCGGAACAGCATCAGGATCGGCCCTCGGATCGGCCCCCGGACACCGCACGCAAGGAGATATGCAATGTCGCGCATCGAGCAATTCCACGGCGCCGCCGCCGACGGCACGCGCCTGAACGTCGTCTACGCCGAGCAGACGGACGCGCGCGTCGCGTTCGCGCTGGCGTTCCCGGACGACGAACTGCCCCGCTTCGTCCACTGGGGGCGCCCGATCGCGCATCCCGAAACCCTGATCGCCCAGTACGACGCCCTGAAGCCGCAGCGCGTCTCCGGCGCCCTCGACGAAACCGCATGGCCGTCGATCCTGCCCGCGCAGGCCGAATCGTGGATCGGCGCACCCCGATTCGTCGTACGACGCGACGGCGTCGAACTGTTCTGCCGGTTCGCCGTCGAATCGGTGACGGCCGTCGCGCCGACCGTCACGGTCGAGGCCCACGACTTGGAGCAGGGCGTCGGCATCATCTGGACGTGCGAGCTCGACGAATCCGGTCTGATCCGCCAGCGAATCGAGGTGTCCAACGAAGGCGGCGAAGGCGCCGGTGACCTCGAGATCGGACAGATCGAACTCGGCTTCCCGCTGCCCGCGCTCGCCGGCGAGATCCTCACCACCACCGGACATCACCTGAGGGAGCGCAGCCCGCAGCGCCAGCCGCTCACCGTCGGCCGCTTCGAGAAGGTCTCGATGGCTGGTCGCCCTGATTTCGACGCGAGTCTGCTGCTCACCGCCGGCACCCCCGGCTTCGGCTTCGAGCACGGTGAGGCGTACGCGGTCCACGTCGGATGGAGCGGCAACAGCGTGCTGTCCGCCGAACGCCAGCCGTACACGACCGGGCTGATCGGCGGCGGCGAGGTGCTCATGGGCGGCGAGATCACCCTGCCGCGCTTCGACGAGACAAGCAACAACATCGCCGCCTACACCACCCCGTGGGTCTACGGCTCCTACGGCGACGGCCTCAACGAGATCGCCGCGCGATTCCACGCCTACCTGCGCCACGTGCACCACGACGCCCGCCGCGCGCGCGGCATCGCCGACAAGCCGCGCCCGGTGATCCTCAACACCTGGGAGGCCGTCTACTTCCAGCACGACTTCGACACCCTGAAGGCGCTCGCCGACAAGGCCGCCGCCACCGGCGTCGAACGCTTCGTCGTCGACGACGGCTGGTTCGGCTCCCGCCGCGACGACACCTCCGGCCTCGGCGACTGGACCATCGCCAAGGAGGTCTGGCCCGACGGGCCGAAGAGCCTCAAGGCGCTCGCCGACTACGTGCATGCCAAAGGCATGGAGTTCGGCCTGTGGTTCGAGCCGGAGATGGTCAACCCCGATTCCGACATGTACCGCGCCCACCCCGACTGGGTCCTGAAGCCCACCGCGAACCGCCTGCCGATGCAGGGCCGCTCCCAGCAGGTCGTCGACCTGACCAACCCGGACGCCTACGCCTATGTGTACGGTGCGATGGACACACTGGTGGAGTCGCTCGGCATCGACTACATCAAGTGGGATCACAACAAGCTCGTCACCGAAGCGGTCTCTCCGCGAACCGGCCGCCCGGCCGTGCACGCCCAGACGCTCGCCGTCTACCGCATCTTCCGCGATCTGAAGGCCGCGCATCCCGGCCTCGAGATCGAGAGCTGCTCCTCCGGCGGCGGCCGCGTGGACCTCGGCATCCTCGAGCTCGCCGATCGCATCTGGGTGTCCGACTGCGTCGATCCGGTCGAGCGCGCCGACATCCAGCGCTACACGTCGCTGCTCGTCCCGCCGTCCATGATGGGCGAGCATGTGGGTGCCTCCCCGGCCCACTCCACGCATCGCGCGACCAGCCAGGAGATGCGCATGGCGATGGCGTTCTTCGGTCACATGGGCATCGAATGGAACCTGCTCAAGGAGTCGGACGCCGACGTCGCGAAGCTCGCCGAGTGGGTCGCCGAGTTCAAGAAGCACCGCGAATGGTTCGCCGTCGACACCTGCGTGCACGCCGATGCGACCGATCCGGCCGTGCGACTCGACGGCATGGTCAAGCCCGACCGTTCCGCCGCGTTCTACCGCTTCACCCAGCTGACCACATCGCAGACCTACCCGGCCGCGCCGATCCGCGTGCCCGGCCTCGACCCGGACGGCGTCTACCGCATCCAGCCGCTGTGGCTCGACCTCGATCTCGACGGTCTCGGCCTCGGCAACGGCCAGTCGCCGCTCGGCTGGTGGACGAAGGACGGCGTCCTCATGACCGGCCGCGCGCTCGAGACCTACGGCCTGCGCCCGCCGAGCCTGCACCCGGCGCAGGCCGTCCTGTTCACCGCGATTCAGCAGTGACTTAGCCCTCTGGCCCCGGTCCCTACTCCAGATACCGCACGATCACCCGCGACGCGGCGGCCTTGGCCCACAGCTGCCAGTCATGGTCCATGACGGTGAACTCCACCGGCGAGGCCTGACTGTGCCGGTACCGGTTGATGCCGTCGCGGATCGGGTCGATCGCCATCTTCGCGAGGAACGCCGATTCGCCGGCGATCATCACCTTCGACGGCATCGCGATGTTCGCGACCGTCGCGATCAATGATCCCAATCGGAAACACGTCTTGTCGAGCAGTCGCGACGCCTGCGGCACTCCCGCCCGGGCGTCGCGCGCGAAATCGTCGAACGTGCATGCGCGGCCCATCATCTGCGAGTACTGGTCGGCGAGCGAATCGTCGGTCAGGCACTGTGCGCATCCGATGTGCCCGGCCGTGCAACGCGGCCCCTCCGGGTCGACGAGCACATGCCCGAGCAGCCCGTAGCTCTTGTCCGGATAGCTGACCGGCCGCCCGTGCACCGCCAGCGAATAGCCGATCCCGATGCCGATCGTCAACACCGCGAACGCCTCGAGCCCCACGCCCGGACCGAACCAGCTCGCGTCGACCAACAGCGAGTCGATGTCGTTGTACACGCCGCACGGCAGGCCGGTCGCGTCACCCACCATGGCGGCCAACGGCACGTCATGGTCCCAGCGCAGGAACGGCGCGAACGTGACCGTCCGATCGTCGTCCGCCACATGCCCGCCGATCGCGATGCCGACGGCCGTGGGCGCGGGCAGGGGAGCGACGCCGTCCCTGGCCGCGATGTCCGCCTCGCACTCGCGCACCAGCGCAGCGAGCACCGACGTCACCTGTTCGGGCGACCGGTCCGGGAACGCCATTTCGTGGCGTCCCGACACGACCTCGCCGTGCGCGTTGACCGCCGCGGCGATCGCCGACGTGCCGTGCGCCTTGATGCCGACGAACGTACGCGCGTTCGCCCGCAACGCCAACGCCGTCTGCGGACGTCCCCGGCGCCCGGAACTCTCCCTCGGCGTGAACCCCTGCGGCAGCGGGCCGCGCGCGACCGCGTCCCCCGGCAGCTCCTCGATGACCCCCGCGTAGATCAGGTCGCTGGTGATGCGCGACAGCGCGCCCTGCGACAGCCCCAGCAGCTGCGCCAGCGTCGTGCGCGCGATCGGCCCGTACTTCGCGATCGCGCACGCCACGCGATGCATGTACTCAGACCCTTCGAACCAGTGGGGGAACGTCGCCTGCCCGCCGCCGGACCAGTCGTCCTCATCCATGACATCCGTGATTCCCTCGATCGCCATGATTCCTCGTTCCTCCATCCGCCGCCCCGGCGGTCCGTCGACGATGACCGGACCGGACACCGCATTATGCCGTGAACGCCGCGCGCGGCGGCTCCATCCGGGTATCCCTCGAATTCCATTCCTAGAATACATAATTCACGGGTCTTTAGTTTCCACCGTTGCGAGGCTCGCTTGCGCTTGGAATGAAAAATGTCGAACCGTATCGTGAAATCACGTTCCGCGGCATCGACGCTGCGGAAAGGAGAAAGCTAAGGAGTCTACGAATGCAGTGCGATTCCCCCAAGTCATGGATGCGCCGGGTCGCGGCGGCCGTCTGCGCGATCGCGGTCGGCGTCGGACTGGCCGGCTGCGGCGCGAACACCGCCGGCACCGTCACGCTTGATTTCTTCCAGTTCAAGGCCGAGGCCGCCGATTGGTTCAAGCAGGCCGCCGCCGAGTTCGAGAAGGAAAACCCGACCATCAAGATCAACATCAACAACTCCGCCAACGCGCAGACCGACCTGCGCACCCGGTTCGTCAAGAACCGCGTGCCGGACGTCATCACGTTCAACGGCGACATCAGCTTCGGCAACTTCGCCGCATCCGGCGTCTTCTACGACTTCACCGACGAGCCGATCGTCGACGAGCTCAACCCCGGCATGGTCGAGATCGCGAAGAACCTCGTGCAGACCACCGACCAGTCGAAGAAGCGCCTGTACGGCCTGCCGTTCGCCGGCAACGCGTCCGGCTACATCTACAACAAGGAGATCTGGCGCAAGGCCGGCGTCGACCCGGAGAACCCGCCGAAGACGTGGAGCGAGTTCACCGCGATGCTCCAGAAGTTCCGCGACCAGGGCATCAACCCGGTCGAGGCGACGGTCGCCGACGCGTGGACCACGCAGGCGCCGCTCGCGTCCCTCGCCGGCACGCTCGTGCCCGAAACCGAGTACACGAAGCTCAAAACCGGCGGGACCGACTTCCAAAGCATGTGGAAGGACACCGTGAGCAAGGAGGTGGAGCTCTTCACGTACGCCGACGGCGACAAGGGCATCACCTACCAGCAGGGCACGCAGAACTTCGCCAAAGGGTCCGCCGCGATCATCCCGCTCGGCACGTACGCGATCCCGCAGATCCTCATGATCAACAAGGACGCGGATCTGGGCTTCGCGCAGATGCCCGCCTCCGACGACGCGGACGCGCAGGTCCTCACCGCCGGCGACGACGTGATGCTCACGATGGGCGCCAACACCAAGCACAAGGCCGAGGCGATGAAGTTCATCGAGTTCCTCATGAGCGAGAAGACCCTCAACGACTACGCCGACGCGAACTCCGCGATCACCCCGCTCAAGGACACGCACTTCGGCAACAAGGCGCTCGAGACCGTGCGCCCGTTCTTCGAGAAGAACAAGGTGGCCGACTTCTGCGACCACTACATCCCGTCGTCGATCAACATCGGCGGCTACCTGCAGACGATGGTGACCAGCGGCGACACCGACCGCTTCCTGAACCAGATGCAGACCGAATGGGACAAGGTCCAGTCGAGGACTTTCACGAACTGACGAATCGAAAGCGAATCGAAAGCAAATCGAAAGGAAGGAGCATTATGACGACATCATCATCCGCGGCTCCCGCCAAGGCGACGAAGCCCGCCGCGCGCGCCGCGAAGAAGCGCGTCTCCGCGTTCTCCGACCGCAAGGTCGACCGCACCTTCTACTGGATGGCCGTACCGGCCGCGATCATCTTCGCGATCTTCCTGTACGTGCCGTTCCTGCAGGGCGTGATGTACTCGTTCACCAACTCGCAGGGCTACGGTGACTACGATTTCATCGGCATCAAGAACTACATCGCCCTGTTCCAGGACGACCGTGTGGGCCACGCCTACCTGTTCACGTTCCTGATCGCCATCGCGATCACCGTGCTCATCAACGTGATCGCGATGTTCATCGCCGTCGCGCTGAACGGCAAAATCGCGTTCAAAAACGGATTCCGCGCGATCTTCTTCGTGCCTTACACCCTGTCGGTGCTGGTCATCGGCTACGTGTTCAAGTACATCTTCATGAACCCGCTGCCCGAGCTCGGCAAGGCGCTCGGCATCGATTGGCTGTCCCAGTCGCTCATCACCAGCGAGCAGTACTCGTGGATCCCGATCGTGTTCCTCGCCGTGTGGCAGGGCGTCGCCTACTCGGTGCTGCTCTACCTCGCCGGCCTGCAGACCATCGACACCGAGATCTACGAGGCCGCCGCGCTCGACGGCGTCAACGCATGGCAGAAGTTCTGGAAGATCACGTTCCCGCTCATCGGGCCGTTCTTCACGATCAACCTCGTGCTCTCCATGAAGAACGCGCTCGGCACGTTCGACCAGGTCGTCGCCCTGACCGACGGCGGTCCGAACTCCGCCACGGAAACCGTGACCTACCTCATCTGGAAAGGCGGCCTGACCGGCGGCGAGTACGCGTACCAGACCGCCAACGCCGTGCTCTTCTTCATCGTCCTCGCGATCATCGCGTTCATCCAGCTCAAGTTCTTCGGCAGCAAGGAAAAGGTGTGAGTGCCATGAGTGCCGCAATGTCAGTCAAGTCCTCTTCGTCCACGCAGTCCGGAAAGTCATCCGGCAAGCCCGCCGGCAAGCCCGAGAAGTTCCGCAGGGACCGCAACATCAACTGGTGGCTCACCGCCGCCGTCGCGGTCCTGTCCCTGACGATCCTGATCCCCCTGTACTTCACGATCGTCACCGCGCTGAAGACGCCCGCCGAGGCCGGCACCTTCGCCCTGCCGACCACGTGGGAGTGGCACAACTTCGCCGACGCCTCCGCCAAGGTCAACTACCCGAAGGCCGCGCTCAACTCGGCGATCATCACCGTCGCCGCCGTGGTGCTGACCCTGCTGACCAACACGTTCGTCGCGTACGCGGTGGCCCGCAACATGGACAAGCGATTCTTCCGCTTCCTGTACTACTTCTTTATCGCCGCGATGTTCGTGCCGTTCCCGGTCGTCATGCTGCCGATCGCCAAGCAGATGGGATCGTGGCATCTCGACAACCAGATCGGCCTGATTCTGCTGTACATGGTGCTGGGACTTGGCACGAACCTGTTCATCGCCACCGGATTCATCCGCTCGATCCCGGTCTCGCTCGAGGAGGCCGCGCGCATTGACGGCGCGTCGACCTGGCGCATCTTCTGGCAGATCATCTTCCCGCTGATGAGCCCGATCAACGCGACCATCGCGATCCTGACCGCGCTGTGGGCGTGGAACGACTTCCTCCTGCCGCTCATCGTCCTGACCGACCAGTCGAACCAGACGATCCCGCTGGCCCAGTACGTCTTCAGCTCCCAGTTCGCCACCAACTATCCGATGGCCTTCTCCAGCTACCTGATGGCCATGGCCCCGATCCTCGTCGTCTACGTCTTCGCCCAGAAGTGGGTCATCGGCGGCGTGATGAGGGGAGCTGTGAAGTAAAGCAGCGTAGCTGGTTTACTTCACAGCTCCGAGCGAGGCGAGCCGATTAAGGGAACAGCCCGGTGGGCTGTTCCCCGGCTCGGGCGGCCGAGAGGCCGCGCACTCGCGAGGCAGGTTGAGTCTCGCCGTAAGGCGAGTCCGTACTTGCAGGACGCGGTCAAGTAAAGGGAAGCCTGGTGGGCTTTCCGTTGGCCGCTCCGAGCGGGCGACAGCCCGTGAGGCAGGTTGAGTCTCGCCGTAAGGCGAGTCCGTACTTGCAGGACGCGGTCAAGTGCCCGGTGGGCTTTCCGTTGGCCGCTCCGAGCGAGCCGTCCCCATCCCTTCCTGTCAGAAACCTCTCGCTAGCCACGGCTCAGCGAGAGGTTTCTGCTATTCATGCTCCGATTTCTCTCGCGTAGCCTCCTCCCCGCGAGAGATACGTGACACGAACAGATAATTCTCTCTCGCTAAGGCTCCGTAAGCGAGATGTTTCTGTCATTGCATGTCCGGTATCGCTCGCCGAGTGGTGTCCCAGCGAGAGAACTCCGTCATATGAGGCCGGATCGCGCTCGCAAGCGATTTAGCCCTCCGCCCGTCCAACCGCGCGGCAACACCAACACACCCCCATTACTTTCCGCCACGCCCATGCCGGGCGATGATGGGAATGAAAACCTCGTGCGCCTATCCTGTCGCGTAGCAGCTTATTGACATGACCGGCGCGAAACGCACAGAGCACATAGAACACGCAGATCACATAAGCGACACAACGCAACCCCAGCAAAGGAGCCGATGATGACCGCCTTCAACCGAGAGCCGCTGCCCGACGCCATCCGCACGAACGGCGCCACCCCGAACCCGTGGTGGTCGAACGCCGTCGTCTACCAGATCTACCCGCGATCCTTCCAGGACACGAACGGTGACGGATTCGGCGACCTGAAGGGCATCACCTCCCGCCTCGACTACCTCGCCGACCTCGGCGTCGACGTGCTGTGGCTCTCCCCGGTCTACAAGTCCCCGCAGGACGACAACGGCTACGACATCTCCGACTATCAGGACATCGACCCGCTGTTCGGCACGCTCGACGACATGGACGAGCTCCTCGCCGAGGCGCACAAGCGCGGCCTGAAGATCGTGATGGATCTCGTCGTCAATCACACGTCCGACGAACACGCGTGGTTCGAGGCGTCGAAGCACAAGGACGATCCCCACGCCGACTGGTACTGGTGGCGTCCCGCCCGCCCCGGCACCACGCCCGGCGAACCCGGCGCCGAGCCGAACCGCTGGGGCTCCTACTTCGGCGGATCGGCGTGGCAGTACGACGAGACCCGCGGCGAGTACTACCTCCACCAGTTCTCGAAGAAGCAGCCCGACCTCAACTGGGAGAACCCCGCCGTGCGCCGTGCCGTGTACGACATGATGAACTGGTGGCTTGATCGCGGCGTCGACGGATTCCGCATGGACGTCATCACCCTGATCTCCAAGCGCACCGACCCCAACGGCAAACTCCCCGGCGAGGCCGGCTCCGAACTCGCCGACCTGCCCGTCGGCGAGGAGGGCTATTCCAGCCCGAACCCGTTCTGCGCCGACGGCCCGCGTCAGGACGAGTTCCTCGCCGAAATGCGCCGCGAGGTGTTCGACGGCCGCGACGGCTTCCTCACCGTCGGCGAGGCGCCCGGCATCACGGCCGCGCGCAACGAGCACATCACCGACCCCGCCAACGGCGAACTCGACATGCTCTTCCTGTTCGAGCACGTCGACTTCGATTGCGAAGGCGTCAAGTGGAAGCCTCTGCCCCTCGATCTGCCGAAACTCAAGTCCATCATGTCCGGCTATCAGACCGCCGTCGCGAAGGCCGGCTGGGCGAGTCTGTTCACCGGCAACCACGACCAGCCGCGCGTCGTCTCCCGCTGGGGCGACGACTCCACCGAAGCCGCCCGCGTCCGCTCCGCCAAGGCGTGGGGACTCGTGCTGCACATGCACCGCGGCACCCCGTACGTCTATCAGGGCGAGGAACTCGGCATGACCAACGCGCACTTCACCGCCCTCGACCAGTACCGCGATCTGGAATCGCTCAACGCCTACCGTCAGCGCGTCGAGGAGGCCAAGGTGCAGAGCTCCGAGTCGATGATGGCCGGCATCGCCGCGCGCGGCCGCGACAACTCCCGCACCCCGATGCAGTGGGACGCCTCCCGCTACGCCGGGTTCACCACGCCCGACGCGTCCGTCGAACCGTGGATCGCGGTCAACCCGAACCACGCCGAGATCAACGCGGCCGGCGAATTCGACGACCCCGATTCCGTCTACTCGTTCTACAAGCGACTCATCGCCCTGCGTCATGACGATCCGGTGGTCGCGGCCGGCGACTGGCACCTGATCGACGCGTCCGACCCGCACGTCTACGCCTTCACCCGCACCCTCGAGAAGCCGGAACCGGCCTCGACGTACCCGGTGTTCGACGACGTCGAATCGTTCCACACGAACCCGCAGCCGGACCCCACCGCGCGCACCGGCGAAGGCACGCTGCTCGTCGTCGCGAACCTCTCCGGACGCACCGTCGACCTGCCGTCCGATTCCGCCGCGCTGGTCGCCGCCGGCGTTTCCGAACCGGACATCGTGATCGGCACGTACGGCGCGTCCCACGCCGTCGTCTCCCTCGCCAACGGCGAGCTCGACCCGTGGGAGGCCGTCGTCGTGCGCCTGTAATGATCTCATCTCGCCCCGCCCGCCTTGCACTGCGAGACGGGCGGGGCGTCCACGGCACCCCGCCGCATAAAATAGCCGATTATGGAACAGAAAGACGTCCTCAAAGCATTGCAGCGTGATCATGCGGCCGAACTCAAGAAAGCCGCCGAGCGGTTGAAGGGGACCGCACGCCACACGGAGATCATCCCCTCGCCGACCCTGTCCGAGATGACCGGCCACGAGATCCTCCTCAAGCCGGAAAACCTTCAGGTCACCGGATCGTTCAAGATCCGCGGCGCTTACAACAAGATCGCCTCCCTGTCCGAGGAGGAGCTCGCCCGCGGCATCGTCACCGCATCCGCCGGCAACCACGCGCAGGGCGTCGCCTACGCCGCCCGCGAACGCGGCGCCAAGGCCACGATCTGCATGCCGACCATCACCCCGCCGCTCAAGGTCGACGCCACCAAGGCGTACGGCGCCGACGTGGTCCTCTACGGCGACGTCTTCGACGAATCCGCCGCCCACGCCGCCGAGCTGAGCGAGAAGGAAGGCATGATCTACGTGCCGCCGTTCGACGACTACGAGGTCATCTGCGGCCAGGGCACCATCGCCCTCGAGATCCTCGAGGACGTGCCCAACGTCACCGACGTGGTCGTCCCGCTCGGCGGCGGCGGACTCGGCGCCGGCATCGCGCTCGCCATCAAGACGTTCAAGCCGGAGGTGCGCGTGATCGGCGCGATCCCGGAGGGCTCGCCCGCATGGAAGAACTCGCTGGCCGCCGGCCGCGTCGTGCCCGCCGACCAGGTCGTCACCTCCGCCGAGGGCGTCGCCGTCAAGCACCCGGGCGATCTCACGTTCGCGCTGCTCAACGAGTTCCTTGACGACATCGTCACCGTCACCGAACGCGACATCAACGAGATGATCCTGCTCATGCTCGAGAAGCACAAGCTGGTCGTCGAGGCCGCCGGCGCGGTCTCGCTCGCCGCGCTCGAGCATCTGAACCTGCGCTCGCGCAAGTTCGCGTCCGCTCCCGGCCCGCATGTGGTCGTGCCGATCATGTCCGGCGGCAACATCGACACCGTGACGATGGGCGCGGTCATCCAGAAGGGCATGATCGCGCGCGGTCGCATCATGAACTTCGAGGTCGAACTGCCCGACACCCCGGGCCAGCTCGTCAAGGTCGCGACGCTGCTCGCCCGCGAACGCGCCAACGTCATCGCCCTCGACCACGACCAGTTCAAGGCGTCCGGCCACTACACGAACGCGGTCTCCCTCGGTGTCACGGTCGAGACCAACGGCCCCGACCACATCGACCGCATCCTCGCCGCCCTCAAGGCCGAAGGCTTTAGCCCCAAGCGCATCTACTGATTCGCCTGATTCGCGCTTTTTGCGTTTTGGCTGGTAGCCACTGACCGTTTATTGCGGTGACCGCGACGGCCCGCTATGTACTGTTCACGACACACTCAAGGCCGTTCGGCCAAGCCTACGGTCGTGAACAGTACATAGCGGGCCGTCGCTCTGTTCCAGCGGTATGTTCTGCTGACTTGTGACTCGCGCGTCAGCTGTTCTCCGCGATGGTCTCGTCGACGAGCTTGGGCAGGGCCACGGCGATGTCGTCGTGGATGAGGCGCGTGGCGAGACGGTCGTACTGCGTGCGTCCCATGTTCATGATCGTGATCGGGACCCCGGCCTGCGCGGCGACCGGCACGATGCTCGCGGCAGGCATCACCTCGAGCGTCGATCCGATGACCCACAGTTCGTCGGCCTTGGTCGCGAGGCTGTACGACTTCTCCATCGCGCCGTCCGGCAACGCCTCTCCGAAGTAGACGACGTCCGTCTTGATCATGCCGTTGCAGGGCATGTCGCCCTTGTACTTGAGCAGGCGGTGGCAGCGCGGGTCCGGTTCCTCGTCCAGTTTCGCCATGATGTCGGCGGTGTCGTACTTTGCGTG
Source organism: Bifidobacterium rousetti (assembly GCF_008698235.1). Taxonomy (GTDB): domain Bacteria; phylum Actinomycetota; class Actinomycetes; order Actinomycetales; family Bifidobacteriaceae; genus Bifidobacterium; species Bifidobacterium rousetti. The sequence continues at coordinate 14,651 of NZ_PEBH01000020.1, forward strand.
GCACTTCATGCAATGCGATGTGCCGATCGTACCGTGCAGGTTGACGATGATGTCCGGGCTGTTGCCGGCCTTCTCGTGCAGGGCGTCGAAGTTCTGCGTGGCGAGCAGCGTCAGCATGCCGGCCTTCTCGAGCTTGACCAGGGCCTTGTGCGCGGTGCCGGGCTGCGCGTTCCAGACGGGCGATTCCTTCTGCCAGCGCCACGAGTATTCGCGTGCCTCCTTGTCGGTGAGGAACGCGTCGATGTCGTACACGCTCATCTGGTCGGGGTGCTTGGTCCACACGCCGTCCGGTCCGCGGAAATCAGGGATGCCGGCGGAGGTCGAGATGCCCGCGCCGGTCAGTACTGCGATCTTCTTTGTCATGCCTACAGGTATACGCGCCCAATATGAATGACGGGACAACGCAGAGTTCGACTGCCCGTCACTTTCGGTTACCCGCGTGTGATGTTCGCGAGGGTATCCTTGAATACAGGACGTGACGTACGGCAAAGTGGATGCGACGCCGTTGCGACACGCCGATGGAACGCTGTATTTCCAATGGTTTGCGGCGTATTTTTGCATGCCGGTTTGCGTGATTGTGCCGATGCGTGTAGATTACTCGTCTGTTGCCACTCAGCACGGCGGTCTGATTCAAATCACGAATTGTGATTCAGCTTGTTGATGTGTGTGGTGGTTTGAGAACTCAAGAGTGTGTTTGTACTACTTCTTTATAGTCAATGATTGCCAGTCCGCTGCAG
>NZ_PEBH01000021.1 GCF_008698235.1 Bifidobacterium rousetti
TCCGTCTTCTTCGTCGCAAGGAACTCGAGGTTGCCCGCGGCGTTGATGCGGAGCTTCGCGCCAGCCGGGATCTCCACCGCGGTCTTGGTGCCGATGTTGTCGGAGAAGACCTGGTTGGAGGCGTTCACGCCCTTCGAGGCCGGGACGGCCTCAAGCCACGTGCCCTTGCCGACGTAGTCCGTGCCACGGTCGTTGTTCCAGCCGACCTGCTTGTCCGTGGTGTTGTTCCAGGACTTGTAGAACTCGGAACCCTGCGTACCAGACGCGGTGTTGTTGCTGATGAACGGGTTCTGGGAGTTGGCGAGCTCGATCGTGCCGTCGGTCTTGACATTGCCGACGAAGTACCAGCCGAGGAACACACGGCCGCTGCGAGTCGGGGCCGGGGCGGTGAACTCCTGACCCGTAGCGTACGACTGCTTCTCGCTCTTGCCCGAGTAGTTGTAGTTGTAGGTCACACCGGCGTTGTTGGTGTTCCACTGCGCGTACAGGTCGGTGTTCGCGTAGATCGGGGTGGAGAAGTCGAACTGCTTCGCGCCGAAGTCCTTCGACGTGGACCAGCCGGACAGCGTGTCATCCGTGCGGGACAGGGCCGGGGCCTTGGTCGCGGTCTTGCCGGACTCCACGTACTCGGTCGCGACCTTCACGAAGTGCTGCCTGTAGCCGCCAGCGGGATCAGCTTCGTAGCCGACCGCGGTCCAGTAGCTCACCGCGAACGCGTCAGCGGTAGCTCCGGACCACAGGGTGAGGTCCGTGTGGTTGCCGTTGGCGCGGTAGTCGGCGGGCAGCTCGGTCTTGGCGCCGCCGGTGGTGTTGATGTAGTACCACTGGGACACGTAGCCGTAGGCGTGAGTGGCGCCGTCGTACACCAGCACGTCGGTCGGGATCTTCTCGCCGAACGCGACGTCGACATCCGTAGGCGACGTGAAGTTGGTGTTATCGGCCTTCTTGTAGTGGACAGTGGTCGCGTCCTTGACCGTGCCGGGCTGGAGCTCCACGTCGTACGGGCCGGAGTTGGCGTAGCTCAGCGCCTTGGAGAAGTCGGCCGTCAGCTCGTCGTTCGTGACCTCGTACGTCGGGGACGGGGACGCGGAACCAGTCGGATCCGCCTTCCAGCTCGTCACGACCTTGTGGTCGTTCGCCTTGTCCGTGGGCAGCTCCCAGGCGGCGATCTTGCCGTCCTGCTTCGCCACGCTCAGCTTGTAGTCGCCGCCAGTGAAGCTGAAGAACGGCTTAAGAGCGGTAGCCACGCCACTGCCATACGCGTCGGACGAGGTGCTAAACAGCGAGTTCGTCTTGAAGGTGAAGTTGACGACATCGTCCGGGGCCGCCCAGTGGGCGTACAGGTCGATGTTCTTGTCCACAAGCGTGTGCTTGAAGTCGAACTTCGCCGAACCGTAGTCCGCACCCGTGTACCAGCCCGTGAACAGCGTGTCCGTCGGGGCCGTCACGCTCCAGACACCAGTGGTGGTGTACAGCTCGTCAAGCACGCCGTTCTCGTTGCTGTCGAGGTCGGTCAGCTTGAACGTGGCGGTAGCACCGGCGACCAGATCGTCCTTGGTGCTGTCGACCTTGGCGGTGGCGTTCGCCGGGGAGTTCGCGTGCAGCGTCACCGTGACGTTGTAGTCATCCACGCGCGAGGCGCCGGTCGCCGCGCTGGCCGTGCCGGCCGCCACGCCCATCGTGGCCAGCATGGCCACGGAGGCGAGGCCCGCAAGCGGCGCGCGCCAGACCTTAGTGTTTCCTGTCATGATTCAGGAACCTTTCTTCTAGGGACACGGGGCGTGAGGTAGTGGTCCTTTGGAATTGCATGTATCCGACACGTGCAGAGAAGTGTCATCAGTGTCTTCCGGATCAGTATTCCCAGTCTGTACTCTGAATGTTGTTGCCTGACGAATCGGCAATCAGATGGGGAGTGGATGTATGGCGGAACATGGTGTGAGGAGGCATCGGGATCCGACGGGCACGGATAGCCGATTCGAGCTTTTGCATATAGGCGTGACACTCCGGCTCCGGAGAGACTCGATCTGAAATCGTAGAATCTTATTAGTGGTTTTCTGCCGTGGGAGGGGGTGGGATATCGATGGGGTCGGATCATTCGTGTGTTCATCCGGTTACGGGGCTAGGACGGTGCAAACCGAGACGGGGGCTTCCCCCGAAGAGCGGCGGACCGGCGCGGGATGTCGATAAAGTGTTGGATATGCTGTTTGATGGGACCAAGGTCGTGATCCTTGTCGGGGCCGGCGTGTCGATGGTTGCACCGAGTGTCCTGCCATCGGGTGCTGAACTGTTAAACGGGAGTCTACGGTCGTTGATCACGGAACCACATTTGCGGCCGTATCTGGATGCGGTGACAAAGAATTCGGGGTGGGGCAAGGTCGTTCCTGAAGCGATCTTCCAGCGTATTTCCGACACTGTAGGATACCTGCCGTTGAATGGGTTTGGGGGGTTGGCTACGGCGGTGCCTAATGGCGTGCACCGTGTGTTGGCCGAAGTGGCGACCCGACCGGGGAAGACCATTGTCACGACAAATTTCGATTTGCTGATCGAAAAGGCATCGGATCAGCCGATCAGAGTTTCCCATATACATGGGCGGATTGATCGTCCCGATACGATGTTCACGGTGATACGAAGAATCGGCCGTGGCCTTCCATCGGATGCCAAGGCGGAATTTGCCCGTGCATTGGAAACCGCTGATGCGTTGCTGTGCCTGGGGTATTCCGGCAATGATACCGATGTGATGCGGGTTGTGGCCGAGCATCGCCCCGGACGGATCGTGTGGGTCGCCAGGGACGATGCTCGGGTCAAGGAGAATTGTTCCCGCGCCGGATTGAGCGCTGTGGAGCCCCTTTGCGTGGATCTTGCCAATCTTGCCGTCGTACGTCCTCCGGACTATGGCAGACGGCCATCCGTAGTCCCCTCCGAGATCAAGGAAAGGGGCGAGACGGCACTATCGGAGGGGATGCAGGCGGAGATTTTGATGGGGTGCCTCGACCATGTTGGGGCGTACGAGTTGTCCGTCGAATTGGCGGATGCCGAAATCGGACGCGGAGTCGTCCAATATGATGAGAGACTGTCGTTGTCTCTGCTTGCGGCACACGCCGCGAACCGGATGGGGAACAGCGAAAAAGCTCTCTCGTTATGTTCTGGATTCTCCGAGGAGAATATCCGCACCCCCAATTTGCTATTCAGATTTCGTACGGAACGGGGCCTTGCCTATCTTGATTGCGATCATCCGCGACTAGACTTGGCACGCAACGACCTACGCGCGGCATTGGCCGTGGCGAAGACTGTTGCCGAAACGCAGGAGCCAGATGGCCGGACGTGTCTGGGGTGGGCGCATCACAATCTCGGATACGCCGAGAGTGTGGTCGCTTGCGAGGGCGATGTGTCTGCCCTGTCCAGAGCGATTCCGTTTTATGAGCAGGCCATCAAAGAGAAACGAGCCTGCGGTGATTTAGCGTACCTGCAATCCAGCCTGCGCAATCTCGCCGCTCATCGGGTGGTCGTCGACGGAACCCCTATCGAGACTGACCGATTCCCCCGGGAATACGGGGAATTCTGCGGAATCTGCGAACAACACGGTCTGCGGTGGGATCAGTCCTACTTTTGGGCGTTGCTGGCGTTCTTGCTCGATGCGGCAGGGCGTGGGAACGACGCGAGAAAGTGCGCGAAAACAGCAATCGGCTTGTACACCGGATTGGACCATAAGGATGAAGTCATGATTGGTACGCTCCGGCGGCTGATTGATAAAACGATGGGCGCGCATGCACGGAACAACCGGTAACTGAGAAGCATCATACAGGGATGCGCCGTTCCTAAATAGGTGAGTGTAGTGTCTATGAGTTCTTCTTGGGGAGGATGCGCATCGTCAACTTCGTTGCCGGGTTGACGAGCACTGTCTCTATGATCCATGACAACATCGTCAACAAGGCAAATACAACGACAATGATCATGCCAGCCGCAAGGACTTTCCAAAGGGATGAGGCAGGTCCCGGGACGACGATGGCGGTGATGGGCCAGATGATCTTGTACCAGAACTGGTTCTCATGGATCAGGTACACGCCGAACATCGCCGACGAGAGCCTGACGGTAAGGCCTCTGATACCGGAAGGCACGTTTGTCGTATCAATATTCAGCACAAGCATCAGGATCGCGGCGGCTATGACCATGGGCAGGACGACTATCCCCGGCTTGATCTGCGTGTCCCAGCCGAGGAAGACGCCCAGACGGGTGCGGTCTGCGGCGTAGTGGTTGAAGACGAGCATGACCGCCGAAGAAATCAGGATACCCGCAATCAGAGGCAGGGGCTTCATACGGTCAGGATTCTCTGAATGGTACAGTCGGATCCATCCGCCGATGAGGTATCCCGTCACCGCATATGCGACGTTGTTCCAGAACACCGGGGCGATCCCCGTCTGGTTGCCCCACAGCACCCATACGCCGAAGAAACCAAGCAGAAGAATCAGCGCCTCAATGCTTCTCTTCGGAAGATGCTCGAACAGGCAGTTCACGAATGGCGTGAACAACAGCATCACAATGTACGCGGTGACAAACCAATAGCTGCTTGACAGGAATGGGAACAGCGCCACCAGCAGCATACGCCAGAACTGATCGCCGCTGAACATGCCCGATACCGAAGAAGGTACTGCAACCACGTGCATGAGCGGCAGCATCACGATCAGCGAAATTACAGAGTACAGGAACATCTGCAGCCAAGTGCGTACGATCCGTCGCCAGGAGAACGTTCTCTTCACCAGAAAGTATCCGGAAATCATGAAGAAGATCGAGACACCCACCTGACCGTACTGCACCACAAGGTACATCAGCGCGGACTTCCAGCCAGGCAGATAATCCAACCCCGTATCCACGTGCAACAGCCATGGAATGTGCAGCGTGGCGTGGCAGGCGACTATCGACAGCATCGCGAACACACGCAGCAGATCAAAACCAAAGTTTCTGTGAACGTCACGCGCGGACATGTGCTTGGGGGAAGTATGTCGGGGCATCGCTGTGGTTGTTCCTCTCCGCACGGTATGGGGTGAACATGATTTGGCTCAGAGCCCGCCGGTAATTCACGATGATGCTATACCGCCTCCCAGACGCGCGTTGCCGTGGGTTACACTGGGGCTTTATGTGTTCCTCAATAAGCCAGTCTCGTGTAACCTCGGTCGACGGAATGTCCGTGGATGCGCGAGAGCACCCGTTCGGGATTCGGCAGATCGCCCTGATGGCGGCATTCATACTGTTTGTGGTCTCTCAAATAGTTCTGGCGGTGTTCCATGAACCGTGGCGTGACGAATCCCAAGCTTGGCTCATCGCCAGGGACGCGGGACCGTGGCAGGTGGTCTCCGACATCAGCAGACAGGAGGGGCACCCGCCGCTATGGCTGTTCCTCCTCATGCCGTTCGCGAAGCTCGGCGCCCCCTACTGGAGTATGGAGGCACTCAGCGTGGTGATCGTGATCGTCGCCGCGGCGGTGTTCATGCTTGTGGAGATGCCGGCCGTCTGGAAGATCGTCATACTGTTCACGCCGATGTTCTTCTACTGGCCGTCCGTGGTTTCCCGCAGCTACTGCCTCATCACATTGGCCGTGGCATTGCTCGCCTACCTGTATCCTCGGCGCGAGCGGCATCCGTGGCTGTTCTCCCTGACGATCGCGAGCCTGTTCCAGATCCATGCGCTGGCGTTCGGTTTCGCCGGATCATTCGCGTTGTTGCAGGCTGTTGAGATGATGCGACGCCGGCGGCGGCCATGGCCTTTCCTCCTGCCCGCGATCTCGGCGTTGGCCGCGTTGTTGGAATTGAAGGGGGCGGATCAGCCTGTTCCCATGAACGCCCCGGTTCTTGACCGGCTCAAGATGATGGTCGTTCCCTTCACCGATTTCCTCGGTGCGCCTCACCAGACACTCACATTGGGTTTGATCGCGCTGACGGTGACCGTCGTAGCCGTATTGGCCTATTTGAACGACATCGGCATCGGACTGTGCGCTTTCGGCGGCATCGCATGGCTTCTTGTCATGGATGTCCTCGTGTACCCGATGAACAGCATGCAGAAAATAGCGGCATGGATGTCGATGCTCATGCTGACGGTGACCTTCAGCGTGTCGAAATCACGGGAACAGTCGAAGAGAGACGGCGAACATGGTGTCGTGGCATGCCACGGAGGAACGAACGTTCTGCCCGCCTTGATCGCAGCCTCCATCGCGCTCGCGTTGCTGCCTGCTCCGGCCACGTTCGCCGCCGCCCGCAGGGATCTGCTGCAACCCTTCTCGTCGGGCAAGGAACTGGGTCGGCTCATCGACGACGTGTCAAGTGAAGGCGTGACGGTGGTCCCCATCGAGGATCGAGGCACCCAGTACGCGGTCAGCAACGCCCTGCCGTACCTGACTCGGGGGCAGCGCATGTGGAGCGTCGCCACGGGCGGCGAGGCAAGCTACGTGACGAACCGGTTCCGCGCCTACTGGGATACGCATGAGTCCGTGGCCGATGAGAACGCGCCGGACGCTACCGCGGAGCTCATAGACGGAATCCTGCCAGACGAGCGTAACGTGCTCATCGTCGCCTGCACATACTCCGACAACCCCGCACTGGAAGCCGCGTTCGACAGTGACCCCCGCATGACGAAGAAAGGAAGCATGAACGAGCCTCACGTCGATGAGGCGTTGCGTACTTCCGGCGGAATTCGCTGCGCAGTGTACTCCTACGCGCATTAGACGGGATCAGGATTCATTGGGCAGCTGGTCGACACCGATCGTGAACGGGCTGGCGGGCAGCTCCGATCCGTTGTACAGCAGCACTTCGCTGCTGGGATCGGTGCCCCAGAGGTAGCGCACTTGGTAAATGCTCTCCACATCCTCGGAGTGCACCACCACGGTGTCGTCGTTGATCAGGGCGAGGGCCGGCTTAAACACACCGTCCTCGCCGGCGACCTCGAAGCCCTGAAGGTCGGCATCCGTCGGATCGGCGACTCGACTCGGCGTGGCGCTCGTGGAGTATCGTGGAATCATGGCTTGGAGCCCCTTGCCTGTATTATTTAGGAATTTTACTGCCACGATGGATGCATTGAATTTGGAACGTACCGCATGCACCGCTATCGGGCTTTGCGGGACGCTCTTGCCCGCGCGCATCGCCTCCCATTGCGCCGCCATCCGTTCGGCGAGGATATCCTTGCCCAGGGGGTGGATGACCTTGCTGGTTCCCTTGTCCGTGTCGATGGCCACGGACATGCCGATATTCGACGTGTCGGCCGCTGCTCGCAACGCGTCGGACTGCCCCTGCCTGACAACGGACGTTTCGGCCCCGTCCTCGTACCGCGCGAGCTGTACGTACAGGAACGGCAGTGAGGCATCGCCGAAGATGTCCCGGTACCGGTTGATCAGCACCACGAAATTCGAGGCGTATGATGTCGCGTCGCTGATGTTCTCCGCGTCGTTCTCACCCTGATACCACAATATGCCGCCGACCGTGAAACCCTTCAACGGCAGGACATGGCTCCTGTAGATGTCCCCTCCGGGCATGTGCCGTTTCAGGGATGTTCCACCCCATGCGATCTGGATGATGCCGACGGGCACGTCGGGGCTTTTCTTGCGCAGCCGTTCGGCGAAGAACTGGGCCAGATAACTCAGCCGAGGGGAATTGGCCTGCGTGGCGCTCACCCATGACTTGGAGCTGAACGAGCGCAGTGGCAGACCCTCCGTCTTCTTGACCGCTTCATCCGTGCCGGTATGCCCGGCGACGAGGAAGTGCACATGATCATCGGATATGGTGGTGGGCAGATCGTCGGAATCGAAGGCGTCCCCCATGTTCGCGCTGATCTTGGCGTCAGTGCCGTAATAGTCGACATAGTTGTCGTCCATATTCGATTGGCCGGCGGCCACGAACACGTCGCCCACATACGTCTTGTCGAGCTTGAACAACGTCTCGCCGTTGCCGCTGACGGTGAACGAGTATGGGGAGAGGGACGCGGGCAACGCCGGCAATTTCGCGGTGAAGTTGCCCTTCGAGTCCGACCGCACGGTGACGGAGGACTCGTTGTCCTTGCTGCGCAGGGAAACCGATAACTCAGCGTTCCGATCGGTGGTGCCATGCACGCTGATGGCCTTCCCCCTCTGGAAGACCATGCCGTTCATGTAGTAGTTCGGCAGCGTCACCGAGTGCGCCGCGACTCCGAACGAGCCTTTCGTTTTCGTCAGAAAGTTCGGCGCCGTGAGCAGTATCATCATTGCCATCATCACGGCAATGATCACAAAGCTGATGGCGGCTATGATCCGCCGATTCTGTCTGATCATCGATTTTTGCCTAAGGGGTTTCTCGGTTGCGGTAATGCTCGAACAAAGCATAGCGGAGGAAACTGACTTCGGCACCATGACACAGTTCGGGAGAAGGCAATGACAGACCTAGTATGGTAATCACGAACGACGTCATGCATACCCCGGGAGGGACGGATGCGTAATCGGTGGGGGTGTCCCGCTAAAAGACTGAGGGTTCTTATCCCGTTGCTGCTGGTGTGTGTAATGGAGATGACCGTCTTCAATCTCCCCTTCTGGGAGTCGTTGTCTTTCCCGGATTCCCAGACGGTATCAGTGACTGCTGGGAAGGGACTATCGGTACAGGGGAACCGCTATACGATTACCGATACGGATGATGCGATTCTCAATCTGGATCTTCCCGCCCCAAAGGGGACGGTCGTGCATAACGTTGCCCTGCAATTAGAACCTTCTTGGAAAGAACGGCGGTTCCTGCCGTCAGCGGGCACGACGATCGACGTCAAACCCATGATAGCCGATGAGGGTCACACGGGAGGACCGGTGGGGATGAGGGCCGTTCACGTGTCGGAAGGGCTCAGCGCGACTCACTACATCAGGATCCATACCGCTGGCAAGGTGGCGTCGCTGTCCTTGTCGTTCCCCGGGAATACGGGACGCTCTTTCACGCTGTCCGCGGTACGCATCAACGCGCGCCCGCCGTTTCATTGGTCGATGACGCGTTTCCTCTGTCTGTTGTCCGCCGTCTATCTCGTATACGCATTCTGGCCGACACGTTCCATGTACCGGTGGGATCTCGATTTTCGCGAGTCTAGGCAGAGGATCGTCGTCGCTGTCTTCCTTGTCCTGCAGGCGTTCGTATTGGTTGCGGTCACTCAGCTGATCGTCCCTTCGAGGGTGTTCGGTTCCACGTATCTGACCGCCAACGGCGCGTTCATCAACGACGACAACCAGTACAACCATCTGGCCGACGCCATCCTTTCCGGAAGATTGTATCTGGATCTGCCCGTTCCCGATTGGCTGGCGGGCTTGCCGAATCCGTACAGTCCCCCGTCTCGGGCGGCCATGTCCTATCAGACGGGTCAACCCACGTACTGGGACTACGCATTCTTCGATGGGAAGTACTACACGTATTTCGGGGTGGTGCCCGCCCTGCTCGCGTTCGTGCCGTTCAAGCTCCTCACTGGCAGGGATCTGCGCACCGATTTCGCCGTCGCCGCGTTCGCGGTGTTGTTCGTGCTGGCCGCCGCATACTTCCTACATCGGCTGTTCGCCCGGTATGCCAAGCGTGTTTCACTGGGCGCGTATCTTGTCTCCTGTCTGGGATTCGTCACCGGATGCGGGACGCTGACCCAGACGTTCCTGCCGAAGATCTATTCCCTGCCGATGCTGTCGTCCATGGCGTTCACCCTGTTCGGCTTGGGACTGTGGATGGGCGCCAGCAAACGGCACGGGAGGCTGTCTAAATTGGCCCTGGCTGGCGGCGCGCTGCTCATTGCCCTTAATCTGGGATGCAGGCCCCAGTTCGTCCTGTCCGCGTTTCTGGCGTTCCCGATCTTCGTCCGGGAGATCCGGGAGAGGTTGTTCTTCTCCGTGAGGGGGATCGTCAACACCCTGTGCGTGGTCCTGCCGTTCCTCTTGATCGGCGTGTGCACCATGCTGTACAACCATGCCAGATTCGGATCCTACTTCGATTTCGGAGCCGCCTACAACCTGACCGGATTCGATATGGTGCACAGCGAACATTCCCTGTCCCGCATCCCATGGGGCATCTGGCTGTATCTTCTCCAGCCGTTGGACATCACCCCGAACTATCCGTTCATGAAACAGATCGATGATCCGTCCATGTATCAGGGCTTCCTGATCATGGAACCCATGTTCGGCGGTTTCCTGGCCTTCGCCCCGGTCGCGGTGTTCCTGTGCCTTCTACCCCGAGTCCGTCGCGAGGTGCACGAAGCCAAGGCCGGGCTCCTGTTGGGAATGCTGCTGGCGTTTGCCGCCCTGATCCTCGTGGTCGACACGAGGATCGTCGGCGTGTCCTCACGGTATTTCAGCGATTTCGGGTGGATGCTGCTGACCTGCGCATGCCTGTGCGCCGTCATGCTCATAAACCGTCACGATTCGGAAACGGCGGGCAGGATCATCCTGTACGCGTTCGTCGTCCTCACGCTCTGCGGGGTGTTCGTCTCCTACTGGAACCTTCTGTCCGACGGCCGGTACGGCGAGCTGCAGACGTATAACAGCACGCTGTACCGGATCGTCGAATCCTGGTTCCTGCCCTTGGCCTAGCGACATGCGACAGAGCGATAGTCCGCTATAAGGTAGATCTGGCAAAACACATTCGGGTGAAGATCACTGCTCGAGTTTGTAGTTGCCGTCGTACTGGTCGAGGTTGGCGTTGATGAACCGTCCCGGACGCAGCATTGGGCTCCACTTGAGGAAGAACCGCCTGTATTCGTCGTCGGCCCGACGCTGCTTTCTGGCGTCGTTCTCGTCCCGGCCTCGTGACGTGTGCTCGTTGTGGTAGAGCAGCGCGCGAGGCTCGAAAACGGTCACCTTGTCTTCCTGTTCGGCCTTGAGGCACAGGTCGATGTCGTTGAGCACGACGGCGAGGCTTTCGTCGAGCCCGCCGATCTTCTCAAACAGCGAGCGGCGGATCATCTGGCAGGCGCCGGTCACCGCTTCCGGGTTGTACGGGTAGTGCATGGTCTCCACGTAACCGCTGTCATCCGCCGGGAGGTCATGGCCCATGTAGCCCACGTAGTTCGGGGACACCCACACGCCGCCGTGGGCGATGATGCCGTCCCGGCAGATCAGCTTGGCGCCGACGACGCCCACGTCGGGGCGGGCCATGAAGTTCACCATCGCGCCGAGCCACTCCGGGGAGATCACCTCGGTGTCGTTGTTGAGGAAGAGGATGATCTCGCCGTCACAGTGGCGCGCACCGTAGTTGCAGATCGCCGAATAGTTGAAGCCGTGGCCCGGCCAGGTCACGACACGCACCCTGTCGGACTCCTTTTGGATGCGTTCGTAGTACGCGAATGTCTCGGGTTCGACGCTGTTATTCTCCACCAGCGTGATGTCATAGTTCCCGTACTCCGTCTTCCTCAGGACCGAATCGACGCAAGAAGCCAGCATGGCCGCATGATCCTTGGTCGGAATCACGATGCTCACCTTGGGTTCGTGGTCCATCAGATAGCGCGTGCGGTAGCGGAACGGCAGCTCGGACTCGTTGACCTCGGCCTTCACTCCGATACGTTCGAAATGACGGCTGAGCGCGAGACGCCCGGCTTCGTCGGCGTACGGCTTGCTGCTGGGGTCCGCACTGGTCGAATTCGCGTGGATCCGCCAGTGGTACAGCACGTAGGGCACGCTCCTGATGGACCGTGCGACCTCCGTGCACTTGAGGATCATGTCGTAGTCCTGGGCGCCAGCCACATCGGCGCCGGACAGTTCGATCCGCGAGAGCGCGTACCGGCTGACCATCAGCATGTGGGTGATGTAGTTGTACGAGTACAGCCAGTCCCTGTTGAATTCGGGTTTGAAGAACGGCCTGTTGTAGAGGCCGTCCTCCAAGCGGTCCTCGTCGCAGTACAGCAGGTCGGCCTCGCGGTCGTCCTGCATGACCGCGACGTACTGGTACAGGGCGTCCGGTTCGATGACGTCGTCGTGGTCGACGAACGCCACGTAGTCGCCGGTGGATGCTTCGATGCCGACATTCGTGTTGTCCGCGATGTTCCTGTTCTCCGCGTCGATCACGCGAATGCGCGGATCATGGTAACGGGCCAGAACCGTTCTCACGGATTCGTTCGCCCCGCTGACGTTAACCAAGACGAGTTCGAAACGCTCGTACGACTGGGCGAGAACCGAATCGATCATCGCCGTGAGGTATTCCTCCGGAGTGTTGAACAGCACCGACACGATGCTGATCGTCGGCTTGTATTCCCACCGGTCGATGGCCCGGCGTTCAGAGCGCAGGTCGTCGACCGCGGCCCTGTGGCGTTCGAACCACGCGGCGTACCCGGGGTCATCGTAGGCGCTGCGTGTATCACCCAGCGCTCCGTTGACGAACCCTTGGAACATGCTTGAGGTGAGACATGTGAAATTGCCGTATGCTGGTCCGTTGTCCTTCTTGGCCCCCAGTGTCGCCTCGATACAGAAAACTTGCAGATCGCGCGGCAAGCGTACGGCGTAGATCCGCTCCCATACAGGAGCGTAGGAGTCGCCGCGTGGACACACGTCGGTATCCTCGATGAGGATCGCCTCAGCGCCGACGACGTTCGCTGAACGGTCCAGAACACGAATGTTGAGATTCTCGTCGTTTTGCGGCCGCTGGGGGAACCGCACCTTGAACCGGCACGTGACCGCCGACTCGCTGACGGGATAGATGGCGGTCACGTACAGATACGGCGCAAAAGCGAGACGCCGCTGATCGATACCGCGGATCTGATATGCCTCATCCGCATGGAACTTGTAGGACAGACGCGAACGAACCTTGCTGGGAAGAGGCTGGAACGGGAATTCGAACACCGGTTCACCATCGGCCGAGGAATCATCGTACAGGCGAACCTGTAGATCGGTGTCGTCGAGCAGGGGAACGGCCACCACACAGGATCCGATGCCGCTGCCGTCAAGCGCATGATCGTCCCCGGCTTGATGCGCCGCCACGGCGTCCTCTCCGGGGAACCCGAACGGATAAACGCCGCATACGATGGTCTGCCCGTTCGCGGCGGTCGCCACTGCGGACAGCCGTTCGGGGCGCAGCCCCTCACCCTCTATCTTGATGTACCCCTTGCCATCGCCTCGGCACAGGCGCTTGATTGCATATGACGACATACGACTCCCTATTGACACAACTTATTGTCCTCAGAATACCGCGTGTCCCTAGAAGAAAGGTTCCTGAATCATGACAGGAAACACTAAGGTCTGGCGCGCGCCGCTCGCGGGCCTCGCCTCCGTGGCCATGCTGGCCACGATGGGCGTGGCGGCCGGCACGGCGTCGGCTGCGACGAACAATCCTTCTGCGACGCCCGAGTCGTCGCAGTCGGGTGCCGCCAAGCTTGACTCGTACAACGTCACGGTGACGCTGCACGCGAACTCCCCGGCCAACGTCAAGGCCAAGGCCACCGTGGATGACACTACTGACCCTGAGCTGGCGGGCGACACCGCCACGTTCGATCTGTCCCAGTTCGATTCGGACGGCAACGGCACGCTTGACGAGCTGTACTCCTCCAACGACTGGAAGCTGACGGTCCCGAACGGGGATTCGTTCACGGGCTGGTACACGTCCCCGGACTACGGTTCGGAGAAGTTCGACTTCAACAACACGTTCGTGGGCAAGAACCTTGACCTGTACGCGCACTACGCGGAGCCGGACGATCTGGTGAACCTGCGTTTCGAGACCAGCGGTAACCTGCTTGACACCTCGACGGTGTACGACGGCTCCCGTGTGTCCGGCACGGACAACGTCTCCGACGGCACCGCTGACAGTGGTCTGCAGTTCGCCAATGTTCAGGGCGGCCAGTACCGTCTGACGGTTTCCAAGAAGGACGGCAAGATCGCCGCCTGGGAGCTGCCTCAGGACAAGGTCGGCGACTACAAGGTCGTCAAGGAGTGGAAGGCCGACCCGAGCGGTGACGCCGCTTCTGGTTATGCCAAGCCTGACAACCCGACGCAGGATGTGACCACGGACCAGCTGACCTCCGGTTTCGCGAAGATCCTGACGTACGACAACTCCGGCCAGTACAACGTGGCCGTCGTGCCGCAGGACCCGGGCCAGAACGCCGTCACCGTCAAGTACCGCATCAAGCCGAACGGTACCACTCCGGTCGCCGCTTGGCGTGACGTCGCGTACGGCGAGACGGTCCCGACCGACGTGCTCGTCAAGGACGGTGCCGACTACGGCTATGTGGACCAGTGGTACTACAAGCCCCTCGCCAGCGGCGACCTCGAGAAGCTGCCGGAGGGCTACAAGGCCAACGCCAACTACAAGGATCTCGCCCTGTACGCCGGCGCGGCCACCGACGCGATGAAGGTGACCTACAAGACCCGCATCGACAACAGCAACGGCACCGACAAGTTCGTGACCGCCGGTATCGAGTACGTGAAGGCCGGCGACAAGGCCACGGCCCCGAGCCTGTCCCGTGACGGCGGTTACACGCTGTCCGGCTGGTCCGAGGACCCGAACTTCGGCGGCAAGCAGTACGACTTCTCCGCCGGCGTGTACAAGGACACCGTCCTGTATGCGCAGTGGAACACCGGCAAGGCGACCGTGCGCTACAGCTACAACTACGCGAACCAGTTCAAGGATCAGTCGTACGCGACTGGTGACGAGTTCACTGCCCCGGCCCCGACTCGTAGCGGCCGTGTGTTCCTCGGCTGGTACTTCATCGGCAACGTGACCGACGGCAAGATCAGCTTCGGCGGCAACGCCGCCAACCCGTTCACCGACTCCTCCCTGCCGCAGAGGGGTTCCGAGTTCTACAAGGCCTGGAACAACGCGAACGGCAAGGTCGTGGGCTGGAACACCGGTCGCGACGAGAAGACCTTCGTGGGCACTGGCGCTTGGCTCAAGCCCGTGCCGAACGCGACTGCCACGTCCGTGTATGACGACGGCGCGGGCAACACGGCCGTGGAGATCCCGGCTGGCGCGAAGCTCCGCATCAACGCCGCGGGCAACCTCGAGTTCCTTGCGACGAAGAAGACGGA
>NZ_PEBH01000022.1 GCF_008698235.1 Bifidobacterium rousetti
GGAGTTGAACCCCCCACGTATCAGCGGAATGAGGCGATTTTGGCGGAATTCCAACGTTTGTTCATCAGTAGAGATAAGTGTTTTTCAACGGGTTTCGATACCGTTTGTAGGGTTTTTGTAGGGTTTAGGTATGGTGTGGGCCGTTGACTGATTCGGTGTGTCGTGAGTATCCGCTCGGCGCTCTAAGCTGGGCTTAGGCCGTTCCCTCCCAAAGCTCCACATACAAAGGTGCTTCGGGCCGTTATCCTTGGGGACGGCCGTTTTCGTTGGAATTCCGCCAATGTCACTACTGATGATGTTGCGTTGTGGCGTATCCGGCTAGTGGTGATTCCTCAATCGGATGGAACCGGCTCACGTCAAGGGTGTCCGTCTGGCGGACGCCCTCGCGTACCCGGTCGATCTCGACTAACAACTGATCGTCATAGGTGATAATGGTCATCTCGGGTAACGGCAACGGCGCCGTTGGGTGCAGCGTGCGCCATCGACTGCGGCACCTGCTCGAGCAGAAGTGGGCGAGCCGTGAGCGTACCGGCTTCCACCTGCGGCATTGCGGGCAATAGAGGAACCGGACGCTTACCATTCGACGCCCTCGGGTACGGGCGTGTCGTCGGGGCCCATCGTGCGCCACTGACGAATGAACTCGGGTTTGCGTCCCGGCGCATACCGGACCTCGGCGAGGATGAACCGGGCGGGCGGGGGCGTCATGCCGGGATGCCGCTTATGCCACGCCTTCCGGCATCGAACGCTACAGAAGCGAGCTGACGAGCGGCGGCAGGGGACGGGCAGGTGGCATTGCGGGCATAGGATGCCGCGCAGGATGTCGTGCGTGGTGCCGTGACGGCGCAGCCGGTCGTAATGGTGTCGGCAGTAGCCGCCGATCACGGCGGGTTCGCGGCAGTCGTACGCCTTGCACTGATACGGGTTCGTCATCGGTCAATCCTCCTCGGGGACGCTAAGCGCACACGGCCCCGGAGGGCATCCAGCGTCAGAGCTAGAGTCGCAGCGGCCCCCGCAAACACTCCGGGTACCCTCCCCCACGGGGGGTGGGGTGTGTTGTTCGTGGTGTGCGAGGGGTGTGTGAGGTGTTTTCCTGTTTTTGTGTCCCCAATGTCCCCAATGTCCCCATCGTGGGGAGTTTGGGGAGTTTGGGGACTGGGTTTGCGGGGTTTGTTTCCCTCGTCGGGGTGTGCCGGCGTGGGTTGGCCGTGTGGGCGTGTCCCGCGCCGGCGTGTGGGTGTCAGCGGGTGCGCTTGGTGTCGGTGGTCTTGAACGTGATCTTGCTGATCTTGGCCGGGTTGATGATGCCCACGCCGATGCGGCCGACGACGCGCACGAGCAGGCTGTCGCGGCGGAAGGCGTCGCCGTCGTTGGTGTCGGCGCGGATGTCGCTTAGTGCGGTGACGATGGTACTGGCGTCCACGACGAGTGCGGTGTCGGCGGCTACGGCGCTGTTGAGGATGATGGGCACGCCGAACAGTCCCGCGGCCGGCGCGTTGGCGACCTCGGGGGTGATAAGGCCGCGCCCGTCCGCGCCTTTGACCTTCAGCAGCTGTGCCCACGTCGAGAAGTTCAGCAGAATCGCGGTGGGCGTGCCGTCGTGGTCGGCGGCTGCGGCGATGCCGTCGAGAATCGGGTCGGTGCCGTAGGCGCCGGTGATCTCGTTGATGCCGTGCGTCCATGCGATGCCGGCGCCGCTGGTCGTCTCCGTGCGCTTGTTAATCAGCAGGTCGTCGAGTTTGCGGGTGACGGCGCGGCGTGCTGCGTTGGTGATGCTGCCCGCGGTCTGGGCGCTTTCGTACGCTTCTCGGCTGACCTCGGTGACGAGGCCGACTTTGACTGTGCGCACGATGATTTCGCTGAGGCTCGGGGCTGATTCGAGGATGGTCTGGCCTTCGGCGGTTACGGTGGCTTCGGGGTCCTTGCCGATGATGGGCAGGCGGACGGCGGGCGCGTCGCCCTCGATGGCGCCGGCCAGCGTGGTGACGCGCTGGTCGAGCGCGAGGGCGTCGGGGACCGCCTCGGATACCGGTACGATGCTGTCGGGTCGGAAGCTGTAGGCGCTGGTTGAAGTTGTTGTTGCCATGGTGGTGTTCTCTTTTCCGTGCGCCCGTTGCCCCGGAATATGCGAAAGCCCGGCCGGACGCACACAGTTAAGGTTGATCTGTGTTTGCGTCCGCGCCGGGCGGCTCGCGGAATCCGCGTCAAGCGGCTTTTCCTAAACGCCCATCATACCACTACCGGTGTTCCAGCGCCTTGTCGAGTGCGTCCTGTCCCTTGCGTCCGTGGCCGGTGCGTTTGTCCGTGGCGGGCCTGAAGTGGGCGGACACGTACGGGTGGCGCCGAACGTAGTCGTCGATGGCCGTCCTGAATTTCCCCCAATCGGCGTGTCCGTCGTCGTCGAACATGGATTCCGTGTCGATGGTGGAAAGCACGTCGGCGCGGGCTTCGGCAACGACGTTGGCCAGCGGGTTCGTGGGATAGTTGACTTCGCGGGAGGTTGAGCCCGGGATGCCCGACATGCCGATACGGCTCGGCGGGGTCGAGCTGGCGAGGATGTCGCGGCGTGCCGCGTCGAGCCGGGCTTTAGTGGTTTCGAGCTGGGCGGCGAGCTGGTCGCGCTCCTGCTCGGCGGTCTTCGCGCGCGTGCGGAGCTTCGCCGCCTCGTTCCTTGCGGACTTGAGCGCGAGAACGGGGTCTGTGTCGTCCGCTTGGCGCGTGTCCTCCTGCACGTCCTGCGGCTGGATGGCGTTGGGGGTTTCGGGCGTGGCGTCCGTGTTGGGGGTTTCGTTGGTGTTCATTTTGTGTTTCCTTCGAGATGGTTGGCGATGCGGGTCAATTGGTGGTCGATGTCTTGCAGGTAGTCGTCGATGCGGTATGTGTTCTCGAACAGGTGCGCGTCGAACTGGCGGATGGCGAGGGCGATGTCTCCGATACGCTCGTCCGTGGTCGGCTTGTTTTCATTGGTCATGGTTTTCCTCCGATGTTGTTGTGTTGTTGTGGGTGTGTTCGAGGCGTCTGCGCAACCGGCGCGACACGGATTTCTCCGCCTTGAGCTTTCTGCGATACCTGTCGAGCTGTTCGGTCAGTGACTGGATTTCGGCGCGCAGCTCGTCGGCCTCAATAGCGGCCTTCGCCTCAATGAGCTGTGGCGCGAGTTCTCCAATGGTGGCGGTCATCGCGTCGCCTCGTTGTGGATGACGCGGGTGAAGTCGTTCAGGTCGAGATTGAACGCCGTGGCGAACCGGTCGAGATCATCCAAGTTGGGGGCCGCGTTCGCGTCGAGCAGGCGCGAGACGAGTTCCACGGGAATGCCGGATTTCTCGGCGAGGTCCGTCACGGTCCATCCGCGTTCGTTCGCGAGGTGGGCGACGGTGTTCATCATGCGTTCGGCGGTTTCATGTCCGGGGCCGAACGGTTCAGCATGCAATGCCATATGTTTGTCCTTCCTAATGAATGGGGGCGGCGGCGGGGTGTCGCCGCCCGATTGTTGGGGTTATGCGTTAGAGCTGGATTCCGAGCTTCGTGGCCTCGGGGGTGGCGTCCTTCTTGGTGAGGGGCTTTTCTCCGTCCGGGTGGCCGTTCAGGCTGGAGTCCGCGAACCGGCGGATGTCCTCGGCCACGGTTCTGGCGCTCACGCCTGTGGTGGCGTCGCCGGTCAGGTCGTAGGCGAACGTGGGCATGGAGACGGTGAGTTCGGTCTCGCCGCGTTCCAAGGCGTCCGCGTACTGTTCGAGCAGCTGGGACATGAGATAGTCCTCGATGTCGGTGAGGGCGATGGTCTGCGCGTACTCGTTGGTGTTGTCGTTCATGTTGTTGTTCCTTTCGATGGGGGTGATTTGGTTAGAGGTTGAACAGGTCTTCGGCGGTCAGGTCGTCCACGATCTCGGCGGCTTGACACAAGGGGCATTCTTGGGTGATCGTGTCGGGTTGTTCGATGATCGGCCGTACGCTGTCGGCGCCGTACCGGAGGGTGAGGCCGCAAAGGCTCACGGCCGTGCCGTCCGGTAGGTAGTCGCCGACTGCGTGCAGGACGACCACCTGGCGGTGAGTGTGAGTGGTTGTGTTCATGGTGGGGTTCCTTTCTCTTGTCCCGCGCGCGGGGGAGTGGAACGCGGAAGTATTCGCGGAACAAATCGCAGACCTTGGAAACATTGGGGTTTGAATACTTCCGTGATTAGTTCCGCGTTCCGTACCCCCGCGCGCGAGGGGTGGCTAGTCGTCGGCCTTGGGGTCGGTGTACGAGAGTTTCCACACTCGTTTCTGGCCTCGGCCCTCGTACTCCGGGTCAGGTTCGGTGATAATCCAAGGGTCGCTAGAGCGTTCGCGGGCGTTGGTCAGCTGGCGTTTGCTGTACCCCTCGGCGGACGCGGCCGTGGCGATCTCCTTGTACGGCGCCGGTCCCTCTCTCAGGTACTCGGTGAGCCATTCGAGGACTTCGCCGCGTTCCGTTCTCGGCGCGTCGGTGGCGTCCTGCGTGATGTTGCGGTTGATTACCTCGTCCACGCTGCGTTCGGTCGGCATGAAACCGGTGATCTTGGGCACGGCGAACGCCTGTCCGTCGTCGTCGGTCACGTCCTGCGAGATAATCCCGTACGAGTAGCTGATACCCTGCGCGGTCGTGTAGCTGGACTTGTCGATGGTCACGACGCAATCGCCGTTCTCGTCGTCCTTCGCCACGAGCAGCAATGAGCGGATGACGTCGCGGAAGGCATGCGAGCCGCTGATCTTGTCGGACGCATACCCGCCGCCCTTGTTGAAATGCAGGATGCCGACAATGGCGATACCCAGCCGGTCGGCCATGTCGGCCAACGGGTCCAGCGCGCGGCGCACGTCGTCGCGCTTGTTGCTGTCGCCGTCCATCGCGCTGGTGATGGGGTCGATAATCCACAACCCCACGTGACTGGCGGTGAACGCGGCTTCGATCTGAGGCAGGTCGTCGGGGATGCGCACCCCTCCATCCGGGCCGTCGCCGTCGCGCATCGTCAGGAAACTCACGCGCGTCAGGTCCGCGCCCGCCGCTTCCAAGCGCATGCGCTGCATCGACAATGAGTCCTCGATGCCGCTCACGGCCACGTTCACGGGGACGTGCTTCCAGTCGCCGTCGAGCAGTCCGCGCGTCGCCAACGCGGCGCGGGACAGGGACAACGTCGATTTGCTCACCCCGGAACGTCCGGCCATTAACGTGATTACGCCGGTCGGAATCATCGGGTCGTCGAGGAACCGGGGGCGTTTCTTCGCGACTGACCCGGCCGGAGTCAGCGCCACGCGGCGTTCGGGCTGGCGGGGCGTCTTCGGGGGAAGGACGTCGTGTCGTGGTTGCTGCATGTCCTTAACGCTCGGCATGGGCGGGCGTCGCTTGGAGCGGCCGACCTGCTCGAACTTCGCTTTCGTTTCCGGGTGGGCGTCGAGATACGTGTCAATGGGGGAACCGGCCGCGATCTTCTCGAGGTTCGCTAGAGTGCGGTCGGCCATGCGGTCCGCTGCGGGTCCGGCCGAAATCGTCAGACTCATACGCGCTTCACCTTCTCCCAGCCGGTCAGCGGTTCGAACGGTTTGCCGCCCGCCGTTCGAGGGGTGCCGTCGCCCTGGCGGTAGCGGCCGACCTCCTCGCCGTCGAGTTCGCGCGAATGCAGTTCGCGCCATGCCGTCATGCGCTGGTTCCACGCCTCGTCAACCCGCACGACTCCCTCGCGGAAGGCGAGCAGCAGCAGGGCGATTGAGGCGCTGATAAGCGCCTTCAGCGGCTCAAGCTCCGCGAAGCCGTAAGCGGTAAACACGAGAAGAAACGCCAGAATGAGCAGGGTTGACGCTACAATTTCGGTGCAATTCAGGTCTGTGGTAGGTCCGGGATTGTTCTTGCAGGTCGTCGGCGTGCCAGCGTCGGCGACCTTCTTCATCTGTGCTGCGATCATGCGGCCACCGCCTCGACAGGGGTCATCGTAAGCCACTGGTCGAGGTCTGACTTTCGGTAAAGGACTTTTCCCCCGACCTTGAAGAACCTTGGTCCTTTGTGGCAGTAGGCGTAAGTAGACAGTGTGCCGTAAGTGGTTTTTGAATATTCGGCAGCTTCCTTGCGGGTAAGCCATGTATCTTCCATGTTCAACAACTGTCATCCTTTCTGAACATTCGTTATACAATCTGTATAACTGTCTACCAGAATATACGTTGGTCAATGATTGTCAAAGACGACACGCCGATTTCGACAAGGATTAATGACTTTCTTATTTGTTTAATAAAATGGCGGCATGACAGCAACACGCAGCGTGAACCAGATAGATTCGACCGGGCAGCAGGTCGCCGACAACATCAAGAGACTGAGAGGGGGTATGCAGTACAAGGAACTGGCGGAAAAGCTGAAAGGGGCTGGCAGGCCAATAACGCCTATAGGTCTTAAAAGGATAGAGACGTGCGAACGGAAGGTTGACGTTGACGACCTTATGGCGTTCGCCGTGGTGTTTGACGTATCGCCTTTGACGCTTCTGCTACCTCCCAGTGGATCGAAGAGCATAACTGGCCAGATAACTGGTTGTGACCACGAGCTTGGATGTAATGTGATCTGGTCATGGGCTACGGGGAATGAACCATTGGCCGTCCCGAAAACCCAGCCGGGTTATGACAGAGCTGTAGCGGAATACCAAGGGCGCGCCATTCCTCAGCCGATAGAGAATCGAGCGGCCCCGAGCGTACCCACTGCGGTGAACTTCTTGGATGCGGACATGTCGGCCTTGTTTAGAAGACGAGAACTCAGCCAATGGGCGGACTCTCCACTTGCTGAGGCCGCTGGTAATACGCCGCTGAATGCTTCCGAAGAGAAGACTTTGAATGACGCGCTTAGCAGCGCCGGCGAGGCAGCGCGGGAGTACTACAAAGCTCAGAATTACAGCGATTGAGAGGATCTGCGTGGTTGCGGTTTCGTATCAGAAGTATCAACTGAAGTCCGGGGAAACCCGATGGCGTGTGTGCTACAGGGACCCGGTACACCGAAATGTCGAAAAGGCGGGGTTCCGACGCAAGATAGACGCTCAGGACTGGGCGGCTAGGAATGTAACCACCGCGATTAACGACGGCGCATATGTGGACCCTCAAGGTGGCCGTGCTGTTGTGGAAGACTTGGGGCGTGAGTGGGTAGCCGCACACAAGAGCGTATGGAAACCGTCGCACCACCATAGTGTTGAAATCGCCTGGAGGGTCCACGTTGAACCTCAATGGGGGCATCGTCGTATCGGTGAGATACAGCACTCCGAAGTACAGGAATGGGTAAACAAGCTCGCATCCCAGCGCAGCGCGTCAGTCGTGATAAGGGCGTTCGGCGTTCTTAAGGGCATATATGACACAGCAGTGAAAGACGGCCGTATTATTCGGACTCCGGTAAAGGATATACAGTTGCCGAAGAAACGCCGCAAGCCTCGGACTTACCTAACGCCATCTCAGCTATTGAACCTCGCTGATTGTAGCGGCGAGTATAGGCCGCTAATTCTAGTGCTCGGGCTATGCGGGTTGCGCTGGGGTGAGGCTACGGCGTTGACGGTCGCGGACATCGATTTCAAAGCCAATCGTATTCGTGTCAACAAGAGCGTTACAAGGGTAGGAAGAGACTTTGAACTGGGCACACCGAAGACAAACCGGAACCGTACTGTTCCTATGCCGCAAATAGTGCGTGAGTCATTACTCGGTGTTGTGCAGGGTAAAGGCTCAGAACAACTAGTGTTCTCGTCTCCTGGCGGCGGCTATGTGCATCCACAGACGTTAGGACATCGTTGCTGGTATAAGACGGCGGTCGAACGTTCCGATACGCCACCACTTACCGTTCATGATCTACGGCATACCGCAGCGTCGATAGCTGTTCACAGTGGCGCGAATGTGAAGGCTATACAACGCATGCTTGGGCATTCTTCAGCTGCAATGACGTTGGACGTGTACGCTGATCTGTTCGACGATGATCTGGACGACGTGGCGGCACGGGTGGATATGGCGCTTAAGCAGCTCCAATAATCAACCCCGATCAACCAAGTTTATTAAAAATTGTAGGGTTTTTTGTAGGGTTTTCCACCTTCGGTGCGAATGAGAGAAGCCTCAAATCGCTGGAATTCCAACGATTTGAGGCTTCTCATACTGCGTGCGAGTGGAGGGAGTTGAACCC
>NZ_PEBH01000023.1 GCF_008698235.1 Bifidobacterium rousetti
GATCCCCTGACATGAGAAACCGCACCTCCGATCATCGAATCTGAATTACTTCAGTCCAACAATCGGGGTGCGGTTCATTCGCGCGGGGCCCTCGTCCCGCGTTGGTATCCATGTAACCACGGGTTGTTGCGTGTGCGATGCAGGTTTCCTGAAAGTCCCCTGAAAGCCATACCAGTCCATGCGGTATCGCCGTGTGGGAAGGGTGGGATGGGTATGAGATTCAAGGACGGGTATGATCCCGACATGGGTTGGGATACAAGGGATGTGGACACCATGGAGGCCGACGCCGCCAGGCAGGCCGAACTCGCCCGTCGTACGGACAGTCCGATGCCGGTGACGACGCGGATCCGCATGATCCGACAGCCGCGCGGCGGATACCTGCCTGTGTCCAAGTTTCAGCGAATTGACTTGGGCGACACTACCCCGTTGCGTGAAGGCGAGGATGTGCGCGCGTCGACGATGGGTTTGGCCGTGGACTATCTGTCCCGTGTCGCGGGCGGTGACGATGTGGAGTCCGCGTTCGATACGCCCCTGTTCGGCGCCCGTCTGGCGGGCGAATACGGTCGAGCCTTGGAATTGGCCGAGGCGATCCAGGGGTTTGACGACGATTCCATTTCGGCTGCGGTGCTGCTGTGCTCGTATGATGTGGCCGGCCGTCGCGGCGTCCGCTATTTCCGCGGCGCACGGCGCAAGCCGCCGTCCCCGGACACGATCTGGAACATCCGTCGCATGGTCGCACGCACGCTCTCGTTCCTATCTGAGTATGGACCGATCGTATGGGACGCGTTCTCGTTCGAGGGCGGGTACACGGATCTCATCACCTGCGGTGACGGGGACTTCCTGACAAAGGACACATTGTGGGATATGAAGACCAGCATGCATGAGCCGTCATCCGCGTACACGCTGCAATTGTTGGTCTACTGGCGCATGGGCTTGCATTCCGTGCATCCCGTGTACCGGGACATGACCCGTCTCGGCCTGTTCAACCCCCGTCTTGACGTCGCCTACCTGCTGGACGTCGCGGACATCCCCGACGACGTGATCCATACCGTCGAGCACGAGGTCATCGGCTACGAAGACGACGCGTAAGCGTCACAGGAGCGGGCCTTCCGTTGGTATGGCGGATGTAAAGGGGTTGGCCGGGTCTGGGGGGAAGGCCATTGGGTTGTTCCCCACTTCGGGCACTTCCTGCTGTTCGATCAGGTCGGGTTGTATCGGTTCGATGCTTTCGCTGGCTTTCGTCCAGCATGATCGGAGTCTGCCGGCGATCCTTTCGTCCATTCCCTCGACGGTTTCGGGCATGTGCGCGAGTACGAGGCCGGCGATGCGGCGGGCCGTGTCCACGACCCTGTCCGGGTCAAGCCCGTGCCGGGACGCCAGCGCTGCCCAGTCCTGGGGTGTGGTCCATTCGGCGAACTGGTGGTCCGGATTGACAGGCATGGCGAGCTCCTGGTCAAAGACCGGCCAGTAGCGTGTGGCGACGGCGTCATACACAGGGGCGAGCCGGATCCCCGCCCCGTCGTACAGCAGTGAATAGTTCTTCACATGAGCATCGCAGTCAGCGGACGAAACGGCGAACGCGAGCCGCTCCAGCCACCGGTAACGCAGCTCCCCCGTCGGGTCGACCCTGGCGAGCAGGTCGAGGCAGTCGTCCGCGGTCGGCTCGTACTTATCCCGCGACGGCAAGCCCATGGCCTGAAGCAGATCCTCCTGCCGGATACGGCGGATCCGCCCCCGTTCGATGCGCCGGTCGAAGCGCTCCACCACATACACCATGGTCCCTCCCATGGATTCAACGAACCGGGCGGGTGCGTCCAGTCCGCACAATGCGGCGAGCCTCATGGTCGCCGCCTCCACCCGGGCGGCATCGGGGAGACGCCGTGGCGCCGGTTTGAGGATGTGTGTGGACGGCAACAGGGCGTTGGGCCAGTACCATGCGCCCCCGAGCCGGGTGAGCGTGAACTTGCCCTGCGCGCCGGCCAGGGAGAACCGGCAGTGCATGTCGTCGTCCCACCAGTTGTTGCCGGTCCGCGCGATCCTGTCGGCCTCGTCGGCGAGCTGGTCGGCGATGGCCTCGGCCAACACGATGTCCCCGGAAGGCGGTTCCGGCTCCCGTGTGAACACGAGCCCGCCGACCGAATCGACGTCGGCGAGCAGATCGAACGTGTCGGCCTGTCCGAACCCGCGCCCGGAGCCCATGGCCATGCGGGCGTTGGGATTGTCGGGCAGGAGGTTGTCAAGGAACGCGGCGGGCGCGCCCGGCTGCCACTCACCGTCGGACGGCAGGCTGAGACTGATCTGCATGCCGCCGCCCGCACTGTCGTATGCGAAGGACGTGTTCCCGTCCCCGTCGCGCGTGAACACGCCCACGAGACGGTCGCCGTCCCATGCGTACAATCTTCTGCTCATCGCCCGGACTCCCGTTCCATGGCGTATTCGATCGGGAACACATGACTGCGGATCCTGAGCGCATCGAGTACGGCACGCGCGTCGGCGATCGGCACCGGTTTCTCGCCGAGCATGCCGTCGACCGTCGCCCGGTCCACATGAGCCATGGCGGCAAGGCGGCCGGCATCCAACCCCCGCTCCCCCATGCGCCGGGAGACCGCTTCCGCGACCCTGTCCATGTCCGACAGGTATCGCAACGGATTTGATTCGACGACTATTAATGCGCCCTCCGGGGGTTGTAGCCGGTCGTATTTCGCCAGCATCTCCCGCCTGGATTCCATCGGATTATGTTCCATACACGCCTCCCAGCCTTGCATACCGTCATATGCCATCATCCCAGCAAGCCGCCCCGTTCATCTTGGACACCGTTCCAAGAGCCATCAGTGTCAGAGACAGTCCTTCATGCCTTGTTCAAAGCGAATCGGGGTCAGACCGATCCGGCTTTGCCGCATCCTCGTCGGCGATGTCGTAGCAGATCCGCAATAGGTCGGCGAACCAGATCTGCCCGTTATGCCTGTTCCTGTAATCGGTGATGGCCTTTACCGTCCTTCGCTCCTGTGTTTCGTCGTTCCCGATCGAGATGATCTGGGCGCATGCGGCGTTCATCCTGTCCAAACGCTCCCGGCCTTTAAACGCGTTGACGAATTCATCGTTGAGCATGGTATGACCGTCTGTTTCCAGCTTCGTGACCATAAGCGGACAAACGTTCTCGTACGTCCAGAACACGAACCTGTATGCCGGCATGTCGAGCTCCCTGGCGAATTCCACGGTTCCCTCGACAGTGAACGGCAACTCGCACGCATATTGCTTCCCGCTGTCGACGTCAATAACGGTCGCATTGAACCCCATGTCACTCCTCTTCCCTTTTGATCTCGTCAATGACCTGATTGGATATGGCTAGATTCTCGCGGTCGTCACGGTCGAACATGGTCATTCCTTCCCGATGGCTATGGCCATGCGGAAATTACCGCTGAAGCGATTGTCGATCCACCACGACGCGCGCGTCTCTTCCTTCAGCCTGCGAATGATCCCCGCGCCCTTCTCGCGTACCGTCGCATCATCAGCGGGCAACCCGGCATACGCTTTCTCTAGGCCGCGCAGCACTTGGAAACGGATCGAGTTCGCCCACAATACCTGTTTCTCGCTGCCTTCCAGGTTGACGCAACCATGTTCGGCACACCAGTCAGCATGCTTCCGATTCTCTTCGTCGCGCGCCTTCCGCTCGCACTCCGGGCACAGGATCGTCCCGTACCATTCGGCCTTGCGTTCGCGTTCACCGTGGGCGTTCGTCCCGTAGATCTGCACGCGGTCATCATGCCCGCACGCATAGGTGATGTGATACCAAGCCAAAACTAACCCTTTCTGTCGTACGTCAGCGTGGGATAAGACAGTGGCCGCGCAACCGAGCGCGGCCACCACCTCTTTTATGCTTTCAGGACCGAAAGCGAATATGTTTCAACCCGTGGCGGGAATTGGGTCCCACACCATCATTCACACGCCCACCAGTGTGACGACGACAGACGCCACCCGGAAACCGGATGACAATGATCAGTATACCGGAACCGGCAACGGATCACATATCGCTTTCCGCGGTATCGAAGGTGTGGTCGTCACCGTCGATCAGGGTGGTGATGATGCCGTATTCCTCGCGCATCTCGTCCATCGCGACGGTGGCTGCCATGTTCCACATGATGTGAGGCCATCCGGTCATGTCCGGCCAGTCACGCCAGAACTCCATGTCGGTGGCATATCCGCGTATGTTGACAGTCGGGCTGTTCCTCACCCCGCTTGAGTGCTCGATGATCTCGCCGATCCGATCGCACATGACGTCTGCCTGTTCGTCGATGCGATAAAGCAGTTCGGGCAGTTGCTCGTCGGCCCAATCGGGGATACCCCTTGCCCCCTCCCAGCCGGCGATCGTGGCCTGCTTGACCGGAGGACGCGGTGAACCGTCAGGCATGGGCGACACCAAGCCCAAGCACCGTCCCAGTTCCTCCTGCGACAGACCCATGCGCTTGCGGCGTGCCATCAATTCCAATGGGGACATGCCCATCCTTTCTTTCCTATCACTTGACAGGATTCCCGTCACTGAGATATTCCACGAAATACACGACAAGAGATTTACGGCAACATGAGTCTTCGCGTTCCGTGGAACGCCGCGAACGGCATCACGATCGAACGTGTAGACACGGTATTATCTTGTCCTTTTCAGGTTCAAACGAAGTTTCATGTCTTCCTGTTTACGGCATACGGCCGGCCGGCGTATTTTCGATCAGCCGAATGCCACATGGCTATGGGTAGGTAACAGGAGAAGTAGTCACAGGAGAGGTATGCCTGAGGTAGGCTGCTAGCTGGTCGGCGTCATCCGGCAGTCGAGAGATCCACAAGAGGACGTCACATCGGGGGTTCGCGGGATGCCATCCTTCGACGATCGCCCAAGTGATGGTGTCATACACACGGTATTTGCAGTGGTTGATCACATAGTTGATGGCATCGTGCGCGTACGCGTAGAAGTTCTGCGGATCCTCGTTGTACGCGTCAAGGATGGTCTGGATGGATTCCGGAGAGACGGGGTCGAAATATTTGTGGTCGGGATCAAGATACGACCAAAATTGACATTGTTGGGCATCGTCGATGGCATGGGCCAGCCGGTCATATTGTTCGGGCGTATGCTCATGCCGGTCATGGATGCGGTACCGTTCGAAGAGTTCCCCGATGGAGAAGTCGTCATCATTTGGCAAGTCGCCCATATTGCGCGGATTAAGACAACGGCGGATGTCGCCATGGCGTTCGAGCCGTGTCGCGAGGACCGTCTCGGGGTCGAGTACGTCCACGATGCCGATCAGGGCATCAATCAGGCCGTCGGTGTCGTAGTCCAGAATATCGGATCCGGGCTGCAGCATGGTTTCGATCAGCGCCTCCGCTTCCTGTCGCGATGGGCTGGTCGTACGGATCGTCTCGAGGGCTTCGGCTTGGAATTTCACGTCCAAGTCCTCGTCGGTGCAAGAGTTCTTGTTGCTCATTTCAGATTCCCCCTTAGCTGTCGGAAATGGATTCTGTCAGTCGAAGTCTGTTTCGACCCACGGGGCGCGACCCGGCTTGCGGATCACCTTCAACGTCCCACGCAGCTCGCGGCCATGCGCGTCCTTGGACCATGAGACGAAGCGGACTTTGCCGAACGTCATCAGCAGGTCCTCCAGCGTTGCGGTCGGAACCGTTTTGGCCGGCAGGTCGTCGTAGTTGGGACGCAGGTCCTTGCACGCTTCCTCGACCTTGCGCGCGAAGGTGGCTTCCTCCGTGAGTGTGACGGCGTACAGTCGGTCGGTGATTTGTGTGGAGTGGGTTATACGTCTCTCGTAGGCGGAGAGGTCCTCGATCACGTCCACGGCACAGATCGGCTCGTCGCCCATGATCTGCCATCCGCCGTAGCGCATCCCGTTATCCAGTTCGGTCGCCATGAAGCGTTCGAGGGTGCCATCATCTGGGTTGACGCGGAAAGCCCTCCCCTCGGCGATGAAATATGTAATTGGACAGCCTTTACTGTCGCAATACTCGCTACTGGTCTCAACCGTCAGGCTGTGTGCTCACAACTGGACCAGCGTACCTTCGAAGGTTCCTTCGATTTGAATGATCATGATATGCCCTTTTCTAAGGTCAGGCTTGGCTTCACGCCGTCCTGTTGCAATAATTTTATCGCATTTTGGTTTGATTATCAAACCCAAAACCAGCAGGTAGTGCCCGGATTCTTGCGCACTTTGGTCTTCGCCCGGCTCTGCGACGATGATCAGTTCGCTGCCTGTACGGTCT
>NZ_PEBH01000024.1 GCF_008698235.1 Bifidobacterium rousetti
CACACGACCCCAAGGGGTCGGGGTGTCGCTTATGACGGAACCCGCTTACCGCGGGATGCGCTTTCGCTGCCCGAAGAAGGCAAAAAACAAAATCGGCATTTCTCTAGACAAGTCAAGGAGCACATCATGACCAGCACCCTTCACATCGACACGACCCGCCTCTACAAGGCGGTCAACGCCACGCCCGTCGACGCCGCCACCATCGTCGACGCCATCGAACACGACATCCACGCCCGCGACGCCATCATCCAGCTGACCGTCAACCCCACCATGACCGCCGCCGAGTTCGCGGAAACCGTCGAACACCCTCACGACCCCGACGTGATCGAACAGGTCGAACACACGTTCACCACCGTGATCGGCCACCCCGAACGATTCGACACGGACCGCGCCACACGCATCGCCCACGCCATCAGCCAACAGGGCCGACTCCGGGAGAACGCGCAGGACTACGCCGCCGCCGCGTTCCTCGAATGGCTCGCCGGCGACGACCACCACGCCGTGATCCACGCCCTCACCGCCCTCAACATCGACGAACACACCACCCTCGCCGGCCTCGTCCTGCAAGCCCTCCGCGTCCACACGCGCGACAGGGCGGCGGCACGCGACTGACCAAACCGACCAACCGGGGTGGCCCACCCCATACGGGACGGGCCACCCCCGAACACAAAGGAACACACATCATGACCAGCACGATCACCGCCCTCATCATCCGCCCCGGCCACACCCCCCAACTGACCCGCATCCCCAACACCCTCGAAGCCAAACAGCGGATCGTCGAAGGCCCCATCGAACACCTCACCATCGGACAGGACGTGTCCTGCTACGTCAACGAGGAAGGCAAGACACGCGGACTCACCCCCAACCGCGCGTTGCGCTACATGGAGGACAACCAGCACGGGCACGCCGGCGACATCGCCGACATCATCCACGGCACGTTCCTCATCACCGGAAACGACCCCACCACCGGACGGGACACCAGCCTCACTCCCGTACAGGCATGCGAATACGAACACCGCTTCCACCAACCCGAAGCCCCCTACCGCACCCCATCCGGCCACACCGGCATGACCCCCATCCACGAAACCCACTAACCCCAGGGCGGGCAAGACCCGCCCTCGCCCAAGGGGCTCCGACGGGGCCCCGGGCGGGCCGGGGGCGCGATTGCCCCCGGCACCCCCAGGCCGGACCGGCGTCCGGCGGGGGACAACGGACGCGGCCCACGCCCTTGCGTGTCGCAGCCGCCGGGCCGACGCGATTCTCCCGCCCCTACCGGGGCGTCCGAATCTATCGCGTCGCCCCTTTGGCCGCGAACACGCCCGAGACGGGCGGGGCCGCGACTTGATTGTCCCCTTCACCGCCCTCCGGGCGGTTCGGGGAAGTGTTTCGCCTTCTTCGGCGGCAGGCATCCTACCCGAGTCGCGGAACCCGTCAACGCGCCACACACGACCCGTTGGGATCGGTGTGTCGCTTATGACGGAACCCGCTTGGTCGGGTAACGCATGCGCTGCCCGAAGAGGGCGAAAAAACAGTCAGGCCCTGCTGCCAAGGGCCGCATAGGAAAGGACCAGCATCATGCCCATGTACGCGTTCACCGTCACCGCCAGCCAGACGGCCGTCATCGGCGTCCAAGCCGACAACGAAACCGAAGCCAACCGCCTGTTCAAGGAGGCGTGGAACGACTGGAAGTTCCGCCACACCGCCGCCGACCTTACCGACGACCCCGTAACCAGCTACGTCGAATGGACCGCCGAACACGGCGAATACAATTCCGACGACGTCGACGCCGACCTCACCCAGGACGCCCACGACGCCACCGACCGCATCGGAAAGGAGCACACGCGATGAACCGGTACGTGATCTACGTGGACGTCACCCGCACCGCCGCCATCGCCATCCAGGCCGACAGTGAAACCGAGGCCATGCGCCTGTTCGGCAAGGCGTGGAACGACGACACGTTCCAGACCCGCTGCATCAAGGAATCCGACCACTACGAAGACCCCGCCGTCGACTGGATGTTCGGCGACACCGCGCAGGAAGGCCGATACGACGCCGACCTCACCCAGGAAGCCCACAAGGCCATCGACCGCATTGGCAAGGAGGGGAAGCGATGAACATGTACGCCTACGACATCACCACCCCAAGGCACCTCGTCGTCGGCATCCAGGCCGACAACGAAACCGAAGCCGACCGCCTGTTCAAACAGGCGTGGTGGGACAGCGGGTTCCGCCACGAGTGCAGGAACCGGATGAACGCGCTGCAGCAGCCGGACACCGAATGGGAGCCATGCGGATGGGTCGGCCTCGGCCCGACCAACCCCCGGACACCCACCGGCACACCCACCGGCGGCTCCTGCGTCGACATCGACCTCACCCGGGAAGCCCGCGAGGCCGCCGACCACGCCACACAGCCACGGACACCAGACACATACGCGTTCGCCGTCACCGTCACACGCACCGTCATCATCGGCATCACCGCCGACAACGACCTCGACGCCGAACAACGCTTCCAGGAAGCGTGGAACGACCCCCACACCCACCTGAAGGAGAAGGCGACCCTACTGGCCGAAAAACAGGAACCGGACGCCGACTGGGAGCCGCAAGGCAAAACCAGACCCGACGACACGGACCACGATCTCACCAACCTCACCAACACCATGAAGGAGCACACACGATGACCACGTACGCGTTCACCATCACCGCCATGCAGAAGGCCGTCATCGGCGTCCAGGCAAACAACAAGGAGGAAGCCAGGCGCCTGTTCAAGGAAGCGTGGAACGACTGGATGTTCCGCGACACCGCCGGAAACCTCACCGAGGACCAGCCCAGCTGCATCGAATGGACCGACGGACACAACGAATACAATCCTGGCGGCATCGACGCCGATCTCACCGAGGAGGCCCATGAGGCCATCGACCGCATCAAGGAGGCCACGCGATGACCGCCGCGACCACGGGGGAGCGGCTGCGCCTCAGGTTCCGGCTCGCGGACGGCGAATGGGACGTGTTCCACCGGGGCGACGACGGACACGCGGGCAGCGGGGAACACCCCGCCCTCTACCTCATCCACCGGCCCCGCAAACCCATCCGGGGACTCGCCGCCGACTGGCTCGACGGCATCGAGATCACCCCGGACGGTACGGAAGGGGAGTCGTTCAGCACCTGCGAACCGTTCATGCGACAGGCCGTCGACCCCGCCACGCCCGGCCACGACACGGTCGTGCCCTACCAGCAGGCCCTCACCATCCTCACCCGCCACCACCAGTAACCATCTCATCCACGAGACCAAGGTCCGGCCCCGCCCAGCGCGGGACCGGACCGGAAAGGAACACCATGCCGCAATCCGAAGCCATCGCCGGCCGCGACGTGATCGACGACCTGAACACGCTACTCACCACGATCATCAACCTGACCGACAGGATCGACGCGCTCACCGACATCGCCCGCGACATCGCCGTCGAACACACGATCGTCAAACCCCTGTACACACAGATCGCCGCCACGTCCCTCGACACGATCCACAAGCTGAACGCCAACACCAACACCAGTGTCCGCAACCTGCGTCCCTGGCTCACGGTGCTGCGCGACAGCCCCACGACACCGGACACGACCCCCGGATACACGCCCCTCACGATCACCTACACCGACCAGGACCACCGGCCATGCTCGCCCAGCGCCGCCGTCCATACCCACATCCACCGTCCCGAATCCGACACGAACCGCGACTGAAAGGAACACACTATGGCACACGACACAACGACCGCCCTCGAAACACTGACCGGCATCCTCGACCGGATTGACGACATGAACAGGACCATCGGTGTTCTCGCCGACAAGGCCAGAGCGGTCCTCGCCGACGCCTACGGGCCGGACCACGCCGACCGGCTCACCGACGCCATCCGAGGCGCCACCGGCGACCAGTTCCTCGCCATCACCGAATTACGCGGCCGCGTCAAATGGGAGATCGACCACGCGGTCCCGCAAGCCGACGACAGGCATGACACGGGGGAGCGGCCGCGTACGACGAGAACATACCCGATCGAAGTCACCCACACGTACATCAACGTCGTCGGCATCCGCACCGACAGCCCCAGGCAGGCCCTCGACGTGTTCAACCAGGCCATGCAGGACAGCGAGTTCCACGACAGGGTTGAATCCCTGTTCACCATCGGACAGGAACCATGGGAGGACAGCCAACCCGGCGACCCCGACGACATCGACAACATCGACAGCTACCTCGACGCCGACCTCACCCAGGACGCCCACAAGGCCATCCAACGCCGCGCACACCGGCGCCACCACACCCACTGACCCCACACGAACCAGACCCACCGCCACGCGAGGCGCGGCGACGGGGCCCCGGGCGGGCCGGGGGCTCACGCCGCCCCCGGCACCCCCAGGCCGGACTGGCGTCCGGCGGGAGGAAACGGACGCGGCCCCAAGCCCTTGCGTGTCGCGTCCGGCGGTGCGACGCGATCACCCGCCCCGTTGGGGCGGCCGATCCTATCGCGTCGCCCCTTTGGCCGCGAGCACGCCCGAGACGGGCGGGGCCGCGCCTCATCATTCCCCTTCACCGCCTGCGGCGGTTCGGGGGAGTGTTTTGCCTTCTTCGGCGGCGCTCATCGTACCCGCGCCGCGGAACCCGTCAACGCCCCCACACGACCGGAGGTCGGTGGGTTCTTATGACGGAACCCGCTTGACCGCGGGATGCGCTTTCGCTGCCCGAAGAGGGCAAAAAACACAATCGGCATTTTTCAAGACAAGTCAAGGAGCACACCATGTGGAACGTCATCAACACACTGCTGCAAATGGAGGTCGACGGCGAAACCGTCAGCGGGGGACTCCTCCTCATCGCGCTCACACTGGCGCCGTTCGGCCTCGCCGCCATCGTCGACATGATCCGCCACCCCGAGGAATACCGGCACACCGCCAGGCACGCCGCCAACACCGAGATGCCGCCCACCTACGACAGCCCCGCACGCCGCGCCCGGGTCCTCGAACGCCGAGGCCGCAACTGAACCCGAAAACCAATCGGGCCGGCCCCCTTCACGGGGCCGGCCCCGCAAATCCGGAAAGGAACACCACCATGAACAGCGCATACCGCGAATACCTCACCGGCATGGCCGACCGGTTCGCCACCAGCCCGGCCGAACATCTCACCCTCCTGCGGTTCATCGACCGGCTCGACCACCACACGCAGGCCACGGACACCGCCACATCCATCGAACCCGACGCGTACGCGTACGCGACCGCCGCCGGCCTCCACGTGATCGGCCTGCTCGACGAGGGCCTGCTCGCCGCCCACTGCGTCGACCCCGCCAAAATCCCCGCCGACACCATGCCCGACCTGCTCGAGCAATGGGCCGAGGAAACCAACGAGCTCATGTGCGACGGCGAAACCCTCGACATCGCCCTCGACCGCGCGCTCAACGCCTACAAGGACCAGCTTCCCGAGACCATCACCCCCGACGACGAGGACTGAAACCCCGCCGCGACGAAAGGAACCAGACCATGACCATCACCATCTGGAGCGACGGCACCGGGAACCTCGACGCGATCCTCGCCGACGCCAAAACCGAAGCCATCAACCACCTGCACGACGACGAGGACACCAGCGGCGACTGGCTTGTCGACGACATCCTCGACAAGGCCCATGCCGCCGGCGGCGACCCCGAAACCGTCATCCGCGACCTCACCATCGACGACGTGCCCGTCGACGAATACAACATGGAAGACCTCAGTGACGAACAGGCCAACCTCGACGCCATCCCGCTCGAACGCGACGTGGCCGTCCTCGGCACCGCCGGACTCTGGGACGGACCGCACACCATGACCACCCGCACCGGATTCGACACCATCGGCGACATCCTGCGCGACCTCCCATGGTCCGACATGGACGAGAACACGTGGACCATCGACGACCACGACGACCTGCGCTACACCGGCGTCCACCACGACGGCGTCAACACCTGCATCTACCGGCAGATCAAACCCCACACGCGCATGCCCGCCGACCCCGACCCCGACACCATCCACACCCTCACCGACCCGCTCGGCCCGCTCATCCGCCACCTGTACGGCATCCCCGACCCCACCAGCCGATAAACCCCGGAACCTCCAGGACACGGGGGAGGACCCGCCGCCACGCGAGACGCGGCGACGGGGCCCCGGGCGGGCCGGGGGCTCACACCGCCCCCGGCACCCCCAGGC
>NZ_PEBH01000025.1 GCF_008698235.1 Bifidobacterium rousetti
GATCCCTGAAAACCGGTCTCAGTTCGGATTGGAGTCTGCAACCCGACTCCATGAAGGCGGAGTCGCTAGTAATCGCGAATCAGCAACGTCGCGGTGAATGCGTTCCCGGGCCTTGTACACACCGCCCGTCAAGTCATGAAAGTGGGTAGCACCCGAAGCCGGTGGCCTAACCGCAAGGATGGAGCCGTCTAAGGTGAGACTCGTGATTGGGACTAAGTCGTAACAAGGTAGCCGTACCGGAAGGTGCGGCTGGATCACCTCCTTTCTACGGAGAATTCAGGCTCGTGTCTGCGAGCCGGTGTGGGCCCGAGGCCGGATCGTCCGGTGTTCTCGGGTCGGCTGGCGTGGAAGAGGTCGTTGGCTGTTGGCGTCGCCCGTCGTGGGGTGGCGCGTGTGGTGCGGGCATGCTTTTGGGTTCCCGGACCGCCACTTCCCGTGGTGTTGTCGCGGGGGCGGGTCCGTCGCCATGCGGCGCGGGTCGTTCCGGTCTTCGGGCCGGGTCGGGTCGGCTGTGTGTGCGGTGGTGGTTTGAGAACTGGATAGTGGACGCGAGCAAGATGGCAACGTTTGTGTTGCTTCTTGCTGTTGATTTCGAAGAGCACATTCTTTTTGTGTGTTCGTCGATCGTTTTGTGATCATTCTAGTTGTATTGATGTGTCGTCTGGGAGTTCGCTATGGCAGTGGCGGGTGGCCCGCATCCTTGTGGTGTGTGGTTGCTTGCCTAGGGCGTAGGGTGGATGCCTTGGCAGACAGGACCGATGAAGGACGTTTGAGGCAGCGATATTCCTCGGGGAGCCGCCAACAGGGCTTCGATCCGAGGGTCTCCGAATGTGGGAACACGGCCGCCGTCATGGGCGGTCACCGGCTTCGGCCGGGGGGTACGCAGGGAAGTGAAACATCTCAGTACCTGCAGGAAAGGATATTCCGTGAGTAGTGGCGAGCGAAAGCGGATCAGGCCAAACCGCGTGCGTGTGGTACCCGTCGGGGGTTGCGCGCGTGGTGTTGAGGGAACGTGTGTCCCGGCTCCGACGGGCCGGGCGGGAGTGATAAAACCGTGTGCGAGGCGAACCGGGTTGGATACCGGGCCGCAGAGGGTGATGGCCCCGTAGCCGTACGCGCATGGTCTCCCGATCGCGTCTCCCAAGTAGCACGGGCCCCGTGGAATCCCGTGCGAATCCGTGCAGACCGTT
This sequence comes from Bifidobacterium rousetti, assembly GCF_008698235.1. GTDB lineage: Bacteria > Actinomycetota > Actinomycetes > Actinomycetales > Bifidobacteriaceae > Bifidobacterium > Bifidobacterium rousetti. The sequence goes on from NZ_PEBH01000025.1 coordinate 1,191, forward strand.
GCATAAGCCTAAATATTCCTGTCTGACCGATAGTGCACAAGTACCGTGAGGGAAAGGTGAAAAGTACCCCGGGAGGGGAGTGAAACAGTCTCTGAAACCGTGCGCCTGCGATCCGTCGGAGCCTTCTTGTGGGGTGACGGCGTGCCTATCGAAAAATGAGTCTGCGAGTCAGTGGCATGTGGCGAGCGTAAGCCGTGTGGTGTACGCGTAGCGAAAGCGAGTCTTAAAAGGCGTTTTTGAGTCGCGTGTCCTGGACCCGAAGCGGGATGATCTAGCCCTGAGCAGGTTGAAGCGCGGGTAGGACCGTGTGGAGGACCGAACCCACCTGGGTTGAAAACCGGGGGGATGACTTGGGGTTAGGGGTGAAAGGCCAATCAAATTCCGTGATAGCTGGTTCTCTCCGAAATGCATTTAGGTGCAGCGTCGGTTGATTGCTTCCGGGGGGTAGAGCTACTGGATGCTTGCGGGCCCGTACAGGGTACCAACAGCAACCAAACTCCGAATACCCGTGAAGTGTATTCCGGCAGTGAGTCGGCGGGGGATAAGCTCCGTCGTCGAGAGGGAGACAGCCCAGACCGTCGTCTAAGGTCCCGAAGCGTGTGCTAAGTGGGAAAGGATGTGGAGTCGCATAGACAGCCAGGAGGTTGGCTCAGAAGCAGCCACCCTTGAAAGAGTGCGTAACAGCTCACTGGTCTAGTGGTTCCGCGCCGACAATGTAGCGGGGCTCAAGCACACCACCGAAGACGCGGCAGCAGTTTTCTGCTGGGTAGGAGAGCGTCCCACACCGGGTCGAAGCGGCCGCGCAAGCGCGCCGTGGACTGTGTGGGAGTGAGAATGCAGACATGAGTAGCGAGAGCGGGGTGAGGATCCCCGCCGCTGGATGACCAAGGGTTCCAGGGCCACGTTCATCGTCCCTGGGTGAGTCGGGTCCTAAGGCGAGGCCGACAGGCGTAGTCGAATGGATGAACGGGTCGATATTCCCGTACCGGCTTGCAGCCGCCCGATCCGAGGCAGCGAGCACTAACCTCCGTCGTCGTGTGATGTTCCCTTCGGGGTTCGGATCGCGGCGGTGTTGGGACCGTAGCTGTAGTAGGGTAGCGCGAGGAGTGACACGGACGGGTAGCCGGCCGCGGAGGTGGTTTTCCGTGGTCAAGCACGCAGGCCGTCCCCCAGGCAAATCCGGGGGGCATGGGGCCGAGGTGTGATGATGGGCGCCGTTGGGCGCGAATCCGGTGATCCCGACCGTCGAGAAAAGCTTCGGCGCGAGGCTGTTTGCCGCCCGTACCCCAAACCGACACTGGTGGTCTGGTAGAGTATACCGAAGCGATCGAGCGAATCCTGGTCAAGGAACTCGGCAAATTGCTCCCGTTCCTTCGGTTTAAGGGAGACCCCCGGTGGTGAAAGGACTTGCTCCTGGAGCTGTTGGGGGTGGCACAGAAGAGGGGGTAGCGACTGTTTACCAAAAACACAGGTGCATGCGAAGACGTAAGTCGCTGTATATGCACTGACGCCTGCCCGGTGCCGGAAGGTTAAGAGGATCCGTCAGCTCACGCGAAGCGGTGAATTCAAGCCCCGGTAAACGGCGGTGGTAACTATAACCATCCTAAGGTAGCGAAATTCCTTGTCGG
>NZ_PEBH01000026.1 GCF_008698235.1 Bifidobacterium rousetti
GATCCCTGAAAACCGGTCTCAGTTCGGATCGGAGCCTGCAACTCGGCTCCGTGAAGGTGGAGTCGCTAGTAATCGCGGATCAGCAACGCCGCGGTGAATGCGTTCCCGGGCCTTGTACACACCGCCCGTCAAGTCATGAAAGTGGGCAGCACCCGAAGCCGGTGGCCTAACCCGCAAGGGATGGAGCCGTCTAAGGTGAGGCTCGTGATTGGGACTAAGTCGTAACAAGGTAGCCGTACCGGAAGGTGCGGCTGGATCACCTCCTTTCTACGGAGATTTCTTGGAATCCACCGCCTGTCTCATGGGTGGTGGTCGCGCCCCGGCCGGGGGATGTGCTCCCGGTGCGTGGGTTTCTGGTGTGGAGCGGTCAAGGACGTTTTTTGTTCGGTGGTATGGGATGCGCTTTTGGGCTCCCGGACCGTCACCCTTTCGCGGGTTGGTTCCGGTGTCCCCCCGGTGTGGGCGCGTCGGCCTTGGGTCGTGCGTGGTCGTGCCGGTGCGGGGTGGTGGTTTGAGAACTGGATAGTGGACGCGGGCGCGTGGCGCCCTGTTGGGTGTCGCGCGTCGTATGTGATTATTTCGTCGGACTCCATTTTGTTGGAGTCTGGTCGATCGTTTTGTGATCGTTAGTGTGATGATGTGTTGTCGAGTGTTCGCGGATCCTTGCGGCGCCGTTCCCCGTTTCGTGCGGGGTGTGTGTTGCTTGCAAGGGCGTATGGTGGATGCCTTGGCGCACTGGACCGATGAAGGACGTGTGGGGCCGCGATAGGCCTCGGGGAGCCGCCGACAGGGCTTTGATCCGAGGATTTCCGAATGGGGAAACCCGCCAGCCGTCATGGGCTGGCACCGCATTCGTGCGGGGGGTACGCGGGGAAGTGAAACATCTCAGTACCTGCAGGAAAGGATATTCCGTGAGTAGTGGCGAGCGAAAGCGGACGATGGCTAAACCGGTGTCGTGTGATACCCGTCGGGGGTTGCGGCGCCGGTGTCGTGGGAGGATGCGTGTCGGGTCCGACGGCCCGGCCGGCAGTGACAAAGCGTTGTGCTAGACGAACGGGATTGAATTCCCGGCCGAAGAGGGTGATGGCCCCGTAGTCGGTCGTGCAGCGCCTGCCGGTTGTCTCTCCCGAGTAGCACGGGACTCGTGGAATCCCGTGTGAATCCGCCCTGACCGTGGGGTAAGCCTGAATATTCCAGTGCGACCGATAGTGGACGAGTACCGTGAGGGAAAGGTGAAAAGTACCCCGGGAGGGGAGTGAAATAGTATCTGAAACCGTGCGCTTACAAACCGTCGGAGCCCTGCGGGGTGACGGCGTGCCTATCGAAAAATGAGTCTGCGAGTCAGTGATGCGTGGCGAGCATAAGCCGTGTGGTGTATGCGTAGCGAAGGCGAGTCCTAACAGGGCGTTCGAGTCGCGTGTCCTGGACCCGAAGCGGGATGATCTAGCCCTGAGCAGGTTGAAGCGCGGGTAAGACCGCGTGGAGGACCGAACCCACCTAGGTTGAAAACTGGGGGGATGACTTGGGGTTAGGGGTGAAAGGCCAATCAAATTCCGTGATAGCTGGTTCTCTCCGAAATGCATTTAGGTGCAGCGTCAGGTTATTGCTTCCAGGGGGTAGAGCTACTGGATGCTTGAGGGCCCGTACTGGGTACCGACAGCAGCCAAACTCCGAATACCTGTGAAGTGTATCCTGGCAGTGACCCGGCGGGGGATAAGCTTCGTCGTGGAGAGGGAGACAGCCCAGATCGTCGTCTAAGGTCCCCAAGCGCGTGCTAAGTGGGAAAGGATGTGGAGTCGCATAGACAGCCAGGAGGTTGGCTCAGAAGCAGCCATCCTTGAAAGAGTGCGTAACAGCTCACTGGTCTAGTGGTTCCGCGCCGACAATGTAGCGGGGCTCAAGCACGCCACCGAAGACGCGGCAGTACTTTGTACTGGGTAGGAGAGCGTCCCATACCGGGGTGAAGCCGTGGCGCAAGCCGATGGTGGACTGTATGGGAGTGAGAATGCAGACATGAGTAGCGAGATGGGGGTGACAATCCCCCACGCTGGATGACCAAGGGTTCCAGGGCCACGTTCGTCGTCCCTGGGTGAGTCGGGTCCTAAGGCGAGGCCGACAGGCGTAGTCGAATGGATGAACGGGTTGATATTCCCGTACCGGCTCTGGTCCGTCAGGTCCGAGGCGATGAGTACTAACCTCCGTTCCGCGTGGATGTTCCCTTCGGGGTTCGGACGCGTGGTTCGTTGGGAGCGTAGTCGTAGTAGGATAGCGCGGGAGTGACGCAGGACGGTAGCCGGCCGCGGAGGTGGTTTTCCGTGGTCAAGCACGCAGGGCGCCATGCAGGCAAATCCGCATGGCACGGGCCCGAGGTGTGATGATGGGGGGCTTCTCGCCCCGATATCCGGTGATCCGATGCTGCCGAGAAAAGCTTCGGCGTCAGGGCCTTTGCCGCCCGTACCCCAAACCGACACTGGTGGTCAGGTAGAGAATACCAAAGCGATCGAGTGAATCCTGGTCAAGGAACTCGGCAAATTACTCCCGTGCCTTCGGTATAAGGGAGACCCCCGATGGTGAACCGGCTTGCCCGGGGAGCTTTTGGGGGTGGCACAGGCCAGGGGGTAGCGACTGTTTACCAAAAACACAGGAGCGTGCGAAGGCGCAAGCCGCTGTATACGCTCTGACGCCTGCCCGGTGCCGGAAGGTTAAGAGGATCCGTCAGCCTTTGGGCGAAGCGGTGAATTCAAGCCCCGGTAAACGGCGGTGGTAACTATAACCATCCTAAGGTAGCGAAATTCCTTGTCGG
>NZ_PEBH01000027.1 GCF_008698235.1 Bifidobacterium rousetti
CCTGCAGCGGACTGGCAATCATTGACTATAAAGAAGTAGTACAAACACACTCTTGAGTTCTCAAACCACCACACACACTGAACCAGCAGGAAACCTTGAACTTGAAGAAGAAAGGAAACCAACCGCTCAGCGGCAGCGAATGAATAACTTACACCACTTGTCCGATCAATGCAAACCACTGTCGTCGAACATCGACTAAACCCTTGAAAACACAGGCTTCGCCCGGCGTGTCGCAAAAGGGTGCAAAATCACGTCTACAACCAGTGTAGAGGCCGGAAACACAATCACCGGCATCAAAAATAAGGCTCTTCGGGTGTTTGTGTGGGTGTGAGTCGTTGGTTGTGCCTACTGGTTATTGGCGTCCGGGGAGTTGTAGGTCGAGTCCGCCGCATTTGAGCATGACGAGGCTGATGAGGTTGTCGAGGTTGCGGTAGCCGTAGCCGATCTTGATGGTGGTCTTGATCTTGTTGTTCACGGCCTCGAGCCTGGCGTTGGACAGTCCGGAACGGATGGTTCTGAGGATGTCGTGGCGGCGTCTGGCGATCTTCTCGCCGAGCTGGACGAATCCGGGGATGCCGGACAGGGACGCGTCGGCGGCCCATTGGCGCAGCAGGGGGGCGGCTGTGTCGGCGGTCTGCTTGAGGATCATGCGCAGGCGTTCCTTGAGCTTGTACGCCTCCCAGAGGGTCTCGTTGGTGTTGGCGATGCATTCCAGTTGGGCCTTCTGCCCGGCGGTCAGGTCGCCCTCGTTCTTCAGCAGCGCCCAACGCGCGCCCTTGATCGGGTCCTTGGCGCCCTTCCGGGCCGTGCCGGCCTTTCTGGCCTCGCGCCATGCGGCGGTGCGGACCTTGTCGAGCGCGTCGGTCGCCCAGGACACGATGTGGAACCCGCCCGGGGATGCGTTCGGCCATGGGGCACCAGCGGAACGCGCACTCGTCGATCCACCGGGCCCCGTCGCCGGTGATCACCCGGATGGAGGCACGCTGCTCCTCGGTGAGCGTCTCGAAGAACAGGTCGAACACCTTCTCGCCATGGCCCGGGTGCATCCAGACCACGCGCCCGCGGTCGTGGTCGACGACGACCGTCATGTACTTGTGGCCCTTGCGGTAGCTGGTCTCGTCCACGCCGATGGAACGCAGACCGTCGAACAGGCCCGCCCCCTGTTCGGCCCGCAGGTCGTCGGCGACCCTCCTGCACACGGGGCCCACGCTCTTCCAGTCGATGCGCATCAGCGCCGACACGGCGCTTCTGGGCGCGTGCACGCTCAGCCAGGCGACCTGCTGCTCGAAGTCGCGCGTGTACGCGCTCTTCCTGCGCGCCCACGGCGCCATCGCGACCGTGACCCCGTGCTCGCGGCACATGACGCGCCGGGGCGCGTACTCCAACAGCAGGCGCGCGCACCCGAGGTCGAGGTGGCGCCAGCGCCGCACGCCCAGCCGGTCGTACGGCCGGCCATGCCCGCCGCACCTCGCGCACCGGTCCATATCATGCGCGTGCGGGCGCACCGGCACGATGACGACGGTCCCGTCACGCGGGTCGTCCTCGACGCGGGGCGTGGAGACCACGACGTTGGCGGGCAGGTGCAGCATGCGCTTGAGCGCGCCGGCTGATATGGTTGGCACAGGCGTTCCCTTGTTCCGGTTTACTTTCTTGGCGGAAACAAACCATACAGGAGAACGCCCCTCTCATATCCCACACACGAAAAAGCCCCGGCGAAGACGCCGAGGCCCAACACCCCACCACACAAACTGGCGAAGACTCAAAAATAATTCCCACGAGCGTGTCGCGCTCCACGATCCATCATCGTCGATGGATCCATACGAATTCCGGTTACGCACCAAACACCGCATCATCAGCGTCTACGCGGCTTGTATCCCTTCTTGCGGCTGCGTGGCTTGAGCTGCTGGTTCAGGGGAGTGTAGGCATAGCTGGTGCTTGGATCGCGATGGGTGAGGTGCCAGGTGCCGCAGAACTCGCACCGGTATACCCATAGTTCGGCACCTCTCTCGATGAGGCTCTGATCGGCGGCATACTGGGCCTGGGCCTTGTCGTGATACATGATCTTGTTCGACGTGGCGCAGCGTTTCGGCGTGAAGTAGTGCATGGAGACCCCCATCAGCGGCTTATGACGACTCTACCTCACGCGCCGCTTGTCGAATATACGGAAAAGTTATGGAAGGCGGTGATTGTGCATGTGCTTTAGATATGCGGAATCCCCGGGGACTGTGTTGTCCTGCCGGGGATTCGGTTACGTGTGTAGCGGCGACGTGCTACTCTCCCACATCC
>NZ_PEBH01000028.1 GCF_008698235.1 Bifidobacterium rousetti
CTCTCTGGGGGTACGGCTTCAAACCCCTTGAAAACATTGGTTTTCAAGGGGTTTCTTTTATGGTTTTGACACGCGTTTGACAGGGCCGTTCGGTCTCTTGCCCGACCACTGCACCGCACTGGACAGGACCTTCGAGATCACCATCCGGGACGCTGCCCGAACCGATGCTTCTCGCTTGTCTCTTGTCGACGGAATACCGCAATCCGGCGTCACCATGTCGGGGTTACTCCGAAATACTCCGAAGTTACTCCGAAATACTCCGAACCTGCTGCCCCGAATACGTGTAGTACTGTTTAGGGTCACGAGTCCCGGAACCATGCCATTGCAGGATCCCCTTGCCGGCCAGTTCCTTCAGGGTTTTCGATGCGGTCCTGGCGCTTACTTCGGCGGCTTCGGCCAATGCCCCGGTCGTCACCTTCCCGTTGTCGATGGCGAGGGCGAGGGCCTTACGTTCGGTCGGAGTCAAGCCCTCGGCGGGGATCTCCGTCTCGTTGATGACGGTGGCAGGCCCGTCCTGCCGCCCGTTCAGGTAGGGGACGCGTCGCCTGATGTTGTTGCGCAGCACGAGACGGACGCTGAAATCGTTCGGCTCGCTGTACTCGGGATCGGGCAGGCCGAGCTCCTCCATCTCCTCATACATGCGGTGCACACCCTCATTGAGCTCGCGCACCAGCTCGAACGCGGTAAGCACATGGCAGATCTTCGGGTTGCGCGCGTACCGGGTGGTGCGCATGTTCTCCAACGTGACCCGGTTCGGCAACGCGCCCGGGCTGGTGACCTCCAGACGGTCGTCGAAGATCATCACCCGCGTGTACTCGCCGCGGATCGAATAGTCACGGTGCGCGACCGCGTTCACCAGTCCCTCGAACCACGCGAACCGCGGGTACTCGGGCACCGTGCGGAACCGGCCGTCGTCACCGAGCACCTGGAACTCGCGCAGCAGCGACCCGATCAACTGGCTGGCCTGCGCCACCACGTCGGGCAGCGGCCCGTCGAACTCCCTGTCCTTGACGATGTTCAACCCGCGACCGGTATGCAGCTCGGTCCCGTCGACCCTGATGACGCGCACGCGCGCCGATGGCAGAAACGCCGCCGGATACTGCGCGAACAGGAGCACGCCAGCGTTCGTCAGGCGCCCATCCACAAGGAAGCCGCGGCTGCGCAGCACCCGTTCACCTGGGATGTCGGCCGCGCCGATGGCCCGCTTGTACCGGTCCAGCACCCCGTGGTCGACGTCGTCCATGCCCGACCGGAGCTCCGGCTCGTCCTCAAACCAGCGCTGCCCCTTGTCGTACTCCAAGGCGCGCACCTGCTCTCGATCCAGCAGGACGCTGCGGTCCGCCTCGCGCAGGTACACGTCGCCGTTCGACCGTTTCGTCACCACGTGGTTCGATAACGGGGCCACGTCCAGCACGAGGATCACGTCGCTCTCGCCGGCCGTGTTCACGCAGGAGACGCGCCGCACGCTCACCTGCGGCGTGGGGGCGCACTGCGTGATCGGGATCTGTTCGAACGACTCGACCGGCCTGGCGTTGTTCCGCTTGAACCCGGTGATCCTCCCGTCGTCCTCGATGCCGATGACCAGCTGGCCGCCCGAGGCGTTCGCGAACGCGATGAGGTGGCGGGACACGTCCTCCGGCTTGATGCGCGCGCTCTTGCGGTCGAAGTACTGCCCCTCGTCCATACGGGCGAACAGCGTCGCCTCGTCAGCACTCATGTCCACGACCGTCTCCCATCACCGGCAGAACCACCTACGACAAGTCACGAGCATACCCGAGCGAGCCCACAGCGCAAGAAACCAAAAGCCGCCCGACACCACCACCACGGCACATAGCGGCCAGTCCATCTGCACGCCCTCTGTCTATGCGACCTCTATAAAAATAGTTTTTTGTTCTCACTGGACTAACTATTGGAATTACTTACTTTCTTCTGTTCCGACTGTGCACCGACTGTGCACCGACTGCACCAGCCAGATACCCCAACACGCCGATCATCCACCGGCTTTTACCGGGGTTGTTTTGACACGTTTTTGACACGCATCTGCATGATGTACCCACGTCTGCGTGAGCCATGACATGTGCGTGAACCGCCATTTTCCGCGGATTGGCGCTATGACGCCACCGTCACGAAGAGTTCGACTCTCTCTGGGGGTAC
>NZ_PEBH01000029.1 GCF_008698235.1 Bifidobacterium rousetti
CGCGATTACTAGCGACTCCGCCTTCATGGAGTCGGGTTGCAGACTCCAATCCGAACTGAGACCGGTTTTCAGGGATCCGCTCCAAGTCGCCTTGTCGCATCCCGTTGTACCGGCCATTGTAGCATGCGTGAAGCCCTGGACGTAAGGGGCATGATGATCTGACGTCATCCCCACCTTCCTCCGAGTTAACCCCGGCGGTCCCCCGTGAGTTCCCATCATTACATGCTGGCAACACGGGGCGAGGGTTGCGCTCGTTGCGGGACTTAACCCAACATCTCACGACACGAGCTGACGACGACCATGCACCACCTGTGAACCCGCCCCGAAGGGAAGCGACATCTCTGCCGCCGTCGGGAACATGTCAAGCCCAGGTAAGGTTCTTCGCGTTGCATCGAATTAATCCGCATGCTCCGCCGCTTGTGCGGGCCCCCGTCAATTTCTTTGAGTTTTAGCCTTGCGGCCGTACTCCCCAGGCGGGATGCTTAACGCGTTGGCTCCGACACGGGACCCGTGGAAAGGGCCCCACATCCAGCATCCACCGTTTACGGCGTGGACTACCAGGGTATCTAATCCTGTTCGCTCCCCACGCTTTCGCTCCTCAGCGTCAGTAACGGCCCAGAGACCTGCCTTCGCCATTGGTGTTCTTCCCGATATCTACACATTCCACCGTTACACCGGGAATTCCAGTCTCCCCTACCGCACTCCAGCCCGCCCGTACCCGGCGCAGATCCACCGTTAAGCGATGGACTTTCACACCAGACGCGACGAACCGCCTACGAGCTCTTTACGCCCAATAATTCCGGATAACGCTTGCACCCTACGTATTACCGCGGCTGCTGGCACGTAGTTAGCCGGTGCTTATTCGAAAGGTACACTCACTCTCGCTTGCTCCCAATCAAAAGCGGTTTACAACCCGAAGGCCGTCATCCCGCACGCGGCGTCGCTGCATCAGGCTTGCGCCCATTGTGCAATATTCCCCACTGCTGCCTCCCGTAGGAGTCTGGGCCGTATCTCAGTCCCAATGTGGCCGGTCGCCCTCTCAGGCCGGCTACCCGTCATAGGCTCGGTGGGCCGTTACCCCGCCGACTACCTGATAGGACGCGACCCCATCCCATACCGACAGATCTTTCCCAACACACCATGCAGCATGTTGGAGCATCCGGCATTACCACCCGTTTCCAGGAGCTATTCCGGTGTACGGGGCAGGTCGGTCACGCATTACTCACCCGTTCGCCACTCTCACCCAGGCCGAAACCCGGGATCCCGTTCGACTTGCATGTGTTAAGCACGCCGCCAGCGTTCATCCTGAGCCAGAATCGAACCCTCCACAAAAAAACATTGCGAAAAGAATCCGAAAAACAGACTCTCAAAACAAAAAAGACGAGAACATCCTTAAGGAAGGACATTCACACAAAACCCCGCCGCAATTCAACCCAACCAAGGGAACCCACCAAAAAAGCAGGCCTGCAGCGGACTGGCAATCATTGACTATAAAGAAGTAGTACAAACACACTCTTGAGTTCTCAAACCACCACACAC
>NZ_PEBH01000002.1 GCF_008698235.1 Bifidobacterium rousetti
TATAGGGACCAGCCTTCGCCCCCTCCCCCGCCTCGGCGTCGACGTCGTCCATCAGGCGTTCGGCCTGGGCCTCGGTGAGCACGGTGGGCAGGGTCCGTGGGATCTTCGGGGTCATCAGCATGGCCGCGGGATCCGTGGGGATCATCTCGTGGTCATACGCCCACGAGAAGAAGGAGCGGACCGCGACGGTCTTGCGGGCCATGCTGGAACGGGCGTGGGTGCGCGACTCGGACGCCATCCAGCCACGCAGGTCGTCGATCGTGATCTCACGCAGGTCCTCCACGCCGCGCGCGGCGAGCGTGTCGAGGCATCCGGCCACGTCGGCCAGGTACGCCTTGAGCGTATTGGCGCTCAGTCCTTTGTTCGCCTTGAGGAACGTACGGTATGCGTCCAGCAGTCCGTCAAAGGCCATATCACTCCCCTTCGCTTGGGACCGGGCGTCAGAACCCGGTCAGTTAGACTATAACCGTTCGGACAACAGGGGTTGTTGGCTGAGGAGGGCGTAAGGAATCATGGCACGGCATGCGGCGAAATCGACGGCGAAATCGACGAGGAAAGTCAGGAAGACATCGCGCAGGGTCCCGAGGACGGCCTCCGGCTCCGGCGCGCTCCGGCCCGCATCCGACACCACGCCGATGGCTGCGGGGTCCGGAACCGGCGACGGCATCGTGGCACGCGCGATCGACCTGACGAAGACGTACGGCGAGCGCGACTCGCAGGTCGTGGCGCTCGACCATGTCAGCGTCGGGTTCGCGCGCGGCGAGATGACGGCGATCATGGGCCCGTCCGGTTCGGGCAAGTCGACGCTGATGCACTGCATGGCGGGGCTCGACCAGCCGACGTCGGGCAAGGTGGTCGTCGAGGGGCTTGAGGTGTCGTCGATGAACCAGCGTCAGTTGACGAAGCTGAGGCGTGAGCAGATCGGTTTCATCTTCCAGTCGTTCAATCTGGTGCCGACGCTCACGGCCGAGGAGAACATCCTGCTGCCGTTGCAGATCGCGAAGCGTCCGATCGACCGCGCGTGGTTCAACAAGGTCGTCGACGTGGTCGGCCTGCGCCCGAGGCTCACGCACCGGCCGAGCCAGCTGTCCGGCGGCCAGCAGCAGCGCGTCGCGTGCGCCCGCGCGATCATGGCCCGTCCGGCGGTGATCTTCGCCGACGAGCCGACCGGCAACCTCGACTCGCGTTCCAGCAGGGAAGTGCTGGGCTTCCTCAAGGACTCCGTGCGCGAATACGGGCAGACCATCGTGATGGTCACGCACGACCCGCGCGCCGCCTCGTACGCGGATCGCGTGCTCGTGCTCGCCGACGGGCGCATCACCCGCGATCTCAAACACCCCAGCTATGAGGAGATCCTCGACGTGTTCGCCACGGAGGGCGACGAGGACGCGGAAGTCGCCACACACGTCGCCGCGGACGTCGTGGAGGGCCGCGCATGATCCGGATCGGCCTGCGCGACGCACGCGCGCATTTCCCCCGTTTCCTGATGTCGATCATCGCGATCGCGCTGGGCGTGTCCTTCGTGGTCGGCTCGTTCTGCTTCCGCGAGATGATGAACGATCAGGTCGACCAGATGATGGGGTCGAACACCGACCACGACGTGTACGTGCGCGGCACGGTGGAGAAGAAGGACGATGCCTCCTCGGCGGAGGGTTCGAGCTCGTCGTCGTCCGACGCATCCGCCGGCTCGTCGCTCAAAACCTACAACGACATCGACGACTCCCTGGTCGACGACGTCGCCGCGGTGGACGGCGTGAAGACCGCCGAGGTCACGTATTCGGTGTCGGGCTCGCTGGTGCTGGTCAGGAAGGACGGCAACGCGGTGTCCACGATGGGCTCTCCGACGATGGGCATCGGGCTGGCGAAGGGCACATGGCGTTCCGCGCATCTGACCGAGGGCCGTTGGGCGGGGAACGACGGCGAGATCGCCCTGCACGCGTTCGCCGCCGAGACGGCCGGACTCAAGGTCGGCGACACGACGAAGCTCGTCTACCCGTCGGGGCCGAAGGACGTGAAGGTCGTCGGCGTGTTCGACACGGATTCCTCGCAGGCGGGCGCGATCATCATCGGACTCGCGCCCGATGTGGCGAAATCCCTGTATCAGGAGAAGACCGGCGAGATCGGCACCACGCAGTACATCGGCGTGTACGGTTCGGCGAACGGCGGCGCGCCGCTGAGCGACGAACAGCAGCGGGAGCTCGCGAAACGCATCGACAAGGCGCTGCCCGCCGGCTCCAAGGCGACGGCCGTGACCGGCGACCAGCTGCGCGACGAGTATTCGCAGGCCATCAAGGACCAGCTCGGCTTCATCCAGCCGCTGATCCTGATCTTCGCGGTGATCGCCCTGTTCGTCGGCTCGTTCATCATCGCGAACACGTTCTCGATGATCGTGCGCGAGTCAATGCGCGGCTACGCGCTGCTGCGCTCGGTGGGCGCCTCCCCCGCGCAGGTGTTCTCCACGGTGATCGTGCAGGCGCTGCTGTTGGGCGTGGTCGGCTCGGCGGCCGGCATCGGGCTCGGCTGGGGCATGGTGAAACTGATCGTCGCCGGCATGGCGCGTATGGGCACGCCGATGAGCGGCGTGGCCACCCCGAGCGTCACCGACATGCTCGCCGGGCTCGTAGTGGGTCTGCTGGTGACGCTCGTCGGCGCCGCCCTGCCGGCCCGCCGTGCCGCGATGGCCCCGCCGATCCAGGCGATGAACGAGACCGTGAATCCGGAGAGGCCGGTGTGGCCGCGTGGCGTGGCGGGACTGGTGATGATCGCACTGGGCGTCATCTCGTGGGTGTTCTGCGTGGCGATCGCCGCGGCCGGCGACGACGGCGACCCGACCCCGGTCGCGTTCCTCAACGATCTGGCCTCGCGCTACGGGACCGGCTGGCCGCTCGGCATCGGCGCCGGGCTCATCGTCATCGGCGTGATCGTGCTCGCCCCGGCGCTGGTCGGCCCGGTGGGCGCGGTGCTCGGCTGGATACCCTCGCATGTCTTCCCCGTGACCGGGCGTCTCGCCACGCGCAATCTGGCGCGGCAGAAGCGCCGCACGGCGAACACGGCGGCGGCCCTGTTTGTGGGCGTCGCGATCGTCAGCTGTCTCGGCGTGGTCGCCTCATCGGCGAAGGCGTCAGTCGCGGGCATCGTCGACACAGGACTGAAGTCCGATTTCACCGCAATGTCCGCGTCGTCGGGGCGCATCCCGGACGACGCGGTCACAGCGATCGAGAAGGTCAAGGGCGTGAACTCGGTGTCGAGGAGCCGCATGCTCATGGGCGTCACCTACGGCAGCGGGGACGACAAGGCGCAGGCGATGACGTTCGCCGAACAGCCGTCGCTATTCGCGAAGGTGTTCGCGCCCGTCACCAACTCGGGCGACGCGGATCGGGCGCTGCGCGACGGCGAACTCGTCGTCGGCCTCACCGTGGCGCAGGACAACGGCTGGAAGGTCGGCGACACGGTCCGGGTCAACGGCAGGCAGGTCGTGGTCGACGAGGAGGCGACCGCCAAGGCGCAGGCGGAGTATCAGGCGCAGGTCCAGCAGCAGGTCGCCGGATTGCAGGCCGAGGCGCGGCGTCTGCTCGCCGCGGGCGACCGCGCGGGCGCGCAGGCCAAGTCGGCCGAGGCGCAGCAGGCCGCCGCGGACGCGCAGCACGTCGACCCGTCGACGCTCGTCAAAACGAAGACCGAGGAAACGCACCGCGATGTCAAGGTCGGGGCGATCATCGAAAACTCCGTCTACCGTTCGATGGTGCTCGTGAACGACTCGCTAGCCGAGAAGCTCGCCAACGACTACACGATGTTCACGATCATGCTGTTCATCAACGCCGACCCCGGCGCGGACGTGGCCGCGGTCAAGGAGCGGCTCGTCAAGGCGGTCAAGCCGTTCTACGTGATCACCGTGCAGGACCGCGACGAGTTCAAGTCGTCGATGAGCTCGATGGTCGACCAGATCCTCATCATCCTGTACGCGCTGCTCGCCCTGTCGATCGTGATCGCCGTGTTCGGCATCGTGAACACGCTCGCGTTGAGCGTGTCGGAGCGCACGAGGGAGATCGGCCTGCTACGGGCGATCGGCACGTCGCGCGGTCAGGTGCGCGGCATGCTCGCGATCGAGGCGTCGCTGATCGCCGTGCTCGGCACGCTGCTGGGGCTCGTCGTCGGCGTCGGCGCGGGCGCGGTCATCCAACGGGTGTACCAGTCCAACGGCCTGGAACGGCTCGCGGTGCCGTGGGACCAGCTGGGCGTGTTCCTCGCGCTGTCGATCGTCGTAGGCGTCATCGCCGCCTTGCCGCCGGCCCGCCGCGCGCTGAAGGTCCCCGTCCTCGACGCCGTCGCCACCGACTGACCGACTGACGAGGCATTGCGCAGGAGACACGGCCCGATGGCGTCGACGGTGTACGTGCCGAGTACCGCCGGCTGGACGTTCCTGCGCGCATATGCGGCGTAGGTCCCCTACCGCATGGTGTATACAGAACTATTCTTGACTAGGAATAGTTCTGTATACAATAGTGATATGGCCATTAGAACAAATCACACGTTGCTTACACGGCGGGAAGCAGCCCGCAGGCTCGGAGTGAGCGAGCGGCGAGTCAGCGCGCTTTGCGCTGTCGGCCGGCTCGAATCGTTCTCCGCGGGAAGCGGCACACTGGTCACAGAGGATTCCGTGCGACGCCAAGCACAGTGGCGAGGTGCGGACGGACGCCCGTATTCGCCGGACATGGCGTTCGCCGCATTGTACGTGCTCAGCGGGCTCGAAACGCCGTGGCTGGGCCGGCAGCAGCGGTACCGACTCAAGGGGTACTTGAGGCAGGCGGATGCGGAAAATCTGACCCGTCTTGTCCGGAGGCGTGCGACGATGGTCGAATACTGGTGCAGGGACTCCAATCTTGCAAAGGTCGCTGGTCTCATTCGCCCTTCCGCAGCCACCGGAGCGTTGGCGGATTCGTTCCAGCTGACCGTCACGGATGTGGTGGAAGGCTATGTCACCGTCGACGATTTGGATGATGTCGTCCGGCAATGCCGCCTGAAGCAAGGCGTAACGCCCATCCGAGCGCGACTCCACGTCACCCGCAATCTTCCCGTCGGAGAAGGGCCGATGCCTCTCGGCGTCTGCGCGGCCGACCTGACCGAATCCAACGATCCGAGGGAACGCCGCGCCGGACTGGAAACCCTCCAACAGCTGATCGACGACTACCACCGCAAGGAGCATCAGCAATGATCCCAACAATCCACATACCTAACACGGGCCACCCATGGAGCACCGTGTACGCGGTCGCCGCAGCCGACATCCCGGAATCATGGCTACTGACGGGCGGGCTCATGGTCCAACTGCACGCCATCACGGGAGGATTGACCGCACGCCCCACCACCGACGCCGACCTGCTCGCCGACCTCATGACCGACCGACGCGGCATCGCCAGACTGCGCAGCATCCTTGCCACTCGCGGGTTCGAGACGCAACCGGGCACGCTGACCGGATACACAACCCGAATGAGCACGCCAAACGGCGACGTCGTGGATCTGCTGGTCGCCGACCATCTGCCCAAGTTCCTCGGTGCCGATCACGCCGGCTACGGCGACCGTCATCTCTACGACGCCGCCATGCTCGCATCGCTCATTCCGGATCCTGATACCGAACTCACACGCCTGCACAGCGGCACCGACCGTAAACGTATCAGACTCCTGCATGACAAGCTCACCGAGGACTCCCCGTACTGGAATAACCTCGACGAATCACACCGTCAAGACGGACTGGACACCATCGAGACACTTGCCACATGGTAATTGTTGTCGGCAATTCCATTTTTCCGTGAAGTCGGCCGATGGTGTCAACGTTCTTAACCGTTCGATTATCATGCACTGCGATTCTTGTTCCTGGACAGGAAAATCCTTACGGAATAGATGATTTCCACGAGTATGGAGGCTGCCAACAGGATGGAGACCAAAGGCATATAGGAGATATAGAAATCCCTCATATCAATATCCGCTTTCGCCGAATACGCGACATCGCAATATGCCAGCATTGCGAAAGCGGCGGAGACGATCGAGACGAGCACAGGCGGAACGAACACGTGCGCGGGAATCCGCTGAGATCGGTGCCGATCAAGATGACGCAGATAATGCATGTTACATCCGATCATTGAGCAATAGAGAAGCAGCGTCCACATCGGAGCCAACTCGATGGTGTTGAATACGGTCATTTCACTCCTGTCTTGTTCGCGGGCCGAGCAAAGTGCAGCTAGACACGTTTCACCGCTTTGCGCAGCAGCCATGCGCTTGCCGCGGCGATGGCGACGCCTACCGGGATCACATAGGCGGCGAATCCCACCCCGTTCAACATCCATGTGGTCGGTATGGCGGCGTACAGGATCGGCGCGTCCTCGAACATGCCGGAGCTGACTGTAAGACCGGCGATAATGAAGAAACCGACGATGCCCCAAGCGGCAACGGGATCGATCCAGAGCCGTAACACGAAGCACGCCGGAGCAAGAGCGGCGGCGGTGAATGCAAGCATCAGAACGGTATGCGACGAAAGCGGCCGCCCATTGACGACGAATCCGATGGCAAATCCATACAACAGGGTCAGACAGACGTTGACCGTGACACCGAACGCCAGCGACTTCAAGGTAAAACGAAGCAGAAGCTGGTCGTGGATGCTGAAGGAACGATACGAGCAGGGCACCCTCGCATGGGAGAAAACAAGGCCTGCAGAGGCTATGGGAAGCGCCATCACCATCGCAGTCTGCGCCACCGCACCCGTGTTCCCGTAACGCAGAAAGAGCAGCGGAAGAAACAGGACGGCCATGAAGGCGAGCGTCGGCCAGCGGATCAACGCCACGTATCCAATACGCAATAAGGATTTCATTTTTTCGCTCCTTTGCAATGGAACCAGCTCAACAGAACATGGGCAGCCAAGAGCGCCACAATCGGGACGACAACCATCACGGGACCGACGGGTGGCCGGCTCACCGCTTCCGCCGGCGACATCACGGTGCCGTTCAGGTTCAATCCGACGAGCCGCAAGGCATTCGCAACGTAGGGCGTCGCATAATCGGGAAGATCGCCCGGCAACAGGATCCACACATAGAAGAGGATGCCCGAGACGACTCCGGCGGCCGTGGGATTGGCGGCGATCTCGATGATCGAGTAGACCAGCGCGATCAGCAGGCTTTGCAATACGACGAAGCACAGGACCGTGGCCAGGTGCGGGTGCATTGCGGCGCCCGTCAGGATCATGATGGCGTCGAAGCCCAAGACGCCCAATAGGTTCACGGCGATCAGGACCAGCGCCCGGAATACGGTTCTGAGCGAGCATGGCTTCCATGCGAAATACATCCGTGGGGGCAAGCCTCCGTAGTGCGCTTTCGCGACCCTGGCATCGCACATAAAGAGCAGCGCGAGACAGATCAGTGGCTGGGTGCCGGTGAAGAAGAAGCTGTACCCTCCGGTGATCGGGGTTCCGTTCGCCTCGCTTGAAATCCACGAGCCCATCAGGAGGGACGCTACGGCCCCGAGCAACGCGGCGAGGAAATACCACGCGCTCCAGTAATACATGACCAGCGCGCGGACAGGGTAAACGGCTCTCACGACTCGACCTCCCGTGATCTCTCGTGATACAGGTCCGCGATGTTCACCCCGGTCAGATCCGGGATCTGCACGGCCCGGCCATGGCGGATCACAATGCATTCGTCCGGGACCCCCTGGATCTCGTGGAGCAGATGCGTGGAAATCACTACGCAGTTTCCCGCATCCCGATAGGCGCGCAGCGTTGCGGTCAAGGAGATCATGCCGTCGGCGTCCAGACCGTTCTGCGGCTCGTCGAGGAACAGGAACCTTGGGTGCGACAGCATGGCAAGGCACAGCTCCAGACGCTCCTTCATGCCCGTCGAGTAGTCCTTCGCCTTCCGCCCATGCGCCGCGCGGGCGATGCCCACACCGTTCAACGCCGACTCCGGGTCCACGTCCAGTCCCCAGAACGCCGAGGCCACCTGGACGTTCTGCCTGCCACTCAGGTAGGGGAAGTAGCTCGGATGGTCTATCGCCGCGGCCATCTCATCGATACTCGTCCGCGTGTACGTGACGCTCCCGCCCACGGGCCTGATCCGCCCGAGCAGCGTCTTCATCAACGTGGTCTTGCCCGCACCGTTCGGCCCGAGCAGACAGATGATCCTGCCTGTCTTCAACTGCAGGTTGATGTCGTTGACGATCGGGGAACCCTTATACCCGATCGAGAGATTCGTCGCCGATATCGCTGGCATGGTCCGCCCTCCACATAACTCTGGATTGACGTGAACCGGTTGTGTTCACGGTACGGGATTGTGTCACCGATGAGAATCCGCGGCCATCATTCGTGGGAATGAAAGCCGTATCAACGGGCGAGACGAGATTCAGCCCTACGGACGATGGTGTCCGTTGCGTCTCCCGTCCGCTCCGTCCGCCTATCTCAGGGAATTCAGCGTGAAGCACGTGGGGAATCGTGTCGAGTCCCCCGGGCTCGTGGGATTCAGCGCGATTGTGGATGGTTTCGTCGTTGAGTCCCGCGACTTGAACGCCAGCCCCGCAACCGCCTGTCGGTCGTGAAATGGAAATCATTGGAATTCCGCCGTTTTGCGGCGGCGCTGACAGGTCGTCTCTGGTCCGATGCCGGTGTGGGAGGGCTTTGCTGCGGGACTCAGCGTGAGAATCGCGGGGAATCGCATTGTTTCCCCCGGACTTGCGGGATTCAGGTGCGGAATCGGCTTTGGCTGCGCTGAATCCCTGCAGGCCGTGGTTTCCTCAAGACCGACCCAACGCTCCCGGCGTGGCGTCCGGGACGAGGTACAGTTAGAGAGAAGTGATGACAGGCGGACGCGGTGGTCCGCCGCCGGTTCGTCCATCGATCCATACGGGTCTATGTGGGAGGAATATATGGCATTGCCGCAGTCGATTCCGAACGGCGCACGCATCGTCGTGCGCGTCATCGAGGGCGTGGATCCGGACGACGGGCGCACGAAGTTCCGCGATTACGTGGGGCATGTGCTCTCGTGGGACGGTCGCACGCTCGAGCTGTCGCGGGACGCGGCCGCGAACGGCTCGCGCCCGAAACAGCATGTGATGATCGAGGCCGACACCATTGCCACGCTGAAGCCGGTGCCGGAACGCCCCAAGCCGCGGCCGTAACGGCCGCCTCGTTGCGGCTCCCCTTGTCAGGGGAGCTGGACCGCGAAGCGGGACTGAGGGGTAGTCCGGTGCGGAATACAGGAACAACCGGTATCACAGGGCGGAACGCAGCTGGACGCGAACCGTGCGCGGGCCCGCGAGCGCGATGATGTGCTCGCCGCGCCTAGCCGAGGCCAGCAGATCCGTCTGCCAGTGTTCCGGGGTGAAGTCGACGAGCCGTTCCTCGTAGGCGAGCTCGCCGGAAGTGCCATCCGTGCCACCCCCCTGCGACGCGATGGCGCGCTGTCGCGCCTTGTAGTCGCGGAACGGCTGGCCTTCGGCGAAGAAACGCTGCATCGCGGCCACCTGCGGATCGGACGCCACCTCCGACGCGGCGGCGGTCCGTTCGTCGCGCAACAGGTCCGCGACGGCGTTCAGGCGCGCGGCCATGTCGCGCAGCAGCCCTTCGACATTGGCCGCGTCCTCCTCGACCATCGCGCGCGTGCGGTCGGGGTCGGTCAGGGCGACGCGGGTCATGTCGCGCCAGCTGCCGGCGGCGAGCGCGGCGGCGATGTTGCGGTTCGGGTCGGCGGTGAGTTCGTTGATGAGGGCCGTGGCGACGACGTGCGGCATGTGGCTGATCATCGCGGCGGCCTTGTCGTGCGTGTCGTCGTCGAGGACGATCACGCGGTTGCCGACGCCGTCGACGATGAGCCGTGCGACGGTGAGGAACCGATCGAACTCGGTGTCGGACGTGACGGTGATCGCCCACAAGGCGTCGTCGTAGAGGGCCGGGTCGGCGGCCGTCCAGCCGGACAGCTCGTTGCCGGCCATCGGGTGCGCGCCGACGTAGCGGTTCCCCAGTCCGGCGGCCTCGACCTGATCGCGCACCATGCCTTTGACGCTGCCCACGTCCGTGAGGATGATGTCCGGCGCGGCGTCGAGCAAGGGCTTGAGCTCGGCGAGGATCGCGGGCATGGCCTTGAGCGGGTTGCACAGGACGATGACGTCCGGTTCGGTTTCAACGAGCGCGGTGAGCGTCGGCACGCAGTGGATGCCGGCCCGTTCGGCCTCGGCGTACGGGTGCGGTCGGTGGTTCCACGCGACGACCTTCACGCCGCGATCGACGAGTCGGCGGGCGAGGGAGCCGCCGATCAGGCCCATGCCGACGATGCCGACGGTCATCGAGATCTCTCCCCCGGTCAGCTTCGCTGACAGCCCCCTCGTCAGAGGGGGCCGAACATCTGCACGATTGCTCGTGCCTGTTTCGTTCTTCTCTACCACAGCAGTTCCCTTTCCACGGCGGCGGCCGTCTGCCAGTCGCGTTCGATGCGCATCGCGTCGAGATGTACGCCGCCCTGAGGCAGCATCCACGCGTCGACCGGCGGGTTGGGACGCTCGCGCCTCGGATAGACGGCGAGGGTCTTGAGCCAGATGCCGTGCGTGGCGAGCGTGTCGAGCACCTCGCGGAAGCGCGGCTCCCACGGGGCGGCGTCAAGCGTGTCGATGAAGCTGTAGGTGCCGTCGTGGCCCTTGATCGGCCGGGACATGAAGCTGGTCATGTTGAGGCCCGCGTCGCGCAGGATGTCGAGCACGTTGGCGACGACGCCCGGTCCGGTGACGAGCGGGATGAACGTGATGATGGTCTCGAATTCGCCGACGCCGTGCGCGCGGAACGTCGCGGACAGGTCACGCACGTCGTCACGGCGGGCGAGGACGAGGAATTCGGTGCGTGCGCCGTCGAAGTCCTGCACGCGCTCGGCGAGCGTGTCGAGACCGTACAGGTCGCCGCAGATGCGCGGGCCGAACGCGACGCGCCCCGGCTTCAGGTCGCGGCATGCGGCGGCGTTGGAGGAGGCGGGCACGGCCTTGAGCCGGTGTTCGGCGATGAACCGCTTGCACTGGGCGAGCCCGTGCGGATGGGCGGAGACGACGACGGGCTCGCCTCCCCCTTGTCCGCTCAGCGGGTCGTCACCCGCCACGGCGAACGCGTCGAAGGCGACGTCGACGCCGACGCGCGCGAATCCGGCGAGGTCAGTCGCGTCGATCAGGGCGTCGAGGTTCGGCACCACGTACCCCTCGACGTTGTTCTCCCACGCGATGACGCCCCAGCCGCGTCCTGACTGGACGGCGTCGATGATCGCGGGGACGTCGGGCAACGCGGTCAGCGTGAACCCGGAAGCGCCGCCGCCCGCGGCATCGACGCCGGACTCGGCATCAGCGTCTTCGACGTACGGGCGCAGCTGGTCGGCGGCCTCCATCGCCGCCTGATGGGTGAAGGTGCCTTCCGGCCCCAGATAGAACAGTTCCTTGCGTGCCATAGGCTCCTACTGTAGCGGGAGGAGCGGCGATCGGAGCGCAGTCACACGCATATGGTGGACGCCGGGCGGGAAACACCACGGTTCAGTCGGCCTTGCGCGGCGGGATCGCGAACCAGCGGGCGGGAAGGACGAGCAGGACGACCTGCAGCACGATCACGCCGTAGAGCCAGATGTAGCCGACGTGCTGGCTCATGAACGGCACGGCGGCGGAGAAGCCGGCGACGGTGAGCGCGTCGCCGCCGGGGCCGCCGACGATCGCCAAACCCCACGCGACGGCCGACGAGACGGTCAGGTGCAGGCCGATGCCGACCGCCCCCTGACGCGCACGCGCGCAGTAGGTGGAGAGTCCCACGATGAGCAGGGCCAGCACGAGGCCGTAGGGGATGTTCATCGACGCGCCCATGCGGTGCGCGAACGTGCCGACGAACGCCGACCCGACGCCGGTGGCCATTGTGACCAGCGATCGGCCGACGGGGCCGAACCGGTGCGACCACGGCATCAGGGACGGGTCATTATGGCGTTGCGGTTGCTGCTTCATACCGGATCACTGTACCCGCCGCCCCGCCGAACCGGTGTCACGAGACGCCACGGGCGTTCTCTTCCCCCCGTCGGCTTCGCCGGCAGCCCCTTTCGCGACGAATGTGACGAAGACGACATTTTTCGTTTTCCCGCGTTCGCGGAGCCTCGTTGAACCCCTGACGCACCTACTGTTCACTGGATTCCCGAACACTACATGTAGTGGCGACACGCTCGACATGCCACAGGGGTAGTGTTTCCGATCAAATCACATGGATGTAATCTGGTTCCCCAGCGAGCGCGCGTGACCTCCTCACGGTTCGCGCCCCAGCCAATACAACAGCCATACACCAAACCAGCTACGGGATTCGATCGGACCCCGCATCCACTGAGCCTCAAGACAAGGAACAGCCATGACCGTCACCGTGTTCACCAAGCCCCGTTGCCCGCAGTGCGACGCCACCAAGCGTCAGCTCACCAAGCTCGGCGTGCCCTTCGACACCGTGGACCTGTCCGAGAACCCGTCCACTTTGGAGCAGCTGCAGGCCGCCGGCTTCCGTCAGGCGCCGGTCGTCATCACCCCGGACAACTCGTGGACCGGCTACCGTCCGGACCTGATCAGGGAGCTCGCGAAGGCGCAGGCCGCCGAGGCCGCGGCCAACGTCACCGCCTCCGCCGAGGCGACCGTCAACGCCTGATCGCGGGGCCGACCGTTCGATGCCGTTCACCTCGAAGATCACACCGAAGATCAGCACCAGCGCCGCCGGCACGCGCGGCGAGGCCGACGCGTACGCCGCAGACGGACCGACCGGGCGCACCGGGCGCACCGGCCGCACCACAGCGCCGAAGAGCGCGCCGGTCGCGATGCACGCCGACCCGACGCCCGCGAGCGACGACACCGCCTCCAGCACGCCGGAAGCGGCGGCCGACACCGCGGATGGCGGCGGCAAGGCCATCGGCGCGCTGGTGTACTTCTCCTCCGCCTCCGAGAACACGTCGCGGTTCGTCGCCTCATGCCATCTGCCCGAGCTCGGGATCAACGTCTACCGCATCCCCCTGAAGCCCGGCCAGCCGCCGCTCAGGGTGCGTGAGCCGTACCTGCTCATGGTGCCAACCTACGGCGGCGGCGACGCGGCCAAGGCCGTGCCCGTGCAGGTCAAGAAGTTCCTCAACAACGCGGCGAACCGCGCGTGGATCCGCGGCGTGATCGCCTCGGGCAACACGAACTTCGGTTCCGCGTACGCCGCCGCCGGCGACATCATCGCCGCGAAATGCCGCGTGCCCTACCTGTACCGCTTCGAGCTGATGGGCACCCGCGAGGACACGCGCAAGGTGCGCGAGGGCATCGTTCGCTTCTTCCGCGGGGCGTGACCCCGGCGGCGCACCGGCATACCGCCGGCACACAGCCTGCAGACCACCGACATTATCGACATCATCGACAACACCGACCGATCGACCAACAGGACCAATCACCCCATGACCACCACCTACGATCCCTCCACCGACTACCACGCGCTCAACGCGATGCTCAACCTCTACGACGAGCACGGCCTCATCCAGTTCGGCAAGGACAAGGAGGCGGAGCGCGCGTACGTCGCCTCCGAGATCGAGCCGAACACGATGCGCTTCGACTCCACCGCAGCCCGTCTCGACTACCTCATCGGCCACCAGTACTACGAGGGCGACGTGTTCGCCCGTTACTCCCCCGAGTTCCTCGACTCGTTCTACGAGCGCGCCGCCTCCAGCGGCTTCGAGTTCGAGACGTTCCTCGGCGCGTTCAAGTTCTTCCGCTCCTATGCGTTGAAGTCGTTCGACGGCAAGACGTACCTCGAGGACTTCCCACAGCGCTGCGCCGCCGTGGCGCTCGACCTCGCCGCCGGCGACGAGCACGCCGCCGTGCGCTACCTCGACGAAATGCTCTCCGGCCGCTTCCAGCCGGCCACGCCGACGTTCCTCAACCTCGGCAAAGCGCAGCGCGGCGAGCCGGTCAGCTGCTTCCTCGTGCGCATCGAGGACAACATGGAGTCGATCTCCCGCGGCATCAACGCGGCCCTGCAGCTGTCCAAGCGCGGCGGCGGCGTGGCGCTGCTGCTGTCGAACCTCAGGGAGCTTGGCGCGCCGATCAAGCACATCGAGAACCAGTCCAGCGGCGTCGTGCCGGTCATGAAGCTCCTGGAGGACTCGTTCTCCTACGCGAACCAGCTCGGCGCGCGACAGGGCGCCGGCGCCGTGTACCTGAACGCCCATCACCCGGACATCATGCGCTTCCTCGACACCAAGCGCGAGAACGCCGACGAGAAGATCCGCATCAAGTCGCTCGCCCTCGGCGTCGTCGTCCCGGACATCACGTTCGAACTGGCCAAGCGCAAGGAGCAGATGGCCCTGTTCAGCCCGTACGACGTCGAACGCGTCTACGGCAAGCCGTTCGCCGACATCTCCGTGAGCGAGCACTACGACGAGATGGTCGCCGACGATCGCATCAGCAAGACGTACATCGACGCGCGTAAGTTCTTCACGACGCTCGCCGAACTCCAGTTCGAATCCGGCTACCCGTACATCGTGTTCGAGGACACCGTCAACCGCGCCAACCCGATCGACGGGCGCGTGACCATGTCGAACCTGTGCTCGGAGATCCTGCAGGTGCAGGAACCGAGCGCGTACGCGGAGGACCTCTCCTACACGCATGTGGGCCGCGACGTGTCCTGCAACCTCGGTTCGCTCAACATCGCCAAGGCGATGGACGGCGGCCTCGCCGACACGGTCGAGACGGCGATCCACGCGCTTACCGCGGTGGCCGAGCACACGAGCATCGACGCGGTGCCGTCGATCCGCCGCGCCAACGAGGAGGGCCACGCGATCGGCCTCGGCCAGATGAACCTGCACGGCTTCCTCGCGCGCGAGGGCATCATGTACGGCTCCGACGAGGCGCTCGACTTCACCGACATGTACTTCATGACCGTCGCCTACCACGCCTACAAGGCCTCGCACGATCTGGCCGTCCGCCACGGCAAGGCGTTCGTCGGCTTCGAGCGCTCCGACTACGCCAAGCCCGCCGGAGCGGGCAACTACTTCGACAAGTACACCGACGGACGCCGTTCGATCGAACCGCGCACCGCACGCGTGCGCGAGCTGTTCGCGCGATTCGGCGTCGCGATCCCGACCGTCGCCGACTGGGAGGCGCTACGCGATGAGATCCTCGCCGACGGCATCTACAACCAGAACCTGCAGGCCGTGCCGCCGACCGGATCGATCTCGTACATCAACCACTCCACGTCGTCGATCCACCCTATCGCCTCGAAGATCGAGATCCGCAAGGAAGGCAAGATCGGCCGCATGTACTACCCCGCGCCGTACATGACGAACGACAACCTCGAGTATTTCAAGGACGCCTACGAGATCGGATGGCAGGCGATCGTCGACACATACGCCGAGGCCACGCAGCACGTCGACCAGGGCCTGTCGCTGACGCTGTTCTTCCCCGACACCGCCACCACTCGCGACGTGAACAAGGCGCAGATCTACGCCTGGCGCAAGGGCATCAAGACCCTCTACTACATCCGCATCCGCCAGCAGGCCCTCGAAGGCACCGAAGTGGCCGGCTGCGTGTCGTGCATGCTGTGAGTGCTTAACCGTTGACCGTGGGTGGTGGGGTGTGCGATACCCGACACACTCAAGGCCGTTCGGCCAAGCCTACGGTCGTGCATCGCACACCCCACCACCCACTCCGTTGGTCTCACCACGCACGAAACGTAGGAGGAACAGCGAACGAGCAGCCGGTCGTGGAACGCAATTCGCGACCATGAAGACTTGGCCAGAGCGGCCCGGAGCGTGTCACGAAATGCGTTCCACGACCGGTTGCGGACGACACGAAAGAGGTCCACATGTCACCGATGATCTATCGCATGATCCTGCGTCTGACGGCGCCAGAGGAGTATGCGGACAAGTACGATACACGCGATAACGACAACGCAAACGAGTAACGAGTAAACACAGGAAACGAGGAAGAATATGGCACCGATCTCCGTACCGCGCAAACCGCTCAAGCTCATCGACCGCGTCAGCGCGATCAACTGGAACCGTCTCGAGGACGACAAGGACCTCGAGGTGTGGGACCGTCTGACCGGCAACTTCTGGCTGCCGGAGAAGGTCCCGGTCTCGAACGACATCCCCAGCTGGCAGTCGATGAGCGAGGAGGAGCACACGCTCACGATGCGCGTGTTCACCGGGCTCACGCTGTTGGACACGATCCAGGGCACGGTCGGCGCGGTCTCGCTGATCCCCGACGCGCTCACCCCGCACGAGGAGGCCGTGTACACGAACATCGCGTTCATGGAGTCCGTGCACGCGAAGAGCTACTCGTCGATCTTCTCGACGCTGTGCTCCACCGAGCAGATCGACGCCGCGTTCTCGTGGAGCGAGGAGAACGAGTTCCTGCAGAAGAAGGCGCAGATCGTCCTCGACTACTATGAGGGCGACAGCCCCCTGAAGCGCAAGGTCGCCTCCACGCTGCTGGAGTCGTTCCTGTTCTACTCGGGCTTCTACCTGCCGATGTACTTCTCGAGCCACGCGAAGCTGACGAACACGGCCGACGTGATCCGCCTCATCATCCGCGACGAGGCCGTGCACGGCTACTACATCGGCTACAAGTACCAGCGCGGGCTCGAGCAGGTGAGCGACCAGAAGCGCGAGGAGATGCGCGAGTACACGTACGACCTGCTCAACGAGCTGTACGACAACGAGGTGGAGTACACCGAGTCGCTGTACGCGAGCGTCGGACTCGTCGAGGACGTGGAGAAGTTCCTGCGCTACAACGGCAACAAGGCGCTGATGAACCTCGGCTACCCGGCCCTGTTCCCGGCTGAGATCTGCGACGTGAACCCGGCGATCATCGCGTCCCTCTCCCCCAACGCCGACGAGAACCACGACTTCTTCTCCGGCTCCGGCTCCTCCTACGTGATGGGCAAGGCCGAGGAGACCGACGACGAGGACTGGGACTTCTGAATCGGTGACGTTCCCGCGCCGGACATCCGGCACCCCCGAATCAGCCCCCGCATCGGACGCATCGGACGTTCGGATGCGGGGGCGTGTCACAACGTGGTTCCTGGCGTCTTTTCGATACGTTGTGACGATTTCCGTTGTCACAACTCACCCGAATCATCGTGAATCGCACGTTGTGACAAGAACGCCGGACCGACGTCGTAAGACGACGGGGAGACGACGGGGAGCTGGTCGGCGGAAAGCTTGGAATTCCGCCATTCCGTCGATTCCCTTTGCCACGCGATCCCACGCGCCGCCAACGATCCGTGTCACGACGCGCGAAAATCGCCGGGAATTGCGCGTTGTGACAGCTTTTCCTGTCACAACGTACCGGGATCGGCGTGGATCTGCACGTTGTGACAATCACCGGAAACCACCGGAATCACACCAGAATCACCAGAAACCATAAAAGGCTTTCCAAGGATCCGTGATGGATCTTTGGAAAGCCTTTTTAGATTTGACCGACGGTCACTTGCCCTGGGCGGCGGCCTCCTGAGCGGCGTTCTGGCGGCGCTGCTTGGCGCGCCACTTGTACCAGTCCTCGCGGCCGAGGATGATCTTGCGCACGCGGACGGACTCCGGGGTGACCTCGACGCACTCGTCCTCGTTCGCGAAGTCGAGGGACTCCTCGAGGCTCATCTTGATCGGCGGGGTGAGGGTCTCGAGCACGTCGGCGGTGGAGGAGCGCATGTTGGTCATGTGCTTGGCCAGCGTGATGTTGACGTCCAGCTCGTCGGGCTTGTTGTTGACGCCGACGACCTGGCCCTCGTAGACCGGGGACTGCGGCTCGACGAAGAAGTTGCCGCGGGCCTGCAGGCGCTGCATGGCGTACGGGGTGGCGACGCCCTTGCGGTCGGAGACCATGGAACCGTTCTGGCGGGTGACGATCTGGCCCGCCCACGGCGCGTAGCCGGCGGAGATGGAGGCGGCGATGCCGGTGCCGCGCGTGGCGGACAGCAGCGCGGTGCGGAAGCCGATCAGGCCGCGGGACGGCACGGTGAACTGCAGGCGCACCCAGCCGGAGCCGTGGTTGGACATGGAGTCCATGCGGCCCTTGCGGTCGGCCATGAGCTGGGTCACGGTGCCCATGTACTCCTCGGGCACGTCGATTGTGGTGTTCTCCATCGGCTCGTTGACCACGCCGTCGATCTTCTTGGTGACGACCTGCGGACGGCCGACGGTCAGCTCGTAGCCCTCACGGCGCATCTCCTCGGCGAGGACGGCCAGCGCCAGCTCGCCGCGGCCCTGCACCTCCCAGGCGTCCGGACGGTCGGTGGGCAGCACCTTGATGGACACGTTGCCGATGAGCTCGCGGTCGAGGCGGTCCTTGATCATACGGGCGGTGAGCTTGTGGTCCTTGCCCTCGGTGCCGGCCAGCGGGGAGTCGTTGACGCCGAAGGTCATGGAGATGGCCGGGTCGTCGACGTGGATGAGCGGCAGCGGCTTCGGGTCGTTCGGGTCGACGATGGTCTCGCCGATCATGATGTCGTTGACGCCGGCGACGGCGACGATGTCGCCCGGGCCCGCGGATTCGACGGAGATGCGCTCGAGGCCCTGCGTGCGCAGCAGCTCGGTGACGCGGAAGTTCTCGATGGTGCCGTTGACACGGCTCAGGCCGTAGTTCTTGCCCTTCTCCAGCGTGCCGTTGTAGATGCGCACGAGGCCGAGTCGGCCGAGGAAGTCGGAGGAGTCGATGTTGGCGACGTGCGCCTGCAGCGGGGCGCCCTCCTCGTACTCCGGGGCGGGGATGTACTTGATGATGTCCTCGAACAGCGGCTCGAGGTTGTCGTTGTCCGGCAGGGCGCCGTCGGCCGGCTGGTTGACGGACGCGTAGCCCGCCTTGGCGGCGCAGTAGACGACCGGCAGCTCGAGCAGGTGGTCGAGATCGAGGTCGACGCCCTCCTCGACGACGTCCTGGGCGAGGCCCAGTAGCAGGTCGGTGGACTCGGAGACGACCTCGGAGATGCGGGCGTCCGGACGGTCGACCTTGTTCACGCACAGGATGACCGGCAGCTTGGCCTCGAGGGCCTTGCGCAGCACGAAGCGGGTCTGCGGCAGCGGGCCCTCGGAGGCGTCGACGAGCAGGACGACGCCGTCGACCATGGAGATGCCGCGCTCGACCTCGCCGCCGAAGTCGGCGTGGCCGGGGGTGTCGATGATGTTGAGGGTGATGCCCTCCGGGTGACCGTACTTGGCCGCGAGCGGGCCGGTGTACTCCACGGCCGTGTTCTTGGCGAGGATGGTGATGCCCTTCTCACGCTCGAGATCGTTGGAGTCCATCACTCGGTCCGGCACTTCCTCACGCTCGGAAAAGACGTGGGACTGCTGAAGCATCGCGTTCACCAGCGTGGTCTTGCCGTGGTCGACGTGAGCCACAATCGCCACATTACGGATATCACCGCGAACCGCCATCGAAACCTCTCTTAGTACTTACTGTTGTGTTGATTCGTCGCGTAACCCTCCGACGCCGTGCGGCGCCGGGACGCTTGCTTGGTATTGTTCCGGTTCTTCACCTGTCACTTACACACAAACCGACATGATGATACCCAACCCGCGCGACCGTGGCCATCGGACCGCCGCCGGCCATCCCCGAGACATCCCCGAGACATCTCCGGTTCAGTGTCGGGTCAGCGCGGCGTACGACTCCTCGATGGCGAGGCTGACGCGTTCGATCTCGACGCGGGTCAGGGGTTCGCGGAAGGTCATGCGCAGGGCGGATTTGGCGATCGACGGTTCGATGCCCATCGCCAGCAGCGTCGGCGGGATCTCGTGGCGTCCGATCGCGCAGGCGGACCCGGACGAGCAGGCGATGCCGCGCGCGTCGAGGTCGACGAGCAGCGCCTCGCCGGTGACGCCGGGGAACACGAACGAGACGTGCCCCGGCAGGCGATGTTCGGGGTCGCCGGTCAGTTCGGCGCGCGGCACGACCCGTCGCACCGCGTCGATGAGCATGTCGCGCGAGGCGACGAGCTCGCGGTAATGGGCGGCCATGCGCGTGTCCGAGCGACGCAGGGCGATGGCGAGCGCGACGGCGCCGGCCACGTTCTGCGTGCCGGAGCGCAGCCCGCGTTCCTGTCCGCCGCCGGAGACGAGCGGTTCGATGGGCGTGCGGCCGCGCACGAAGAGGGCGCCGAGCCCCTTGGGCGCGCCGAACTTGTGTCCGGAGACTGCGAGCGAGTCGACGTCCCAGTCGCGCATGCGGATGGGGATGAGCCCGGCGGCCTGCACGGCGTCGACGTGGACGGGGACGTGGGCTCCGTGGGCGATCGCGACGATCCGTTCGATCGGTTCGACGGTGCCGACCTCGTTGTTGGCGAGCATCACGGCGACGAGTGTGGTCCGCTCCCCCGCCTCGCCGTCGATCGCCCGTTCGAGCGCGTCCAGATCGAGGTGGGCCTGGCCGTCGACGGGGATGCGCACGACCTCGAAGCCGAACCAGCGTGCGAGCCAGTCGGCCGATGCGGCGACGGCGGGGTGTTCGATCGACGAGATGACGATGCGCGGGCGGCGGGCGGCGGGCACGGTTCCCGAGGCGTTATTTCCGGCGCTCCCACTCCCCTGCACCCCGAGTCCCATCCGACGCATCCGTGCCATCGCGATGCCCTTGACGGCGAGGTTGTCGGATTCGGTGCCGCCGGAGGTGAAGATCACGTCGTCGGGCTTGGCGCCGAGGTCGGCGGCGAAGGAGGCGCGCGCCGCGTCGAGGGCGCGGGCGGCGGTCCGTCCGGGCTGGTGGACGCTGGCCGGGTTCGCGTAGGCGTCGGTCAGGAACGGTGTCATCGCGTCGATGACATCGCGGCTGACCGGTTCGGTGGCGGCGGCGTCGAGATAGAGTTCCTCGGCATCGGTCATG
Organism: Bifidobacterium rousetti; assembly: GCF_008698235.1. GTDB lineage: Bacteria > Actinomycetota > Actinomycetes > Actinomycetales > Bifidobacteriaceae > Bifidobacterium > Bifidobacterium rousetti. The sequence goes on from NZ_PEBH01000002.1 coordinate 20,860, forward strand.
ATCGTCTCCTTTGCGTTCGGTTCCTGCATTCGGTTCCTGCGTTCAGTTCCGCCAGTCGAGGCCGAGGTCGATGGAGCGCACGGAATGCGTGAGCTCGCCCACGGAGATGACGTCGACGCCGGTGGCGGCCACGGCGGCCACGCGGTCGAGGCTCATGTTGCCGCTGGCTTCGACGATGGCGCGCCCGTCGATGAGTTCGACGCCGCGGCGGGTGTCCTCGAGCGTGAAGTTGTCGAGCATGATGGTGTCGGCGCCGCCTTCGATGACGGCGGGGATCTGGTCGAGCCGGTCGACCTCGACCTCGATGTGCGTGGTGTGGCCGACCTGTTCGCGCACATGCCGGATCGCGCCGGCGAGGTCGATGCCGCGCGCGGCGAGCGCCGCCAGATGGTTGTCCTTCATCATGACCGCGTCGGACAGACCGTAGCGGTGGTTGTGCCCTCCGCCGCAGGTGACCGCGTATTTCTCGAACGGGCGCAGTCCGGGCGTGGTCTTGCGCGTGTCGGCGATGCGCGTGCGCGCGTAGCGGCGGGACATCGTGACGGGGCCGTCCGCTTGGCCGCCCGCTTGGCCGTCGGCGTAGATCGCGTCGACACGGGCGACGAACGCGGCGGTCATCGTGGCGATGCCGCACATGCGCTGGGTGAAGTTCAGGGCGACGCGCTCGGCGGTCAGCAGGTCCCTGACCGGACCGGCGACGGTGGCGAGCGCCTGCCCGGCGCGGAAGGGCTCGCCGTCGGCGATGGCCGGCGCGACCTCGATTCCGGGGTTCTGGGCGTGGAATGCGGCGGCGAACACGTCGATGCCGCTCATCACGCCGTCCTCGCGGGCGGTGAGGGCCGCGCGACCGGTTTCGTCGGCGGGGATGGTGGTCTCGCAGGTCACGTCGCCGTAGGGTGCGTCCTCGGCGAGCGCCGCCTCGACGGCGGTGCGGATGATGTGCTGGGTGAGCATGGCGTCACCTCCTGACGTAGGCGACGGAGTGGGCCCACTCGTCGCGCGGTTCGGGGCAGTCGGTGCGCGCATGGGCGCCACGCGATTCGGTGCGGGCGAGCGCCGCGACGGCGGCGACGCGTCCGACGGTGAGCATGTCGCGGTTCTCGAGCGCGGTGACGTCCCCGGCCGCGGCCGCCTCGCCGGCGTGCGCGTTCGCGGCGGCGAGACCCCGACCGAGCCCGTCGATCGCGTGGGCGAGGCCTTCGGCGTCGCGCAGGACGCCGACGCCGTGCCACATGGTGTCCTGGATGCGTGTGCGGTCCCAGACGCCGGTGTCGTCACCGGCCGATCCGGCCAACCCATCCGTATCCGGGGCATCCGGGTCGGTGAGGCTGACGGGCGCTGCGGTGTACGCCTCGCCGGTCGCGGAGTTGAGCAATGGTTCGGGCGACCATACCGTGTCGTCGGTGTCGGCGACGGCGGCGAGGCCGGCGCGCCGGCCGTAGACGAGTCCTTCGAGCAGCGAGTTGGAGGCGAGGCGGTTGGAGCCCATGACGCCGGTGCGCGCGCATTCGCCGGCCGCGTACAGTCCGGGGACGGACGCGCGGCCGTCGAGGTCGGTGCGCACGCCGCCCATGTAGTAGTGGGCGGCGGGGGCGACGGGGATCGGCTCGCGGCTCCAGTCGAAGCCGAGCGATCGCGTGTAGGCGTCGATGGTCGGGAACCGGTGCGCGAGGAACGCGGCGAGGTCGGGGTGTTCGGCGCGCATCGGCGAGACGTCGAGCATGACGGGGCGTCCGCCCTGACGTTGCATGACGCGGAAGTTCTCGCGGGCGACGACGTCGCGGGGGGCGAGTTCGGCGCGCGGGTCGACGTCCCGCATGTACCGTCGGCCGTGCTCGTCGAGCAGGACCGCGCCCTCGCCGCGCACCGCCTCGGAGACGAGGAAGTGCTCGCCGACGGCCATCGCGGTGGGGTGGAACTGGTAGAACTCGAGGTCGGCGACCTGCGCCCCGGCGCGCCATGCGGCGGCGAGTCCGTCGGCGGTGGCGACGGCCGGGTTGGTGGTGTACGGGTACATGCGCCCGGCGCCGCCGGTGGCGAGGATGACGCGGGAGGCCTCGACGAGGCGGCTCGTCGCGCCGGCCGCGCCGTCGTCGACGAGCAGCCTCACACCGGCGATGCGCCCGTCCCTGACGACGAGGTCCTCGAGGAACGCGTGTTCGACGATGTGGATGCGCGGGTTGGCGCGCACCATCGCGGACACGTCGAGTTCGAGCACCTTGCCGGTGGCGTCCCCGCCTGCGTGGACGACGCGGGCGCGCGAGTGCGCCGCCTCGAGCCCGCGCAGCATGTGCCCCTCGGCGTCGCGGTCGAACCGCACGCCGGCCGCGGCGAATTCGCGCACGCGCTCGGCGCCCTCGCGCGTGAGGATGTCGACGGCCTTCGGGTCGCACAGGCCGTGTCCGGCGGCGATGGTGTCGGCGGCGTGCAGCCTGGGGTCGTCGTCGGCGAAGATGGCCGCGGCGATGCCTCCCTGCGCGTGGTAGGTGTTCGATTCGACCAGTTCGTCCTTGGTGACCAGCGTCACGTCGTGTCCGGCGCCGGCCACGGCCAGCGCGGCTGACAGTCCCGCCACGCCGGCCCCGATGATCAGGATGCGCGTGTCCTCGTTCATTGCCGTTCTGCTCTTTCCTCTCGTATGTCCGCTCTCGTATGTCCGTTATGCGTGGCTATGTCGCGATCCGCTCAGTGGACGCGCAGCATGCGCTCCAGCGCGACCTTGGCCTCGCGCGCGGTGTCCTCGTCGACGGTGATGCGGTTGACCACGTTGCCGGCCTCGAGGTTCTCCAGCGCCCAGGCGAGGTAGGCGGGGTGGATGCGGTACATCGTCGAGCACGGGCAGACGACCGGGTCGAGGCAGAACACGGTCTTGTCCGGATACTGGGCGGCGAGGCGGTTGACGAGGTTGATCTCGGTGCCCACGGCCACGGCGGAGCCGGCGGGCGCGTTGGCGATCTCCTTGACGATGTACGCGGTGGAGCCGACGCCGTCGGCCGCGTCGACGACCTGCATCGAGCATTCAGGGTGCACGATGACCTTGACGCCCGGGTACGCCTTGCGGGCGCGTTCGATCTGCTCGACAGTGAAGCGCTGGTGCACGGAGCAGAAGCCCTTCCACAGGATCATCCTCGCGTTCGCGTAGTCGGACGGGTCGGAGGCGCCGCCCATCGACTTGAACGGGTCCCACAGCGGCATCTGGCTCAGCGGGATGCCCATCGCGCGCGCGGTGTTGCGGCCCAGATGCTGGTCGGGGAAGAACAGGACGCGCCGGCCGCGGGCGAACGCCCATTCGAGCACGGCGTGCGCGTTGGACGACGTGCACACGATGCCGCCGTGACGTCCGCAGAACGCCTTCAGGGCGGCGGAGGAGTTCATGTAGGTGACGGGGACGATCGGCTGCATGCCGTCGGCGTCCTTGTCGCGCCCGCAGATCTCGCCAAGCTGGTCCCACGCCTCCTCGACCTGGTCGATGTTGGCCATGTCAGCCATCGAGCAGCCGGCGGACAGGTTCGGCAGGGTCACGCTTTGTTCGGGCGTGGAGAGGATGTCGGCGGTTTCGGCCATGAAGTGGACGCCGCAGAAGACGATGTGGTCGGCGTCGGGGCGTTCGGTCGCGTTCTTGGCGAGCTGGAAGGAGTCGCCCACGAAGTCGGCGTGGCGGATGATCTCGTCGCGCTGGTAGAAGTGGCCGAGGATGAGCAGCTTCGAGCCGAGGCGGCGCTTGGCGTCGGTAATGCGCCGCTGAAGCTCCTCCTCGGAGGCGTTGCGGTACTCGTCGGGCAGCACCTGCTGCCGGGGCGAGTTCGCGGGCAGGCGGTCGAGCATCGAGGCGCCGGGCCCGTAGCTGGGCTTGGTGGTGTCGAAGTGCCACGGGTCGAGGGTGAGCCCCGCGTCGCAGGTGCTCTGTGCGCCGAGTCGGGCGATGATCTCGTCGACGGACGGCGCGGTGAATGTTGCGGTCATGGTTGTTCCTTTCTGGATACGGCTTGAAAATCTTGGGAAATCCGGCGCGACGGCTCGCTCAGCGGGCGAGCGCCGCCAGCGCGTCGGACGCCGGCCGAGGGGTCTGCGGCCCGGCGTCCCACTGCGCGGGGTTCCACAGGTCGCGGCGTTGGCTCGTCTCCCCCGCCGCGTCGGACGGGGTGACGTAGCGGTATACCGCGGCCGGGCGGTGCCGTCCGACGCGCTGTTTGGCTCCCGTGTCCTCGAGCTGGCCGGAGGCGAGGATCCTGCGTCGGAAGTTCGCCAGGTCGATGGATTCGCCGGTGATGGCCTCGTACACGTCGTGCAGCTGTCCGAGGGTGAAGGTCTCGCCGACGAGGCGCACGGCCACGTCCGGGTATTCGATCTTGTTCCGCAGGCGCCACAGCGCGTAGTCGATGATGCGGCGGTGGTCGAAGGCGAGTTCGGGCAGCTCGTCCTCGGGGAACCACTTGACGTTGTCCCCTTCGACGAGGTCGCGCGTCTCGGCCCGCCCGACGAGCGCCCAGTAGACGACGGACACCATCGGCAGCCCGCCGCGCGAGCGGTCGGGGCCGCCGAACGTGTACAGCTGCTCCAGATAGCGCGGGTGCATCGAGGTGGTCGATTCGAGCGCCGCGTACGCGCAGTCCTCGAGCGAGCGGTCGGCGAAGAGGTCGCCGCCGGGCAGCGCCCAGCATCCTAGATAGGGCTGCCGCACGCGCCGGACCAGCGGCATCCACAGGCGTCCGCGGCCGGTCTCGCCGCCACCCGGCGCGAGCGCGAGGATGACCACCGACACGCCCACCTGCGGTGGCGCGAGCCGTCGTTCCGAAACGTTGCCGATGCCCAATTCGACCTCTTTCCCAGCGCGGATCACGAGCCGATCCGTCGATGGTCAAGAAGCATAGCATCATTTATAGTCATAATGACCATAAATAGAAACGCCTGAAATTCCAAGGGTTTTAAAGGCGAAGATATGAGTCACCCCTCGGAAAACTCCCCCACGGGCCGGCTCCCCCAGTCCCTACAGGGAGCCGGAGTCATCTCGTCTCGAGGGTCTCGAGGGTCTCGCCCTGTCCGATCGCGTCGTCGGGATCGGGCAGGAACGGGGCGAGCGCGGGCAGTTGGTCGAGCGAGTCGAGTCCCATCATCTCGAGGAACAGGTCGGTGGTGACGAGCAGGGCGGCGCGGGTCTCCTCGTCGACGCCCCGCTCCTGGACGAGCCCGCGCACGCACAGCGTGCGGATCACGCCGTCGCAGTTGACGCCGCGGATCGAGGAGACGCGGGCGCGGGTGACCGGCTGGCGGTACGCGACGACGGCCAGCGTCTCCAGCGCCGCCTGACTGAGGCGCGAGGTCTGCCCGTCGGTGACGAACGCGGCGACGACCGGCTCGAACTCGGCCCGGCTCGCGAACCGCCATCCACGGGCGGTCCGGCGCAGCTCGAACCCGCGTTCGGCCATCGCGTAGGAGGATTGGAGACGTTCGAGCGCCTCGGTCACGACCGTGCGGTCGACGCCGAGCACACGGGCCAGATCATCGGCATCCTGCGGCTCGTCCGCCGCCATGAGGATCGCCTCGAGGCAGGCCTTGAGCCCGCCGGGGTACTCCTCGACCGGCAGTCCCGCGCGGTCCGTCCTTCCGGCGCGCGCGGCACCGCCTCCGTTCGCGGCGTTCATGTCCTCCGTCACGTCAGCGACGCCCATTACCGTCCTTTCCTTCCCGATGTCCCGATATGTTCGTTTCGATGCACGCGTTCGTTTCGACGCACGCGTTCACGCCGCCGCGCCAGCCGCCCGGCGCAGGTGCAGCGGCGCGTAGGGGGCGTCCTGCCGGAACTGCACCTCGCCGCGCTTGAACAGCAGCAGTACGGCGAGGAAGCGCGCCACCACCTCGACGCGGCGCGCGGCGTCGGCCACGAGCCCGTCGAAGGTGATCGACTCCCCGGCCCCCAGCGAGACCAACCGTTCGCGCACGATGCGCAGCTGCTCGTCGAGATCGGCCTGCGGCACATGCAGCTGGTGGACGCTCACCGTGTCGGCCGGGGCGGCGGCGAACACGCGCGCCGCGATCCCGGCGAGGTCGTCGGGGCCGATCGTCCACACCAGTTCCGGCAGCATGGCGCGCACCCGCTCGTCGACGACGCCCGGATGCGCGAATACGCCGGCGTGCTCCTCGAGGCTGCGTCTGAACGCGCGGGACGCCTCCTTGTAGGCGCGGTACTGCAGCAGCCGCGCGAACAGGAGGTCCCGTTCGCGCAGCGCCTCCATGCTGGACTCGTCGCGTTCGCCGGATTCGTCCGCGGGCAGGAGCGCGGCGCTTTTCGCCTCGACGAGGACCGAGGCCACGTCGATGAACGCGCTGGCCTCGTCCATGCCGTCCGCGTTCAGCGACGTGTCCGCCGCCGGCGACTCACGGCGCACGTAGTCGAGGAACTCCTCGGTGATCGCCGCCAGCGACACCTCGGTCAGTTCGAGCCGCCTGCGGGCGATCATGCCGAGCAGCACGTCGAACGGGCCCGAATACACGTCCAGATCGACCGAGAACCCGGAATCGGCCATCGCCTCGAGCTCCGACGCACCCGAGGCACCCGTCGGGGAGCCCGGAACGGCGACGGGCGCGGCCGGGTTCGCCCCGCTCAGGCGATCACCCCGTTCGCGACGAGCTCGCGCGCCACCTCGCGGTACTCCTGGCTGGTCTTGTGGTTGGGCGCGTACATGGTGATCGGCGCGGCGGCCACGGTGGAGTCTGGCAGTTTGATCGAGCGGGAGATGACGGTGTGGAACACCTTGTCCTGGAACGCCTCGTAGATGCGCTGCATGACCTCCTCGCAGTGCAGGGTGCGCGTGAACATCGTCACCAGCACGCCGTACACCTTGAGGTTCGGGTTGATGCGGCTCTGCACCTTCTCGATGGACTGCATGAGCAGGGCCACGCCGCGCAGCGCGAAGAACTCGGCCGCCACGGGGATGATCACGCCGTCGGCGGCGGTCAGCGCGTTCACCGTCAGCAGGCCGAGCGACGGCTGGCAGTCGATGATGATGACGTCGTATTCGCTCCTGAGCGGGCGCAGGACGCTGTTGAGGATCTGCTCGCGGCCAACCTCGGTGACGAGCTGCACCTCGGCCGCGGACAGGTCGATGTTCGCCGGGATGATGTCGAGGTTCTCGAAGGCGGTGTGGCGGACGACGTCGTGCACGTCGACGCGCAGGTCGAACAGCGCGGTGTAGATGGTGTTCTCCACGGTGTTGGCGTTGATGCCGAGACCGACGGTGGCGGCGCCCTGCGGATCGAAGTCGACGATCAGGCAGCGGCGGCCGTACTGGCTCAACGCGCCGGCGATGTTGATGGAACTGGTGGTCTTGCCGACGCCGCCCTTCTGGTTGCACATGGCGATGACCCTCGCCGGGCCGTGCTGTCGCAGCGGTTCGGGAACGGGGAAGGTCTGATAGTCGCGTCCAAGCATATCCGTAGGCATATGTTCACCTTATCATTCCGGCATCATTCCGGTTCACTTCGCGCGGGGGTGGGCCGTCAGGTACGTCGCGATGAGGTTCTCCGGGCTCACATGCGTGTAGATCTGGGTGGTGGTCACCGAGGCGTGTCCGAGCAGCTCCTGCACGGTGCGCACGTCCGCGCCGCCCTGGATCAGGTGCGTGGCGAACGAGTGGCGCAGCGTGTGCGGATGCAGCGGACGGGTGACGCGGGCGCGCTCCCCCGCGGCCCTGACGACCTCCCACACCGACTGGCGCGACAGCCGGCGGCCTCGCTTGTTGAGGAAGATCGCCCGGCGCTCGGGCTGCGCGGCCCCCTTGATGCGCGCCTCGAGGGCGGGACGCCCCTTGGCGAGGTAGCGCCGCATCGCCTCGCGGGCGTAGCTGCCGATCGGCACCAGACGCTGCTTGGATCCCTTGCCGGTGAGCCGGGCGACGTGCGCGTCGTCCAGATCGATGTCGTCGAGGTTTGCCGCGACGGCCTCGGAGACGCGGGCGCCGGTCGCATACATGAACTCGAGCAGCGCCTTGTCGCGTAGCATCACCGGGTCGTCGCCCTCGGTCGGCACCGCGTCGAGCAGGCGCGCGACCTCGTCGACGGTGAGCACGTCGGGCAGTGTGGACGCCCCCTTGGGCGCCTTGACCGCGGCGGACACATCGTCGTCGACCACGCGCGAGGCGAGCGCGAATCGGTGGAACTCGTGCACGGCGGCGAGGCGGCGGGCCTTGGAGCGGGCCGACTCCCCAAGATCGTCGAGGAAGGCGACGTAGTCCTCGACGTGTCGGCGGGTGACGTGCGCGATGCCGTCGACGCCACGGGACGCGAGCCAGCCCGTGTACTTGTGCAGATCGGACTCATAGGCCGTCACGGTGGCGTCGGCCAGCCCGCGCTCCACGCCGATGTGCGCGAGGAACCGCTCGAGCAGCCGGTCGAACCCGTTCTCCATTCGCGTCTCCTCCTTCACATCCTCCATACGTCCTCCACGCCGCTTCCCACGACGAGTCTTTGCCGAAAAAGCGAAGACCCCGCGCGATGCGGGGTCTTTCGTCTGTCCGTCAGGGTCTCTTCCGGCCCCGACGATCCATCGTTTGGTGTCTGGCTCAGGCCTCGACCGGGGCGTTGACGTCCTCCGGCAGGGCGGCCTTGGCGGCCTCGACGATGGTCTTGAAGGTCTCGGCGTCGGAGACGGCCAGCTCGGCGAGGGCGCGACGGTCCAGATCGATGCCGGCGAGACGCAGGCCCTGGATGAAGCGGTTGTAGGTGATGCCCTCGGCGCGGACGGCGGCGTTGATGCGCTGGATCCACAGCTTGCGGAAGTCACCCTTGCGGGCCTTGCGGTCGCGGAAGTTGTAGTTGAAGGAGTGGAACAGCTGCTCCTTGGCCTTGCGGTACAGGCGGGAGCGCTGGCCGCGGTAGCCGGAGGCCCTCTCGAGAACGACGCGACGCTTCTTGTGGGCGTTCACTGCGCGCTTGACACGTGCCATAATCTATTTCCTCAGCTTTCTAAAGTTCTAATTCTGGTGAATCGATGCCGTACGGCACGTGGTCACTTCTGCAGAAGCTGCTTGAGCTTCTTGGCCTGGCCGCCGCGCAGCACGTCGTCGGCGGACAGGGCGCGACGCTTGCGGGCGGACTTGTGCTCGAGGTTGTGGCGCATGGCGGAACCGACCTGCATCACCTTGCCGGAGCCGGTGATACGAACGCGCTTGGAAGCGGCGGAATTAGTTTTCATCTTCGGCATTGCTGCCCTCCTTATTGGTGTTCTTGCTGGAGGTCGAGGGGGAGATCGCGTTCTGCGCCTCGGCCGCGGCCTGTGCCTTCGCGTCCTGCTTGGCGGCCAGACGCGCGGCCTGGCGGGCCTGACGCTCGGCGCGGGACTCGGCCCCGCGACGACGCTGCTCGGACTGGGTGTGCACCTTCTTGCCCTTGGGCGCAAGCGTCATGATGATGTTGCGGCCCTCCTGCTTCGGCTTGGACTCGATGGTGCCGTACTCCTCCACATCGGCGGCGAGACGCTGCAGCAGCTCGACGCCTCCGATCGGACGGGACTGTTCGCGGCCACGCAGCATGATGGTGACCTTGACCTTGTCTCCTCCGTTGAGGAAGCGGACCACATGGCCCTTCTTCACTTCGAAGTCATGGTCGTCGATCTTGAGGCGGAAGCGGATCTCCTTGATCTCGGCCGTGTTCTGGTTACGGCGAGCCTCACGAGCCTTGATCTTCTCGTTGTACTTGAACTTACCGTAATCGATGAGCTTGGCGACCGGAGGCTTCGCGTTGGGCGCCACCTCGACGAGATCGAGGTTCGCTTCCTTCGCCAGGTTGAGGGCGACCGAGGTCGCGATGACTCCCACCTGTTCGCCGTTCGGGCCGATCAGGCGCACCTGCGAGACGCGAATCTCGTCGTTAATGCGTGGTTCGTCGCTGATGATGACTCCAATCCTCAAATTTCCTCTACGGGACTCGCCGTCTGGACGTCGTTCATCGCTCCGGTTTCATGGCAGGCCGATATGCGCCGTATGGCGCTATGTTGCAACTTCCACGCTATGCGTGATTCCTTGTGTCTCCCGCGTATGCGAACGCATGCATCGCATGCATATGCCGCATGATGAAGCGGAAGGAAGGCCTATGCCTTGAACCCGAGGCCTTGAAAGGCTTCCAGGTGGGGTTGCCCCGCTTTCTTGATTTCTCAAGCCGAATGGTTACTATACCACACCCGGCGACAGCCGCGTGTCGCGATGTCTTTCGATGCCGCCGTGGTTACTGCACGGCGCGCAGCAGACCGCCGATGCCCTCCTTCTCGAGGATCTCGCGGTACGGCCCGGCCTCCTCGGCGATGAGCTGGTCGATGGCGCGCATGCCGAGCAGCTCGACCGGCGCGTGGTCGTCGGTGAGGACCAGCGACTCGTCGCCGGCGGCAGGGTCCTTCACGGCCGTCATGCGCCCGGCGACCTCGCCCATGTACGCGGTGAGCTCCGCGTCGCCGGTGCGCTCACGGGTGACGGCGCGCAGCGCCCCGGCGGTCACGTCGTCCCCCATCGTGGAGGTGAACGGCTCGGAGACGGTGGCGATCCGCCCTGTGGCGCGCCAGGCATCATCGCAGCCGTCATAGCGGCCGGTCTCGTCGGCGGTCGGCGCCTTGGCGAACAGCTCGCGGTTGGTGGTGCCGGGCACGTCGGCCGTGTAGGTGGTGCCGATGCGGCACGCCCCGTTGAACACGTTGGCGATGGTGGTCTGCAGGGCCTCGTTGATCGAGCCTTCACCGTCGGAGATCATGTTCATGTTGACGACCATCACGCCGCCGGGGTTGAGGTGGGAGCGGACCATCGAGAAGAACTCGTCGGAGCTCATCTGGAACGGGATGGTGATGTCCTGATAGGCGTCGACCATGATCACGTCGTACGTGTCATGCGAGGCGGCGAGCCACGCGCGCCCGTCGTAGGTGGAGACCGGCACGTCGGCCGGCTCGTCGAAGTATTTGACGGCGAGGTCGGTGATCTTCTGGTCGATCTCGACGCCGGTGACCGACATGTCCGGGTAGTAGCGCTTCAGCTGCCTCGCGTAGGTGCCGGTGCCCATGCCGAGGATCAGCGCGCTGTCCGCGTGGTCGGCGAGCGCCGGGGCCGCCAGCGCGGTGTCGTAGTACATGCCGGTCAGGCCCTTGTCCTTCATCGTGACCGACTGGACGCCGAAGAGCACGTTGGTCGACAGGATCGTGCGGTCGGACAGGTTCTTGACCTGCAGGTAGTTGTAGATGGACTCGCCCTCGTAGGCGAGGGTCGTGTGGTTCTCCCAGAACGCGAACCCGGTCATCGGGGACAGGACCGCGGAGACGGCGAAGACGACGGCCGATGCGGCGCAGGCGATGCGCCGGGCCTTCATCGAGACGAAGTAGACGAGCGGGATCGCCAGGAGGACTCCGGAGAAGAGCAGGAACGTGACGAACGTGCCGGCGGCGGGGATCGTGACGAACGTCGGCAGGAACGTGCCGAGGATCGAGCCGACCGTGTTGCACGCGGACAGGCGGCCGACGACGGAGGCGTTGTCGTCGAGCGAGTCGGTGGCGAACTTGTTGAGGCCCGCGGTGACGGTGCCGAGCAGGAACAGCGGCGGCACGAAGACGAGCATGCAGGAGACGAACGCGGCGATGACGAGGAAGTTGGTCGACACGGTCACGATGAGCAGGCCCGAGACCAGGAGGATCACGAACTTGCCGACGAGCGGGATCAGCGAGATCCACACGGCCGCGGCCATGATCCTGAGGTAGAGCTTGTCCGGGTCGGGGTCGCGGTCGGCCCATTTGCCGCCGAACACGGCGCCGAGCGCGAGGGCGATCATGATGGTGCCGATGATGATGGTCCACACGATCTGTGAGCTGGAGAAGTAGGGCGCCAACAGCCTCGAGGCGCCGAGCTCGGCGGCCATCACCGCCATGCCGGAGAAGAATTCGGTGACGTACAGGAACGTCTTGGACTTGAGGATCGGCCTGTCGCTCGCCGCTGTTTTCACTGCCATAGACGACAACGGTATTACGCCGCGGGTACACACCGGGTACGCACCGCGCGTAGACTTGCCGGCATGAGCATGACAGGCGATATGGCGGACGCGGCGGGAACGGCGGGGAACGCGGGCGCGACGTGCGTGGTGTTCGCCGCGGGCGAATACTATGATCCGTCCCGCAACCCGGCGAACGCGGTCCGGGTGCCCCACGGCGCGTTCGTCGTCGCGGCGGACGGCGGATTGGACCACGCCCGCGCGCTCGGCGTCGCGCCGGACGTGGTGGTGGGCGACTTCGACTCGCTTGAGGGCGATCGGCCGGCGGCCGGCGAGGACACGATCACGCTGCCGCCGCAGAAGGACGATCCGGACCTGCTCAGCGCCCTGAAGGTCGGCTGGGCGCATGAATGCCGCACGTTCCATGTGTACGGGGCCCTCGGCGGGCGCGTCGACCACACGCTTTCGGCGATCCGCCTGACGGCGCGGATCGCCCGCCACGGCGGGATCGGGTTCCTGCACGGCGACGGCACGGTCGTCACGGCGATCAACGACGGGCGTCTCGACTGGCCGGCGTTCGACGCGCGGCCGGGACGCATGGTGTCGGTGTTCTCCCACGCGGACGTCTCGCGCGGCATCGACGAGCCGGGTCTCAAGTACCGTCTGATGGACGGCGTGCTCGACTCGGATTCGGTGCTGGGGCTGAGCAACGAGTTCCTGCCCCTCACCCCGGCCGCGGTCTCGGTGCGCGAGGGCACCCTGATCGTCACCTACCCGGCCGAGGCGCCGGAGCCCCGGGTTTCGTGGCTGCATGGGTTCTCCGGCGATCTGGGGGCGCTCGACACCTCCGTCTCCTCCCTGCTGGCGCTCTGACCGCCTCTGAACCAGGCCCGCGGGCCGCGTCGCGTCCAGTATGTGAACGCTCACGGAATTTCCTTCGTTTTCAGCCGAAACACCCCGCGAAACGTTGCCTGAAGTACAGGTGAGGCATTACAGTAAGGAGCGTTGGTAAACAATGGTTCCGTATGCGTCCACGCATCCGGGGCCTTCCCCAAGGGAGAATTACATGACAGTTAAGATTGGTATCAACGGCTTCGGTCGCATTGGTCGTCTCGCCTTCCGTCGCATCTTCGAGCTGCAGGCTCGCGGCGGTCAGGCTGGTGACATCGAGGTTGCCGCCATCAACGATCTGACCACCCCGGCCACCCTGGCCTACCTGCTGAAGTACGATTCCACCCATGGCACCTTCCGCCACGACGACGGCACTCCGGTCGACGTCAAGGCCACCGAGGACTCCATCGTCGTGGACGGCAAGGAGTACAAGGTCTACGCCGAGAAGGACGCCAACAACATCCCGTGGGTCAAGAACGACGGCGTCGAGTTCGTGCTCGAGTGCACCGGCTTCTACACCTCCGCCGAGAAGTCCCAGGCCCACCTCAACGCCGGCGCCAAGAAGGTCCTGATCTCCGCCCCGGCCAAGGACGACACCACCCCGACCGTCGTCTTCGGCGTGAACCACGACATCCTCAAGGCCTCCGACAACATCGTGTCCGCCGGCTCCTGCACCACCAACTCCATGGCCGCCATGGTCAAGCTGCTGGACGAGAAGTTCGGCATCCGCGCCGGCTTCATGACCACCATCCACGCCTACACCGGCACCCAGATGCTGCTGGACGGCCCGCGTGGCACCAAGTCCGGCCGCAACCTGCGCGCCGCCGGCATCAACACGATCGCCCACTCCACCGGTGCCGCCAAGGCCATCGGCAAGGTCGTTCCGTCCGTCAACGGCAAGCTGCAGGGCCACGCCCAGCGCGTGCAGGTCCCGGACGGCTCCGTCACCGAGCTGACCACCGTGCTGGAGAAGGAAGTCACCGCCGACGAGATCAACGCCGCGTTCAAGGAAGCCTTCTCCGACACCGACTACTACGGCTACAACGACGAGGGCATCGTGTCCTCCGACATCCTGGGCGACACCCACGGTGGCGTCTTCGACCCGACCCAGACCGACGTGAACAACATCGACGGCCTGACCCTCGCCCGCACGGTCTCCTTCTACGACAACGAGTACGGCTTCACCTCCAACATGATCCGTACCCTGCTGTACTTCGCCGAGATCTCCGAGTGAGTCGTCGCAGCCCCGCGCTGCATGACGTGATCGATTGATCGGTCGAAACCCCCGCCTTGCGCGGGGGTTTTCTCGTATAGGCTCGTATACGGGCCGGCGGGACGCATCTGTCATTTACGAAGGGTATTACTGGAGGGCATGACCAAGAAAAAGAAGCATGAGAAGGGAGCCGGCTCCACCCCGGCGACCGTCGAACTGGAACGCGCGGGCGTGGAGTTCACCCCGTACGAGTACGAGCACTCCAACGACCACATGGACGACGGTTATGGCGTGGAGGCCGCCACGAAGCTCGGGTTCGACGAGCATCAGGTGTTCAAGACGCTCATGGCCGACACCGGCGACGAACGCGTGGTCGGCGTCGTGCCGGTGAGCGGGCACATGGACTTGAAGGCGTTGGCCGCCGCGGTCGGCGCGAAGAAGGCCGCGATGGCCGACCCGAAGGTCGCGATGCGCGAATCCGGCTATGTGGTCGGCGGCATCTCACCGCTCGGGCAGAAGACGCGCCACAAAACCGTGCTCGACGAGAGCGCCCTGAAGTACGACGTGATCCTCGTCTCCGGCGGCAAGCGCGGATTCTCGGTCGGCGTCAACCCGAACGACCTGCTCAAGGTCCTCGACGCCGTCGCCGCCCCCATCGGCACCTGGTGATTGCCGGCATCAGCCTTCGGCTGATACTGCATTTCTCGCGACCCATTCGGGCCGCTTCATTTCTCTCCCCCAGTCAGCCTCGGGCTGCCAGCCCCCTCGTCAGAGGGGGCCATTTGTATCGCGACGCCTGATGAGATTGAGTTATCTCGATTGTCGGCGAAGCTCAGCCGGCAGCACGAAGTGCATGTCCTCGCGCGTGGTCTCCACCGAGGTCGTCTCGGTGTAGCCCTTCGCCTTGAGCGCCGTGATGACGCCGGCGACGTACTCCTCCGGCACCGATGCGCCCGAGGAGATGCCGACCGCCTCGACCCCGTCGAACCATGCGTCGTCGAGGTCGCCGGCGTCGTCGACGCGATGCGCGCGGCCCCGCTGCCCGAGCCCCTCCTGCGCGACCTCGACGAGGCGCACCGAGTTCGAGGAGTTCGCCGACCCGACGATCACCACGCAGTCGGACTGTTCGGCGACGACCTTGACGGCCGCCTGACGGTTGGAGGTCGCATAGCAGATGTCCGAGCTGGGCGGCATCTCGATCCACGGGAAGCGCGCCTTCAGCGCCGCGATCGTGCCGGCGGTCTCGTCGACGCTCAGCGTGGTCTGCGTGAGCAGCACGAGTTTCGTGTCCGGCGTGAAGTCGAGCGAGGCGACGTCGCCCTCGTGCTCGATCAGATGCACGTGCTCGGGGCTCTCCCCCACCACGCCGACCGCCTCGTCGTGGCCCTTGTGCCCGATGTAGACGATCTCGTAGCCGCCGCGGGCGAAGCGCGTCACCTCGCGGTGGACCTTGCCGACCAGCGGGCAGGTGGCGTCCACGACGTTGAGTCCGCGCGCCTTGGCCTCCGCCTTGACCTCGGGGGACACGCCGTGCGCGGAGAAGACCACCGGCACGCCGGCCGCGGCCGCCTCGTCGGGGATCTCGCCGAGCTCCTCGACGAACACCGCACCCTGGGCGGACAGGTCCTCGACCACATGCTTGTTGTGCACGATCTGCCGGCGCACGTACACCGGCGGCAGGCCTGTTCCCGCATCCCGGACCGTGTCCCGACCATCGCCGGAACCTGCGCCGACGCCTCCGCCGGCACCCTTGAGGATCGTGCGCACGGTGAGGATCGCACGGTCCACGCCCGCGCAGAACCCCCTCGGATCGGCCAGTACGATGCGTTTGCCCATGATCGAAATCCTCCTCGTGTCGTCCCGCTCCACACTAGCAACCCGGGCGACTCCCCCGGGCGCGAAACGCGTGGGGAAACCGTGTGGAAACGCCGCGGGCGCGACCGGCCGGCACCCGTCGCCCAGCCCGATCACGCATTAGGATGGTAGCGGTAACATCACCTCTCACTATGGAGTGAACATGAGCAAGACACCGCGCACCGGCAACCAGTATTCCATCCACTACGGCGATTATTCCGCCGTCGTCTGCGAACTCGGCTCGAAGCTGCGCCGTTTCGACTGGAAGGGCGAGGAGATCTTCTGCCCGTTCGGCCCGGACGACCTGACCCCCACCTGCAACGGCTACATCCTCGCGCCGTGGCCGAACCGCATCAAGGACGGCGAATACGATTTCAACGGCAGGCACTACTGCGCGCCGGTCAACGAGTGCCACCCCGCGCCGCGCCACAACGCGAACCACGGCTACGCCTACCACTACATGTGGAAGCTGGAATCGCTCACCGACAACGCGGTCACCCAGTCGCTGCGCTTCCCGAACCTCGACGGCTACCCGTTCGACGTGACCGTCACCGTCACCTACGAACTCGGCGAGCACGGCATGACCGTCACCGTCACCGCGTCGAACGACGGCGACGAGCCGGCGCCGTGGGCCCTGGGCCTGCACCCGTGGCTCGCGAACGGCAAGCGGGGCGCGACCAGCGAGGAGCGCGACGCCGACTCCGCCGCCTGCCGCCTCAAGATCGATGCCAACCGTCATGTGGTCGTCGACGACGGGCTGATCCCGACCGGCACCGAGCCGGTTGCGGGCGTCACCGACCTGCGCGAGGGCCCGACGCTCGAGGGCCGTGCCTTCGACGACGCGTGGCTGGACGTCAACCGCGCCGCCGACGGCACGACGACCACCGTGTTCACCCGCCCCGACGGCATCGAGGTGAAGCTCATCGGCGACGAATCCATCAACGCATGGCAGTGCTACACCGCCACCGGCGCCCCGTTCGCCGAGCACCCGTACGGCGTCGCCGTCGAGCCGATGACCGCCCCGGCCAACGCGTTCCGCTCCGGCGAGCACCTGACCGTGATCGAGCCGGGCGAAAGCGTCACCACCGTCGTGCGCTACGAGGTGAGCCGCGCCTGAATGGAGTGCGTACCGCACGCCGGTCGCTTGTCTCTCCCCCAGTCAGCTTCGCTGACAGCCCGTCCCGCAATTACGGACGCGCTGCGCGCGCAGCTGACTGGCTCGCCTGTCGGCTCGCACGTTGCCTACAAACAGCTCCGCTGTTTGCTTCACGGCAACGTCCCATCAGAGGGGGGCCAAGGGGCGGCGGTCCTCACACTGAGGTGAGGTATCATTGTGAGCGGTAACAATCCGCTTTTGCAAAGTGCAGAATCACGAAGGAGTGTGCTTAAAGACCATGGTTCTCAAACCCCGCACCGGCAACCAGTATTCGATTCGCAACGGCGAGTGGAGCGCCGTCGTCACCGAGCTTGGCGCCAGCCTGCGCGAGCTCAAGTGGCAGGGTGAGGACATCATCGTCCCGTTCGACCCGAACAAGGTCATCCCCTGCTGCAACGGCTGGGTGCTCGCCCCGTACCCAAATCGCGTGACCGACGGCCAGTACACGTTCGACGGCGAGGACTACCAGATGCCGATCGACGAGTTCGACCGCTCCGCCTCGCTGCACGGCTACGCCTACCGCTACATGTGGCAGCTCGAGGATCTGGGCGAGTCGCATGTCACGCTCTCCTGGCGATCCCCCGATCTGGCCGGCTACCCGTTCGACATCACCGTCACCGCCACCTACGCGCTTGAGGAGGACGGCCTCAACGAGACGTTCACCGTGCACAACAACGACTCCGTCAGGGCGCCGTGGGCGTTCGGCATCCACCCGTGGCTGGCGAACGGCAAGCGCTCCGTCGGCGCCGACATCACCCCGGACAACGAGCCGTGCCGTCTGACGATCCCGTGCGACACGCATGTCACCGTCGACGAGCATCTGCTGCCCACCGGCGAGGAGCCGGTCGCCGGCATCTACGATCTGCGCGACAACCCGACGCTCGAGGGCCGCGGCTTCGACGACGCGTGGACCGGCATCGTGGACCGCGACGCCGACGGCGGCACGTCCGCGGTGTTCACCCGCCCCGACGGCATCAGGGTCACGCTGACCGGCGACAAGACCATCAACTCGTGGCAGGTGTGCACCGGCAACGAGATCGGTGCCAAGGTCCGCCAGCCCGGCGTCGCCGTCGAGCCGATGACCGCCTACGCCGACGCCTTCCGCACCGGCAAGGATCTGGTCGTCCTCGAACCCGGAGACGACTACACGACGCGCGTCACGTTCCGAGCCGATCGCGTCTGAAACACGCGATCGCGCATACGGTCCGCAAAACAATTGGGCGGTGCTCCACACACGGGGCACCGCCCAATTGTTTTGCGTCACCCGACTCGAAATCGCTTCAATTTTCAACAACTGCATGGTTTATCGACAGTTGTCGAAGAGTGTTTGCTATGATGTCGTCGAGACAACGGACCACGACCGAAAACCGAAGTCCCCGGCACCTCCGGCCGGCGTGACGTGGCGGACCAAAGGCATTGGAGGCACTGAATGGCAGACGCAAACACTCGGACGAGCGCCGGCGAATCCCCCGAAGGGCAGCCCGGCAGGCCCGTGGACAGACGCACGCGCCGCACCCGGGCGATGCTGCAGAGCGCGTTGGTCAAGCTGCTGGAGGTCAAGCCTCTCAACAAGATCTCGGTGATGGAGCTCACCCGTCTCGCGGACGTCAACCGGGCGACGTTCTACGTGCACTACACGGACATCTACGCCCTGTTCGACCAGCTCAAACGCGAGCTCATCGACTCGTACAAGAACATCATCACCCGCCATCGCGGGGAGATCCTCCAGGACGACTACGAACCCCTCATCCGTGAGATCTTCGAGTTCGCCGCGGCCGACGAATCCACATCCCTGCTGGTGGCCGGCAAGTCCGGGGACGCGCTTTCCGGCGACCTCATCGACGCCATAGGCGCGTACTGCAACGAGCTCATCGACCCTCTTTCCGCAACGCAGGTGGACCCGGTGGGACCGGCGGTGGACGGACGGACGGCCGGAGCCGTGCGGGATTACCACTTCGTGTATCTGGCGGCCGGGCTCGTCGGCTCGCTCAAGGAATGGTATCGGCGCGGGCGCAGGGAGCCCATCGACCTTGTGGTCAGGATCGCGGCCAACAACACGCATGCGATCGGGCTGGCCATGCTTGCTAGGAATATCGGCGCATCGGCCTGCGAATCGGCGGATGCCCAGACGAATCCGTCGCGGCGGTGACGGTCGGTAGGTGAATTCACGAGGGAACGGACAACTATCATGCATAACGTGTTGCGCGTCTTCATCCGCGATGTGAAGCGGATCTGCGCGGTGCCCTTCGTCGTGTTCATCGTTCTGGCGTCATGCTTCGTGCCGGGACTGTATTCATGGCTCAACGTCGCGGCGAACATGGACCCGTACGCGAACACCGGCGACGTGCCGATCGCGGTGGCCAACAACGACGCGGGAACCATGGTGAACGGTTCAACACTGAATGTGGGCGATCAGACCATGGACGCCCTGAAGGACAACCACGATCTGGGATGGCGGTTCGTGGATGAGTCGGCCGCCGTCAACGGCGTGAGATCCGGCGAATACTACGCGGCCATCGTGATTCCCAAGGACTTCAGCAAGGATCTGACCAGCGTGCTGCAGGGCGATTTCACACGCCCCGAACTGTCCTTCTACGTCAACGAGAAGGTCAATACGCTCGCGCCGCGGGTGACGCAGTCCGGCGCCTCCGCCCTCGAACAACAGATCAACGCGTCATTCGTCTCCACCGTGAGCAGGACCGTCACGAAGACACTCGCCAAGGAAGCCGGACGGATGAACGGCCAGCTCGACGGGACGGCGAACCAGTTGGACGGCAAGTTGGACGAAGCCCGATCCAGCATCACCGCGGCCCGCGGAAAAGTCGACGACGCGCAATCCTCCATCACCGATGCGCGGGCGACGATCGCGAAGGCCCGCCACAACATGACGGGCATCGCCGGTCGCGCCGACGCGCTTTCCGCGAGCGTCAACGACACGGCATCCTCCGTCGACTCCGCGCGCGCCGGTTTGTCGGCGTTCCAGCACTCCATGAACTCGACCATCAGACAGGTGCAGTCCGGTTCCGGCGCCCTTGCCGGGCACATCGACGGCGTCAAGGACACCATCAACGGCAATGCGGCGGACGTCTCCGGCCGCGTCGACGCATCACTGTCCACGCTCGAATCCGCGAACGACTCCCTGGGGGATGCGATCGCGGCGATGGAATCCGATCCGCAGCTTGCAGGCTCAGACGTCCTCGCGCAGGCGAAACGGCATCAGCGCGACCTCGCCGCGCAGATCGAAGCGATGAGGCAACTGAACAATGGCATCCCCTCGGCGATGCAGTCGGGCGGCAAGAAGCTCTCCGATTCCCTAGACGCATTGAACGGCAAGGCCGACGGGCTCTCCAGCCTGTCCTCGGACGCTTCGAGCAGGATCGACTCCACCCTCACCGGCGTCTCCACCCAGCTCGTCGGCCTGTCCGGCACCGTGGGCGGAACGGCCGAATCGATCGACCGCATCGACGCCGATCTCGCCCAGCTCGACACGACCCTCGAATCGGCATCCAAGGTGATGGGACAGACAGGCAAGGCCCTCGACCGCGTGGACGAGTCGGTGAAACGCACGCAGGCCGATTTCGCCGTCCTCCGCGCGAGCGACGCATGGACCGGCGTCAAGGGCCTCGCGCACGTGGACGCCGATCAGGTGTCCTCGTTCCTCGCCTCCCCGATCGGTCTGGAGACCCGCGAATACTATCCGATGAGGAACTACGGCACCGCCATCGCCCCGTTCTTCACGAACCTGGCCTGCTGGGCGGGCGCCTTCGTGGCGCTCACCTTGTTGCGCAACGACGCCGATTCGGAAGGCGTCGACGCGCTCACGCCCAAGCAGGCGTTCCTCGGACGCTGGCTGCTGCTCATGGCCGTCGCCGTGCTGCAGGGCGTCGTCATCGCGTCGGGCAACCTCGTCATCGGCATCCAGTGCAACGTGCCATGGGCGTACTATCTGGGCACCATCGTATGCTCGATGACCTACGTATCGATCGCCTACAGCTTGGTCATGATGTTCCGGCACATCGGCATGGCATTGAGCGTGATCTTCCTGATATTGCAGGTACCGGGCGCAGGCGGCATGTACCCGATCGAGATGATGCCCCACTTCTACCGACTGCTGTACCCGGTACTGCCGTTCACCTACGGCGTCGAGGCGCTCCGTGAGACGATCGGCGGCTTCTACGGCACGGACTTCTGGACACGCATCTGGCAGACCTCCACGTTCGCCGTGATGTTCCTGCTCGTGGCGATGCTGTGCCGCCCGGCGCTCGCCAACCTCAACGACCTGTTCAACAGGGAACTGGAGCAGACCGATCTGGTCAATGCGCAGCGCATGGAGATCGTCGTATCCGAACGCAACGCCATGATTACCGTGCGCAAGATGCTCGCCGACCCGACATGGGGCGCAGGCATAAGGCGCAGGGCGGAGAAATTCGAGCGCCTGTACCCGCATCTGGTGCGCATCGGATTCCACCTCATCTGGATCATCCCCGTCGTGTTCCTCATCGCCATGATGATCGTCGGACCGAGCATCGGATTCCTCGTGGCCTGGCTGGCGATGGTGATCGTGGTGGACGTCGCGCTGATCATCCTCGAATACATCCACCTCCACCTGCCGCGGCAGGCGCATGACAGCACGATGGGCGCCGAAAGCCTGCTGCGCTCCGTCGTGGCCGCAGGTGATGTCAACACCAATGGAAAGGACGGCCGCTGATGAAGAACGTATGGGCCATATTCCGCACCGATATGCTGCACATCCGCAGCAGCGTGATCGCACTCATCATCGCCATCGGCCTGATCCTCATGCCGTCGTTCTACGCATGGTTCAACATCTACGCCAACTGGGACCCCTACGACAGCACCGGCGGCATGAAGGTCGCGGTCGCCAACTCGGACAAGGGCTATCAGGGCGACCTGCTGCCGGCGAAGGTCAACGTGGGCGATCAGGTCTCCAACGCCCTCAGGGCAAACGACAGCCTCGACTGGACGTTCGTGAACGAGGATAAGGCCAAAAGCGGCGTGGAATCAGGCGAATACTACGCGGCCATCGTGATTCCCGAGGACTTCAGCACGGACCTGTTCTCCCTGCTGAACGAAGGGACCGCGGATTCCGGGAAGACGGACAAGACCAAGGCGAGGCAGGCGCAGCTCGTCTACTACTCCAACCCCAAGAAGAACCCCATCGGCTCCACCGTCACCGATCAGGGCGCATCCACAGTACGCCAGCAGATCAGCGACACCCTCACCTCGTCCGTCGCCCAGGCCGCAGCCGGCACGCTTGATTCCGTGGCCTCCTATCTCGACACGGACCAGAGCGCACGATCCATCAGCGCATTAAGCGCCAATCTGCGGCGACAATCGGCCGACCTCTCCGATGCGGCCGACCTCGCTTCGAGCTACGCGGGTCTTGCCGATTCCGCGGCATCCCTGCTCGACGCATCCGGCAAGTCGATGGAACGGACGAAGCGGTCGCTGCAATCCTCCACCGTCGACATGGACGGCATCACCGGCAAGCTCGGAGACGCATCCACGTCGATCGACCGCGTCAACGCGAACATGGCCGATGGACTCGATTCCGCGGCGAACGCCTTCGACAACGTCGGCGATAACGCCGAGGAGGCGCTGGGCAAACCCGCCGCGGGAGCCGCCAACACCGCGGCGGCCCTGCGCGCGATCTCCACGAACCGCATCAGGCCGATGATCGCAAGCCTGACCCAGTACCGCAACACGCTGGTCTCCATCCGGGAGACGCTGCACACGGAACCGGCCAAGGCCGCGATCGACCGGGCCATCGCCGACGTGGACCGCACCCTCAAGCGTCTCAATGCCACCGATACGAAGATCAATGACGCCGCGGACCAGGCGGAAGCCAAGGGACAGGCGATCAACGACGCGGGCAAGGACATCGCCGCGCAGGCGCAGGCCAGCGCGCAGTCGATCCGCGACCTGAACAAGTCGTATCAGGACAACGTCGTCGCCACCCTCTCCGGCGTGACCGACTCCGCCAAGCGGACCGGGACGGACGCCAAGGCGCTGGTCGACGAGACAACCTCCACGCTCGCCGACGTGACCGGGCGAACCGACGGCAGCGGCTCGGCCGGAGCGCTGACCAATATCGAGGAGCTGACGGCCAACATCGACACGGCGCATGACACGCTGCTCGAGCAATCGAAGAAACTCGGCGAGACCGCCGACAAGCTGGACGAGGCCATGGCCTCCGGTGGCGTGGAGGAGGTACGCAAACTGCTCTCCCAACCCACGGACACCATCGCCCTGGCCATGACCACACCCGTGACGACGAAGCGCATAGCCGTGTACCCGATCGCGAACAACGGCTCCGCGATGACCCCGTTCTACACACTGCTGGCCATCTGGGTCGGCGCGATGTTCCTGAGCATCATCCTCAAGGCGAACGTGTCGGACAGGGTCTCCGCGGCCCTGGACCGTCCGAGGCCATGGCAGCTGTATCTGGGCCGCGGCCTGACCTTCGTCGCGTTCTCGCTGGCGCAGACCACCGTGCTGGGACTCGGCGATCTGCTGTACCTGCGCGCGCAGGCGACGGATCCGCTCCTGTTCATGCTGTGCCTGTGGTGGTCGTCGCTGGTGAGTTCGATGCTCGTTTACACGCTGGCGGCCGTATTCAACACCGTCGGCAAGGCGATCTGCGCCGCGCTCATGATCTCGCAGATCGCCGGCATAGGCGGCACGTTCCCGGTGGAGATGCTCCCAGGCGTGTTCAAACAGCTGTACCCTTATCTGCCGTTCTCGCATGGCATCACCGCGCTGCGGGAGGCCGTCGGAGGATTCTACGGCAACGTCTACTGGGAGCAGATGGGCCGCATGGGCATCTATCTCGTGGTCGCCCTGCTCATCGGCTTCACGCTGTACACGCCGGTGACCCGCGCCATGGCGAAGACCAGCACCCTCATCTCCAGCACGATGGCGATGAACTGAGAGGCGACCGAACAGGAAGAACGAAAAGGAAAACCCGCCGAACCGTGAGGTTCAGGCGGGTTTTCATATGTCTTGCGACAGGATCGATCAGGTGTTCGGGCGCTTGCCGTGGTTGGCGGCCTTCTTACGACGATCCCTGCGCTTACGTCCGCGCATGCCCATGATTGGACTCCTTTTTTCTAGAAAAATAAGCCTTCGGAATTATGCCACAACACACAGACGTTCTCAACCGCGCGTCTCACCGGGCGTTGCCGGCGGGACATGCGCCGTTCACCCGGGGCGCCCCGGCGGCGTCCGACGGCACACCGCGGAACTCATCCGCCCCGCCGCTCACCGCTCGCCGCAGCAGTGGTCGAGGCACTCCTTGATACGGGTCTTGAGGCACTCCGGCGCCTCGTCGGGGCGCAGGTAGGCGCGCAGCGCGGCGATCATCGCCTGCTCGCGTTCGGAACAGCAGGTCGACGGGTCGAAACAGTCGCCGTCCGCGGACTCATCGCGCGCATCCGTGCCGTAGACGTCGTACGTGTCGGCGTCGTCCGCGCCGGTGATGCGCACCTCCGTATGACTGATATGACTGACCACGCCGTCGGCCGATGTGCGGGTGATGGAGATATGACGCACATGCTCCACATGCCGTCCGTTCATCGTATCTCCTTCCTTCGCTTCGAATGCGGGGCTTCGTCGATTCCGTCGATTCCACGGCCCCTCAGGGAGGCATCATCTTCATTATCGCCGGAATTAAGTCCCCGAAGCGGTTTTTCACCGGACTTTGCCTTCGGCGAACCGGATGGCGTCGAGACGGCGGACGCATTACCGGACTTACCGGACCTTGCCTTCGATGAACCCGACGGCAGCTGCGTTCCGTAGCCGTGCTCGCGCGCGTAGGAGGCGAGCTCGCGCTTCAACTGCGTGCGCGCCCGGTTGAGACGGCTCATCACCGTGCCGATCTTCACGCCCTGCTCCTCGGCGACCTGCTTGTAGGACTTGCCGTCGATCGCCGTGTCGATGAACACCTGCCGGCGTTCCGGCGACAGCTTGGAGAGGGCCTGCATGATCTCCTCGGGGGCGAAGGCGTCGAGGTACTCGTCCTCGGCGGACTTCAGCCCGTCCGAGGTGTGCTCGGAGGCCTCGTAGATGTCCCAGTCGTCGTATTCGCCGTCCGCGTCGTTGGCGCGCTGCGGGCGGCGCTTCGCCTTCGCGTACTGGTTGAAGTAGGTGTTGCGTTCGATCGTGGTCATCCACGCCTCGAAGTTGGTGCCCTCCTGGAACGAGTCGAACGCCTTGAAGCCCTTCTCGAACGTGTCCTGCACGAGGTCCTGCGCGTCGTCCGGGTTGTTGGTGAGCCGCATCGCCTGCCGGTAGAGCGCGTTGAGCGCGGGCATGGCGAGCCGCTCGAACCTCGTGCGCCGTTCGGTCAGGGTCTCGTTCGTCTGTGTGGTCACGTCCGCCCATTGTAATCGGCCCTGTGCGCGCTCACGGTCATTCCGTCCGGACGACATTCAGATGATTTTCAGCATCGACGCGCACAGTAGGAGCGACATGATCGACCAGCCGAAAGGATCCCTCCCCATGGCACTGACCCTGAACTCCGCCGCCGAACTGCTTGCACGGCATCATCTGCTGCGGGAGGTGATCCACGACGGCGCATGGACCCGCACCGCGGCCAACGTCACGGATGCGGATACGCCGTTCGCGTCGATCACCTATGACACGCGCACGGTGTCCGCGGGCGCGATCCTGGTGTGCAAGGGACGGTTCAGGCCCGAGTTCCTCGACGGCTGCGACGAGAAGGGGCTCGCCGCGTACGTGGCCGAAACCGACCTGTCCGAACGCACGAAGGCGCCCGGCCTGATCGTCGACGACGCGCGCAAGGCCCTCGCGCTGCTCGCCGCCGAGTTCTACGGCCGGCCGCAGGACGAGTTCACCCTGATCGGCATCACCGGCACCAAGGGCAAGACCACCACCGCGTACTTCACGCAGGCCGTGCTCAACGCGTACTCGGGCGGCCGCTGCGCGCTGTTCTCGTCGGTCGACAACTGCCTCGACGGCCACACCTACGTCGAATCCGACCTGACGACGCCCGAATCGCTCGACGCGTTCCGCATGATGCGCGAGGCGGTCGATAACGGCATGCGCTACCTCGTCATGGAGGTCAGCTCCCAGGCGTACAAGGTCCACAGGGTGTACGGCCTCACGTTCGACGTGGGCGCGTTCCTCAACATCTCCCCCGACCACATCTCCCCGATCGAACATCCGACGTTCGAGGACTACCTGCACTGCAAGCGCCAGATCACCGCGAACTGCCGCACGCTCGTGCTCAACGCCCATGCCGCGCACGCCGACCTGATCCGCGAGGACGCGGCCGCCGCGGGCGTGCCCGTGCGTGACTTCGCGCTGCTCGACGAGACGCCGTCCGATCCGGCCGACGCCCCGGCCGACCCCGGCACGACCGCCTACGCGTGGCCCGCCGACGCCTCCCACGACTCCTATCTCCTGCGCCTCGACGGGCGTGACCTGGGCCGCTACCGGCTGCATCTGGTCGGCGACTTCAACTACGAGAACGCCCTCGCCGCCGTCACCCTCGCCCACGCGGCCGGCGTGCCCGCCGACGCGGTCGAGGCGCTGCACGCGATGGAGCCCACGCGCGTCTCCGGACGCATGGAGCTCACCCGCGACGAGGCGAGCGACACCGACGTGATCGTCGACTACGCGCACAACTACACGTCCGTCAAGGCGCTGCTCGACTTCGTCTACTCGCGCTACGCCGGGCGCGACCCGCACATCACGCTCGTCGCCGGATCGGCCGGCAACAAGGCGTACGACCGCCGACGCGAGATCGTCGAGGCCGCGCAGGACCGCATCGCCCGATTCGTGTTCACCGCCGAGGACACCGACACCGAGCCGTATGCGGACATCTGCCGCGACATGCTCGCGGCCGTGACGAACCCGCAGGTGGCCACGACGACGATCCTCGACCGCGTCGAGGCGATCGCCGACGCCCTCGCCGACGCCAAGGCCCACCCCGACCGCCTCGACGTGGTGCTCGTCATCGGCAAGGGGCACGAACGCTGGATCAAGGACCTCAACAAGCACGTGCCGTACGAGGGCGACGACCACGTCGTCCAACGCCTGCTCGGCGCCTGACGCACGGCGATGCACGGCGGGCACGGCGACGAACGGCCCGATAGGCCACCCCATGATGAACATCGGATGAACACATCCGTGGAGTAGTATCGTGCGGTGACGCACGCGAGACCCGCGCGCCGCACGACACTAGGAGAGAGAACATGCCCACCACGACTTCGCCGCTGAGCCTCGCCTCCGCGGCCAAGCTGTTGGAAGACCATCACCTGCTGCGCGAGATCATCACGCCCGGGCTCTGGACCATGGACGCGACGCGCCTGCCCGGCGCCGACAGGCCGATCCCGGCAATCACCTACGACACGCGTCAGGTGCGCGAAGGCTCGCTGCTGTTCGTCAAGGGCCGGTTCAAGCCCGAGTTCCTCAACGGCATCGACGAGCGGGGCCTCGGCGTGTACGTGGCCGAGGAGGACCATTCGGACCGCACCAAGGCCCCCGGTCTGATCGTCGAGAACGTGCACAAGGCGATGAGCCTGCTCTCCGCCGAGTTCTACGGCCGCCCGCAGGACGAGTTCACCCTGGTCGGCATCACCGGCACCAAGGGCAAGACCACCACCGACTACTTCACGCACGCGATCCTCAACGCCTACTCCGGCGGCCGCGCGGCGATGATGAGCTCGATCGCCGTCTGCCTCGACGGGCGCACGTTCGCCCCGTCCAAGCTCACCACCCCGGAGCCGCTCGACGCGTTCCGCATGATGCGCGAGGCTGTCGACAACGGCATGACATACCTCGTCATGGAGGTCAGCTCCCAGGCGTACAAGATCCAGCGCGTCTACGGGCTCACCTTCGACGTGGGCGCCTTCCTCAACATCTCCCCCGACCACATCTCCCCGATCGAACACCCCACGTTCGAGGACTACTTCCACTGCAAGCGCCAGATCATCGCCAACTCGCGCGCGATGGTGATCGGCGCAGACTCGGCGCATGTCGGCCTGCTCTTCGAGGACGCCGAAGCCGCAGGCGCGCCCGTCTCCACCTTCGCGCTGCACGACCCGGCCGCGGGCCGGCACACGCCCGCCGACGTGGTCGTCGCCGCCGACCCGAGCCGCAAGACCGGTTTCGTCGTGGCCCACGGCGACGACGCGGAGCTGTTCGAACTCGACATGCTCGGCGAATTCAACTTCCTCAACGCGGCCGCCGCGATCGCCATCGCGATGAAGGCCGGCGTGCCGTTCGGCGACGAGGCGATGCACGCGATCGAGACCGTGCACGTGCCGGGGCGCATGGAACGCTTCATCGGCTCCGACGGCATGCACGTCTACGTCGACTTCGCCCACAACTACCTGTCCACCAAGGCGCTCGTCGACGAGATGATCCGCGTGTACGGCGAACGCAACCCGCGCATCACGCTCGTGTCCGGCACGACCGGCGGCAAGGCCATCGACCGGCGCGAAGGCATCGTCAAGGGCGCGCTGGGACGCGCCGAATCGTTCATCTTCACGCTCGACGACCCCAACTTCGAGGACCCGCGCAAGATCTGCGAGGAGATGGCCTCCTTCGTGCCCGACGACGGCCGGCAGACCGTCGACATCATCGTCGACCGCGAACAGGCCATCGCCACCGCGATCCGCGAGGCGCGCGAATCCACCGACCGCGACGGACGGTTCAACATCGTCCTCGTCATCGGCAAGGGCCACGAGACGCGCAACATCATCGACGGCAAGCCGGTCGACTGGCCCGGCGACGCGACCATCGTGCGCCGCGAACTCGGACTCGACTGACGGTCACCGCACCCCATCACACCCACGAAACGCAGAAACGCAGAAACGAAAACAGAAGCGAGGAACCCAATGAACCCACGCACGCTCATCAGATCGGAACGGGACGTCTCCCGCTACCTGCAGCCGGTCATCTTCGGCGCCGACACGCTCGGATACTCCTACATCCGCTGCTTCCACGAAGCCTACGGCGTCACAAGCATCGTCATCGGCACCGCCGACCAGAAGTTCTGCTCCACCAGCCGCTTCGCCGATTACCGGATCGTCCCCCACGTCGACCAGGAGGACGTCATGCTCGACTACCTCGACAAGCTCGGCGCCGAACTCGCCGGCCGCAAGGTGCCGATCCTCGTCGGCTCCGGCGACTGGTACGCGCGCATCTTCTCCCAGAACAAGGAACGCCTCGAACGCTACTTCGTCGTGCCGTACATCGACTTCGACCTGCTCGACCGCATCACGCAGAAGGGCGAGTTCTACAACATCTGCGAGAAGCTCGGCATCCCCTACCCCAAGACGTGGCGCTTCGACTGCTCCGACCCGGACGTGAGGATCCCCGTCGACGAATTCACCTACCCGGTGATCGCCAAGCCCTCCAATTCGGCGCGCTACCACTACGCCGAATTCCCCGGCAAGGAGAAGGTCTTCACCATCGAGACCCCCGAGGAGCTCGAACACGTCTTCACCGAACTGCAGAACTCGGTGTACGACAAGGAGCTCATCGTTCAGGACTGCATCCCCGGCGACGACTCCCACCTGCGCTCCATCACCTGCTTCTCCGACGCCGACGGCAACGTGCGCGTCTCCTGCATCGGGCAGGTCCTCCTGCAGGACCACCACCCCACCGCCATCGGCAACCCGGTGTGCATCATGGACGACAACCAGCCCGACGTGGTCGCCCAGGCCGA
Organism: Bifidobacterium rousetti; assembly: GCF_008698235.1. Classification (GTDB taxonomy): domain Bacteria; phylum Actinomycetota; class Actinomycetes; order Actinomycetales; family Bifidobacteriaceae; genus Bifidobacterium; species Bifidobacterium rousetti. The sequence continues at coordinate 50,641 of NZ_PEBH01000002.1, forward strand.
GAGGTTCCTCAAGGAGGTCAAGTACGAGGGCTTCTCGAACTTCGACGCCAAATACGACGAGCGCGACGGCACATACAAGTTCTTCGAGATCAACACGCGGCCGGGCCGCAACACGTATTACCTGGCCCTCGCCGGCGTCAACTTCGTCACCCTGTTCGTCGACCACTTCGTACTCGGCAAGACGATCGACAGGCGCGTGCTCGACGGCGAGTTCCTGTTCCAGATGGTGCCGAAGTCGGTCATCAAGCGCTACGTCGCCGAACCGGAGCGTTCGCGCGCGCTCGAGCGCATCCGCTCCGGCAAGGCGGGATGCCCGCTGTTCTACCGCAAGGACACGCTGGCGCACCTGTTCTGGTCGGCGGTGAACTACTTCCACCAGATCACGAAGTTCCGCAGGTATCTGGGCAAGGCGCAGAAATAAGTCCTTGTTGATGGCGTCCGTCCGACGTGACGGTATCATGCTCTCTTTTTCCGCAGAAATGACTTCCGGGAGCCGTGTGGGGCGCCGGATTATGGTACACGACACACTCAAGGCCGTTCGGCCAAGCCTACGGTCGCGTACCATAATCCGGCGCCCCACACTCTGTTCCAGCAAATGTCGCGTTTGCGGGACTACCGGATCATGCGCCTTGTCAGGTATTGCTCGAGGGGTTGGGGCGCGGGAGGCGCTGGCTGATGATGGCGGTGACGCCGTCGGAGCGCATCGTGACGCCGTAGAGGGCGTCGGCGATGGACATCGTGCGCTGCTGGTGGGTGATCACGATGAGCTGGGCGTGCTCGCGCAAGCGGTCGAGCGCGTTCAACAGACGGGTCAGGTTCACGTCGTCGAGCGCGGCCTCCACCTCGTCCATCACGTAGAACGGGCTGGGACGCGCGGTGAAGATCGCGAACAGCAGCGCCAGCGCGGTCAGCGAGCGCTCGCCGCCGGACAGCAGGCTCAGCTGCTTGACGCGCTTGCCGGCGGGGCTGGCCTCGACGATCACACCGGTGGCAAGCAGGTCGTCAGGGTTCTCGAGGCGGAGCCTGCCGGTGCCGCCGGGGAACAGCGTGGCGAACATCGACTCGAACGCCTTGGCGGTGTCCTCGAACGCGGTGCGGAACACGTCGACCATCGTCCGGTCCAATCCCTGAATCAGGTCCATCAGGTCGTCGCGGGACTTGGCCACGTCGTTACGCTGGTCATTCAGATACCGGTGTCGCTCCTCGAGGGCGTCGTATTCCTCGGTGGCGAGCGGGTTCACCTTGCCCAGCGCCTTCAGGTCGCGCATCGCCTTCTCGAGGCGTTTCTCCTGTTCGGCGCGCACGTACGGGACGGTGCGGATGGCGGGTCCGGTGTCCTTGCTCTCCTCGCTGTCCTTGCCATCCACCGGGATCGGGGCGCCGGTCTCGTCGAGGACAGGGACGGGCCGATCGGGGCCGTATTCGGCGATCAGGTCGTCCAGTCCCATGCCGAGGTCGTCGTTCGCCTTCTGGGTCAGCTGGCCGTATTCGGTGGCGAGGCGCTCGCGGGTCACGTCAAGCTCGTGCTCGCGCGCGGTCAGGTCGGTGACCGTCGGCTCGATCGCGTTGCGGCGTTCGCGCAGGGTCTTCAGCTCCGCATTGTGGTCGGACGCGGCGGCCTGCAGTCGGTCGCGGCGTTCCACGACGTCGGCGATCGCCCGCTCGACCATCGCGGCCGCGTCCCGCGCGTCCAGGGCGATGCGATGCGCGCGTTCCGCCTGTTCGCGGCGTTTCGCGTTCAGCGCCTCGATGCGGGCGCGGCGCTCGGCGACCTCCTTCGCGTTGGCGTGCAGCAGGCCGGCCTGACGGGTGAGCGATTCCGCCTTGCGGCTCGCCTCAGTCCATGCGATCTTCGCGGCCGTCTCCTGATCGCGTGCCATGCCGAGCGCCGACTCCAGTTCGCGCCCGCGCCCGGCGAGCTCGTCGGCGTCCGCATGCCCGTTCTCGGCCTGTTCGGCCGTGTGCAATGCGTGGTTCAGGTCGTCGAGTTTCGTCTGATGGGTGTCTTGCTCCCCGTCGATGCGCACGGCGCGGTCGCGCAGCTGGACGATCTGACGGTCCAGTTTCGCGACGAGCTCGTCGGCCGACGCAAGGGACGCGGCGGCCTGACGCGCCTTGAGCCGCAGCTCGGTGTGACGTTGCGCGGCGGTGTCGACCGCCCGCGACGCCTCGTCACGGGATGCTTTTGCGGCCGTGACCTTCTCGTCGATCCCGGCGAGTTCGGCGGTCAGCTCCTTGACACGCTTCAGGGCGCGCGAGCGCTTCGCGGCCAGTGACAGGTCGCTTTGCGACAGCGACGAGCCGCCGACCGCGGCGACGCCGGCGGTGAACACCTCGCCGTCGCGCGTGACCGCGTGCACCGGGGCCGCGGCACCGGCGGCGGGGGAATCCGAGACCAACTGCTGCGCCTGCCCGGCGGTCTCGGCGATCGCATAGCCGCCGAGCAGCACCCGCACCGCGTCGACCACGCGGGCGGCCACGGCCGGATCGGGGGCGTCGGGATTGGCGGAGACCAGCGACGAGAGTCGCTGCGGGTCCGCCGGGGATGAGTCGTCCGCATCATCCGTCGAATCCACCGGGGTGACGACGACGGCCCGTCCGAGACGGTCGGCGCCGGCCCGTTCGAGGGCGTGCAGCATGTGTGCGGCGTCGGGGACGACCAACGCGCCCGCGAAGCCGTCGAGGGCGCGTGCGACGGCCTCCTCCCAGCCGTCGGCCACGGCGATGAAGTCGGCGAGGCGGCCCATCACGCCGAGTCCCTTGTCCGAGGCGAGCGATCCGGAGGCGCTGCGGTTCGCCAGCGTGTCCTCAAGCGCGTCGGCCTTGGCGTTCAGCGAGATCACCTGCGCGTTGAGGTCGCGCTGGCGGTCAAGCAGGTCGTTGAGCTCGTCGCGGCGTCGGGCGAGGAGCCCTCGGGCCGCGTCCAACGCCTCGGAGCCGTCGTCGGCATCGGGGTCGGACGCCTCGCGCAGACGGTCGCGCTGAGTCAGGGCGTCGGCGCGCTGGGCGGCGAGCGACTCCGACTGCGCGGCGAGATCCTTCGCCCGGCCCTGGGCCAGCTGCACGGCCGATTCCTCGCGCGCGATCATCTCGCGCAACTTGGCGACGCGCGCGTCACGCTCCTGGGCGGTGCGGCGCAGCTCGTCCAGCGTCTGACGCACGGAGGCCAGCCGCTGCTCGCCGGCGGCGCGGGACTCGGTGGCCTTGTCGAGCGCGAGCCGCGCGTTCGCGGCCGCCTCGGACTGCACCTTGGCCTGTGATTCGAGCTCGGCGGCGCGGTGTTCGAGGATCGATGGGTCCTCCCCCGGATTCGCGACCACCTGACCGGCGAGGGAGCGGCCGCGTTCGTCCGCGAGCGCGGCGAGCGCGTCCAGCCGCTCCCGGATCTGCGTGAGCGCGCGCCACGTCTGGTTGACCGTGTCGATGGCGGGGCTGGAACGCCCCACGGCGGTCTCGACCTGTTCGATGCGCACCTTGACCTGCGCGAGCTCGCGCCGGGCCGCGCCGAGGTCGCCGCGCACGCGCGTCAGATCGGCGTGCACGGCGTCGCGGCGTCGCATCGCGGCGACGGCGTCGTCGGCGTACAGGCGGGATCGGGCGTCACGCAGGGAGACCCGGATCGCGTCGGCGCGGCGTGAGACGCGCGCCTGGCGTCCGAGCGGCCCCATCTGACGTCGGATCTCGCCCAGGAGGTCGTCGAGACGGTTGAGGTTGGTCTCGGTGTTGGCGAGCTTGCGCAGCGCGCGCTCCTTGCGCTTGCGGTGCTTGAGGATGCCGGCGGCCTCCTCGATGAACGCGCGGTGGCCGGACGGGTCGGCCTTGAGGATCGAATCGAGTCGCCCCTGACCGACGATCACATGCATCTGCTGGCCGAGACCGGTGTCGCTCAGCAGCTCCTGGATGTCGAGCAGACGGCATGGCGAGCCGTTGATCGCGTATTCGGAGCCGCCGTTGCGGAAGATCGTGCGCGAGATCGTGACCTCGCTGTAGTCGATGTCCAGCGCGTGATCGCTGTTGTCGATGGTCAGGCTCACCTGCGCGCGGCCGAGTGCCGGGCGGGAGGACGTGCCGGCGAAGATCACGTCCTCCATCGAGGTGCCGCGCAGGTTCCTCGCGCCCTGCTCGCCCATCACCCAGGTCAGGGCGTCGACGATGTTCGATTTGCCGGAACCGTTGGGTCCGACGACGGCGGTGATGCCGGGCTCGAAGCGCAGGGTCGTGGCGGATGCGAAGGATTTGAAGCCTTTGAGGGTGAGTTCCTTGAGATACACCTAGTTACTCGTCCTTGTTCGTCGCTTCCTCGTCGGACCGCTCGGCGTCCGTGTCGTCCATATCGTCCGGTTCATCCGTGTCGTCCGGTTCGACGACGGGCTGGTGGATGCTCATCGCCTGCTTCATGACCGGGCTCATGTGCTCCTTGAGCAGCGTGCGCGCGTCGCCGGCGGTGACGAAGCTGCCGCAGATGAGCACGCCGCGGCCATAGCCGACGCCGAGATCATCGGCCTCGTCGACGAGGTTCACGGCGGTCTGGATCGCGTCGGGCAGTTCCGGCTCCTTGATGACGCGGTCGCGGCCGAACACCTCCACGGCGATCTTCTCCAGTTCGTCGGCCGGCATGACGCGGCCGCGCCACGAGTTCTCGGTGACGACCACCTGGCTCAGGACCGGCTCGAGGACACCCAGATACTCCTCGACCTGCTTGTCCTCCATCATCGCGACGACGCCGACGAGCTGCTCGAAGCGGTAGTTCTCCTCGATCGCGGTCCTCAGCGATTCGGCTGCGTTCACGTTGTGGCCGCCGTCGATGATGATGGTCGGCGAGGTACGGACCTGCTCGATGCGTCCGGGGATCTTCACCGTGGAGAGCGCCTCGTCGACGATGTCGTTGTCGAGCGCGCCGGAGACGGGGATCACGGCCTCGCATGCGGCGAGCGCGGCGAGCGCGTTGTGTGCCTGATGCTCGCCGAACTTGGCGATCGGGACCTCCTCGTAGGTGCCGAGCGGCGTGGTGAGGGTGGCTACCTGGCCGCCGACGGCGGGCAGGCGGCTGACGACCTCCATCTCGTAGCCGTCGCGCACCAGCTTGGCGTGGTTGCGTTCCGCCGCGGCCTGAAGGATCGGCATGACGGCCTCGGCGTGCGGCTGCGGTCCGATGACGGCGGTGCAGTCGGGCTTGATGATGCCGGCCTTCTCGGTGGCGATCTGCTCGACGGTGTCGCCGAGCCACTGCATGTGGTCCATGTCGACCGGGCCGATGATCGCGGCGTCGGCGTCGAGCACGTTGGTGGCGTCCCATGCGCCGCCCATGCCGACCTCGACGACGGCCACGTCGACCGGCGCGTCGGCGAACTTCCAGATGGCCATCGAGGTGAGGACCTCGAAGAAGCTCATGCGCGGCTTGCCCTGCTCCTCCATCTTCTGATCGACCATCGCGACGAGGTCCTTGATCTGGTCCCACGCGTCGATGAAGTCGTCGTCGGAGAGCTCCTGGCCGTCGATGGCGATGCGCTCGTTGATCCGCTCGAGATGCGGCGAGGTGTACAGGCCGGTGCGCATGCCGTAGGCACGGCAGATGGCCTCGGCCATGCGCGCGGTGGATCCCTTGCCGTTGGTGCCGGTCACGTGGATCACACGGAACGAGTCCTCCGGATGCCCCAGCAGGTCGAGCATCAGGCTCATGCGGTCCAGATCAAGGTTGGTGGTGTTGTGCTCCGGCGGCCGGCTCATGATGTCCAGCTCGACGTCCTCGATCGACTCCCCGTTCCTGTTCGGATGTTCGAATGACATTCCTCTACGCTCCCTGATGTGCTTCACTGTGCCCAAACCCCACAATGATAGCGGAACGGCAGTCCGTCCGACATTCCCGACAGAGAAACCCCGAACCGTCCGCCAATCCGGCGTACAGTGGGCTCATGGGCGGACGTGATGGACGCCCATGACACCGATACATGACACCAATGAAGGGATCATCATGGCAACACTGCTTGAACCGCCGGCCATTCCCGTGCGCAGGGCGCATGACGGGCTGGAGCTGCCGGCCATCGGCTTCGGCACGTACAAGGTCAACGGGTTCGCCGGCGTCGAGGCGATCAAGTCGGCGCTGGAGGTCGGCTACCGTCTCATCGACTCCGCGTTCAACTACGAGAACGAGGGCGTGGTCGGCAGGGCGATCCGCGAGTCGGAGGTGCCGCGCGAGGACATCATCGTCGCCTCGAAGCTGCCCGGCCGCCACCACCAGTACGATCAGGCGCGCGCGACGATCGAGGAGTCGGTGGCGCGCATGGGCCTCGACTACATCGACCTGTATCTGATCCATTGGCCGAACCCGTCGCAGGGCCAGTTCGTCGAGGCGTGGCAGGCCCTCGTCGACGCGCAGAAACAGGGCATCGTCAGGCACATCGGCGTGAGCAACTTCCTGCCCGGACACATCGACCTGCTCATCCGCGCCACCGGCGTGACGCCGGCCGTCAACCAGGTCGAGCTGCACCCGTTCTTCCAGCAGAACGAGCAGCGCGCCTACGACGAGGCGCACGGCATCATCACCGAGGCGTGGAGCCCGCTGGGACGCGCCAACCAGATGCTCAAGGACCCGACCATCACGCGCATCGCCGACAAGCACGGCGTCTCCCCCGTGGCGGCGATCCTGCGCTGGCACCTGCAGCTGGGCGATGTCGCGATCCCGAAGTCGCTGCACCGCGAGCGTCAGCGCGCGAACATCGACCTGACCGGCTTCGCGCTCGACGAGCAGGACATGCGCGACATCGCCGCGATGGACAACCCGGAGGGCTACACGTTCGGGCAGAACCCGCACTGGCACGAGGAGGACTGAGGTCGGATCTCTCCCCAGTCAGCTTCCGCTGACAGCCCCCTCGTCAGAGGGGCCGGGAGGTGTGTCAGATACGGGAGCGATCCCACTCGCTCTTCCACGAGTACTGCATGTCGTAGGCGCTCGCCCAGAACATGTACTCGTTGGCGACGCCGGTGACGAAGATGTCGACCAGCTCCTCAAGGCGGGCCTCGTCAAGGCCCGCCACACGCTGTTCGATCTGCCCGAGCAGCCACGCGGAACCGGACCAGAACTTCTCGGTCTTGTACATGTCGACCCAGCTCCTGTACGGGTTGTCCTCGAGCGTGCCGGCGAACTCGCGGGCGAGGCGCTGGCCGTAGTCGGCGTACACCCACGCGCACGGCAGTACGGCGACGAGCACGTCGAGCAGGTCGCCGCCGTAGGCGATCGACAGGATGTTGGACGTGTAGGCGCGGGCGAACGCGGACTGGCGCACCGAGTTCATCTCCTCCTCGGTGATGCCGTAGCTCGCCATGTACTTCCGGTGCATCGAGGATTCGACGTTGAAGATGGCGTTCTGCACGTTGGCCATGAACTGCATCACCTCGGGGTCGCGCGTCTTGGTCAGGCCCAGCGCGTGGACCTTCGCGTAATCGGCGAGGTAGCGGTAGTCCTGCAGCAGGTAGAAGGCGAACTTCTCGCGCGGCAGCGTGCCCTCGCCGAGCTCGCGCAGGAACGGCTGGCGGTAGCCCTCCTCCCAGATGACGTCGGCGGCCTCGCGCAGACGGGTCGCGAACGGCGGCAGGTGGTCCAGGGTGATCGCTCCGAACGCCTCCGGGTCGAACGTCGTGGTCATGGTGTGCTCCCTTCGATGAGTGGTCTCGATGAGTGACGGTACAGGACGACAGCGTACTAGGATGGGACCGGTAACACGAGACCCTTGCATGAGGAATGATTCACATAAGGGAGGAAAAATCATGGGTGAGGTAGTCACCGAGAAGGACAAGGAGTACGAGGCCGAGGAGCGCAAGGCGGCGTCGGGCCCGGACCAGGCGATGAGCGACCGCGTGAACAACCGTTCGCTGCGCCCCCGCTCCGAGGCGTTCAAGGAGTTCATGCGCTCCGGCTGGGCCGACGACGAGCCGGACATCGAGCCGCTGGAGTCCTCGAGGTTCACGCCCGCCAGGCTCAAGGCCCTCGGCGCGGCCTTCCCCGGCGAGCGTCTGGTGATCCCCGCCGGAAGCCCCAAGGTGCGCAACAACGACTGCGACTACATGTTCCGCCCGGACACCGCCTTCGCGTACTACACGGGCCTCGGCGTCGACTACGAGGCGGGCGCCGTGCTGGTGTTGAACCCCGTGGACCCGGACTCCCCCGAGGCCAAGGCCGGCCAGACGCATGTGCCGGAGCTGTTCGTCGCCCCGCGCGCCGACAACTCCACCACCGACTTCTTCATGAACCCGCATTACGGCGAGTACTGGGTAGGTCCGCGTGCAGGTCTCAAGGAGATGACGGCGATGACCGGCATCGAGACGCATGACATCGCGCAGCTGGCCGACGCCCTGTCCAAGGACGTGGGCGCCGAGGCGGGCGCCGTGCGCGTGCGTGTGATGCGCGAGACCGATCCGAGGATCACCGCGCTCGTCGAGTCCGTGCGCGAGGCGAACGGCGCGGCCGACCCGGACAGGAACGCGGCGGACGACGACAAGCTGCACGAGTTCACGTCCGAGGCCCGCATGGTCAAGGACGCCTATGAGATCGGCGAGATGCGCAAGGCCGTCGCCGCCACCAAGCAGGGCTTCGACCGACTGTTGTCCGCCCTGCCGGCGGCGCTCGACAAGCCGCGTTCCGAGCGCATCCTCGAGGGCGCGTTCAACGCCGTCTCCCGTGAGCTCGGCAACGCGGTCGGCTACGACTCGATCGTCGCCTCCGGCCCGCACGCCCCGATCCTGCACTGGATGCGCAACACCGGCGTCGTGAAGTCCGGCGACATGCTGCTCGTCGACGCGGGCGTCGAGGTCGACTCCCTGTACACGGCCGACATCACCCGCACGTTCCCGACCAACGGCAGGTTCACCGACCTGCAGAAGCGCCTGTACCAGGCCGTGCTCGACTCCCAGCAGGCCGGCTTCGAGGCCGCCAAGCCGGGCGCCACGTATTCGGACATCCACCACGCCTGCATGCGCGTGATCGCCGAACGTCTGCACGACTGGGGCCTGCTGCCGGTGGACGTGGAGACGTCTCTCTCCCCCGAGGGCCAGCAGCACCGCCGTTGGCTCGCCTGCGGCGTGGCGCACCACCTCGGCCTCGACGTACACGACTGCGCGCAGGCCCGCTTCGAGTCGTATCAGGGTGCGCCGATCCGCCCGGGCATGATCTTCACGATCGAGCCGGGTCTGTACTTCCGTGAGGACGACATGCTCATCCCGCCGGAGTACCGCGGCATCGGCATCCGCATCGAGGACGACGTGCTCATGACCGAGGACGGCCCCGAATGGATCTCCGCCGGCATCCCGAAGCAGATCGAGGACGTCGAGGCGTGGATGCGCGACCGCGCCGCCGCCCCGACCGCCTGATCGTACGGCGACAACGGCGAAACATCGCGAAAGCAAAGGAGAACCGACATGCCAACCCCGCAATTCGTGCTCGAACTGCGCAAGAAGATCGGCCATGACCTGCTGTGGCTCAACGGCGTGACCGGCTGCGTGCTCGACGATGAGGGCCGTCTGCTGCTCGGCCGCCGTTCGGACACCGGCGAATGGGCGATGGTCTACGGCATCAACGAGCCGGGCGAGCAGCCCGCCGACACCGTGGTGCGCGAGATCAAGGAGGAGACCGGCGTCGACGCGGTGGTCACCGATCTGGTGGCCGTCACCTCGTCGGACAAGGTCATCACCTACGCGAACGGCGACAACACGATGTACATGGACCATTCGTTCCTGTGCGCGCTGAAGCCGGGCGGCAACGCCGACCCGTTCGTCGGCGACGAGGAGAGCCTTTCCGTCGGCTGGTTCGACATGGACGACCTCCCCGAGCCGTTGGCGGCCAGCACGGTGGAGCGCCTGGCCCTGTTCCGCAGGTACATCGAGAATAAGGCCAAGGGCGACGCCCATGCGCTGTTCGTCTTCGACGGCGAGCAGCACTGACGCCGCACGGCAGATTGACAGCACGAGAAAAGCCGACGCTGAGGATCACTCAGCGACGGCTTTTCTCGTATCTTCAGGGGAAACCGTATCCCGCTACGCCTCGGCGGCGAGCAGCTCGTGGAGATGCTCGCGGTGGAGGCGCTGCTCGCGCGGATCGGGCACCGGCAGCGAGGCGAGCAGTTTCTTCGTGTACGGGTTCTGCGGCCGCTGCATGATGTCGTCCGCGTCCCCGTGTTCGACGATGCGGCCCTTGTGCATCACCATGATGCGGTCGGCAAGCATGTCGACGACGGCGAGGTCGTGGGTGATGAACAGGCACGCGAACCCGATCTCCACCTGCAGCTTCTTGAACAGCTGCAGCACCTTCGCCTGCACGGACACGTCCAGCGCGGAGGTGGGCTCGTCGGCGATGAGCAGCGACGGCTTCAGCGCGAGGCCGCGGGCGAGCGACGCCCTCTGCCGCTGGCCGCCGGACAGCTCGTGCGGGAAGCGATTCATGTACGCGCGCGGCAGCTGCACCATCTCGAGCAGATCGCCCACGTAGTCCTTCGCCTCGGCGACGGACCCGTACTTGCCGTGGACGAGCAGCGGCTCGGCCACGTTCTCCGCGATGGTCATCAGCGGGTTGAACGAGCTTCCCGGGTCCTGGAACACGAAGCCGATGTCGGCGCGCTTGGGTTTGAAATCGCGCTCCTTCACGCCGTTCATCTCGATGCCGAGCACGTTGAGCGAGCCGCCGGAGACCTTCTGCAGGCCGGCGATCGCGCGTCCCGTGGTGGACTTGCCGGAGCCGGATTCGCCCACGAGACCCAGCACCTCGGAACGGTGGATCGTAAAGTCGATGCCGTCGACCGCCTTGAAATCGGGCTGCATGAGATGGCCCGGATAGGTGATCGTCAGTCCCTTCGCCTCGACGGCGACCGGCTGCTCACGCCAATCGGCCTCGCGCTCAAGGACATGGCCGTCGCGGTCGTGCACGGTGAGCTTCTGGCCGATGCGCGGCACAGCGCCGAGCAGGCGCTTGGTGTAGTCGGCCTGGGGGTGGTAGAAGATCTGTTCGACCGTGCCCTGTTCGACGACGTGGCCGCGGTACATGACCACGACCTGGTCGGCGATGTCGGCGATGACGCCCATGTTGTGTGTGATGATGAGCACGGAGGCGTCGAACTCGTCGCGGGCGAGGCGCAGCAGGTCGAGGATCTCGGCCTGCACGGTCACGTCGAGCGCGGTGGTCGGCTCGTCGGCGAGGATGAGTCCGGGGTTCAGCACCAGCGCCATCGCGATGACGATGCGCTGCTTCTGGCCGCCGGAGAACTGGTGCGGATAGTAGTCCACGCGCGTCTCGGCGTCGGGGATGCCCACCTTCTTGAGGATGTCGATGGCCTTGGCGCGCAGCTCCTTCTTGTCCTTCATGCCGTGGGCGCGCAGGCCCTCCTCGATCTGCCAGCCGATGGTGTACACCGGGTTCAGCACCGAGTTGGGCTCCTGGAAGACCATCGCGGCCTCGGAGCCGCGCACTTCGCGCAGCTGTTCGCCGCTCAGGGAGAGCACGTCGAGGGAATCGGAGCCGTCGCGCTTGGACAGGTAGACGGCGCCGGAGGTGGTGGCGGTCTCGGGCAGGAGCTTGATGATCGAACGGGCCGTCACGGACTTGCCGGAGCCGGATTCGCCGACCACGCCGACGACTGTCTTGCGCGGGATGGTGAAGTTGATCCTGTCGATCGCCTTGATGGATCCTGCGTCGGTCATGAAGGAGACGGACAGGTCCTTGATCTCGGCGAGGTTGGAGGCTTCCTTCGCCTGCACTGGTGTCTCGGCCTTGGTCTCGGCCATGATCACTCCTTTCCTTCGTCCGATGCGGGGGCCTTGCCCTCGCCGGTCCATTCGCTGCCCGGGATCGCCGGGTCGTGGTCGGTGACGGTGACGGGCGTGTCCTCCGGGGCGAGCGGGTTACGGGCCGCGTCGAGCTCGGCGACGACCTCGTTGCGCACGCCCGGCTTCTCGCTCGGGTCGACGGAGGTGTCCTCGATCGAGCCGACGACCTCGCCGGCGGACTTGCGGGCGCGCAGTCGCGGATCGGCCAGATCGTTGAGCGACTCGCCGACGAGCGTGATGCCGAGCACGATGAGCACGATCGCGAGGCCCGGGAAGATGGCCGTCCACCAGATGCCGGCGGTCACGTCGGCGACGGAGCGGTTGAGGTCGTATCCCCATTCGGAGGCGGCGGTCGGTTCGATGCCGAATCCGAGGAAGCCCAGTCCGGCGAGGGTCAGGATCGCCTCGGAGGAGTTGAGCGTGAGGATCACCGGCAGGGTGCGCGTCGAGTTCTTGAGCAGGTGCTTGGTCATGATGCGCCACGTGGAGGCGCCGACGACCTTCGCGGACTCGACGTACGCGGAGGACTTGATGCGCACCACCTCGGCGCGGATCGTGCGGAAGTACTGCGGGATGTAGACCACGGTGATCGAGATGCCGGAGGCGAGGATGCCGCTCCACAGACCGGACTGGCCGCCGGAGATCATGATGGCCATGAGGATGGCGAGCAACAGGGACGGGAACGAGTAGATCGCGTCGGCGATCACGACGAGCACACGGTCGATCCAGCCGCCGAAGTAGCCGGAGACGAGGCCGAGCAGCACGCCGGCGAAGATGGAGAGCACGACGGCGATGACGATCGCGATGATGGCGGTGCGCGCGCCCCAGATGGTGCGGCTGAACACGTCGTAGCCGCCCACGGTCGTGCCCCAGATGTGCTCGGCGCTGGGCGCGGCCTGCGTCGGGAAGGACTGTCCGGAGGCGTCCTTCATCTGCGAGTAGCTGTACGGCGCGATGAGCGGCGCGAAGATGGCCAGCAGGATGAAGAAGAGCGTGATCACCAGTCCGGTGACGAGCATGCCCTTCTGCCAGCCGACTGCGATGCGCAGCTCCTTGAGGATCGGGGCCTTGGTCCACCACGGGCCGGACTTGTTGACCTTGAGGTCGTTCAGACGGCTGTCGCCCGGCACGCCGACCTTGTTGACGGTGCTTTCGGTCATGTCAGTACCTCACTCTCGGATCGATGAGCGCGGCGACCACGTCGACGATGAAGTTGACGACGGCCACGATGATGGCGATGAGGATCACGATGCCCTGCACGGCAACGAAGTCGCGGGCCTTCAAGTAGGTGGAGAGCATGAAGCCCAGTCCCTTCCATTCGAAGGTCGTCTCCGTCAGAACCGCGCCGGCGAGCATCATCGCGATCTGCATGCCCATGACGGTGATGATCGGGATCAGGGCCGGACGCCACGCGTGCTTCTTGAGCAGTCGCGATTCGGAGACGCCGCGGGAGCGGGCGGCCTCAACGTAGCCGGAGTTGTAGGTGGCGATCACGTTGGTGCGCACCAGGCGGATAAACACGCCGGCGGTCAGCAGGCCCAGCGCGAGGGCCGGCAGGACGGCGTGACGCAGCACGTCGGCGAGGACGGTCATGTCGCCCAGCTGGAGCGAGTCGATGATGTAGAAGCCGGTCGGCGAGACGAGACGCTGGAACTGCATCTCGCTGGACAGGTCGGAGCGGCCCGAGGAGGGCAGCACGTTGAGCCACACGGCGAAGATGAGCTTGAGCACGAGGCCGAGGAAGAACACCGGGGTCGCGTAGCACAGGATCGCGAACACGCGGATGCCGGCATCGGCCGCGTGGTCGCGGTGGCGGGCGGCAATGCGGCCGAGCCCGATGCCGACGATGAGCGCGACGATGAGCGACAGGAACGCCAGCTCGAACGTGGCGGCGCCGTACCGGGTGAGGATGGTGATGACCGGCTGGTTGTCGGTGAGCGTCGTGCCGAGGTCGCCGTGCAGCAGACCGCCGAGGTAGTCGAGGTACTGCACGATGAGCGGACGGTCGTAGCCGGCGGCGTGGATGCGCTTGTTCAGCTCCTCGGGGGTGAGTCGGCCGCCGAGCGCGGCGGAGATCGGGTCTCCGGTGGCGCGCATCACGAAGAAGACGATGGTGACGAGGATGAAGACCGTGGGGATGATCAGCAGGAATCTGGTCAGGATGAATCGGAAGAACCCGCCGGACAGACGGTTCCTCTTGGGTTTGGCCGCCTTCGTTCCGGTGGAGTCCGTTGCGGTGCTCTCGGACACGCGAAGCTCCTTTTGATGGATGGGTGATGATGCGATAAGGCTCCCGCCGGCTGCGCCGGCGGGAGCGGATGGGATTCGGTTGGCGGATTATCGGTCCGTCCTACCGGTCCGTGCCATCCGTCACTTGGTGACGGAGGCGTAGCGGAAGCGGAACGACGCGTCGAGGGTGACGCCCTTGACGTTCGCACCGGTCACGGCCACCTGCGCGCCCTGCAGCAGCGGGATGGTGGACAGGTCCTCGGTCTCGAGCTTCTGGATCTGCTTGAGGATCTCCTCACGGGCGGAGGCGTCCTTCTCGCCGGCCTGCTTGACGATGAGGTCGTTGACCTCCTTGTTGGAGTAGCCGTTGTTGACGAAGTTGCCGTCACGGAAGAACGGGGACAGGTAGTTGTCCGGGTCGGAGTAGTCCGGGAACCAGCCGAGCTGGTAGACCGGGTAGGCGCCGTCGGAGCTGTCGGTGACGTTGCGCTCCTTGTTGTACTGGGTCCATTCGGTGGACTGCAGGTCGACCTTGAACAGGCCGTCGGCCTCGAGCTGGTTCTTGATGGCCGCGTACTCGTCGGCGGAGGAGGAACCGTAGTGGTCGTTGTTGTACTGGAGCTTCAGGTCGACCGGGGTCTTGACGCCGGCCGCCTCGAGGACCTGCTTGGCCTTCTCGGCGCTGGGCTTGCCGCTGCCGTCGCCGTAGGCGGCCTTCAGGGTGTCGTCGTGACCGGCGAGGCCGTCCGGGATGAAGGAGTACATCGGGGTGTAGGTGCCCTTGTAGACCTTGGTGGACAGCTCGTCGCGGTCGATGAGGTTCGCGACGGCCTGGCGCACGGCCTTGGCCTTGTTGGCGTCCGGCTCGCTGGACTTCTCGCCGTAGGGCTGGATCTTGAAGTTGAAGGCGAGGAAGCGCTCCTCACCGCCCGGTCCCTTGACGACCTTGACCTTGGAGTCCTTGGACAGGTCCTCGATGTCGGTCGGGTTCAGGGAGCGGTAGGCGACGTCGATCTGGCTCTGCTGGACGGCGAGCTTCAGGTTGGAGGCGTCGGCGAAGTACTTGACCTGCACGGCGTCGTTCTTGGCCGGGGTCAGGCCCTGGTAGGAGTCGTTCTTGGCGTAGGCGAGCGCCTCGTTGAGCTTGAACGAAGTGAGCGTGTACGGGCCGGCGAACGCCTTCTTGGAGACGATGGTGTCGGCCGGGGTGAGCTTGTCGGCGTCGAAGGAGTCCTCGTCGACGATCGGGCCGGCCGGGCTGGAGAGCACCTGCTTGAGGGTCACGTCGTAGGGCACGGTGTCCTTGAACACGACGGTGGTGTCGTCCTTGGCGGTGACGGAGTCGATGTTGGCCAGCAGCGAGCTCGGGCCGTTCGGGTCGTCGATCTTCTTGATGCGGTCGAAGGAGAACTTGACGTCGGAGGCGGTCAGGTCGTTGCCGTTGGCGAACTTGAGGCCGTCCTTGAGCTTGACGGTGAACTCGGTGCCGTCGTCGTTCCACGTGCCGTCGTCGGCCGCGATGTCCGGGCTGAGCTCGGAGGTGTTGTAGTCCTGCGCGTACAGGAACGGGAACACCTGGATCTGCACGGCGTAGGAGCCGTTGTCGTAGGAGCCGGCCGGGTCGAGGCTGGTGATCTTGTCGGTGGTGCCGATGGTGATGGTCGATCCCGCGCTCGCGGTGGCGCCCGCGCCGTCGTCCTTCACGCCGCCGCATGCGGCGAGCGAGGCGATGGCCGCGACGGATGCGATCAGCGCCATGACTTTCCTGGATTTCATGGGAATCCTCTCTCTATAGTTCCCCCCACGGCCGTTTCCCGTCGTGGATTAGGGCTGACTATAGGAACCACTTGTGTTAACCCGACGTTTCCTTATGTAACGTCCGAACGTCCCTGTTGCCGGTTTTCCTTGGGATTCCGCCATTTCGCAATCACGTCCACATGCTGGAGCCCCGTAACATACGGTCCATATCGTGAGACTGGCATGTGGGATGGACGCAGGCGTGGACAGGGGCCGGATCACGCCCACGCGGCCGCCCGCGGAGCCCGCGGATGCCCCGGCACAAGGCGGCCACCGGCGGGGGTATGACGGGGCAACACAAGAAGTTAAGTTCGCTTACAAAATCGAAAACCCAAGACTTTCCGCCGCTCCGCGAATTGCGCGCCGCATGTATGCGGCTATAATGAAAAGTACGTTGCGTATAGAAGTGTCTGCAGCGTGGCGGCACGTACTATCATCCTTTGACGTCCCCTCCGCGAGGGGATTTCCTCCATGACGATACGACGACGATACGATGTTAAGGAAGGCGGCATCATGCCCGACCAGACGTACATGGGTTCGCTCCCCCTGCGGACTTCGGGCCGAACGAGCAAGGCCAGCCCCTCCGACGTACGGCGTCTCAACCGCTCGCTCATCTTCAGCCTGCTGTTCCCGCAGCAGCGGTGCTCCCGCGCCGAGCTCGGCCGGATGACCGGCCTGTCGCGCGTGGCCGTGTCGGACGTCGTCGGCGGCATGCTCGACGAGGGGCTGATCCGCGAGAGCGGGCATGTCTCCCCCTCCACAGGCAAGGGCAAGCGCGCCACGCTGCTGAGCGTGGACACCACCCGGCTGCGCGTCATCAGCGTCGATCTGGCGCAGCCGCATTTCATCCAGGGGGCCGTGACCGACCTGATCGGCACCCCGCTGCAGCATATGGAGACCGCGCTGGGGCCGGGCGTCCACGTCGACGCGAACGCCATCGTCCAGCTCGTCGACCAGCTCACCGCCGACCTCGACATGGGCTCGCTCGTCGGCATCGGCGTGGCCGTGCCCGGCGTGATCCGCGACGGCGTGGTCAACGAGTCCACCGCGCTCGGCTGGCGGGGCGTGGACCTGCGCACCATTCTGGAGACGCGGTTCACCGTGCCGGTCACCGTCGCGAACAACGTGGTGTGCACGATGCTCACCGAACGCTTCTTCGGGCAGGCCGGTCCGAACCTCATGTTCGTCAAGATCGGGCACGGCATCGGCTCGGCGACGCTCATCAACGACGTGCTGGTCGTCGGCGAGCAGCACGCGGGCGGCGAGATCGGCCACATCTCCCCCGATCCCGAACGCGGCCCACTGTGCCCCTGCGGCAAGCGCGGATGCGTGGAGCGGGTGATCTCCGCCGACGTGCTGCGCGAGCGCATGCTCGCCGCCGACGACGACGAGCGGAGCACGGCCATCATCCGCGAGGCGGGCGAATACTTCGCCTCCGCGATGGCCATGCCGGTGGGCCTGCTCGACATCAGCGACATCTGCGTGTACGGCCCCGCGGACGTGGTCAACGCCACGTTCCTCGATGCGGCGCAACGCCGGCTCGACGCGATGACGCTGTCGAAGTTCCACGACCGCGCCGTCATCCGCCGCTGCCAGTGCGGCCCGGAGGCCACACTGCGCGGGGCGGCGGTCGACGTAGTGCTGCGTCACCTCGAAAAGGACTGAGCCCTACAGCTCCCGCCACGCGATGGCGCTGGGCTCCAGATCGAACCGTTCGCTCGATCCGTCGGGCAGCGTCACGACCGTGGACTGCGCGCGGTCGGTGTTGTTGATCACGCAGTAGCAGCGTCTGGCCGCGAAGTGCGCGACCTCGCATTCGGGGTTCGACGAGCTGAACGCGGCGTAGCGGTCCTCGTTGCGGCTCGCGTGGAACAGGATGCGTTCCAAGAGCCTCGCGTTGGCCGCCGAATACGGCAATCCGGACACGTACACGCCTCGGCCTTCCCCGTACTCGTTGACCGCGAGCTGGACCTGCCCGTTGTCGGCGCGCAGCAGCGTCACGTCCTCGCTGATCGGGTAGGTGTTGGCGACCGGTTCGCCGAAGTCGATGCCGCCGAGCGGTTCGACGCCCTGACCGCCGCCGCATCCACTCAGCGGCGCGCGGTAGCCGGCCTCGCGCCACGCCTCGAGCGCATCCGGGGCGACCGTGACGTCGGCGGTGATGAAGTGGTCGACCGTCACCGGCGGGAAGTACTTGTCGACCGACAGGGTCTGGAAGCGCTCCTCGTCGACGCCGAGCACGTCGGCCAGCTGGAAGAAGCGATCGCCCCGCCCGTTGACCGCGGTGGGCTCGCCGACGCCGACGAACGCGCCGCCGGATCGCACCCATGCGCGGATCGTCTCGAGCAGACGGCTGTTGCGCCACACGTCGCCGCCGGAGAACGCGGTGTCGACGGGCCCGCCGTTGATGATCACGTCGATGTCGTCATCGATGCCGCGCTCGAGCACGTCGGCGAAGCTGATGAACCGCACGTTGACGCGCATGCCGGAGAGCGCCTCGAGCAGACCGTAGTAGGAGTACGTCTGCTTGTTGGGCAGCGCGTGCGCCACGGTGAACGCCATCCACGAGCGCATCGCGCCCCACGAGTTGAGGATCGCGACCTCGAGCTCGCCTTCGGCGGCCACTCCCCCGCTGCGGTCGTGGATGTCGCGGAACTCGTCGGCGATGCGCGTGACGGTGTCGACGAACTTCGGGAACCTCGCGGCCAGCGACAGGTAGCCGCCGTAGCCCATGCGGTCGATCGGCGAGCGCAGGATGGCGCGGCGGGCCTTGCGCCAGTTGTCGAGCCCCTCGATGCTCGGGTCGTTGCCCTCGTGGAACGTGTCGGGGAAGAAGTACGGCAGGAAGCGTCCCTCGGTGTATTTGACGCCGGGGATGTCGGCGATCATGCGCGTGGTGGTGCCATCGCCGATCGAGCCGACGACCGCGTCGAGGCCAAGGTCGGCGAACCCCTCCTTGTATGGTTCGGTGCCGATCCACTGGTCGCCGAGGAACATGATTGCCTCCTTGCCGGCGGCGTGGGACATGTCGACGAGCCTTTTCACGTTCTCGCGCACGAAGCCGGACAGGAAGTCGATCCAGTCGCGCTGCGGCTTGCCGGGCACGCGCCAGGCGGAGTCGTAGCAGCCGCCGTCCACGAAGTCCTCGGGGCGCATGCGGTAGCCGTAGCGCCGTTCGAAGTCGTCGAGCGCGGCCGGCGAGACGGTGCAGGAGCTGCCGAACCAGTCGACGATCCGTTCGCGGTGCCTCTCGTCGAAGATCAGCGTGAACTGGTAGAAGAACGTGGTGAAACGCACCACGTCGACGGCCGGGTTGTCCTCGAGCCACTTGGCGAACGTGTCGAACACGAACTTCCGCGTGGCAGGATGGTAGATGTCGAACGGGATCTCGTGCTCCTTGTCGCCCCAGTCGTTGGTCAGGTGGTTGTACATCTCCACCGGGTCCCAGATGATGTAGGCGAGGAACGAGACCGTGTATTCGTGCATCGGCACGGCGTTGATGACGGTCACGGAGCCGGCGGACGCGTCGACGCTCCAGTCGACCGGGTCGACGGCGCATCCGGTGGTCCGGTCGACGACCTCCCAGTACTTCGCCGGCGAGGCGTCGTAGTTCGGGGCGAGCTGCTCGGCGTAGAACGTGCGCATCAGGTCGATGCAGATCGTGTCCGACTCGGCGAGGACGCGCTGGGTCATCAGGTAGACCTGCGGAGTCTCGTCCATGTGCAGGGTGATCCATTCGTTGTGCGCGCGCGTCGGGAAGTAGGCGCTGTACACCTTCTTGCCGAGGGCGAGCACCGCGTCGTCGAGGTGCGTGCCGTCGGAGTTGCGGATCGCGTCCGCGCCCCACAGCTCGGCGAGCTCGCGGGTCCTGTCGGCGAAGTTCTCCTCGGTGGGCAGGGTGAATCTTCCGGTGGACATGGGTGTGTGCTCCTTTCTCATCCCTTGTCTTATTCCTTCTTATCCCTTGACGGATCCGGCGGCGAGTCCGGCCTGCCAGTAGCGCTGCAGGCCGAGGAAGAGGACGATGACGGGCAGGACGCCGAGCAGCGCGCCCATCATCAGTGCGCCGCGGTCGGTGAACGTGGCCAGCGAGACCATGCCGTACAGGCCGAGCGTGACGGGCTTCAACGTGTCGGACGAGACCATCATGAGCGGCAGCAGGAAGTTGTTCCACGTCGCGACGAACAGGAACAGGAAGATCGTCACCATCGCGGGCGCGAGGATGCGCAGCACGATCGTGAAGAAGATCCTCGCCTCGCCCGCGCCGTCGATGCGCGCCGCCTCGAGCAGCTCGTTGGGCACCGAGGTCTGCGCGTACACGCGTCCGAGGAAGAAGCCGAACGGCGAGACGCAGCACGGGATGATGATCGAGAGCATCGTGTTGGTCAGGTGCACGGCGTGGAAGATCGAGTACTGCGGGATGGTCAGCAGGGCGGCGGGCATGAGCATGCAGCCCATGATCACGCCGATCGCGAGGTTCTTGCCGCGGAAGTTGAACTTGGCGGTCGCGTAGCCGGCCATGACGGCCACGAGCGTGCCGACGAGCGCGGAGACGCCCGAGTAGATCAGCGAGTTCAACACCCAGCGCCAGAAGTTGCCGCGCGTCCAGTTGAGCAGCTTGCCGTAGTTGTAGGCGATGGCGTCGGGCAGCCGGTCCAGGCCGACCGCGAACCACAGGCCGTTGCTGCCGGTCATCTGGCTCGGGGTCTTCGTGGAGGCGACGATCGCCCAGTAGATCGGGAACAGGAAGTAGATGAGCGCGAAGACCAGCACGACGATGGTGATGGTCCGGGTCACGGCCGACGGCTGCATCGATCGGGGCAGGTCGTTGGCGTGCCTGTCGCGGATCCTGTCGGCCCTCCTGCGGGCGCGGACGGCGGCCTTGGCGTCCTTGTCCTTGTCTGGCGTGGCGGTCATTCCTCGTTCACCTTCCTTTCGACGAGCGCGTAGAGCGCGGCGAGCACGCCGGCGATCAACGCCATGACGATGGCGATCGCCGAGGCCGGCCCGTCGCCGCCCGGCGTGAGCGTGCCCTGCGAGGTGCTCAGGGCCATCATCATCGGCGTGTAGGCCTTGCCGATGCCGGAGTCCGCAGTCGACATGACCTGCGGCTCGTTGAACAGCTGGATCGTGCCGACGATGGACAGCAGCATCGCCAGCAGCGCGGCGGCGCGCACGTTCGGCAGCTTGATGTGCCAGGCGATCTGGAGGCCGTTCGCGCCGTCGATGCGCGCCGCCTCGTACAGGTCGTGCGGGATGGCCTGGAGGGCCGCGAGGAAGATCAGCATGTTGTAGCCGGTGAACGTCCATGTGGTGATGTTCGCCATCGATCCGAGCACGATGTTCTTGGCGAAGAAGTCGACGCTGACGCCGAGGGATGCGAGCGCCTTGACGATCGGCGAGATCTGGCCGTTGTACAGGAACACCCAGATGATCGACGCGACGACGCCGGGGATGGCGTACGGCAGGAAGTAGCCGAGGCGGAACGCGGTGACGTGCCTGACGATGTACGAGTCGAGCAGCAGGGCGAGCACCAGCGCGCCGATGATCATGACCGGCACCTGGATGACGGTGTAGACGAGCACCCTGCCGACGCCGGACCAGAAGGCGGACGAGGTGACGGCGTATTTGAAGTTCTCGAGTCCGACGAACTGGTTGACGAGCTCGCCGCCGCCGTATGCGCCGCCGCCGGTGGTGACCTGGCGGAAGAAGCTGGAGTAGACGGCCCAGAAGATGGGCAGGATGAAGACGAGCGCGAACAGGATGCCGAACGGCGCCATGAACGCCCAGCCCGTGCGGCTTTCGCGTCGTTCGGCGTCGGTCCTCCGCCGTTTGGCGGCGCGCCTGGCGCCTCCCTGCCTCGCCGATTGCGTTGTTGTGGTCATGATGGAACCTTGTCTTTCGGTCTTTCGTATGCGTATGAGGGGTCTGCCCGGTGGATCGAGGGACCCCGCACGGGCGGCCCCGTCTGCGCCGAAAGGGCCGGAGTGCAACCACACTCCGGCCCTCCCGGGACCCGGGTCGGCCGGGGACCCACGGCGATCACGCCGTTTCGTCCGCCGCGACGCCGACGCCGCGGGTCGTCATTCCTTGACGGACAGCTTCAGGTCCTTGAGCGTGGCCACCGAGGTGGTCTGCGCGTCGGCGAAGATGTCGGAGACCTTGGCGGAGCCGTCGACGACCTTGGCGGCGGTTTCGTTCATCTTCGCACCGACCGCGGAGAAGCCGGGGATGTAGATGAAGTCGCTCATGTTCGCGTTCGCGGTCTTGAACTCGGACATGATGTCCTGTCCGCCGAAGAACGTGGCCCAGTCCTCGGGGGTCTCGGCGTCCTCGGTGGTGGCGGCCACGACGAGGCCCTGCGAGACGAGATCGGGCACCTGGGTGTTGAACCAGTCGAGGAACTCCATGGCCTCCTTGGGGTGCTTGGAGGTCTTGAGCACGGCCACGCCGGAGCCGCCGTCGGCGCCGGTCTTGGTGCCGTTGCCGAACCAGTCGCCGATCTGCGTGACCTGCCACTGGCCGGAGCTGGCCTCGCCGGCGGAGGACATGAACAGCGGGGCCTCCCACGCGGCGGCGACGGTGCCGATCAGCGAGCCGTCCTGCAGCGAGGCGTCGAAGGAGGCGTCCCAGCGCTGGTTGGTGGTGGCCGCCTTGGCGTCGAGCAGCTGCTGGTAGACGTCGGCCACGGCCTTCGAGCCGTCGGTCTGGGTGTCGACCTTCCACGCGTCGCCCTCGATCGTGTACCACGCGCCGGAGGCGCCGGCCTGCCCGGACATCGTCATCATGGCCTCATCGGGCTGGAACGACATGATGTACTTGCCCTGCGCCGCGGTCTTCTTGGCCGTCTCGATGAGCTCGTCGGCGGTCTTCGGCACGCTGATGCCGAGCTTGTCGAACTCGGTCTTGTTGTAGAAGTAGGTCAGCGGGCCGGTGTCCTGCGGCAGGCCGTAGCTCTTGCCGTTGACCTGCATGAGCCCGTAAGGTCCGGAGGCGAAGTGGTCCTTGTACTGCTCTGCGTATTCGGTGACGTCCTGGAGCATGCCCTTCGTGAAGACCTCAGGCAGCTCGGAATAGCCGATCTGCGCCAGATCCGGCGCAGTGTCGGACTTGACGTCGGTCTCGAGCTTCTTGATCATCTCGGAGGCCTTGCCGTCGAACTTGGTGGCCTTGACCTGGATGTTCGGATGCTCCTTGTTCCACTTGGCCACGATGTCGTTGACCAGGACCATGCCGTCGCCGTCGGGCAGGCGGTGCATGTAGGTGATGTTCACCACGCCGCCGTCGGACGAGTCCTTGGAGGCGATGTCGTTGGAGTCCGAGCCGCAGCCGGCGAGACCCATGGCCATGGCGGCGACGACGGCCGCACCGGCGATCACACGCTTCTTGTATGACATTTCCTTTACTCCTCTTCGAGATATGGGTGTCGCCACCGCGTTGTGGCAACTACTGGACACTTTAGGGGGTACGGGATTATATGTCAATTGTCTTTGCATTAAGCGCGTGTCATCATTGGATACTCTGGCATAACAATGGGAAAACCGTGCAACAGCAACGGTTTTCCCATTACGTCAATCACCTTTACTTGAAGCTTTGCCTACCCCCGTCCGGCAGGACGGTCACGCCGCGTGCGCCGCGGCGACGGCCTCGCGCACGATGCCGCGGTCGGTGCGTTCGACCGGTTCGTCGCCCCCGCCCCCGGGGCCGCCGTGCGAGGCGACGAGCCTCTTGGCCGACAGGTGCAGCGCGTCCACACCGGTGTCCCTGACCTGCGGGATCGAGGCGACCGTGAGCCCGCCCCCGGCCTCGATCTGGATGCGTCCTGCAGCGCGATCGGCCAGTTCGCGCAGGGCGTCGATCCCCTCCGGCACGCTCGGCGCGCCACCCGAGGTGAGCACGCGCGTGTACCCCAGTCCGACGAGCGTCTCCAACGCGTCGATGCGGTCGACGGCCATGTCGAAGGCGCGGTGGAAGGTGACCTCGATCTCGCGCCCCTCGCGATCGCCGGCCTCGCGCGCCGCCTCGACGAGGGCGGAGGCGAACGGCGCGTCGACCTCCCCCGCCGGCGTGAGACCGCCGACGACGACGCCGGCGGCGCCGGCACGGACGGCCTCGCGCACGTCGGCGAGCTGGACGGCCTTCTCGTCGTCATCGAACACGAACGAGCCGGCGCGTGGCCGGATCAACGCCTGCACCCCTCGCGGCACACCCACCGCGGCGCATGCGGCGATGAGCCCGGCGCTCGGGGTGAGGCCGCCGGTCGCGCCCAGCGCCACGCACAGCTCGATGCGGTCGGCGCCCTCCTCCTTCGCGATGCGGGCACCCTGCACGTCCTGGACTGCTATCTCGATCATCGTCATATCGGCTCCTTCGCCCTGATCCCCGCGCCTCATGCGCGAGTGCCTCCATCGTAGTCGAGCGACCACGGCGCCGACACCCGGCGCGGCAGGATCGACCGGGCGCGCCGGCGATCCATCGCGGGAAATACGGGGCAAAACGGGGTAATCACTTAAGACACGCCGTGCCGGTCGCTTAATTGCATTCATACATTAACAGCGTTAATATCTTAACCAAGTTCAGATTCAAGGACGAGCGGACAACCACTCAATGATGTGCGAGCGCAAGGAGGTGTCAGGCATGAACGACGGCAGGAACGTCACCAAGGCCTCCCAGGCTTCGCTGGCCGAATACAACCGCTCCCGCATCCTCCAGCACCTCTACCACCACGGTGTGAGCTCCCGGGCGCAGATCGCCAAGGCGCTGCACCTCACCCCCGCCGCCATCACCAAGATCACCGCGCAGCTCATCGAGGCCGGCGCCATCGAGGAGACCGGCGACATGGAGGGCGCGAAGAACCGCCGCTCGATCGGGCTCATGCTCGACACCACGAAATTCCACATCATCGGCGTCAAGTTCGCCCGTTCGCTCGTGCAGATCGGCGTGTTCGACCTGTGCGGCGTCGCCCTGAGCGTCGAGGACATGCCCCCCGTCACCAACGACACGATCGACGAGGCCGTCAGGCTCCTGCACCGGCGCATCGAGAGCCTGATCGCCGGCGACAGGCACGTCGTCGCCATCGGCATGGCCATCCCCGGCCCCTACATGCGCGACAAGGGCTACACCGCGGTCGTCTCGTCGATGCAGGGCTGGAGCAGCGTGAACTTCATCGACGAATTCGTCCACGCCTTCGACGTGCCCGTGTTCATCGAACAGGACGCCCGCGCCGGCGTGCTGGCGCACTACCTGTTCGATCCGGACTCCCACGGCGAAAGCAACCTCGCCTACTACCTGATCGGCGAGGGCGTCGGGCTCGGCGTCATCGACAACGGCCACATCGTCAACGGCGCCCTCGGCGCCGCCACGGAGATCGGCCACATGTCCATCGACGTCAACGGCAGGCCCTGCGACTGCGGCAACGTCGGATGCCTCGAACGCTACTGCTCCACCCCGGCCATCCACAAGATGCTCATCGAGGACGGCTCGGTCGTGCCCGGAGCGGCGGGGATGTCCAACTCCGAGGCGTCCCGCGCCCTGTTCGCCAAGTCCGCGGCAGGCGACGAGGCGGCGCGCGCGCTCGTCCTCGACATCGGCCGCTACGTCGGATACGGCTGCATGAACATCTTCAACGCCTTCAACCCCAGCCACATCATCATCGGCGACATCGTCTCCGAGGCGGGCCAGCCACTCCTCGACGAGGTGCGCGCCACCGTGCGCGAACGCTCGGTGCGGGAGCTCTATGAGTCCACCGAGATCACCCTGTCGACGATGTCCACCGACGCCATCGTCTGCGGCGCCTCCGCCGTGGCGGTCACCCAGTTCCTCGATCATCCGTCGATGTTCTTCGACCTGAGCTAGACCCGCCCGGAACCGGATCATCAAGATTTCCCAAACGGAAAACCACCAACACCAACACAAGGAAAGGAAACCACCATGTCCAAGCCCATCGTTCTCTCCCTCGGCGAGCTCCTGTGGGACATGCTCCCCACCGGCAAGCGCGCCGGCGGCGCCCCCGTCAACTTCGCCTACCACGCGATGATGAACGGCGCGGACGGCTACTCCATCTCCGCCGTCGGCGAGGACGAGCTCGGCGACGAGCTGCTCGCCGAAACCGCCAAGGCCGGCATCCACGCCGTCATCCAGCGCAACGCCTGGCCGACCTCCACCGTCGAGGTCGAGCTCAGGAACGGCATCCCGGAG
Source organism: Bifidobacterium rousetti (assembly GCF_008698235.1). GTDB lineage: Bacteria > Actinomycetota > Actinomycetes > Actinomycetales > Bifidobacteriaceae > Bifidobacterium > Bifidobacterium rousetti. Next base: position 76,672 of record NZ_PEBH01000002.1, read on the forward strand.
TACACCATCGTCAAGGGCGTGGCCTGGGACCACATCCTGTACACCAAGCAGCTGATCGAGGTCGTCCAGCAGGCCGACGCCGTGTGCTACGGCACCCTGGCCCTGCGCTCCCCCGAGTCGCACGCCACCATCACCGAGCTGCTCAAGCACACCAAGCCGGGCGCGATGAAGTTCTTCGACATCAACCTGCGCGGCGACCACTACTCCAAGGAGCTCATCGAGGAGCTGCTCGGCTACGCCACCGTCTTCAAGATCAACGACGAGGAGCTGCTCCTCCTGCGCGACATGTTCGACATCCGCGGCACCTCCGGCGACGACGCCTCCCGCTGGTTCCTCGAGAACTACGACCTCGACTACGTGATCCTGACCGCCGGCTCCGCCTACTCCACGATCATCTCCAAGAACGGCGAGATCTCCACCGTGGACACCCCGCGCGTCGAGGTCGTCGACACCGTCGGCGCCGGCGACTCCTTCTCCGGCACGTTCACCGCTCGCACCCTGCTGGGCGACTCCCTGTCCGAAGCGCACCGCAAGGCCGTCAACACCGCCGCCTTCGTGTGCACGCAGAACGGCGCCTGGCCGGAGTACCCGGCCCAGATGACCGACTACCTGGCCGAGGCCGGCAAGTAGGCCACGCCTTCCCGCCAACGCGGCCCCGCCGTCCGCCATGCATTCCGCATTTCGCATTTCGCATGCGCGATCATGCGTGACGGGGCCGCAGGAGGGGCATCGACGCCCCTCCTGCGTCTTTCCCGCGTATCGCCCGCCCTTCGAGGCGAACGGGACGCCCGAAGGCAGCCATCCAACAACCAACCATTTTTCGTCTCATTACAAAGCAGTAAAGAAAAAGGGATATCACAATGAGCAACGAAACAACCAAGACCGGCAACGCCGGATTCGCCAAGATCGCGCCGGTCATGCTGGCGTTCTTCGTCATGGGCTTCGTCGACCTCGTCGGCACGGCCACCAACTACGTCAAGGCCGAGTTCACGCTGGCCGACGGCACCGCGAACCTGTTCACCACCATGGTGTTCTTCTGGTTCCTCATCTTCTCCGTGCCCACCGGCATCCTGATGAACAAGATCGGCCGCCGCAAGACCGTGCTGTGGTCCATCCTCGTCACTCTCGTGGCCATGGCCCTGCCGATCATCGCGTACGTCGCATGCCCGGCGAAGTCGACCATCCAGCTGGTGCTGATCGTCATCTCCTTCGCGTTCCTCGGCATCGGCAACACGCTGATGCAGGTGTCGCTCAACCCGCTGCTGACCGTGTTCGTCAAGGGCGACAAGCTCGCCTCCACGCTGACCACCGGCCAGTTCGTCAAGGCGTTCGCATCCCTGTTCGCCCCGTACATCGCCGCGTGGGGCTTCAACCAGCTGGGCATGTGGTGGATCCTGTTCGTGATCTACCTGGTCGTCGGCATCATCGGCTACATCTGGCTCGCCTTCGACAAGATCGAGGAGCCCGCCCCCGACGCCGGCACCACCACCATCGGCCGCTGCTTCAAGCTGCTGTTCTCCGACCGCATCGTCTTCCTGTGCTTCCTCGGCATCGTCGCCCACGTGGGCGTCGACGTGGGCATCAACGCTCAGGCCCCGCGCATCCTCATGGAGCACACCGACATCGCCCTGACCGTCGCCACCAACGCCACGATGGTGTACTTCATCGCCCGTATGATCGGCTGCTTCACCGGCGGCATTGTCCTGCAGAAGATGAGCAACAAGCTCGGCATGCGCATCTGCGGCGTGATCATGACCCTGTCCGCGATCTGCTTCGCGATCTTCGCCTTGACCCCGTCCAACCCGCCGCAGTGGCTGTTCTGGGTGGCCGTCGCGCTTGTCGGCTTCGGCAACTCGAACGTGTTCTCGCTGTTCCTCTCCCACGCCCTCATGTACCGTCCGGATCGCCAGAACGAGATCTCCGGCCTCATGCTCATGGGCCTGATCGGCGGCGCGATCTTCCCGCCGGTCATGGGTGTCGCGGCCGACGCCGCGGGCCAGTTCGGCGGCATCCTCGTGATGGCCGTGGGCTGCGTCTACGTCCTCGTCGTCGCCTTCGCCTACAAGGTCCTCGAGGGTTCCAAGAAGGCCTGATCGCGCAGCTCTCAAACTGCCCGTAGTTCGGGGATTTGCATGATCCCCGAACTACGGGCCCATGGAAAAGCCCCTGCAGGTGTGCTCTGCACCACTTGCAGGGGCTTTTCCACGTTCGATTGCATCGCAGACCTCCGTCAGACACTACATACGGAACGACCGCGGCGGCAATGGTGTGCCAACGGATTGACATCCTGTATTCCACAGGATACGATAAACAATGTGGAGATCAAACAATCAGCTGAAGGAGACGTGCTTATGCTGCTGCTTGCGGGCGGCGACAAAAGCACCCAACAGGACGACATCAGACACGCGCACGATATTCTCGACGACTACAAGGAGCAACAATGAGCAACGAATTCACCGACTACGACACCAGCGAATACCTCGAGAACGAACAGGACACCATCGCTTATCTCAACGCCATCGCCGAATACGACGACCCAGTACTCATGCAGGTCGCACTCGGCAATGTCGCCAAGGCGCGCGGAATGACGCAGATCGCCAAGGAGGCAGGCGTGGGCCGTGAAAGCCTCTACAAGAGCCTGAGCCGCGACGGCAACCCCAGTTTCCAAACCATCCTCAAGGTCATTCACGCCCTTGGTGGACGACTTAGCATCCAGCCCGCCTGAAAAACAACACCCGACTTCGACTTTGCCCACATTTCGCCTACATCCTTTCGTGATATGAGGTGGGTTCGAGTGATGCTGAACGATACGAAAAGAGCCGCTTTCCCTTACTCTCGTAGGGGAAAGCGGCTCTTAGCCTGTCTTCGCAACAGTGGAGATGCGGGGAATTGAACCCCGGTCCGGCGACCGTACCCTCAGTCTTCTACGTGCGTAGTCTGCTGGCCGTGCGGCGGTTTTTCTGCTCCCAACTTTGTCGCAGACAACTGTTGGCGGGCATATCCGCAGTTAAAGTCCCGGTGTGGCCCTGAGGCTCAGCCACATCAGCAAGTCCTCTAAACGACGCTCAGCATCCCCCCGAAGACGAGGGAGAGTGAACGGAGCGGCTGCTCACTGGTTAATCCTGGCGCGAAGCTCAGGCAGCGAGAGCGAACTCAGTGCGGTTAGATTTAGCACTTATTCTTTTGCCGGGGGCATCCACGAGCGGACCCGGCGTTCTCGGCACGCTTCCCTGCGACGAACAGGTCACCGTCGAAACCGATCATCCCCAATCTTGAATTATCAAGCAGCCCGTCTTTTCAGGCGGACACTTTAGCATACAGCCGTCGGGGATGAAACGCAAATCGCCGTACCGCCCAGGCGCACGAATGCGCCGTGGGCGAAACCGGCGCCGCGTCTCAGCGCAGCACCGGCCGCAACGGCGCGGAGACGTCGACCTGCGTCTTGTCCCCGATGACGTTCGGATCGGACAGGATCTTGTCGACGACGGCCTTTTTGAGCTTCATCTGCGAGGAGTCGCCCCAGACGACCACATGCTTGCCGCCGTCGAGTTCGACGGTGACGGAGTCCTGCGTGTCCGCCGTGACCTTGGTGATGCTGTTGCGCATCGACTCGGACAGCGCATCCAGCACCTTGAGCGCCTCCCTGACGCCGGTGCGCTTCAGGCTCGCCGACACGTCCTTCACCTCGATGACGGGGATGCCGTCCGCCGAGGCCCCCGCCACGGAGTTGAGCACGCGGGCCTTCGCGTCGACGGCGGTCATCGAGTCGCCATCCGTGGGTTTGAGCATCGCGGCGGGACGCTGCGACGCGACGACGACATCGAGCCCGTGCGGCCAGCGTTTCGTCGCCGTCGCGCTGGTGACGCCGGGGATGGACGACATGCGTTCGGTCATCTCGCCGGTGTTGACCAGCACGAGCGACCGGCCGGCCTGCCCGTCCACGATGTCGCGGATGTCGGCCTCGCTCACCCATTCGTTGGCGCCGGACACCGTGACCTGCGAGGCGTCGAGACGCAGCATGGGAGACAGGAACAGCAGCCAGCACAGCCCCGCGATCACGGCCGCGACGAGGACCGCCACGGCGACGCGCAGGGCGACGACCCTCACACCGGCGCGTTTGCGCTCCTTCGCCCGCGCCGTGAAATCGACGACCTTGGGCCTTGTGGCGAGGCCCAGCATGCCGGAGTTCTCCTGAAGCGTCTTGGCGACCAGATCCTCACTGCTCAGCCGACGCGCGTCGACGAACGCGCCCGGCTCCGAACGCGAGCGGTCCGCGGGCGTGCGCGACGATCCCGACGAGGCGGTGCGACGGCCGACGGCATGCCCGTCCGGCTGACGCCGTCCCTGCCGGTCCCGATCGTGTTCCGACGAACGCCCGTGTTCCGACGAACGGCCGCGGCTCCCCTTGCCGCCGGAGCTGACGACCCTGCCGGCCATCACTCGCAGCTTTCGCGATGCGCCTCGAGCGCGTGGAGGATCACCTCGCCCATGTCGGTGATGTCGCCGGCGCCCACGGTGAAGATGACGTCGCCGTGATGGGCGCGCATCGCCATCATCCGGGCGGCGAGCTCCATGTCGTCGACGGCGCGGAACTCGACACCGCTCATGCCCTGCGCCTCGCGCACGATGGTCAGCGGGCCGACGCCCGGGAAGTCGGCCTGCTTCTCGCGGGCCGGGTAGATGCCGGTGACGATGACGTCGTCGGCCTTGGCGAGCGCCTCGGCGAACTCACGGGCGAAGAACTTGGTGCGGCTGAACAGGTGCGGCTGGAACAGCACGCGGATCACGCTGTCCGGGTAGCGGCGGCGGGCGGCGTCGAGCAGCGCGGCGATCTCGGTGGGATGGTGCGCGTAGTCGTCGACCACGGTGACCTGCTTGACGACACCCTTGATCTGGAAGCGGCGTACGGCGCCGTGGAACGAGGCGAGGGCCCCGGCCGCGGCCACAGGATCGACGCCGAGCAGCACGGCGGCCGTGATGGCGGCCGCGGCGTTGCGCGCGTTGTGCAGTCCGGGCACGGTCAGCGAAACCGGCACGTCGACGCCCGATCCCGTCTCCCGTCCGGCGACCGCCGCCGGCAGATGCAGCGTGAATCGTTCGGCGCCGGACCCGCTCGCCTCGCTTTCGGCCGCGATATGCACGTATGCTCCGTCTCCACGCCCTTCCAGCGCGGGATCGTCGGCGGGCGTGGCGCCGTAGGCGATGGCCTTGGACGCCGTCTCGGGGTCAAGGGCGAGCAGCACGGCGAGCGCGTTCGGATCGTCGGCGCAGATGATCACGTGCCCGGTGGCGTGCCTGGCGTGTTCGACGAACGCGGCGCGGTAGTGCGCCTCGTCGCCGTAGTGGTCGAGGTGGTCGGCCTCGCAGTGGGTGATGATCGCGATCTCGGGACGGTACTTCTCGAAGCTGCCGTCGGATTCGTCGGCCTCGGCGACGAGCGCGTCCCCACCGCCGACGTGTCCGCCGTCGATGACGGTGCCGTCGGCGCCCTGGATGGAGCCGCCGATCGCATAACTGGGGTCGGCGCCGCAATGCTCGAGGATGTGCGCGAGCATCGAACTGGTGGTGGTCTTGCCGTGCGCGCCCGCGACGGCGACCGCGCGGCGTCCGTGCATGAGCAGCGCGAGGATGTCGCTGCGGTGCACGATGCGCTTGCCTGCGCCGGCCGCCGCGACGATCTCCGGGTTGTCGGGCTTGATGGCGCTGGAGTACACGACGGTGTCGGCGTCGGCGACGTTCTCGGCGCGCTGACCGAAGGCGACCCTGATGCCGAGCGACTCAAGACGGTCGGTCTTGGCGCTGCGCTCGCGATCGGAGCCGGACACGGCGACCCCCCGCTCGTGCAGCATCTCGGCGAGGACGGACATGCCCGCTCCCCCGATGCCGATGAAATGCGTGGCCCCCAGCACGTCGACGGTTTCGTCGGCCGCGAACGCGGCGTGCTCGGGGTTGAGGATGATGGGCGATGTGGTGTCTGAGGTCACGGAAACGCACTCCTTGTGGAACGAAGTCAAACTGTATTCATTATGTCGCATGCGATGACGGCGGCGAACGGCGTTCAGGCGAGTTCGAGGACCCGCCTCGCCATCGTCTCGGCCGCGTCGCGGATGCCGTAGCCCCAGGCGTTGGCGCCCATGGCCGTGAGGCGTTCGCCGTCGGCGAGGAGCGTGGGGATCTCCTCGCGTACCCATGCCGGGGTCAGCTCGGAGTCCGCGACCATGAGGCCGCCGTCCGCATCGACGACCGGCTGGGCGTTGAACCGCTGCTCGCCGTTGCCGATCGGCAGCGGCACGTAGACGGCGGGCAGGCCCAAGGCGGTCAGTTCGGCGACCGTGCCGGCGCCGGAACGGCAGATGACGAGGTCGGCGCAGGCGAACGCCAGATCGATGCGCTCCAGGTATTCGGCGACGTGGTAGTCCCCCTTGCCGGCGCTTTGCGGGCCGAGGCCCGTCAGGTGCCCGGCACCGGCGTTGACGTCGACGAGCTTCGTGACCTCGTCCGACTTGCCCTTGCCGGTCAGGTGCACGACCTGCGCGACCTTGAGGATGTCGCCGGAGGCGGCGGCCACGGCCCGGTTGAGGCTCACCGCGCCCAGCGAGCCGCCGGTGACGAGCACGAGCGGGCGGTCGGGGTCGACGCCGAGTTCGCGCGCCGCCTCGGCGCGGGCGGCCGCCCGGTCGGTCTCGAGCTTGGTCACCAGCGAGGCGATGGCGGGGCGCAGCGGCAGCCCTACGCGTTCGATCTCGCCGCCCTTGGCGGGCTTCAGCCCGGTACCCTCGTAGACGGTGCCGATGAACTCGGCCCAGCGGCTGCCGAGCTTGTTGGCCATGCCCGCGCGGGCGTTCTGCTCGTGGATGACGATCGGCACGCCCATCCTGTGCGCGGTGGCGTAGGCGGGGGCGGAGGCGTAGCCACCGAATCCGACGACCACATCGGCCTGACGATCCTCGAGGATCGAACGCACCTTGCGCGTCTCGGCGGCCCATTTGCCGGGGAACTTCAGCATGTACAGGTTGGGACGGCGCGGGAACGGCACCTTCTCGATGGTGTCGAGCTCGAGGCCGGCCGCGGGGACCAGATCCTTCTCGAGCCCCACGGCCGTGCCGATGACGCTCACCTTGGCATCGGGTTCGATTCGGCCGATCGCGGCGGCGACGGACAGCAACGGGTTGACATGGCCGGCGGTGCCGCCGCCGGCGAGGACGATGTGCTTCATGCTGTACGAGCATAGTCGCCCGCGGTCACAGTTGCTCGCCCGGGACGCAAGTCCTATTGTCCGATCGTCACAGCTTGGAGACATCAGCCTTGATCTGGGCCTGCTGGCGCATGATCCGCAGCGCGACCCCGGATATGCCCAGACACATGATCATCGACGATCCGCCGGCGGAGATGAACGGCATCGGCACGCCGAACACGGGGAAGATGCCGACGACGACGCCGATGTTGACCATCGCCTGGCCGACGAGCCAGACGAGGATCAGCATGAGCACCATCGAGCTGTAGCGGTCCTTGAGCTGCAGGGCGCTGAACAGCAGGCACCATCCGAGGATCACGAAGATGAGGATCACCATCGCGCAGCCGAGGAAGCCGGTCTCCTCGCCGATGATCGCGAAGATGAAGTCGTTGTGCGCGGCCGGCAGGTAGTTCCATTTCTCGCGTGAGTTGCCGAGACCCAGCCCCAGGAACCCGCCTGAGGCGATCGCGTAGCGGGCGTGCATCGACTGGAAGCAGATGCCCTGCGCGTCGGCCGCCGAGCATTCGGTGTACGCGGCGAGCACGCGCTGTCGGCGGTTGGGGCTGGACGCGATCATCGCGATGACCCCCACCGCCATGACGACGCCCGACCCTGCCAGCCATTTGCCGGGGAAACCCGCGATGAGGAACGCCACGACGCCGATGAACAGGAGGATCATCGCGGTGCCGAGGTCCTTGCCGCCGAGCACGAGCAGCAGGCACACGACGTACACCCCGACGACCACGCTGTACGCCTTGACCTGGTCACGCAGGCTTTTCGCCCGGTCATAGCGGCGTTTGGCCACGATCAACGCCGAGGGCAGCCATATGCACAAGGCGAATTTGATGAGCTCGGCCGGCTGTATCGTGATGCCGCCGACGCGGATCCATCCCGCATTGCCGTATTGCTCGACGCCGAGTCCGGTGAAGGTCAGCATCTGCACGGCCATGGCGAGGCCCACGGCGACGAAGCCGAACTGACGGTATAACTTGACCGGCAGCATCGACAGCACGAACCCCACCACCAGTCCGACGACGCAGAAAAACGCCTGATTGAGGCTGGAGAACGGCGACTTGCCCGTCGAGGCGTTCGATACGGCGGAGCTGGAGAACACCATGATCACGCCGAAGACGCTCAGTCCCAGCACGGACATGCGGAACCCGTGGTAACACCACAGCGGGTTGAACAGGCTCTGCGGGCTTGTGGAGCGCTTTCCCGCGCGATCGGGGCGGTCAGCGTCCGTCATACGCGCTGACCCATCGCCTGGCGGCCTCGGTGAACTTGACGCCGCGGTCGGCGTAGGAGACGAACTGGTCCATCGAGGCGCAGGCAGGGGCCATAAGGACCACGTCGCCGGGCTCGGCGTACCGTCCCGCGGCCTCGACGGCGCGGGCCATCACGTCGTCGTTCGGATCGGGGTTGATGACGGTCAGCGGGGTCGACGGGGAGGACGCGGCGAAGGCGTCGATCATCGGCTGCTGGTCGCGTCCGATGATCACGGCCGCCTTGATCGTGCGGCTGCGGTCGGCGACGAGATGTTCGAAGCGGCTGCCCTTGGCAAGGCCGCCCGCGATCCAGACCACCGAGCCGTCGGCGAAGCTTGACAGGGAAGCGTTGGCGGCATGCGCGTTGGTGGCCTTGGAGTCGTCGACGAAACGGATGGTGCGGCCGGCGTCGTCCGGCGTCGTCGCGGCGACGGTGGCGATGCGGTGGCCGCCGGGCTTAAACGTGCGCAGCGCGTCGAGGGCCTTGTCGCGGTCGGCGCCGAAGCCGAGGACCAGCGCGAGGGCGGTGAGCGCGTCGGCGAGCAGATGCGGGTAGACCGTGCCGTCGGGCTCCGTCAGGTGATCGAACTCGGCGATCGGGGCGAGACGCACGGCCTCGCCGACCTCCGCCCCGGCGACGCCGCTCATGTCGACGATCCATCCGTCCTTGACGCCGATCTGGCCGGCCTTGGGCTCGTGGAGCGTGAAGCCGACCCGGCGGCACCCTTCGGCGGGCTCGGCCTCCTCGGCCTTGCGCGTGACCAGCGGGTCGTCCGCGTTGTAGACGAGGGCCCGCTTGACGCCGTGGAACACCTTGGCCTTGTCGGCGGCGTAGTTCTCGCGTCCACCGTGCCAATCGAGGTGGTCGTCGGCGATGTTGGTGATGGCGGCGCAGTCGAGGGCGAGCGAATCGGTGAAATGCAGCTGGAAGGAGCTCAGTTCGACGCACAGCACGTCATGCTCGGGGTTGGTGGCGCAGCGGGACAGGGACATCGCCATGTTGCCGGAGGCGATGTTGCCGGCGGTCGGCGCGTCGTAGCCGCACGCCTCGAGCATCACCGAGGTCATCTCGGTGGTGGAGGTCTTGCCGTTGGTGCCGGTGATGCCGATCCACGCGGCAGGCCGGCCGGTGCGCTTCGAGTCGACGCGCAAGCGCCAGGCGAACTCGACCTCGCTCAGCACGGGGATGCCGCGGCGCTGCGCCTCGAGGATGAACGGGGTGCGCGGGTTGAACACCGGGGACGACATCACATAGTCGATGCCGTTCCAGTCGACCTTGTCGAAGGAGTCGAGGTCGGCGTCCGGCTTCCTCTCGTCGACGCCGATGACCCTGGCGCCGGACTCGCGCAGCACCTCGGCCAGCGACGTGCCAGACACGCCGAGGCCCGCGATCAGAACGGTCCTGCCTGTGATATCCATGATTGCTTTGCCCCCTGATGGATGGTTGTGTAAAGACCCGTTATACGAACACCCGTATACGAACGCCCGGAAATCAGCCGGAATCAGCCGAAGATCAGCCCGGAGCGGGTGGCCCAGTCGGCGTAGAAGACCACGAGCGCGATGAGCACGAACATGAGCTCGATCATCCAGAAGCGGACCACCACCTTGGATTCCTGCCATCCGCACAGCTCGAAGTGATGGTGGATCGGCGCCATCTTGAACACGCGCTTGTGCGTGGCCTTGAAGTAGCCGACCTGGATGACGTCGCTCATCGCCTCGATCACGTACAGTCCGCCGAGGATGACGGCGAGGAACTCGGTGTGCGTGGCGATCGACAGGGCCGCGAACAGGCCGCCCAGCGCGAGCGAACCGGTGTCGCCCATGAACACGGAGGCGGGGTTGGTGTTGTACCACAGGAACCCGATGCAGGCGACGGCGGCGCACACGGCGATGATCGTCAGGTCGAGCGGGTCGGAGACGGCGTACGCGTAGCCGGAGTGGCCGGCGCCCTTGAGGTGGTAGCTCTCCCAGAAGGCGATCACGCCGTAGCCAGTGAACGCGATCATCGACGAGCCGGCGGCGAGGCCGTCGAGGCCGTCGGTCAGGTTCACGGCGTTCGTCCACGCGGTCATCAGGAAGTTGACCCAGACGACGAACAGGACGATGGCGACGGCGCGTCCGGCGAATTCGAAGCTGAAGAACGGGCGCTCGATGAAGCTCATGCCCGCCTGCGCGCTCGGGAAGCCGCTTTTGGTGGGGATGATCAGGGCGAGCACCGCGTAGATCGTGGCGAAGATGAACTGGCCGATGAACTTGCCGCGCACCGTGAGCCCCTCACTCTGCTTCTTGCGCACCTTGGCGAAGTCGTCGATGAAGCCGAGCAGGCCCATCGAGAGCATCGCGAAGAGCACGAGGACGGCGGACCACGACGGCTTGTCGCCCATGTGCAGGTAGCGGTAGAGGGCCGAGGCGCCCCATCCGAGCACGATGGCCAGGTTGATGACCACGCCGCCCAGCGTCGGGGTGCCGCGTTTGACCTGATGCGACTTCGGGCCGTCCTGGCGGATGTACTGGCCGTAATGCAGCCGGTGCACGAGCCGGATGAGCATCGGGGTGCCGACGAGCGTGACGACCAGCGTCACCAACATTCCAATGATTAGCGCAATCACTTCGGGTCTTTCCTCATTCCCTGTCTTCCCATGGGCGGCCTGTTCCCGCCCGACGTATATGCGTCAGCCGCGTATGCCGCGCCAGCCGCGTCCCGGCCCGGGACCCCATTTCACTGCGCGGGCGCCCAGCGTTCGGCCAGCGCGCTCAGGCCCGAGGCGTGCGAGCCCTTGAGCAGCACGACCGTTCCGGCGTGATCGCGCGCGACCGACGTGACGAGCCCGTCGGCCTCGTCGGCGTCGTGGACCCAGTCGACCGGCACGTTGGAGACGCCCTTGGCGGCCAGCTCGGCGCGGGCGCCTTCGGCCAGCGACTCGGCGAGCGCGTCGAACTCGGCGTCGGTCTTCGAACCGACCGCGATGATGCGGTCCAGTCCGAGGCCGGCCGCGTAGGCGCCGACCGAGCGGTGCAGGCCGCGCTCGTCGCCGCCGAGCTCGAGCATCGCGCCGAGCACGGCGACGCGGTACGGCTCGGGCTCCTTCCCGGCTCCCCAGCGGGCCAGACCGTCGAGTCCGGCCTTCATCGAATCGGGGTTGGCGTTGAAGGAGTCGTCGATGAGCGTGAAGGAGGCGCCGTCGCGCTCGACCGTGGAGACGGCCATGCGGTGCGGGCTGATATGGCGCTGCTCGCCGAGCACGCGCGCGATGTCGTCGAGCGGCATGCCGAGCATGCGCGCGACGGTGGCCGCGGCCAGCGCGTTCATCACGTTGTGCGCGCCGGGGATGCCCAGCTGGACGTGCACGCTCGCGCCGTCGTCGGTGAGAAGCGTGAACGAGGGCCTGTCGAGGTCGTCGGTCGCGATGTCGCGGGCGGTCAGGGCGTCGCCTGCCGCATGCGTCGGGTCGATGCCGAAGCGCACGACGCCGGCCGGGGCGATGGACGCCATCGCCGCCACATGCGCGTCGTCGGCGTTGAGCACGGCGACGCCGTCCGGCAGCAGGCCGCGCACGATCTCGGACTTGGCCTGCGCGATGCGTTCGACGGAGCCGAACTCGCCCAGATGGGCCACGCCGACCTTGAGCACGATGGCGATGTCCGGCGGGGCGATCGTGGTCAGATGCGCGATCTCGCCGACATGGTTCGCCCCCATCTCCGCGACGAAGTAGCGGGTGTCGGCGTTCACGGTCAGCGCCGTGAGCGGCAGACCGATCTCGTTGTTGAACGAGCCGACGGGCGCGACCGTGGCGTCGAGGGTCGACAGCAGCGACTTGAGCAGGTCCTTGGTGGTGGTCTTGCCGACCGATCCGGTCAGCGCCACCAGCGTGAACGGCTTGCCGCCCTGCGCGGGGTCCGCGGCGGCGCGGCGGCGCTCGATGTTGTACCGTGCCAGCTCGCCCAACGCGGCGACGGTGTCGTCGACGACGATCTGCGCGATGTCCGCGCCGGCGACCTCATGGTCGACGATGGCGGCGACCGCGCCGGCGGCGCCCACCTTCGGCACGTAGTCATGACCGTCCACGCGCTCGCCCCTGATCGCGACGAACACGCCGCCGGCGGTCACCTGACGCGAGTCGCTGACCGTGGAGACGGCGACGGCGCCCTCGGGCACGCGCCCGGCCCCCTCACCCGTGGCCGGGGCCACGACCCTTCCTCCGGTCGCCTCGGCGATCTGCGTGATGGTCATCGGCATCATCGTGCTGCCCACTGTCTCTCCTCATTGTCCTTGGATGGTTTGATACGTTCCTGTGTTTCCCGGGTTTCCTGGGCCCGACCGGCGCCCGGACCGCCTACTCGAGATCCCCCGCCACACGCAGCGCGTTCCTGATGTTGTTGCGGCGCACGCCGGCGGCGAGCACCATCGCGATGGCGAGCGACAGGCGCGAGCGCTCGGCCGGGTCGTCGCCCTCGGTGGCGTATCGGGCGAGCGTGTCCGACTCCTCGGTGGGGCTGGTCACGCGCATTTGCTCGTCGGCGCGGAAGCCGTATTCGGACTGCATGCGTTCGATCACCGCGCGGTCAGCGTTCGCGGGGGCCGGCAGGGAGGATCCGAAGACGTCCACGTTTACCGATTCGAGCGCATGCGCGGACACGGTCAGGTCGTTCAGCGCGATGACCACGGCCGCGGCGCCGTCCTCCGCGCAGATCGCCAGCGTGCGCTGCAGGTCGATGATCCCGAGCGGATAATCCAGATCGAGCTTGCGTTCGAGCGAATACGAGCCACCCACGCTGATCGTGCCCACGGGGTTGCCGAGCATGTGCAGGAACCGTGCGAGCTTGTCGACGGTGGCGATCCCCTCCTGCGGCGTGGAGGCGCTCACCGCGAAGATCGCAAGCGTGTTGGAGGGGTTGCCGGCCATCTGCGAGGCGAGCGTGCCCATCTGCTCGGGCGTCGGGTCGGCGAACAGCAGCGGCATGTCCGGGTCCTTGAGGCGCTCGCGGTCGGCGGTCGGCACGATCGCGGCGTACGCGCCGTGCCGGCGGGCCCGGCGCAGCGTGTCCTCGTCCATGTCGTGGGCGGGATAGTACAGCGCGCCCGGCTCGATCGAATCGAGGTCGTCGGCGAGCGAGGTGACGGTCACATGACCCGCGAACGGGGGCACCAGCTCCCATCCGTAGTGCTCGACGAGGTGGCCGAGCGTCATGCGCTGCATGATGGACTCACTCACTGCGCTCATAGTGTCCCTTTCATCGCTTGTCTCATCCGACTCATCCGCGGTTCACCAATCCACTGCAATAGCATCAGTGCGCGGGGACGAATTCGGCACCTCGTACTTCTGCATAAGGAATTCACCAATCTTGGAGAACAGGGCACCGGAGGTGAGGCCGCCGTACGTGCCGTCCGGATCCTGCATGATCACGGTGACGACGAAACGGGGGTTGTCCGCGGGCAGGATGCCCACGAAGTCGGCGACGATCGACGTCAGGCGGCCGTCGGCGCCCGCGACCTCGGCGGTACCCGTCTTGGCGGCGACGCGGTAGCCTTCGACGCCGGCGGTGGACTTGTACTCCTCGCCGACCGACTCCATGGCGTTCCTGATCTGCCGTGCGTGCTCCTCGTCAAGGACCCGGGTGGCCTCGTTGTGGACCTTGTCCGTGACGTGGCCGTCCGCGTCGGTGACCGACTTGATGACCGACTGCCTGCGGCTGACGCCGTCGTTGGCGATGATGGAGATCGCGCGGGTCAGCTGCAGTGGGTTGACCGTGTAGCCCTGGCCGAACAGGACGGTGTCCTTGGTGCGGCCGTCCCAGGAGGAGGACTGCGTGAGCACGCCGTTGGTCTCGCCGGGCAGGTCCAGACCGGTGGACTGGCCGATGCCGAACTTGGTCAGCATGTCGTAGCGCTGCTGGGGGGTGACGTCCTTGGCGGCCATGACCATGCCGACGTTGGAGGAGTTGCTCAGGATGCCCGCCAGCGTCCAGTGTTCGCTGCCATGCTCGTGCGAGTCGTGGAACTTCTGCCCGTTCCAGTCGATCTCGTAGGGCACGGTGAACTTGTCGTCGATCTTGTGCGCGCCGCTTTCGAGGATCGCGGCCAGCGCCGGGACCTTGCCCACCGAGCCGGGCTCGAAGGTCTGCGTGACGGCCTTCGAGGCGTTGAGCTTGGCGGAGTCGGAACCGGCCTGGATCTGGTCGCTGTCCTCGAGGGCGATGATCTCGCCGGTGCGGCAGTCCTCGACCACGGCCACGCCCCACTTGGCGTGGAAGCTCGCGACGCCCTCGGTGAGCACCTTCTTGACGTACCAGTCCACGTCGGCGTCGATGGTCAGGCTCACGTCCTTGCCGTCGACGGCTTCCTTCGACTCGGTGACGGTGCCGGGGATGACCGCGCCGCCACCGTTGCTGCGCTGGTAGACGGTGTAGCCGTCGGTGCCCTTGAGCGTCTCGTTGAGCGTGCGTTCGAGGCCGGCGGCGCCCTCCCCCTCGTCGTTGACGCCGCCGAGCAGGGAGCCGAGCAGGGTGTTCTCGGCGTAGACGCGCTCGCTGCTCAGCTCGCCGTAGACGATGCCGGCGAGCCCGAGCTTGTCGATCTTGCGCTTGACGGCCGGGGTGACGTCCTTCTTGATGACGAGGTACATGCCGTCGCCGTTGAGCTTGGCGCCCAGCTCGAGGGCGTCGACCTTGAGGACCGGCGCCAGCAGGCGCGCCACCGCGGCCGCGCCGGTCGCGCCGACCGGCTTGCCGTCGATCTGGTGGCAGTAGCCGAGGGTCTTGGCCTGCTTGGAGCCGCAGGCGACGGGCGTGAACGCGGTGGCCGCGTCCGGGATGCCGATGATGTTGTACCGCTCGACGCTCTGGGCGAGCACCGTGCCGTTGGTGTCGGTGATCCGGCCGCGGTTCGAGCGGATCGTGATCCTGCTGGTGCGCATGTCCGTGGCGGCCTGGGCCGTGGCGCGCCCCTGCAGCAGCTGGACGCTGGCCAGCTGGATCAGGCACGCGCCGGCGACCACGGCGAGCGCCAGTCCGACCGCGAGGCACCGCATCATGAAGGAGTCGAGCCGGTGCCGGCGTGCGAACGCCCTGATGAAGTTCATGTCATTTGCCTTCCGTCGAGGCCGGGTCGGATGCCTTGTATCCGTTCAGGTCGATGGACACCGAGCTGGACTGCGGGACCATGCCCATGTCGTCGGCCTTCTGCGGCAGCGAGGCCTCGAGCTGGTTGAGCCTGGCCTGATCGTCCTGCACGTCCTGGGTCAGCCGCGCGATGGAGGTCTCCAGCGAGGAGACCTCGAAGGCGTTCTGCACCATCTGGGTGCGCAGCATCAGCGCACCGATGAGCGTGGCGGCGAGGAAGACGACGGCGACGACGATATGCACCGTGGGCGCCGAACGGGTGCGGACCCATTCCATGAACCGGCCGAAGCCGGCGGCGAGATCGTCCTTGTCGGCGCGGCCGCCGTTGACGACGCGCAGCTCGGGGCGTGACGCCGGCACGGCGGCGGGCTCGGGCCGGCGCGACGCCGGCACGGCGTTGGAACGCAGGGAACGTGCTGCGGATGCCATGATGTTAGTTCCTCTCCCCTTACTGGCGGTGGGATGTGCTTGCTTCGGACTCGAACCGTTCGACGGTTCTGCGCGGTATCGGTCTGACGAGTTCCACCGCGCGCAGCCGCACCGAGGCGGATCTCGGGTTCGCGGCGATCTCCGTCTCGTCCGCCTTCAGCGCCCCCCTCGTGAGCTCCCGGAAGAACGGACGGGCGTCGGCGGGGACCACCGGCATGTCCGGAGGCACGTCGGCGACGAGCCCGGTCGTCATGAACGTCTTGACGGTCTTGTCCTCAAGCGAGTGGTAGGACTCGACGACGATGCGCCCGTGCCCCCTGAGCCGCAGCGCGATCTGCGGCAGGGTGCGCGCGAGCTTGTCCAGCTCGCCGTTCACCTCGATGCGCAGCGCCTGGAAGACGCGTTTGGCGGGGTTGCCGGCCGGGCGGTGCGCCTTGGGCACGACCTCGTCGACCAGCTCGTTCAACTCGGCGGAGGTCTCGAGCGGGCGTTCTGCGCGGCGTTCGACGATCCGGCGAGCGATCTGGCGGGCGAACCGCTCCTCGCCGTACGTCCTGAAGATGCGGGTCAGGGACCGCTCGTCGTATTCGGCGAGGACCCGCCGCGCCGTCAGCGGCTGGGAGACGTCCATGCGCATGTCGAGCGGGGCGTCGTGGGAGTAGGAGAAGCCGCGGTCGGTCTCGTCGATCTGCAGGCTGGACAGCCCCAGGTCCATGAACGCGGCGTCGACCCGGCCGATGCCGTGCTCGTCGAGCGCCTCGGTGAATTCGTCGAAGGCGGCGTGCACCGGCGTGAAACGGTCGGCCAGGCCCTCGCGCTCCATGCGTTCGGTGGCGAGGCCCAGCGCCTCGGCGTCGCGGTCGATGCCGACCAGACGGGCCGCGGGCGCCGCCTTGAGGAAGGCCGTCGCGTGCCCCGCCAGCCCGAGCGTGCAGTCCACGATCACGGGGGCCGCCACGCGTCCGTCGGTGGCGGTGCCGCCCGTGACAAGGCGCACGCAGTCCTCCAGCAGCACCGGCTTGTGGATCGAGGCGAGATCCCGCCCGTGTTCGTCGTTCATCGTCATCCGTCCGTCCATCACATCCATTGCGTTCGTCGCATCCATCAGAACTCCACCTCCGGCAGCACGTCGTCGGCGATGTTCGCGTAATCCTGCTCCTTCTCGGCGAGGTAGGTCTCCCAGGTCGCGCGATCCCAGATCTCGGCGCGCGTGCCCACGCCGATCACCACCACGTCGTCGCCCAGATGCGCGTAGTCGCGCAGCATCTGCGGCACCAGCACGCGGCCCTGCCTGTCCGGGGTCTGGTCCACGGCCCCGGAGAGGAACACGCGCAGGTACTCACGGGCCGCCTTGTTGCCCACGGAGACGCGCTGGATCTGCATCGCGATGCGCCGGAACTCGGCCACCGGCAGCAGATACACGCAGCGCTCCTGACCACGCGCCATGACCAGCCCCTGACCGAGCTGACCGCGCATCTTGGCCGGCAGGGCCATGCGCCCCTTGGCGTCGATCCTGGGCGAATACGTGCCGAGCAGCAGCGGGGGCATGCCCAGATCGGCCATCACGCCCGCGACGCCGCCCAGAGGCTGGGCCGCCTGACCCTGCGGGGACTGCGGGGACTCGCCCTGTCCCGACGTGTCGCCGGAGGGGGCGAATCCCATGCCTTCCGCGTTGCCGTCGGCCATCCGCCCCACCTCCTTCGCATCGCATCAGGCACACCACCGCCACACTTCTCCCCCACTTTACCCCACAAGTCCCCATTTTTCCCCACCCGAACACACTTTCCGCGCTTTTTGACGGCGCCGGGAACCATTCCGGTGATCCCGCGGCGCGGATTTACGCGAACCCAGCTGCGAACCCGCGAACCCGCATGCAAACCCACGCGAATTCAGATGAAATTCACCTTTCTTCCCCCACTGCGGCCCCGGTCGTTCGGGGGAAGGAGTAAATTGGGATGTCTTGAAAATTTCGGCCAAGACATAAGGGGAAACGGTACGACCATGTCGAGTTACGCCTCGCAGCTTGAGGAGGAACAGCGCGCGGTGTCCCGCGCCTACGACCGTCTGGACGCATTGCGCGCCGAGGCGAGGCAGCGCCTCGACACGGTGCGCGCCGCGGGATCGCACGGGTCCCCGACGCAGCGCACCGAGCGGGACTCCTTCGCCACGATGTACGAGGACCGTCTCACCCAGCTGCGCGCCGTGGAGGACCGTCTGGTCTTCGGCCGTCTCGACGACTCCGCCGGCGGACGCCGCTACATCGGGCGCATCGGCCTGACCGACGAGGCGCACAAGCCGATCCTCACCGACTGGAGGGCCGAGGCCGCCCGTCCCTTCTACGAGGCCACGCCCTCGCATCACGGCGACATCGTGATGCGACGCCACATCACGCTGAGCTTCCGCGACGTGGTCGCCGTGGAGGACGAGGTGCTCGACGTGCACTCCGATCAGGTGGGCGAGGCCTCGCGCTCCGGCACGCTGACCGGCGAGGGCGCCCTGCTGGCGTCGCTGAGCTCGAGGCGCACCGGCAAGATGACCGACATCGTGGCCACGATCCAGGCCGAGCAGGACCACATCATCCGCTCCGAGATGGGTCGCGCGGTCGTGGTGCAGGGAGGCCCCGGCACCGGCAAGACCGCGGTGGCGCTGCACCGCGCCGCCTACCTGCTGTACACGCACCGCCGCACGCTGGAACGCGCCGGCGTGCTCATCGTGGGCCCGAGCTCCGCGTTCCTGCACTACATCGACCAGGTGCTCCCCTCGCTGGGCGAGACCGGCGTGGTCTCGCGCACGATCGGCGACCTCATCCCCGGCATCGAGGCCTCGGCCGTCGACTCCCCTCGCGCGGCCCAGCTCAAGGGCGACCACCGCATGGCCACGGCCATCCGCAACGCCGTGAGCGCGCGCGAACGCGTGCCGCACGACCTGCCGACCGTGCGGATCAGCGGCATCCCCGTGCCGATGCTGGCCGTCGATATCGAACAGGCCATGGCCGACGCCAAGCGCACCCGCCAGCCGCACAACAAGGCCCGCGAGACCTTCGTCAAGTCGATGATCTCCGCGATGCGCGCGCGCTACGAGGAGCAGCTCGACTACACGCCCGACCAGGACGAGATCAACCGCGCCGTCTCGCTGTTGCGCATGAACGATCAGGTGCGCGTCGCCCTGAACCTCGCGTGGCTGCCGATGACCGGCCAGTGGCTGATCGACGACATGTTCTCCAAGCCGGACAAGCTGCGTCGCTTCGCCCCCTGGCTGAGCGACGAGGACGTGGCCGAGCTGGTCCGCCCGAAGGGCTCCGCCCTGACCCGCTCCGATGTGCCGCTGCTCGACGAGGCGATGGAATTGCTCGGCGACGATCCGAAGGTGGCCGCGCGCAAACGCCGTGACGAGGCCAAGCAGGCGGAGGCGCTGCGCTTCGCGCAGGACACGCTGGCGCAGAACGGCATCGGCAACGGGCTGGTCACCTCGCAGATGCTGGTCGACCGGATCGCCGGCGACGACGTGGAGGTCACCGCCCAGCGCGCCGGACGCGACCGCGAATGGGTGTACGGCCATATCGTCGTCGACGAGGCGCAGGAGCTCACGGCGATGGACTGGCGCATGCTGATGCGCCGCTGTCCGTCCCGCTCGTTCACGATCGTGGGCGACGTGGCGCAGACCAGCGCGCTCGGCGGCACGCGTTCCTGGCCGAAGACGATGGACCGCCTCTTCGGACGCGGCAACTGGGATCTCGACGAACTGACCATCGACTACCGCAACCCGCAGGAGGTCTCCGATCTGGCCGGGCACTTCGCCGAGGCGCAGGGGCTGTACATCTCCACGGTGCACGCGGTGCGTCGGATCGCCGACGCCGTCTCGCGCACGACGGTCCCGTCCCGCGGCGAACTGATCGGGGCCGCCTGCGACGAGGCCGCGCGTCTGGCCGAACGGTTCGTGGCGACGGACGGCACCGGCCGTATCGCGGTGATCGCCCCGCAATCGCTGCTCGGCGAGCTGGCTCCGGCCGTCGACGCCGCCCTGCGACGGGTCCTCGGCGTCGACGAGGCCGCACGCATCGCCGATCAGGAGCCGTGGGACCGTCAGGTGACGGTCAGCGACACCGAGGAGGTCAAGGGACTCGAATACGACGCCGTCGTGCTCGTCGAACCCGGCCTCATCGACCAGGAGGCGCCGAGCCGTCTCGTCTCGGCGGCCGACCTCTACGTGGCGATGACCCGGCCCACGCAGCGTCTGGCCATTGTGCGGACCACGATGGACGAAAAGGATCTGGAACTCTAAGGTGGGAGACATGCCTAAAGCACTGTTACTGGAAAACATCCATCCCGACGCGGCCAAGTCGCTGCGCGACCACGGCTTCGAGGTCGTCACGGCCAAGGGCGCCCTGAACGAGGACGAGCTCATCGACGCCCTCGACGGCGTCGACATCGTCGGCGTCCGGTCGAAGACCACCGTGACCAAGCGTGTCCTCGAGGCCCGTCCGACGCTGTCCGCGGTGGGTTGCTTCTGCATCGGCACCAATCAGGTGGACCTCGATTTCGCCGGGCGTCAGGGCATCGCCGTGTTCAACGCCCCGTACTCCAACACCCGTTCGGTGGTGGAGCTGGTGATCTGCGACATCATCTGCCTGATGCGCCGCATCCCCGCCCACACGCACCACCTCAAGCACGGCCTGTGGGACAAGTCCGCGTCCGGCTCGCACGAGGTGCGCGGCAAGACGCTGGGCATCATCGGCTACGGCAACATCGGCTCGCAGCTGAGCGTCCTGGCCGAGGCGCTCGGCATGCGTGTGGTGTTCTACGACCTCGAGGAGAAGCTGGCGATGGGCAACGCCCACCGCTGCGCCACGCTCAACGAGCTGCTGGAGCAGTCCGACGCCGTGACGCTGCATGTGGACGGCCGCAAGTCGAACACCGGGTTCTTCGGCGAGGACCAGTTCGAACATATGAAGCAGGACGCCATCTTCATCAACGCGTCCCGCGGCTTCGTGGCCGATCTGGACGCGCTGAAGCGCCATCTCGACTCCGGACATCTCTCCGGCGCGGCCGTGGACGTGTTCCCCGTCGAGCCGAAGAAGACCGGCGACCGGTTCGACACCGCCCTGGCCGACGAGGACAACATGATCCTCACCCCGCACATCGGCGGCTCGACCCTCGAGGCGCAGAAGTCGATCGGGCATTTCGTCTCCCAGCGTCTGGAGGATTACTGGGAGAAAGGCTCGACCTCCCTGTCGGTGAACCTCCCCCAGATCAATCTGGGCCCCAACCGCGGCGTGACGCGCATCGCCCACCTGCACGCGAACCTGCCAGGCGTCCTCGCCCGCGTCAACCACGTGCTCGGCGAGGAGAACATCAACATCGCCGCCCAGTCCCTCGGCACCGAAGGCGAGCTCGGCTATGTGGTGACGGACGTCTCGCAGAAGCCGTCGAAGGACACGCTCGAGGCGTTGCGCGCCATCGAGGGCACGATCCGCATGCGCGTGATCTCCTGATTCGCCTCCCCGGCATCGATGAAGGCGGCTGGTCTCCCAGTTGTGGGAGACCAGCCGCCTTCATCGTTTCCCGTCGTCTGCGTGATCGTCATCGGCCACGCTTCGGCCGGGTTCCGGCCGTGCTCGGCTATTCGTGCTTGAGCTCGTCTATCGCCGACTGGAAGTCGTCGAGGTTCTCGAAGTTCCGGTATACGCTCGCGAAGCGCAGATACGCGACCTCGTCCAGCTCACGCAGCGGCTTGAGGATGGCCTTGCCGACCTCATCCGAGGTGACCTGTGCCTGCCCCGTGGAACGCAGATACTCCTCGACGCGCTGGCCGAGCATCTTCAGGTCGTTCTCCTTGACCGGACGCCCCTGGCACGCCTTGCGCACGCCGGAGATGACCTTGTCCCGGTTGAACGGCTCCAGACTCCCCGATCGTTTCTCGACGAGCAGCGTGGTGGTCTCCAGCGTGGTGAAGCGCTTGTTGCAGTGGAGGCACATGCGGCGGCGACGGATGGAATAGCCGTCCTCGCTGACGCGGGTCTCCACGACCTTGGTATCGGCATGATGGCAGTACGGGCAATGCATGGAATCCACCATACCGTGTACGCCCCGAAAAACGTTGCACGCGGGGTTTCGCATCAGTCGTCGGCGGGGATGACGATGCGCTGGCCGACCTGCACCGAGGCGTCCTCGAGGTGGTTGAGCGCCATGAGCTCGTCCACCGTGGCGCCGACGTCCCCTCCCCGAGGCGTGGCCATCTCGGCGTACGTCCACAGCGTCTGCCCAGGCTGGACGGTATAGCTCTCCACCGCCATCGGGGCGGCGGCCGAATCGGCGCGCGCCGGGGTGAACGCGCCCAACGTGGCGGACACGGCGAGAACGGCCAGAACAAGCACCGTGACGCGCGACACCAGTCTCTCCATGGAAACCACATCCTTTCGAACACATGTTCTATCGAACATCCGTGCTGATTATGACACAGATGTTCGAACGTCGCAACTCGCCGTGTCGAACAAATGTTTGATCTTTTGTGTGGTCCACGGTATGCTTGACCAAGCAGAAAGGAGCCCCATGAGCACCATCCCGTTCGCCCCCGCGGCCGCGGACGATCCCGCGAAACCCCTCACGGAACGTCAGCGCCGCATTCTCGAGGCCATCATGACGTACCAGAACGAACGCGGCTTCGCCCCCTCGTTCCGCGACATCGGCGAGGCGGCCGGGCTCAAAAGCCCCTCCTCGGTCAAGCACCAGCTGCAGGCGCTCGAGCAGAAGGGCTACATCCGGCTCAACGCGAACAAGGGCCGCGCCATCGAGATCCTGCGCACCGAGGAGGAGGGGCCTTCCGCCCACACCTCCCGCGCCGAGGCATCCCCTGAACGGTTCGCGCCGCTCGTCGAGGACGAGGGCGATGGCATGCGCACGAACGGCACCGCCACCATCTACCGGTTCCCCGTCGGCGGCGAGTCGGAGTCGATGCTGGAGTCGCGCGACGTCCCGCTGGTCGGTCGCATCGCCGCGGGCGTGCCGATCACGGCCGAACAGCATATCGACGATGTGATGCGTCTGCCCGAACGGCTCACCGGCTCCGGCGGCAAGCTGTTCATGCTCGAGGTGCATGGCGATTCGATGATCGACGCCGCGATCTGCGACGGCGATTTCGTGGTGATCCGCGAGCAGCAGGACGCCGTCAACGGCGACATCGTGGCGGCCCTGATCGACGGCGAGGCCACGGTGAAGACCTATCGCAACGATCACGGCCACCTGTGGCTGATGCCGCACAACCCCGCCTACTCCCCCATCGACGGCACACACGCGACGATCATGGGCAAGGTCGTCACCGTCCTGCGCAAGCTCTAGCCGGCCCGCAGGCGCGTATGCTACACTGCCGACCAGCGAGATATACGAAGACCCCGGCCAACCCCGGGGTCTTCGTGTTTCCCGGGCAAAACGCGAATGGTATTGAGAAGCGATTTCAACGCTGACGTACAGGTACGGCAAAGGGAAAGGACGCACACACGATGGGTCAAACGGGGCGGATGGATCAGCGCGGTCGAGGCGGTCATGCGCATGGAGTCGGATCGCAGGCGTCGGCGGACGGGACCGGCTCGCATCAGCGCCGGCTGATGGCGACGCTGGCGGTCACCGGTTCGGTGTTCGTCATCGAGGTGGTCGCCTCGGTGCTGACCGGCTCCCTGGCGCTGCTGGTGGACGCCGGGCATATGCTCACCGACATGTCCGTGCTGATCGCCTCGACGGTGACGGCGATGCTGATGCGACGCAGGCCGAACAGCCACCGTACGTGGGGGTGGGCCCGGCTTGAGGTGCTGACGGCGGCGGCCGGCGCGATCGTGCTGCTCATCGTCGGCGTGTACGCGCTGGTGGAGGCGGGCATGCGCCTGTTCGGCGGTTCGCGGTCGGGCGTCGGGGACGTCGGTCTGCTGCTGTTCGTCGGCGTGCTCGGCCTTGCGGCGAACGTGACGTCGATCTTCATCCTCGCCTCGCAACGCGGCGACAACATGAACATGAAGGCGGCGTTCCTCGAGGTGATGAACGACGCGCTCGGCTCGGTGGCGGTGGTGCTGTCGGCGCTGGTGATGATGTCGACCGGCTGGGACGGATTCGACGCGGTGGCCGGCGGCGTGATCGCCCTGATGATGATCCCGCGCGCCATCGGCCTGTTGCGCAACGCGGTGCGCGTGCTGCTCGAGGAGACACCCGACGGGCTGGATCTGGACAAGGTGCGCGAGCACTTGGAGCATGTGCCCCATGTGGTGGCCGTGCACGACCTGCATGCGAGCACGGTGTCCACGGGCATGCCGATCCTGATGGCCCATGTCGTCGTCGAACGCGGGCTCACGATGGATCAGGCGGCCGTCATCCTCGGACAGCTGCAGGATTGCCTGCGCGAGCATTTCCCGGTGTCGGTGCCCCACACCACCTTCCAGCTCGAACCGGAAGGCTACCGCTCCCCCTCCGACGCCGAGATGCACGCCGCCGATCATCGCCCCGATTCCGATTCAAGGGCGGAGGACTGAAGGAGAACACCAGGAATGACATCGCCCCGACCATAACGATCGGGGCGATGTTTCAGTAAGGCTTCATACCATCACAGCCGAACGAGCTGTTCGACATTCGATTAAAACCGTTGAAAACGGCGTCGCACGCGTGCGAATTTCGTGCCGCCCGAGGTGAAGGCGTACAAAGGTACGTCGAACCTCGGGCGGTGCGAAAGGCGCTCCGTGCGACGCCGTTTTCACATCAGAAGCCGAACTCGGCGGCGGTGGCCTTCAGCGTCTCGGCGGAGCGCTTGAGGGCCGCGAGCTCGTTGTCGGAGACCGGGGTGTTGATGGCGGTGTTGACGCCGGAGCGGTTGAGGAGGGTCGGCACGGACATGCAGACGTCGGAGATGCCGTGGAAGTCCTTGAGCATGGAGGACACCGGCAGGATGCGGTTGGAGTCCTTGAGGACGGCCTCGATGATGTCGACGCCGGACATGCCGATGGCGTAGTTGGTCGCGCCCTTGCCGTTGATGATCTTGTAGGCGGCGTTCTTGACGTCCTGGTGGATCTGCTCGCGGACGGTGGCGTCGAGCGCCTCGTGGCCCGGCAGCGGGGTCCAGTCAAGCATCGGGACGCCACCGATGGTGGCGGAGGTCCACAGCGGGACCTCGGAGTCGCCGTGCTCGCCGGCGATGTAGGCGTGGACGTTCTTGACGTTGACGCCGGTCTGCTGCGCGATCAGGAAGCGCAGGCGAGCGGAGTCGAGGTTGGTGCCGGAACCGAAGACCTGATTCTCCGGCAGGCCGGAGAGCTTCTGGGCGACGTGCGTGGCGATGTCGACCGGGTTGGTGATCAGCATGTAGATGGCGTTCGGGGCGACCTTGACCAGGTTCGGGATGATGGCCTGGAGGATCTTGACGGTGGCGCCGACGAGCTCGAGGCGGGACTGGCCCGGCTTCTGGCGCGGGCCGGCGGTGATGACGACCATGTCGGCGTCGCGGCAGATCTCGGGGTCGTCCGAGCCGTCGATGGAGACGGTCGGGTAGAAGCTGGAGCCGTGCTGCATGTCGAGCACCTCGGCCTCGACGCGCTCCTTGGCGATGTCCTCGAGGACGATCTCACGGGCGACGCCGCGCTGGGCGGCCGCGAAGGCGAGGGTGGAGCCGACGGCGCCGGCACCGATAACGGCAAGCTTCGTGGGCTTGGTAACCAGAGTTTCTGCCATGTTCATGAACCTCTCTTAGAGTGGACGCCCGACATGGGCGTCATTCATTCAACCAACGGCTCTCAATGTACTCCGACAACCTGACGTATCGCATATCGGCGAGTACGCCAAATCGTTGCGAGCACTGGACTGTTATCGCTCACAGCACGCCCTCGCGAGCGACGCGGAACGAATGTGGGCAAAGTCACATTGACGCCCGTCCGACCGTCGCCCGACCCACCGCGCAGCGGCTCATCCGATGCGGCTCATCCGATGGACCGCTCGACCAGACGCGCGGCGAGCCCGCTGTCCACGTCGGCCACGACCCTGACCCCTTCGTCGAGCCATTCGACCCGCTCGACGTGCCCGTACTCGCGCACCTGCGAGAGCAGGGAGCCGGCCGAGTACGGCAGCAGCGCCTCGACGTGCACGCCGGGCACCGGCAACAGGGCCTCGACCGCGTCGCGCAGCCCGTCCAGCCCCTCGCCGGAGTATGCGGAGACGATGTGTGCGTCCGGCTCCAGCGAGGCGAGCCGGCCCAGCGTGGACTCGTCGCACCGGTCCGACTTGTTGAACACGAGGATGCGCGGGATCGAGCCGGCGCCCTCGATGTCGGCGAGCACCTCGTTGACCGCGTCGATCTGGGAGAACGGGTCCGGATGCGAGCCGTCGACGACATGCAGGATCACATCGGCCTCCCCCACCTCCTCCAACGTGGACTTGAACGCCTCGACCAGCTGCGTGGGCAGGCGGCGGACGAATCCGACCGTGTCGACGTAGGCGTACAGGCGCCCGTCCCTCGCCTTGGCGCGGCGCACGGCCGTGTCCAGCGTGGCGAACAGCGCGTTCTCGACCAGTTCGCTGGAACCGGTCAGCCGGTTCGTCAGCGACGACTTGCCGGCGTTGGTGTATCCGACGACCGCGACCGTGGGCAGCCCGTAGCGGCGGCGGGAGCCGCGCTTGACCTCGCGCGCGGGCGCCATCTCGCGGATCTGCCGACGCAGCCGGGCGATGCGCGTGCGGATCACGCGGCGGTCCATCTCGATCTTCGTCTCGCCCGGACCCCTCGACCCGATGCCCGCGTCGGCGCCGGCCGCGCGGCCGCCGGCCTGACGGGACAGCGAGCCGCCCCATCCGCGCAGACGCGGCAGCATGTACTCGAGCTGGGCGAGCTCCACCTGCGCCTTGCCCTCGCGGCTGGTGGCGTGCTGGGCGAAGATGTCGAGGATCACGGCGGTGCGGTCGACGACCTTCACCTTGGCGGCGTCCTCCAGTCCACGGCGCTGGCTCGGCGGCAGGTCGTCGTCGACGACGATGGTGTCGGCCTCCTCGCGCGCCACGATGTCGGCGATCTCGCGCGCCTTGCCGGAACCAACGTAGGTGGCGGCGTCGGGCTTGGCGCGATGCTGCAGCAGACCGTCGCACACCACGGCGCCGGCGGTCTCGGCGAGCGCGGCGAGCTCCCTCAAGGACTCCTCCGCCTTGGCCTGCGTGGTGGATGCGCTCGACCACACGCCGACGAGCACGACGCGTTCCAAGCGCACCTTGCGGTACTCGACCTCGGTGACGTCCTTGAGCTCGCCGAGGCCGGCCACATGCTTCAGCTGGTTGCGGGATTCTCGCTCCTGCCACTCCTCGTCATGGCTTTCATGCCATGAGACGCCTTCGCCTCCCCCTTCGATCAGCACCTCGGACGCTTCGGCGAGCACGTCGCCGTGCGTGTCCTGGTCGGTCTCGTCTGCGTACATCCCCATGGGTTCGGCGTCGCGGGTCAATGCCACCTCTTTTTCACGCGTTGCGTGGTATCACGATTGAACTATGGTTCCTTATTATAACGACGACGAGTCGAACCATACGAAGCACACAACGAAGCACACGAACACGGCAGGTGAACGATCATGACGGAACAGTATTTCTCGGCCGACCCCTCCTCGAAGGACGTGCGACGCACGCTCAGGGTGACGCTGCGCGGGCATGAGGCGACGGCGCAGGTCTCCAACGGCGTGTTCTCCGCCTCCCGCGTGGACCTCGGCACCTCCGTGCTCCTGAGGCACGCGCCCGAACCGCCCCGAACCGGCGACCTGCTCGATCTGGGCTGCGGATGGGGGCCGATCGCCCTCGCCCTCGCCCTCGAGTCCCCCGAGGCGCGCGTCACGGCCGTGGACGTCAACGAGCGCGCGCTGGATCTGACGCGCGTCAACGCCGAGGCCAACGGCTGCGCGAACGTGCACGTCACGCAGACCGACGAGTCCGGCGCCCCCCTGCCGGCCGCCGGCCAGCCGGCGGGATGCGAGCCGGTCGACGACGACGCGGCCTTCGACGCGATCTGGTCGAACCCGCCGATCCGCATCGGCAAGGAGGCGCTGCACACGCTGCTCATGACCTGGCTGCCGCGCCTCAAGCCGGACGGCGCCGCCTATCTGGTGGTGCAGAGGAACCTCGGCTCGGATTCGCTGATCCCGTGGCTCGCCGACGCGCTCGGCGAGGGGTTCGCGGTGTCCAAGTACGCAAGCTCCAAGGGCTTCCGTATCATTGAGGTTTTGCGAAACAACTAACGATGGCGGGCGGTGGCCCGCCGTGAGCCCCGTGGGAGGGGCGGAAAGTCAGCGGGAAGTTTAGGGAATGCGTTTCGAATATCCGTCCGAACTGCCGGTCTCGGCCGCGCGCGATGAGATCGCGCGGGCCGTTCGTTCGTCCCAGGTGGTCATCGTCTCCGGCCAGACCGGTTCGGGAAAGACCACGCAGCTGCCGAAGATCCTGTTGGAGCTCGGCCGCGGCTCGCACGGCAGGCAGATCGTGCACACGCAGCCGAGGCGCATCGCGGCCCGCACGGTGGCCGAGCGCATCGCCTCCGAGATGGGCGTGCGCCTCGGCGACGAGATCGGCTATCAGGTGCGGTTCACCGACGAGAGCTCGCCGAGCACGCGCCTGAGGGTCGTCACCGACGGCATCCTGCTCGCGCAGATCCAGCGCGACCCGCAGCTGAGCCGCTACGACACGATCATCATCGACGAGGCGCACGAGCGCAGCCTCAACATCGACTTCCTGCTGGGATACCTGACGGCCCTGCTGCCGAAACGGCGCGACCTGAAGCTGGTCATCACCTCAGCGACCATCGACTCGGAGAAGTTCCAGCGTCACTTCGAGGAGGCGCTGCACGAGAAGGTGCCGGTCATCGAGGTGTCGGGACGCACCTACCCGGTGCAGGTGCTCTACGAGCCGCTCGGCACGGCGCCCGCGCTGATGCGCGAGGTGCCCGGTTTCGCGACCGGCGCGCGTCCGGGCGACGCCGACTACGAGGAGCTGTCCACCGCGATCGCCGACGACGGCTCCGACTCGCCCCGCGCCGGCAGGTCCGGCCGCGGCGGCAACGGCAACGCCAACTCGCGGTTCGCCGACGACTCGATCACCGACATGCCCACGGCCGTGGCGCGCGCCTGCGCCGAGCTGGTGATCCACTCCTCGCACGAGCGCGGTCCGCGCGACATCCTCGTGTTCGCTTCCGGCGAGCGCGACATCCACGAGTTCGAGGCGGCGCTGCGTCATCATTACGGCCCGCGCGCCGACGACATGCGTCGTCCGGACGCGATCGAGATCATGCCCCTGTTCGCCAGGCTTTCGGCGGCCGACCAGCACAAGGTGTTCGAATCGCATACGCATCAGCGCATCGTCATCGCCACGAACGTGGCCGAGACGTCGCTGACCGTGCCGGGCATCCGCTACGTGGTCGATCCGGGCAACGCGCGCATCTCCCGTTATTCGAAGACCGCGAAGGTGCAGAGGCTGCCGATCGAGCCGATCAGTCAGGCGAGCGCCGACCAGCGGTCCGGCCGATGCGGCCGTGTGGCGGACGGCATCGCGATCCGCCTG
The DNA here is from genome assembly GCF_008698235.1 of Bifidobacterium rousetti. Lineage (GTDB taxonomy): Bacteria > Actinomycetota > Actinomycetes > Actinomycetales > Bifidobacteriaceae > Bifidobacterium > Bifidobacterium rousetti. The sequence goes on from NZ_PEBH01000002.1 coordinate 106,269, forward strand.
TATTCGCGCGAGGACTACGAGACGCGCCCGCGCTTCACCGAGCCGGAGATCCTGAGGACCTCGCTGGGCGCGGTGGTCCTGCACATGCTGTCGGTGGGCGTGGCGCGCACCGCCGAGGACGTGACGCGCTTCGGCTTCATCGACCCGCCGGACATGAAGGCCGTCTCGGACGGCTTCAACGAGCTGACCGAGCTCAAGGCCGTGGCCCGTCATCGCGGCGAGGTGACGCTCACGCATATCGGACGCCAGCTGGCGCGCATCCCGATCGACGTGAGGCTCGGTCGCATGATCATCGAGGCGGCGAGGACCGCATCCCCGAACACGCTGGCCGCCGTGCTGGTGGTCGTCGCGTTCCTGAGCCTGCAGGACCCGCGCGAGCGTCCGGACGACAAGCGCGAGGAGGCGGACCGCATCCACAACCGCTACGCGGATCAGACCAGCGACTATCTGACGGCGCTCAACATCTGGGACCGCGTGTTCCAGGCGGACGGCGAGCCAAGCAACAACGCGCTGCGCCGCATCTGCAAGACCGAGTACTTCAGCTGGCTGAGGATGCGCCAGTGGAAGGATCTGGTCTCCCAGCTGAGGCAGATGTGCCGCGAGATGAAGTTCAAGGTGGGCGATCCCCTGCCGTCCACGCGCGCCGGACTGGAGATCCGCCAGCTGCCGATCAACCAGCAGGCGGCGCATTCGCTGTGCTGCGCGTGGGACGCGGACGGCATCCACAAGTCGATGCTCGCGGGCCTGCTGTCGATGATGGGCATGCAGGTGGTGCGCGAGCCGAAGGCGTCCGACTACGCGAACCTCAAGGGCGCGGCGAGGGCCCGCGCCCTGAAGCGCGCGCAGAAGATGTCGAAGAACGACTATCTGGGCGCGCGCGGCACGCATTTCGCGCTGTTCCCCGCCTCGGCCGTCGCCAAGACGACGCCGAGCTGGGTGATGTCGACCGAACTGGTGGAGACCTCGCGACTGTGGGCGCGCTATTCGGCCGCGATCGACCCGGCGTGGGCCGAACCGCTGGCCGGCACCCTCACGCGCACGACGTACGCGGAGCCGCACTGGTCCGGTTCGCGCGGTTCGGCCGTGGCGAGCGCGAAGGTGCTGCTGTACGGCCTGCCGATCGTGCAGGACCGCACCGTGCAGTGGGGCCGCATCAACCCGCCGGAGGCGCGCGACTTCCTGATCCGTCAGGGACTGGTGGAGGGCGACATCCAGCAGCGGTTCAGCTATGACGAGTTCGTGGCGAAGAACCTGAAGCTCCTCGAGGAGGCCGCGGACGACGCGAACCGCACACGTCAGGTCGCCGAAACCGTGTCCGACGAGGACCTGTTCGACTTCTACAACGCCGTCATCCCCAACGACGTGACCTCCGTGGCCGCGCTCGCGCAATGGTGGAAGGGCGTGCACGACGAGAACCCGAAGCTGCTGGACTTCGACCCGGAGAAGGTCGAACGCCTCCAGACGGCCGACGCGGTCAGCCTGAACGACTACCCGGATCACTGGCACACGCTCGGCACGGACGGCCAGCCGATCGACCTGAGGCTCAGCTACATCTACGATCCGAGCGACGAGAACGACGGCGTGACCGTGCATGTGCCGCTCAAGGCCCTCTCTCGCCTGACGCCGGACCAGTTCACCTGGAACGTGCCCGGTCTGCTCGACGAGCTGATCCTCGCGATGATCAAGGCGCTGCCCAAGCAGCTGCGCGTGCAGTTCGTGCCCGCGCCGGACGCCGCGAGGAAGATCCGCGCGTGGATCGACGACCACTACCCGTGCCTGCCCGGATCGGGCGACATGCGCAAGCCGAACACGCCGCCGGATGACGTGACCTCCTGGCCGGATCTCGCGCATGTGTTCACGCAGGCGTCGATCGCCGTGCTGGGCGCGCAGATCCACCCGGAGGTGCTGGGACCGGATCTGATCGCGCGTCTCCAGCCGTACCTGAAGATGACGTTCGTCGTCGAGGAGCGGGTCGGCGGGCGATCCTCCGGACGTCCCGGACGCGGCCGGACGCAGGTCAGAACGCTCGGCAGATCCAAGGACCTGAAGGCGCTGCAGGTGAAGTTCGCCGCCGAGGCCAAGGAGTCGGCGCGCAACATGGTGCGCAAGCAGGCCGACAAGGCCGGCGACGCGGGCCGTCTCGTCGAACGCGCCGACCTGCTGCACAAGGCGGGCGCGACCACCGAATCACGCGCCTCGATGCTCTGGCGCGGCGCGCTGGACGCGCTGAGGCTCCCCTCCGACCGCATCTCCTCGCGCTGGCTGGGTGCGGAGGCGCTGATGCTCGCCTCCGCGCCGTACAAGTCGACGAAGGAGCTGGTCGAGGACCTGCAGCTCGCCGCCGTCAAACGGCTGCTGCCGGACGTGGACCGGCTGCCGGACGACGACGCGCTGGCGAACGCGGTGCTCGACGTGCGCGAGGTGTTCGAGGACACGGTCTATCAGGTCGCGCACGACGTGATCGCGATCCTCAAACGCTACGCCGAGGTCGACAAGGCCGTCTCCGGCAAGGCCGACCTGCCGATGCTCTCGGTGCTCCAGTCGATCCGGGAGCATATCGCGACGCTCGTGTTCCCCGGCTTCGTCGGCGCCGCTCCCCCGGCCGCGCTCAAATCCATCGAACGCTACCTCCACGCCGACCTCATGCGCCTGAACAAGGCGAAGCAGGACAAGAACCGCGACGTGCGCTGGGCGTGGGAGGCCGACGAGGCGCGCCAGCTGGTCGACAAGGCCACGGCCGCCGCGAAGCGCGAGCCGGCGGGGCCCTCGCACGAGCGGATGATGAAACGGGCCGACGAGGCGCGCTGGATGCTCGAGGAGTTCTACGTGAGCCTGTGGGCACAGGAGCTCGGCACCCCGAAGCCGGCCAGCCTCAACCGCATCAAGAAGGCGCTGGCCGCCTAGGAGCGCCCTAGGTTGGCTAGGACACGACCCTAGGTTGGCCTGCCCCGATACAATACGACAGCACGAAAACGGATAAGGAGAAACATTCATCATGGCATTGACCAAGAAGCAGATCAAGCAGCTGCGCGGCATGGCGAACAGCCTCAAGCCGCTCATCAACATCGGCAAGAACGACATCAGCGACTCGCTGGTCAAGCAGACCAGCGAGACCCTCGCCAAGCGCGAGCTGGTGAAGATCAGCGTACAGGACGGTTCCGGCCTCGACGCCAAGGAGGCCGCCGACAAGCTCGCCGGTCAGGTCGGCGCCGAAGTCGTGCAGACCATCGGCAACCGGTTCGTCCTGTTCCGCCGCTCGAAGCGCGAGGACATCGAACACATCAGCCTCGTGCGCGAGTGACGCGGGGCGGCATGGCTTCGCAGACTGATTCCCGCGCTCTCGACGAGCGCATCCCCGGCAGGCTGATCGGCGCGATCGTCGCGACCGGTTCGCTCGCCTTCATCGGCATCCTCACCGAAACGGTGATGACGGTGCTCTTCCCGCAGCTCATGCGCGAGTTCCATGTGGACACCGCCACCGTGCAGTGGATCACGACGATCTACCTGCTCACGGTGGCCGCCACGATGCCGGTCTCCTCGTTCCTCAAGCGCCGGTTCCGCCTGAAGACGATCTTCCTCGCGGCGGTCGCGCTCGCGCTGACCGGCTCCGTCATCATGATCTTCGCGGGCGCGTTCCCGATGCTCATCGTCGCCCGCATCATCCAGGGCGTGGGTTCGGGCGTCGCGACCCCGCTGATGATGAACATCATCCTCGAGCAGTCGCCGCGATCCAAAATCGGGCGTCTCATGGGCGTCGGATCGCTCGTCATCACGGTCGCCCCGGCCATCGGGCCGACCGTGGGCGGCGCGGTGACGACCGTGCTGCCGTGGCGCGCTATCTTCGTCATCGCGATCCCGCTGATGCTCGTCGCCGCGGTCGTGGGCCTCATGTGCATCGAGCAGAAGTCCCCCACCGAAGCGGCGTACCTTGACCCGTTGCAGCTGACCACGATCGTCGTCGCGCTGGTCGGCATGGTGCTGGGGCTCAATCAGGCCGGCATGGCGGTGAGCGCCGCCGTGTCCGGACAGCCGGTCGGCACCTCGGGCGTGATCGCCGTGGCGAGCTTCGTGATCGGCCTCGCCTCGCTGATCGCGTTCGGATGGCTGTCCCATCGCGCGTTCTCGCCGCTGCTGCGCCTCGGCATCCTGCGTGACCGTGTGGTGCTGCTGCATCTGGTGGCGTACCTCGTCATGCCGATCGTCTCGATCGGCTTCGGCTATGTGATCACCAACGTGGCCCAGCTCTCGCTCGGCACGAACGCGTTCCTCGCGGGCGCGCTGGTGCTGCCCGGCGCCCTGATCGGCGCGGTGTGCGCGCCGCTCGGCGGCTGGCTCTACGACCGCTTCGGCGCGGTCGGACCGGTGCTGGTGCCGTTCGGCATCGCGATCCTCGGCCCGGCGCTGCTGTTTGCGTTCTCGATGCACCTGACCCCGGCGCTGCTCGCCGGCTTCTACTTCATCTTCGGGTTCTTCTTCGCGCTCGGCAACTCGAACGTGATGACCAGCGCGCTGAGCTCGATCCCCCACGAGTTCGCACCCGACGGCAACGCGATCTTCAACACGGCCCTCCAGTTCGGCGGCGCCGCCGGAACCGCCCTGTTCTCGACGATCCTTGCGGTCGCGCAGGCCGGTCACGGCTCGGAGGGCTCCCCCGAATTCATGCACGCGACCGCGGTCGGCGGCTCGTGGGTGTTCGCCGTGATGACCGCCATCTGCGTGATCGGATGGCTGTCGTTGGCCGTCGCCTTCCGCATCCGCGCCTCGCGGCGTTGAATCGAAGCATCCGCGACATCATGAAAGCCCCGGACCATTTCGGTCCCGGGGCTTTCATCGTCTTTCACGACGCCATCGACATTACGCCTGACCGGCCGGAAAGGTCGTCAATCGGTCAGTTCGAGCCCCTGTGCGTCACGGTGCCAAGGGCTTCCCGGATTGCTGCACAGGATGAGGATGCCCTCGACGAATCCCCAGATCATCGCGGCGATCGGGCCCAGCCCGACGAGGATCCAGCCGACCAGCGTGAGCAACAGCTGCGCGACCGCCTTGCCGGTGTAGCCGAGATAGAAGTTGTGCACGCCGAGACCGCCGAGGAAGATGCCGAACAGCCCGGCGGCGAGCTTCGACTTCGTGCTCGTCGGGACGTACGGGCCGTAGCCGTACTGGGGAGCGGCCCCATACGGGGCGCCCGGGGCACCGGGTGCGGCGTACTGGGACCCGGTCGGGGCATATCCGGGGGCGCCGCCGTACGGGGCTCCGTTCGGATCGTATCCCGGAGTGCCATACGGGGTTCCGGAAACGCCGTAACCGGGCGCCGACTGGCCCGGATACGCCGGATCACCCGATTGACCCGTGTATGCACCGCCATTGGACTGTCCGGCGTATTCCTCACCCGATAGGCCCGACTCCGTCTGGTTGCCGTATCCCTGCCCGGCGTATCCCCCGCCCGGTTGGCCGACGTACCCCTGCCCGGCATATCCCTGCCCGTTGTATCCGGAGTATCCGGACTCGCCATAGTCCGCGCCGTCGTATCCGGCCCCCGTCGGCTGTCCCGACTGGGGGTATGACGGCTGGGGCTGGTTGCCCTGACCGTATGCCGGCTGTCCATACGGCTGCTGCGCTCCTGCATTACTCGGGCTCTGATTGAACTGATTCGGATCGCTCATCGCGGCGTCCTCCCTTTCCAGCCGGATCGCCCGACCATGTATGAACATTCCCTGACACATTGTCTCACACATCCGGTTCGCCGAGAAGACCCCCGTATCCTCGTCCTCGTCCACGGATCCCGCCGAGGAGACGCTCCCGGTGGCCAACGGAGGCCAGCCCACAAAGGACGTACGCTGACTCCCGGTCACAGTACGCCAAACGGGGCTTTACACCGATTGCCACCTGTTTTCGTACGCTGACCCGCACCCAGCATACGAATACAGGGGGCAATGTCGGGATAGCCCCGGGAAACGTACGCTGACTGGAGGCCAGCGTACGCGGACCGGGGTCAGCCGTCCGTTGGCCACGGGAAGCGTACGGCGCGGAGGCCAGAAGAGCCCCGAGTCGTTAGCGGGACGGGGGACGCCCAGAAGACCACAAAACGTGTGGGGGTGTGGTCCCTACAGGGACCACACCCCCACACGCCGGATGAAGAAGGAAAGGAAAAGAGAAAGAGGTTTGTCTTGCGCCGTGGGGTCGGAATCATGTGGCGTACCATTCACCCCTGCCGCCTCCCCGCCCCTGATGGAACGGGGACGGAAAACGGCAGCCGGGCGAATCGGAACCGATCCCTACGGGCAAGACCATGTTCAGTTATGTTCCGTGCTTCGGGGTGAATCGCCCATCAAATCCGATGGCCGACCCGCAGTCCAATCGCACGGGTTCAGGTCCCCGGGGGTTGCCCTCCGGCCGTCACAGTCCGACCGGCAGGCAACCCCGGGCTCTCCTATTTCTTGGATCCGACCGCGGTCACCGCACGCTGCAGGACCACGAAGATCAGGATCATGAGGCCGACCACGATGGTCGTCCACTCGGCCGGGACACCGAAGTCGGAGGTCAGCGGGTCGATGATGGAGCGGACCAGGGCGCCGATCACGGAGCCGAGCACGTAGCCGAAGCCACCGGTGATGATCGTGCCGCCGATGACGACGGAGGCGACGGCGTCGAGCTCCCAGCCGACACCCACGGTGTTCTTGGCCGAGCCGATGTTCGCGGTGTAGACGATCGAGGCCAGGGCGGCGAGGAAGCCGGAGGTCAGGTAGATCGAGAACTGCGCGCGCTTGACGGGCAGACCCATGAGCTCCGCGGAGGAGCGGGAGCCGCCGATGGCGTAGATGGTGCGGCCGGTGCGGGTGTGGTGCAGGAAGATGTAGCCGTAGATGACCACGATCACCGCGAGGATCACGCCCACATTGAAGGACAGATCGTTGGAGATCTTCGGGTTGTCGATGATCTTGATCTCGTTGGCGATGAAGGAGAAGTCATTGCCCTCGGGGAAGGTCAGCGAGTCGGTGGAGATGATCGAGGCGAGGCCGCGGGCGAGGAACATCGTCGACAGCGTGGCGATGAACGGCTGCATGTTGAACTCCTCGATGAGGAGCGCGGCGAGCAGGCCGAAGGCCAGACCGATGAGCAGCATGACGATCATGACGACGATCGCCGGGACGCCCGCGTTGGCCATCTTCAGGCCGACGACGGCGGTGATGGCGACGATCGCGCCGACGGACAGATCGATGCCGCCGGTCAGGATCGGCAGGGTCATCGCGACCGCCAGGATGATCAGGTATGCGTGATCGATGAACAGGGAGGAGATGAAGCCCAGACGGATGTAGGTGCCGAACAGCGCCTGTCCCATGATGAGCATCAGGATGAAGATCACCACGGCCGCGATGGTCGGGATCATCTGCGCGTCCATGCGACGCGACTTCTTCGCGGCCTTCTTGGCCGGGGTTGCCGTAGCTGTTGTCATGCTGCCACCGCCTTAGACTGCTGAGCCTTGAGCGCGCGCTTGCGTTTCATTTCCGCGCTCAGGTTATGAACCTTGGGTGCCTGCATCACGCAGATCACGATCACGACGATGGCGAAGAAGGCCGGGGTTGCGGCCGCATCGATGCCGAGGGTGATGATGGTCTTGCGGATCATGGCGATGATCACCGCGCCGATAGCGGAACCGGCGAGGGAGAACTTGCCGCCGAGCAGCGAGGTGCCGCCGATGACGACCGCGAGGATCGCGTACATCTCGAGGTCCTGACCGGTCTTGACGACGTCGACGCGCATCACGGACGCGGTGGCGAACAGGCCGGCGATGGCCGCGAGGAAGCCGGAGACCGCGTAGACGAGGAAGAGGATCTTCTTCGGCTTGATGCCGGTCATGCGGGAGGCTTCGGGGTTGATGCCGACGGCCTCGATCATCATGCCCATCGCGGTCTTGCGGCACAGCAGGCCGACGAGGATCACGATGACCAGGGCGATGATGAAGTTGGCGGGGATGCCGAGGATGAAGCCGTTGGCGATCCAGCGCAGCGGCTCGCCGCCGGCGACGGAGGAGGCGTCGGTGTTCTCGCCGGAGGTGATGACCTTCGCGAGGCCACGGCCGGCGAGCATCATGATCAGGGTCGTGATGAACGGCTGGAGTCCGAGGAACGCGACGAGCGCGCCGTTGACGCATCCGACCACGAGGCCGATGACGAGGGCCAGCAGGATGGCGGCCCACACGTTGACGCCGTTGGTCAGCGCCTGCATCGCGGCGGCGCCGGCGACGGCCATCACGGAACCGACGGACAGATCGATGCCGGCGGTGGAGATGACCAGCGTCATGCCGGTGGCGATCATGAGGTAGCGGGCGGATTCCTGCAGCATCGTGATCATCGGGCCGGCCAGACCGCCGGTGTTGCTGTTCCAGCTCAGCTGGAGGAACTGGTGATCGAAGATGGTGCAGATGATGATGAGCAGGATGAAGGCGAGGACCGACCAGGTGAGGTTGGATCCCAGCAGCTTCTTCACCAGGGCGTTGCCGCCCTTCTTGGCTTCTTCAGCCATCTCACGCCTCCTTTCCGGAGTTGACGTTGGTGTTCGCGATGGTCTCGACGATGGTGGACTGCGAGACGGTGTCGTCGTTCTCGATCTCGGCGATCTTGTGACGGTCCTTGAGGACCTCGATGTCGTCGGACAGGCGCACGACCTCCTCCAGCTCGGAGGAGATGAAGACGACGCCCATGCCCTTGGCGGCCAGGTCGAGGACGACCTGCTGGATCTCGGCCTTGGCGCCGATGTCGATGCCTCGGGTCGGCTCGTCGAGGATGAGCAGCTCGGGGTGCGTCGCCAGCCAACGGCCGATGAGGACCTTCTGCTGGTTGCCGCCGGAGAGGTTCTTGATCGGACGGTCCGGGTCGGCGGGGCGGACGTTGAGCTCCTTCATGTACTTGTCGACGATCTCGTCCGCCTCCTTCTTCGGGATCGGCTTGAACATGCCGCGCGTCGCCTGCAGGGCGATGAGCATGTTCTGGCGGACGGTCAGGTCGCCGATGATGCCCTCGTCGCGGCGGTTCTCGGTGGAGTACGCGATCTTGTTCTTCAGGGCGGTGTACGGGTCGTTGATGCTCACCTGCTTGCCGTTGAGCTCGTAGGTGCCCGAATCCGGCTTGTCCGCTCCATAGAGCAGACGGCCGAGCTCGGTGCGGCCGGAACCCAGCAGGCCGGCGAAGCCGACGACCTCGCCCTTGTAGATGTCGAGGTCGACCGGGTTTATGGTGCCCTTCTTGCCGAGGCCCTTGACGTCGACGATCGGCTTCTCGCCCGGGGTGATCTCGCGGCGCGCCTTCTTGGCGCCGATCTGCGAGAGCTCCTCGGCGGACTTGCCGATCATCATGCCGATCAGCTCGTCGCGCGGAGTGTCCTTTGTCATGACCTCCTTGATGAAGTGGCCGTTGCGCAGGATGGTCAGACGGTCGGTGATCTCGTAGATCTGGTCGAGGAAGTGGGAGACGAACAGGATCGCGACGCCGGAGTCGCGCACCTTGCGCATGATGGCGAACAGGTCCTGCACCTCGTTGGCGTCGAGGGAGGAGGTCGGCTCGTCGAGGATCAGCACCTTGGCGTTGATGACCATGGCGCGGGCGATGGCGACCAGCTGCTGCATGGCGATGGAGATCGAGCTCAGCGGGGTGTGGGGGTCGATCTTCTCAAGACCCATCTGCGCGAGGTACTGCTTGGCGGCCTCGTGGGTCTTCTTCCAGTCGATGCCGAAGGGGCCGCGCTTCTCGTGGCCGAGCATCACGTTCTCGCCGACGGAGAGGTTGGTGCACAGGTTGACTTCCTGATACACGGTGGCGATGCCGGCGTTCTGCGCGTCCAGCGTGCCGTTGAACTGCTGCGGCTTGCCGTCGACGACGATGGAGCCGGAGTTGATCTTGTACACGCCCGTCAGCGCCTTGATCATCGTCGACTTGCCGGCGCCGTTCTCACCCATGAGGGCGTGGACCTCACCCGGGTAGAGGGTCAGATCGACACCGTCCAGAGCCTTCACGCCCGGGAACTCGATCGTGATGCCCTTCATCACGACGATAGGGGTTTTGTCTGTCATGTCTTTGCCTTTGGAGAAAGGGGATTGTTACCGTTTTGTGATATTTCGGCCCGACATGGATGATGGTGTGGAGGAAACCCTCGCACACCATCATTCATGTCTTGTCGTCTGTCACAGGTTCGGCCGGAGCCGAATCAGCAGATCGAAAATCCGTAAGGACGGATCAGTACTGGCGCTCGCCGGAGTCGAGAGCGGCCTGAGCCTCGTCCTTGGTGAAGGTCTTGGACTCGATCTCGATGTTCTTCTCGACGTCCTTGCCATCCAGGTAGTCCTTGACGGCCTGGGCGGTCTCCTTGCCGAAGATCGGGTTGTACTCGATGTCGAAGGCGAGGTCGCCGTCGGCGACGGCCTGCAGGGCGGCCTTGGTACCGTCGTTGCCGATGATCGTCACCTTGCCCTTGAGGCCGGCGGCGTCGACGGCCTGGGCGGCGCCGAGGGCCATCTCGTCGTTCTGGGCCCAGATCCAGGAGACACCCTGGGACTTGTACTTGTCGAGCAGGCCGGCGGTGACGGTCTTGGCCTCATCGGTGGACCAGTTGGCGGACTGGGACTCGAGGACCTTCTGCTTGGAGTCGATCTTGGAATCGAAGCCCTTCTGGCGGTCCTTGACGACGGACAGGCCGGCGGGGCCCTCGAGGACCAGACCGTTGGCGCCGTCCGGGTAGGTCTTGTTGAGGAACTCGGCGGCCTGCTGTCCGCACCACTCGTTGGACGGTCCGATGTGGGAGACGATGGCCTTCTTGGCCTCGGCGTCCTTGACGTCCACATTACGGTCGACGGTGAAGACCGGGATCTCGGCCTCGGCGGCCTTCTTCAGGGAGTCGTCCCAGCCGGAGTCCTCGGTGGAGGACAGGATGATGGCGTCGACCTCGTCGTTGACGAACTTGCTGAAGGCCTGGATCTGCTTCTGCTGATCGTTGTTCTGGGTCGGCGAGTAGATCAGGTCGAAGCCGGCCGCCTTGAAGGCGGACTTGATGTCGTTCTCGTTGGCGGTACGGAAGCCACCCTCCGGGCCGACGGCGACGAAGCCGACGGTCTTCTTGCCGGAATCGCTGCTGCCGGAGCCGGACGCGGAACCACAGGCGGCGACGCTGACCAGAGCCGCGGCGGACGCGACGAGCGCGACGGCCTTCTTCCAATTCTTCATGGTGTACTCCTCCTCGAGTGTTTTCGAGTGCGAGGTTCGTTCCTCGCTTTGTTTTCCTTGATGACGTTCTGTCATCGACAGTGACCAGTATGAACCAAACATCACGCCTGTTCAATCTATGGCGATAACGATTCGATAACAGCTTGATAACAAATTGATAACATCGTTTTGTGATCGCCTGATATCGGCGCGGTTATGCGGTTTTCGAGTGATAATGGGGGTGCCGTAACGAGGCGCCGAAGCCCCTACAACGTAAGGGCGATGGCGCCCGTCGAGTGGCGTGGTAACAGTCGGCGTCAGCCGCCGTTACCAGGCAGCATCCAACGCAACATGAAAGGAACCCTTCATGGATACCGTTTTCCTCATCCTCAAGCAGGTCGATGGCATCAAGCATCTGGCCGGCGTCGCCTCCACCATCGGCGACGCAGCCGATCTGCTGGCCAAGTGGGAGCCGGAGTGCCCGGACAACTTCAACTTCCTCGGCACCGAGGAGGTGTATGGCGTCAAGCGCCACCTCTTCAACATCCCGTTCAACATGCAGTACCTCATCTACGAGGTGCCGCTGAATTCCGAGGTTCCCCAGGAGCTCTTCAAGAGCGAGTACGGCGGCATCTGATCCGCCGGGCCGCTTCCGCAGCCCGCCTCCATCAAGCCCCGCACAAAGGCCCCGCGCGCCGTTCGTTCCGGACAGGACAAGCGATGCGCGGGGCTTCTACGTCTACGTCCGCGTCACTGCGCGCGTCACTGCGCGCCCAACGCCGTGACCTGGGAGTCGGCGATGGACCATGAACCGTCAAGCGAGCCGGACACGGAGCGTACGATCCCCAGATCGTCGAGCACGGCGAGACGGCGGTAGAGGGCGATCTGCCCGGAGGCCAGCGCGACCACCGTCGTGTCGGGCAACCGCTGGCTGGTGGCGGGCCCCGGCGCGATCTGCCGGAACGCCTTCTGCGTCCCCTGCCCGTCCGTCGTCGACTCCCGTCCGGCCCCGCGCTCCTGCGTCGCGCCATCGGACGAATCGGACGACGCGGACTGGGACGCCGAGGTCGCGTACACCAGATTGAGATCGTTGTAGAACGTCACCATCGTCACGTCCCCCTGCCCGCTGACCTTCGCCGATTGCGACGACAGGTCGGACGGCGTCTGATCGCCGTCACGCGACACCCCCGCCAGCCTCACGCCGCCATCCGTCGCCACCGCGAGGCGCGCGCCCTCCGGGGACACCGCGATGGCACGGATCGTCTCGTCTCCCAGCCATTGCGGCTTGAGCTCGCGGCTGACGCCGCCGCGCGAGACATGGAGGCTATGGCCGTCCGCCGACACGGCCCAGATCTCGCCGTCCAAGCCGGAGGCGATCGACGACATGGGCGCGCCGGAGAACATGACGCCGCACGACGAGGCGTCCGGTTTCAGACATTCGACGACGCCGTCGGCGCGCAGCACGGCGCCGCCGGACGCGGAGAACGCGAATCCCCTCGCATCGCCGAATCCCCTGGTCTCGCCCACACGCAGCGGGCTCGACGAGCCGAGCGAGACCACGCGGCCGTCGGTGAGCGTGTAGATGCCGATGCTGGGCTGCTGCGTATCGAGGTCGACGCCGCCGTCGATATCCGAGTAGTCGGCGCCGTCGACCGTGAGCGTCAACGGCGTGCTCGCGACCCCGTCCCCCAGGGTCAGCCTGATCAGGTGGACGATGAGGGCCCGCTCCCCCGAGGACAATCCCAGGAACCCGTCGTTCAGCTGCACCTGCGGCTCGTTGTCCGTCATCGGCACGGTGTCGACGGCGAGCGCGACCTTGTTCGTGTCGAGGTCCCTGACGGCGCCGCCAAGCCACGCGGGGCCGTCGGAGAGCACGGCGCGCACCGCCTGCGTGCGCCAGTTGCGCCAGCTGAACCATCTGACGTCGGGGACGAGATGCTTGCCGGAGGCGTCCACACGGTACACGGACACCTGACGGAACACCTGTTCGAAGTCGGCCGACGAGACGGCGACGCCGTCGTCGAGTCCGGAGATGCGCCACTGCCCCGACTCCTTGGTCATCGTGAACGACAGGACCATCGGGTCGCCCTCGGCGGCCGGCGTGAACAGCCCGTTCCTGTCCAACCGTCCGATGACGTTCATCTCGGCCTCGACGGCGAGGGCGGCCGATTCGGCGGAGCTGGTGCGCGGGATCGCCTTTCTGGTGTAGGTGGGCGTGCCGTCGTAGATGATGGCGGAGGCGTCGCCGTTCCATGTGTTCGCCGCCACGTCGGAGAGGTATTCGCGGGCGACCCGGTAGCCGTCCGACTGCACGCCGGCAGGCATGGCGCTGAAGAACCCCTCGACGATGCCTTCCGGCTGGTCGTCCTGCGAGGGGCCTTCGGGGCTGGTGTAGACGCGCCGCGTCTGCTTCTCCGCGGGCGCGCTGGCGTGGACGACACCGGCCGTGGGCAGGCCGATGGGGTTGGAGCAGGCGGTCTGGGCCGAGAGGGCGAGGACGGCGAGCATGGCGGCGAGCGTCCTGCGCGCCCATGTCCGGAAGCGTACGCGGTATGCGTCATGACGCTCATGGTTCCTGCGCATGGTGTTCCCCCTGCTCTTCGAGGTAGTCGGCGCTGCGGTTGTCGGCGACGCCGAATCCGCCGGTGACGACCATGTGGTCGGTGTCGTGCCGGAAGTCGACCGGCAGTTCGGCGTCGGGCACGGGCCCCTTGTCGGGGTCGCGCGGCAGGATCACGAGGAACCAGGTGCCCTCGTCGAGTTCGGAGCGCACGCGGATCGTGCCCTGATGCAGTCTGGCGTCGGTCATCGCGATCGACAGGCCCAGTCCGGTGCCGCCGGTGGTGCGGGCGCGCGAAGGGTCGCCGCGCCAGAAGCGGTCGAAGACGTGCGGCACCTGATCGGGCGACATGCCGACGCCGCGGTCGCGCACGGAGATGACGACGGCGCGTCGGTTGGCGGCGAGCTGCACCTCGATCGGATCGTCCTCGGCGAAGTCGATGGCGTTCGCGAGGAGGTTCCTGACGATGCGGATGATGCGGCGCGCGTCGATGCGGGCGAGGACCTGGATGTTGGGCAGGTACGTGTGGATCGGCACACGCTTGGCCGCGGCGAGTTCGGACACCTGATCCACGGCCTCGTTGATCGGATCGCGCACGTCGGTCTCGACGAGGTCGACGGCCGCGTATCCGGCGTCGTAGCGGGAGATCTCCAGCAGGTCGGCGAGCATGTCCTGAAAGCGGTTGATCTGTCCGCCGAGCAGTTCCACGGTGCGACGGGTCATCGGATCATAGTCGTCCTTGCGGCTGTCGAGCAGGTAGGAGGCCATGCGCATCGTCGTGACCGGGGTCCTCAGCTCGTGGCTCACGTCGGAGACGAACCGCCGCTGCATCGCTCCGGCCTCCTCCAGCTCGTCGATCTTCTGGTTCAGCGCGTCGGCCATCGAGTTGAACGAATGCTGCAGCGAACCGATCTCGTCGTTGCGGTCCTCGGGCACGCGCGCCTCGAGGTCGCCGGAGGCGAAGGTCTCGGCGGCGGCGGCCACTTCGGAGACGGGCCGGACGATGCCGCGCAGCGTGAACCACACCAGCAGTCCCATGAGCACGCTCAGTGCGAGGCAGATGACCAGCAGGTTGAGCTGGATCTGCAGCAGCGACGTCTGCTGCGTCTCGTAGGAGAACAGCGCGAACAGGGCGAGCCCGTCGGTCGCGCCGAAATCGAGGGACGTGCCGAGCACCGCGCCGGGCACCCTGCCGCCGCTGGATCCGGCGATGGAAACGGACTGGTAGAACACGCGGCCGGCGGTGTCGGAGGAGACGGCGACGCGGATGTCGTCGGACACGTCGGACTCGTAGGTCGGATCGGTGGAGACCGGCACGATGAGGCGGTTCGACATGTCCCGGCTCCACAGGTAGACGCCGATGAGGTTGGAGGAGCCCTCGTTCTGCAGGGACGAGGCGATGTCGTTGACCAG
Organism: Bifidobacterium rousetti; assembly: GCF_008698235.1. Taxonomy (GTDB): domain Bacteria; phylum Actinomycetota; class Actinomycetes; order Actinomycetales; family Bifidobacteriaceae; genus Bifidobacterium; species Bifidobacterium rousetti. The sequence goes on from NZ_PEBH01000002.1 coordinate 121,434, forward strand.
CTGCTGGTACTGCACCGAGTCGGACACATCGGCGGAGTCGAGCGAGGTCTGCGCCTGGGAGACCATGTCGGAGAAGTCGGAATGGGCCTGATTGGTGACCTGGTCGAGCATCGAGGAGCGTACGGACAGCATCGAGACCAGCGAGAAGACGACCGCGACGACGAGAGCGACCAGCACGACGAGGGCGACGGTGCGCGCCTGCAGGGACCGTCGCACCTCGGCGCGTCCGCTCCTGAGCAGCCGGCGCCAGCTGAACCGGCGTCTCGGATGCGGGCTGCGGCGCAGCCAGCCGGCGAGGCGGTTGACGCTCTCCGACTTGTCGGTCCGGCGTGTGGGCGCGATCATGCGTCGCCGCGGGGTTCGGGCGGCACGAACTTGTAGCCGATGCCGCGCACGGTGACGACGATGCGCGGATGCTCGGGATCATCCTCGACCTTGGCGCGCAGCCGCTGGATGTGCACGTTGACGAGGCGCGTGTCCCCGGAGGACTCGTACCCCCAGACGCGCTTCAGGAGGCTGGAGCGGCTGATCGCGTCGCCGGCGGAGGCCGCGAGCACGGCGAGCAGCTCGAACTCCATCGGCGTCAGACCCAGATCCCGGCCGTCCTTGGTGGCGGTGTGCGCGAGACGGTCGATGACGATCGCGCCGCGTTCGATGCGGCTCGGATCGCCGTCGCCGTCCTGCGCGACGCCGAACGGACCGTTCTCCCCGTTCGAGGCGGCGCCACGCGGACCGGAAGCGGCTCCGGACGCACCGGACGGCTTGGACTGGATGCGGAACCGGGCGCGGATGCGTGCCAGAAGCTCGACGACCTTGAACGGCTTGGGCACGTAGTCGTCGGCGCCGGCCTCGAGGCCCGCGACCACGTCGACGGTGTCGGATTTCGCGGTGAGCATGATGATCGGCACGTTCGAGGAGGTCGCGCGGATGCGGCGGGCCACCTCAGTGCCGTCAAGGCCGGGCAGCATCACGTCGAGCAGGATGAGATCCGGTTCGACGGTGGGGAACATCTCCACGGCGCGCAGGCCGTCGAGGCATGTGACGGTGCGGAATCCCTCGTTCTCGAGCACGATCGAGAGCATCTCCCCCAGCGCCTGATCGTCGTCGACGATCATGATCGTCCTGCCCTGGAGTTCGTCCTGCGTCATCGCCGGCCCCTTTCTCCCTGTGTTCCGGTGTTCCTCTTCGATGATCCTCACGACCCTCGTGAACGTTCACTTCGCGTTCATTGTAGCCCGCTATTCGCCGCCGTGCAGGATCGGGCGGATGCGCTTCAGATTCGCGGCGACCTCCCGCTCGTAGCCGCGGTCGTTCGGATGGTAGTACTCGCGCCCGCGCAGCTCCTCGGGCATGTACTCCTGCGGGGCGACCGCGCCCGGCCAGTCGTGCGCGTATTTGTACCCCTCGTGGTTGCCCCACTCCTTCATGAGCTTGGTGGGCGCGTTGCGCAGGTACAGCGGCACGGCGCCGATACGCCCCGCGTCGACGTCGGCGAGCGCCTCGTTGATCGCGTTGTAGCTGGCGTTCGATTTGGGGGCGGTGGCCACGGCGATCGTCGCCTCGGCGAGGATGATGCGCGCCTCGGGCATGCCGACCAGAGCCACGGCCTGCGCGGCGGCGACGGTGACCTGCAGGATCTGCGGGGCTGCCATGCCGACCTCCTCGGCGGCGGCGATCATGATGCGACGGGCGATGAAACGCGGGTCCTCGCCGGCTCGGATCATGCGCGCGAGATAGTGGATCGCGGCGTCCGGGTCGGATCCGCGCATCGATTTGATGAACGCGGAGATCACGTCGTAGTGGTCGTCGCCGTCCTTGTCATAGCGCACGGTGGCGGTGTCCATCACGCTGGCCACGACGTCCGGTGTGATGGTCGGGCGGCGTTTGCCCTTCTCGCGGGCCTTGTCGCCGGTGACGGCGCCGGCGGCCGCCTCGAGGATGGTCAGGGACTTGCGCGCGTCGCCCCCGGCCATACGCACGATCTCGGCGACGGCCTCGTCGCTGGCCTTCACCTCGCCTTTGAGCCCATGGTCGGAGTCGAGGGCGCGCCGGACCAGTTCGGTCAGTTGCTCGGGTTCGAGCGATTCGAGTTTGACGACGACGGACCGGCTCAGCAGCGGTTTGATGACGGAGAAGCTGGGGTTCTCGGTGGTGGCGCCGATGAACGTGACGTCCCGGTTCTCGACGGCGGGCAGGAGCGCGTCCTGCTGCGATTTGGAGAAGCGGTGCACCTCATCGATGAACAGGACGGTCTCCTGCCCTCGCGCGACAAGCCGTTCGTGCGCACGCTCGAGCACGGCGCGCACGTCCTTGACGCCGCTGGTCACGGCGGACAGCTCCTCGAACACGCGTCCGGACTGGCGTGCGACGATCGTGGCGAGCGTGGTCTTGCCGACGCCGGGAGGGCCGAACAGGATGATCGAGCTCGGCGCGGTGAGGCTCCCGCGGCTGGCCGGGTTGGCGAGGCGGCGCAGAGGCGAGCCCTCCCCCAGCACATGGGATTGCCCGATCACCTCGTCCAGCGTGCGCGGGCGCATGCGCACCGCGAGCGGGCGCGTCACGTCGTCGGGTGCGTCGGATGCGGCGAACAGGTCGTTATCGGTCATGCCTCCACCCTACTCCACGATTCGAACAGACGTTCTATGCGCCCGCGATCACTCGCCGTCGATCGTGCCGACGCGGTAGTCGACGAAAACGACCTCGCCGGAATCCTGCGTCGCGTCGAGGTCGACGACGCCGGTGATGGCCCAGTCGTGGTCGCCGTCGGAGTCGTCGATGATCTGGCGCACCTTCCACGTGTGCTCGTCCCTCTCGTGGCGTTCGTCGAGGATGAACAGCTCGCCGGAGCGGGCCTTGGCGTCGGTGTTGACGTACTCGTGCTCGTCGTAGTAGTCGTCGAGCGCGTCCTCCCATTCGTGCACGCCGTAGCCCCAGTCCTTGTCGAGCGCGCCGAGCGTGTCAGGATCGTCGAGGTCCATGAGCGTGACGCGGCGGAACAGGGCGTTGCGCACGAGCACGGTGAGGCCGCGGCGGTCCTCGACCACGGCGTCCCTCGCGCCGGGCGCGGCCAGCGAGACGGCCGCCTCGGAGGCGTCGAGCGAGTCGCCGCCGGCGTTCTCCCATTCGTCGACAAGGCTCGAGTCGATCGAGCGCACGAGCACGCGCAGCCACGCGATGATGTCCTTGAGCTGCTCATCGCGCTTCTCCGGCGGCACGGTGCGGGCGAGCGCGCGGTACGCGTCGGACAGGTAGCGCAGGAGCGTACCCTCCGAGCGGGCGATGTTATAGCGGGCGATGTAGCCGGTGAAATCGGAGGCGGTCTCGACCATGTCGCGCACGACCGACTTGGGGCTTAGCCAATAGTCGTTGGCCCACGGCACGTCGTGGCGGTACTGGTCGAACGCGGCCTGGAGCATGTCCTCCAGGGGCTTGGGGTAGGTGATCTCCTGCAGGCGGTCCATACGCTCGTCGTAGTCGAGGCCATCGGCCTTCATGTCGGCCATGGCCTTGTCTCGGGCGGCGCGCTCCTGGGCGCGCAGCACCTGCTTGGGGTCGTCGAGCGTTGCCTCGACCATCGAGATCACATCGAGTGCGTATGTGTCGGACTCGGGGTCGAGCAGTTCCAGCGCGGCGAGCAGGAACGGGCTGAGCGGCTGGTCGAGCGCGAAGTCGTCGGGCATGTCGAGGGTCATCACGTAGTCGTCGCCGCCGTCGCGGGTCTTGAGGATCTCGATCACGTCGGTGTCGAACAGGGTCTGGAAGATCTCGTCGGCCCGCTGGTGCAGGTGCTCCTTCTGCTCGGGGGTCTGCGCGGAGTCGTCGATGAGATCGTCGATGCGCTCGCGCGCGTCGCCGCCCTGCTCGACCTCGTTGAGCACCATCGAATGGGTGATCTTCAGGTGCGGGACGAGGGTTTCGGGCTCCATGTCGATGAGCTTGTCGAACGTGTTCTGGTTCCACGTGACAAAGCCCTCGGGGGCCTTCTTGCGCTTGACCTTCTTGAGCTTCTTCGGGTCTCCCCCGGCCTTGGCGACGGCCTTCTGGTTCTCGATCTCGTATTCGGGCGCCTCCGCGACGACGAGGCCCTCGGTGTCGAAGCCCATGCGCCCGGCGCGCCCGGCGATCTGGTGGAACTCGCGGGCCTTGAGACGGCGCATCTTGGTGCCGTCGAACTTGGTCAGGGCCGTCAGGACCACCGAGTGGATCGGCACGTTGATGCCGACGCCGAGCGTGTCGGTGCCGCAGATGACCGGCAGCAGGCCCTGCTGGGCGAGCTGTTCGACGAGCCTGCGGTAGCGCGGCAGCATGCCGGCGTGGTGGATGCCGACGCCGGTGCGCAGCAGGCGCTGGAGGATCTTGCCGAACGCGGTGGTGAACTTGACTCCCCTGATGGCCTCGGCGATGGCGGCGCGCTGCTCCTTCGAGGAGACGCCGGTGGAGGCGAGCGCCTGCGCGGTGTCGAGGGCCGCGTCCTGCGAGAAGTGGACGACGTAGATCGGGGTCTCGCCGTTCCTGAACGCGAGTTCGACGGTCTTCTCGAGCGGGTCGAGCGTGTACTCGTAGCTCAGCGGCACCGGGCGGGGCGCATCGGCGATCACGTCCACGTCGGGCGTGTCGTTGAGGTCGGCGAGCTTGTCGGCGATCGCGTCGACGTTGCCGAGCGTGGCGCTCATGAGGAGGAACTGGGTCTGCGGCAGGGTCAGCAGCGGCACCTGCCACGCCCAGCCGCGCTCCGGGTCGCCGTAGTAGTGGAACTCGTCCATCGCGACGAGCCCGACGTCGGCGTGCTCGCCCTCGCGCAGCGCCTGGTTGGCGAGGATCTCCGCGGTGCAGCAGATGATCGGCGCGTCGGCGTTGATGTGGCTGTCGCCGGTGACCATGCCGACGTTGTCGCGGCCGAACACCTCGACGAGGTCGAAGAACTTCTCCGAGACGAGCGCCTTGATGGGGGCCGTGTAGTAGGAGCGCCGGCCGGTGCACAGGGCGGCGAAGTGCATGCCGAGGGCGACCAATGACTTGCCGGAGCCGGTGGGCGTGTTGAGGATCACATGGTCGCCGGCGAGGAGGTCCAGAATGGCCTCCTCCTGGTGCGGCCACGGCTCGATGCCCTTGACGTCAGCCACCCAGCCGAAGAATCGCTCGTAGATGTCGTCGTCGGTCAGGTTGCGTTCCCGTTCGCTGCCGTCCCACGCGGGGGCGAGCCGCCCCAGCGACCCGTATGCGTTGTCCTTCTCGTCAGTCATGGTTTCCCAGTCTAGTGCCCATTGGCGTCCGTCGACATGTCCGACTCCGACGGGTTTCGCGCACGGTCGCGTACATAGGTGCTTCGTCCACATCCCTCGCACCACTGGACAAGCAATCCGTCACCTCCCCATGCTGACCATGGACGTTCGCAACGGCGTCTGACGGACACGGTAAGGAGGCATGATGATTCCACGACGATCGATCGCACACACCCGGATCTTGAATTTCGTGCACGAAATAGGTAGACTTATGTGCACGAAAAGGGCGCGGGCATTGGAACGCGCCGCCCGTATGACATCACGATCCTGGACCGAGTCACCGCACGGCACCCCCAGTTCAGTGCTGACGACCTGCGTTCGGCATGGGCCCACGCATGGAAGTACATGACACGGCTGGGCACCGATCCACCACAGACCATGGCCATCGGCTACGACCCGAAAGGACGGAGATGACATCATGAACCAAATCACCACGGCGGACGGCACTGTCGTCACGGAAGCGATGCTCGATCAGTGGGCCGATGACGCCGAACAAGGCGTCTACCACGGCACCCCCGGGAAGGTCATCACCCGCCGGCGTTTCGGCAGACCGCGCACCTATGCCGAACCCATGGGCACAGTGACACTCCGCGTCACCGCCGACACGCTTCACGAGGCCGAGCAGCTGGCGAACCACGACAACGTGAGTCGCGCCACGATGCTGCGCGAGCTGCTGGATCTCGGACTCAGGGAGAAACTGCGTCGCATGGCCGCATGACAGCCGCAATAGCATATCGTCAATCATCGGCCGCGAGCCTGCGCCTCGCCTCGACCGGGTCGACGTTGGACGCGAGCGGGGGCCAGGTCATGTTCATGTTCTTGAGGGTGGTGCGCAACAGCTCGGAGACGACGGCACGCGAGTACCAGCGGTTGTCGGCCGGCACCAGATACCACGGCGCGGCCGTCGTGCTGGTCCTCTCGAACACCTCCTGCCATGCGGCCATGTAGTCGTCCCAGCGGTCACGGGCGTCAAGGTCGGAGGCGTCGAACTTCCAGCGTTTGGTCGGGTCGTCGAGCCGCCCGAGGAAGTGGCGGCGCTGCTCCTCACGCCCGACGACGAGGAAGATCTTGACGACCGCGCATCCGTCGGCGACGAGGCTGCGCTCGAACTCGTTGACGAGGTCGTAGCGGGCCCGCCACACGTCCTCGGGAAGCGTGCCGTACACATGCGGCATGACGATGTCCTCGTAGTGGGATCGGTCGAACACGCCGATCCACCCCGGATCGGGCAGTTCGCGCTCGACCCTCCACAGGAACCCGTGGCTCGCCTCCTCATCGGTGGGTTTGCCGAAACCATGGTAGTGGATGCCCATCGGGTCGCCCTGACGGAAGACGTGACGCACGATCCCGCCCTTGCCGGAGGCGTCCATGCCCTGCAGCACGATGAGCAGCCGCCGGTTCGACCCCTTGACGCCGTTGGCGTACAGCAGCCGCTGGTAGCGGGCGATCTCCGACGAACTCAGCGAAATGAACCGTTCGGCGTCGTACCTGTCGCCGTCGAAACCGGGGGTCGCACCGGACTGCGCGTCGGCCGTCTCGGCGAGATCGACGCCGGGATGGAACATGAGCCGCTGCGCCGGCGGCATCGACCATACAGCGCTCAGCAATTCGCTCGATTTCGCCGCGTTGGCGAGCCGTTCGGCGACGGTCGCGCTCTCCTCGATCAGCCCGATGCGCTCCTCGGCGAGATCCATCACCCGGTCGATGCGCCGTTTGGCAGTCTTGTCGGCCTTGACTCCCCTGTTATCCTTGTCATCCTTGCCCATGCCCCGATTCTACGCCCAGAGAACAGGGTCGCGCGCAAGCACACACGTAGGGCGACGATATTCGCATCGTTGCTTCGTGCACCATGCATGACCAATGTGATCATCAGGTACATACACGACCCACCCACAGTGATACGATTGATCGTGAACGAAAATGATCACGCGTGACATTATGCAAGGATGAGATGATCACTGTCGGTATCGTGGATAACGACCCGTATGCGGTGTCCGTGCTCTCGAAACTGCTCAGGGAGTCCGGCATGGATGCCCAATGGGGAACCACCTCCGCCTCGGCGGCCCTTCGCCGTTGCCTGTTTGAATCGGCAACACCGCAGGTGCTTGTTTCCGACGTGCAGATGGACGACATGAACGGCATGGAGCTTTGCCATCAGATCCGTCAGCGCAAAGCCACGCCGGGCATCGTCATGATCACCGCGTATCCGCCGAAACGTTATCTCGAACAGGCGGTCAGAGCCGGTGCACAGGGGCTCTATCTCAAAACGGATGTGGCCGGCATCCGTACAGGGGTCCGAGCGGCGGCAACGGGAGACACCGCACAATCCGATTCGGGCTTCTTGAACTGCGTCGAGGCACGCAACGCCCTCCTGCGAAATGTCTCATCGAAGAGCGAGCTTTCCGAACGCGAATGTACGGTGATCGCCATGTACGCCGACGGCTTCACCACCGACGACATCATGCGACAGTTGTTCGTGAGCAAAGGCACCGTAGCCACCTACGAGAAATGCGCCTGCGCCAAACTGGGCGCCGCAACCCGCGCACAGGCCGTCGCAAAGTACGTCCGCCTACTGACAACGGGAATGACATGCTAAGCCGATTGCAGCAACAATTCTTGCATCTTATCAAATTACTATCGCGCCATTGGATGGTATCCATATCCTTGGCCACCGCCATCTTCTGTGCAACCGAAATGATCTTCTACGGCATCAATGGATGGCTAGATTCATTAATGCTAGCTTGGGGCACTGCACAAATAATCACTACACTGATAATGTCAAGATGGCATAAAACAGGTGCATGGTCCACTGGAATCATTTGGTCAGCCGGCATGCTATCACCTCAACCGGTCCTGAATTCAGGACTACTTGCCACACTCTGCGCATTAGCAATATTGTCATACTATTATATTACTCAAGGTATACTACTCTGTATAATCAATACAATAACGTTAACAATTTATATTTCAACAAGCAAAACGCTTCCATGGTCGACTCTCTTCAATTTTCTTTCATTATACATATCAGCCATATTACTAGGTTTAGTAATCCATTGGCACACAGAAATAATAGAAAATCGAATACATAGACAGCAAGAACAAGAAAATAATTATATAGCAGCAAAAATACACAATGAGATCGCAAACGGAATAACTACAGCAATTCTTCAGCTACAAACACAAACACAAACAACAACGACCATTACCAACGAACTGGAATCAACACTTAAGAAAGTACATAACGTTATTCATCTATTGGAGAATACACAGACATCAATAGGTAATAGCGAGATCAGCACACCAACACTAGATATAGTCAGCATACAAATAAATACGATATGCAAAAAACAGGAAATGATGCTACATTCATTAGGAATTAAAGGCATAACAATATTGCAAACAAATAATGTCACAATGGACAGAGAAAGAGCATCAATATTATATCAGCTACTTCAAGAGATATACATCAATATAGGGAAGTACGCAGAACACGATCATGGATACGTCATTTCAATTCTACACAATACGAAATCAGTAAGAATAACAGTAAACAATACTCTAAAAAAAGATATCGGAAATCTATCAGGCAAATTTGGCTTGAGACAATTGCAATATGCGATAACAGAGCTCGGAGGCTCTTTGAAATACGGAATAAAAGACAACTCCAATGAGTGGCATTTAGCAGCAACCATACCTTGCTGCTAAAATTTCATAACTCACCGACGCATCTCTTGCGCAACAAGCCATATGCTTCAGCGAATGACCTGGGACGGATCGAGAACGCCACACCGGTGAGGATGACTCCCACCAGCATCACAAGGTTGGAGCCGAACCCGTACGGCAGACCCATTATCCCGTTCACCCACTGCTTGGCGAGCAACGCGACGAGAAACACTGCCACACCCACTATCAGGAAACAGACCTTCAGCACGAAACGCAGCATCGGATTGCGAATCGAATCCTCTTCCTCCTCGCGGTAATGAGACCTTATGACCTTGATCGGTTCCTCTTCACCGTCAGCCGTCCGCATACCATCTCGCCTGTCCATGTCGACTCCTTTCATCGGAGGCGGAAGCACCGTCACTCCCGATATCGGCGATGATACGGCACGCATCCGCAGCCACCAAGAATGCTGTCCTTCTGGGAAGGACAGCATTCCATCATCATCCCTCGCGCCGGCCGCGCAGGTTCATCGCATATCCGGCGATGACGGCGGCGACGGTGCCGATCGCTACGGCGATCAGGGCGCGGCGACGCACGTCGGCGAGCGCAAGGCCCGGGCCGGACGGCTTGAGCGCGTTCTCGCCGGCGGCCGCGTCGGATGCGGGGTGGCCTCCCCTGTCGGCGTACTGCGCGTTAATGACGCTCGGTCCATCGATCGCACCCGACGCGGACTCGGCGGTTTCGACCTTGACGACGTCGCCGTTCTCGTCGAGCGTGACGCGGGCGCACAGGGCCTTGGCCCAGTTGATGCGCTGCCAGCCGTCGCTCGACTGCCACAGGGGGTATCCCGAGTCGAGCGCCGTGGCCTTCAGGATCGCGTTCCTCTGGTCGGCATGCAGTTCGGGGTATGCGAGTCGCAGCACGTCGGCGGCCCCGCGCGGGGCGGTGAACGCCTTGCCGGCCTCGCTCTTGTCCTGCGGGAAGCCGTAGGTCATGCGCGCCGTGTAGACGCGTACGGCGGACGCCTGATCCTTGACCGGCTCGGTGGCCACTGGGTCGAGGAAGTCGTTCGTGTATCCCCCGGTCGAGGTGGCCTTGAGGTTCGCGATGCATTCGGCCAGAGTGGAACCATGTCCATCCGCCTTGCAACGTTCGGTCAGATATCCGCGCAGCTGGTTCGCGGCCGGCACGACGGCGTCGGAGAAGTCGTTGTGCCAGTACTGGCCGTTCTGCGCCGATCCGCCGATGCGCCCGCCCATGATGTCGAGCGGGTAGTGGACGCCGAGCACGATGCGGTTGTTGCCCGCCTCGGAGGTGCGCGCCATGATCTGCGGCGCGAGCTCGGGGATCATGCCGGCGAGCGCCACGCCCCACGAGTAGGCGGAGGTGGTGTGCCCGGACGGGTAGGAGCTGTTCTTCTGCAGGTTCGAGTAGCCGGGGATGTGCTCGAGCCACGAGGGCGATTCCTTGATGTCGAGGGTCGCGGGGAGCCCTGCGAGGTCGTTGGTGCCGTCGTAGGTGCTCACGGAGCGGTCGAGGTAGGGTCTGGGGTGCATGGCGGCGCGTTTCGACTGGTAGGTGGAGGCGACGTTGAACTTGAACAGGTTGACGACCAGCCCCAGCTTGTGCTGGTTGATGCCTTCGCTCATGTATCGACCGAGGACCGGCCCGAGCGCGTCGGGCATCGTCTCGCGCGGGTACAGGTCGGAGTCGATGAGGGCGCGTTTGCGCTGCGGGGTGAGCCCGTTCTCGTCGGCGTTCTCGGCGCCGAGATGGTTGATCTCAACGGCGAGGTCCTCGTCGCGTTTCATCGTGGCAACGTCGAGCACCTTGCCGCCGTTCGCCTTGTCCTTCGGGGCCTGCCAGTAGTCCTTCTCGTAGTCGGACAGCAACGCGACCCAGTCGGGGTTGGGCAGCTGGTCAGCGTGCGCGGCGGGCAACGGCACGGCGAGGGAGGCGAGCGTGAGCGGTGTGATCGTCAGGACGATGCACAGCGCGGCGATCACGCGGGAGGATACGGCAACGGCGGATAGGCTGGGGAACTTCACGTTCCCTAACCTATCCGCCGTTTCGCTACGTAGCACGAGTCCCGATGGAACTCTGGGTGAACTCTTCGTGCCGGGTTAGCGGCGTCCGAGCGTCACCGCAGGTTCATCGCGGCAGCCGCCGAACCGGCCTCAGATCTTCGGCCGACCTCCCAGATCGGGATGCCCCTTGCCGATGTCGCCGTGCGGCTTGAACACGGCGTGATCGTGCTTCTCGCCGTGGCCGTACTGGTCGTGCTGCTCGTGACCGTGCCCGTCGCGTTCGGACTTGGCATCCCTGGCATCCTTGGCATCCTTGGCCTTGCGCGCCTGCTCCTCGCGGAACGGCACGCCGGTCTCCGGGTCCACCTGGCTTTCGGGATGCGTCTCGTCGTAGCCCTGCTCGTAGCGGGTGCGTCGCCAGTTGCGGATCGAGGCGTTGGTGCCGCGGTGGTGCACATGGTACTTGCGCGGCGCGCCGCCGAGCGGCAGCTCGTCGACCTCCTTGGCCACGGCGATCTGGTTGACGTTGGACGGGTCCATGATCGCGATCGGCGCGACCGGCTCCGGCTCGGCGGGCGCAGCCGTGCGCTCCTGCATGCGCTCGGGCAACCATTCGGCGAGGCGCGACAGCAGCCAGCAGGCAATGAAGTATATCACCGAGGCCATGACCAGCGTCTGGAGGATGTTGAAGTACATCGAGCCGAGTCGGCGCGACTCCTGCAGCAGGTCGGTGTACATGATGATCGATCCCAGCGCGGTGTCCTTCAGGACCACGACCAGCTGGGTGACGGCGGCGGGCAGCATCGCGTAGACGGCCTGCGGCACCTCGATCGACAGCAGCGACTGCGTCTCGGTCAGGCCCAACGCGAGGGACGCCTCGCGCTGGCCGTTCGGCAGGTTGCCGACGCCGGAGCGCACCAGCTCGGCGACGACCGAGCCGTTGTACAGGATCAGCGCGATCACGACCGCCCAGTAGGACGGGCTCGGCAGTCCGGCGAACGCGAACCAACGCCAGAAGAAGATCATGAGCAGCAGCACCGGCACGGCGCGGCAGAACTCGACGATCACGCCGGACACGCCGCGCAGCACCACGTTCGGCAGCAGTCGGCCGACGCCGAAGACGAGGCCGAACAGCACGGCGCCGATCACGGCGACGACGGTCGCCTCGAGCGTCATCAGCAGGCCCGGCAGGTAGAAGTCGGTCCACGCCTCCTGGTCGACGGCGGGCTTCCACAGCTCCCAACTCAGCTGGTTCTCACCATCCGGCGGGTTGTGCAGACGCATGAGGATCAGGACGACGATGACGGCGAAGACGGCGGCCGCCACCCAGTTGATGACGCGGATGCGACGACGGCCCTTGGGACCGGGCGCGTCGAAGAGGACGGAATTCGAAGTATCGGCCATGTCGGTCACCTCCTGACCGCGAGCTTGTTGGACAGGTACGTGGTGAGCATGCCGATCGGGATGATCAGGATCACGTAGCCGAACGCGAAGATCAGGAAGATCTGGATGATGACGTCCGGACGGAACTCGATCATCTGGCTCATCAGCGACGACGTCTCGGTGGAGACGGACGCGGCGGCCGCGACGGTCGAGTTCTTGAGCAGCGCGATCAGCGTGTTGCCGAGCGGCGCGACCGAACCGCGGAACGCCTGCGGCAGGATAATCTCAGTGGCCGACTGCATGAAGCCCAGTCCCAGCGCACGCGCCGCCTCGGCCTGGCCGAGCGGGACCGTGTTGATGCCGCTTCGCAGCGACTCGCACACGAACGCCGCCGTGTACAGGCTCAGGCCGGTGACGGCCAGCCAGAAGAAGTTCGTCGCGAACGTGTCGGAGAACGTGAGCTTCAGCTGCGCGTAGGCGCCGAGCACCATGAACACCATGATGATCGTCAGCGGCAGGTTCTTGAACAGCTCCACATAGGCGCCGGCCACGGCGCGCAGGGAGGAGATCGGCGAGATGCGCATCATCACGAGGATGACGCCGAGCACGGTCGAGAACAGGGCCGACCACAGGGTCAGCTCGATGTTGACGAGGAACGCGCCGAGCACGTCATACTGGCTGAACAGTTCGAGGAATCCGTCCATCGTCTACTCCTCCTCCCCTTCGTTCGGCGTCGGCGGGTTGTAGCGCACATCCGGCGTGTACGAGGTGCCCTTGGTGTTGTCCGCGACGGCGCGCTTCCACGAGCCGTCCTGGATCATGTCGACGATCGCGTTGTTGATCTGCGCGGCGAACTTGGCGTCGCCCTTCTTGATGCCGACGCCGTAGTACTCCTGCGTGAACGGCTTGCCCACGACCCTGAGCTTGCCGCGCGAGGCGGATGCGAGGCCGGCGAGGATGATGTCGTCGGTGGTCACGGCGTCGACGATGCCGGAGAACAGGGCGGTCGCGCATTCGGCGTAGCCGGGCTGTTCCATGAGCTGCACCTCGGAGGCGAACTTCTCCTTGACGGTGGCGGCGGATGTCGAACCGGTCACCGAGCACAGGCGCTTGCCGTTCAGGTCCTCCGGGCCGTTGATCGAATGGTCGTCCTTGCGCACCAGCAGGTCCTGTCCGGCGACGAAGTACGGGCCGGCGAAGGAGACGGCCTTCTTGCGCTCGTCGGTGATCGAGTACGTGGCGAGGATCATGTCGACGTCGCCGTTCTGGAGCATCGCCTCGCGCTGCTTGGACGGGGCCTCCTTCCAGACGATCTCGTCCTCGGAGTAGCCGAGCTTCTTGGCGATGTACTTGGCGACGTCCACGTCGAAGCCGACGTACGTGCCGGACTTCTTGAAGCCCAGGCCCGGCTGGTCGAACTTGATGCCGATGCGGATCTTGCCATCCTCGCTTTCGCCGCACGCGGCCAGGGACAGCGTGCAGGCGAGCGCGGCGACGGCGGCGACCACGCGACGCGCCGTCCGTTTCATATGCGTGTTGAATGTGAATGTCATCGTGTCTCTCCTCTCCCCCAATCGGTCCTTATCGGTCAGTGCCAATCGGTCAGTGGGTGAGGATCTTCGACAGGAAGTCCTTGGCGCGTTCGGTCTTCGGATGGTCGAAGAACTCGTCGGGCGTGTTCTCCTCGAGGATCTGGCCGTTGGCCATGAACACGATGCGGTCGGCGGCCTTGCGCGCGAAGCCCATCTCGTGGGTGACGCAGATCATCGTCATGCCCTCGTGGGCGAGCTCGACCATGACGTCGAGCACCTCGTTGACCATCTCGGGGTCGAGCGCGGAGGTCGGCTCGTCGAAGAGCATGACCTTCGGGCGCATGGCGAGGGCGCGGGCGATGGCGACGCGCTGCTGCTGGCCGCCGGAGAGCTGGGACGGCATCTTGTTCGCCTGGCTGTCGACGCCGACGCGGGCCAGCAGGTCCATCGCGAGCTTCTCGGCCTCCTTCTTGTCCATGTGACGGACCTTGATGGGGGCGAGCGTGACGTTGTCGAGGATCGTCTTGTTGGCGAACAGGTTGAACGACTGGAACACCATGCCGACCTCGGCCCTCAGGCTCGCGAGCTCGCGGCCCTCCTGCGGCAGGGCCTTGCCGTCGATGCGGATGTCGCCCGAATCGATGGTCTCGAGGCGGTTGATGGTACGGCACATGGTGGACTTGCCGGAGCCGGACGGTCCGACGACGACGAGCACCTCGCCCTTGTTGACGGTGAGGTTGATGTCCCTCAGGACGTGCAGGTCGCCGAAGTGCTTTTCGACGTGGGTGAGCTCGACGAGGGGTCGGCCGGTGTCGTTGCCCGGCACGAGAGGCGCCACGGGGCGCGTTGCTTCTTCTTGCGTTTCTGACATAGTCGGGCAGTATAACCGCACTGTGTTACCGCCGGAATACCTCCCCCACCCCATCCGTTCACTATGTGAGACCATCGGCGGACGCCGATCGGGGGAAGACGGGGGTGTGACCGCTCACATCCCCCTACTCGCCCGGAACTTCGGCCGCGTCGGCCATCGTCATCATGCCGGCCGCGGCCTGCCGAGCGCCGGCACGAACGTGACGCCGGGGATCTCGGCGAAGATCGACCCGTCGACCACGAGCTTCGACGGGCGGATGCCGGAACCCAGATACAGCTTCGGGATCGACAGGATGTGCTGGTCGACCAGCAACGGCCATCCTTCCGGCAATCCGATCGGCGACATGCCGCCCGATTCCATGCCGGTGGCCTGAACCGCCGCCTCGATCGGTGCGAAGCTCACCTTCGACACCTCGAGCGTGTGCTTGACCACGCCGTTCAGGTCGGCGCGCGTGTCGGCCGTGACGAACGCGGCGGCGAACTCGGGCGGCGCCTTGCGGGTCTTGTGCGTGTGCACGACCACCACGTTGCCGGTGATGCCGAACGGGATACCGTACTTCGGGCACCACAGGTCGGTGTCCGACTCCTCATCCGAGTTGATCGTCACCCCGAGGATCTTGCTCTCCGGCACGCCCGACGCGACCAGCTCGTTCAACTTGTCGAACACGGGCTTGGCGAGCAAGGACCCGTCATGCCAATCCAGAATCTCCAACGCCATGTTTCCCCTCCATACGCTCATGATGTTGCGCCCAAGCATAACGGCGACTCCCCTTGGCTCGCCGCCTCCCCTATAGGGATTGCCTATAGCCGGTTCCCGCGCCGACTCCGTGTCCCACCTGCTCACCCATCACTCACCCCATTACCGCCCCATCCTCCGCCCATTCCCAATCCATCGAGCGGTCTTGCACCCCATCGAGCGGTGATTTGCCCATGGAGCGGTGAGGCGATTTCGAGAAACCGCGGAATAAAGCCGTTTTCCGTCACCGCTCCATGGGCAAGTCACTACTCCATGGGCAAGTCACCGCGCGATGGACACCGTAAGGGCGCGATGGAGGCTCCGGGAACCGCAAGCGGCGGCATCATCGGGGCACCACGCAACCCGCCTCCCCGAGGAACCGTTCGTCATGGGACACGAGGACCAGCGCGCCCGGATACCCGCGCAGCAATCGCGCCAACGCCTCCTTCGACGCCATGTCGAGGTGGTTCGTCGGCTCGTCCATGACGATCAGCCGCGGACGTTCCGGCAGCGCCAGACACAGCAGCAGCTTGCGCAGCTCACCGGGTGACGGGGATCCGCCGGCCAGCAGCCGGTCCGGGTCGGCGTTGAGCCGCGCGTATGCGCCGAGCACCCGGGAGCGATCGGAGGGAAGCAGCGACGCAAGGCGCGTCATGGCTCGCTCCGCATCGGCGTCGGTCGTGTTCTGCGCGATGACCAGTCGAGGTATGTCGCCGGATCGCACGGTCGCATCGGCGAGCATCGCCCGCAGCAACGTCGACTTGCCCGTCCCGTTCGGGCCGGTTATGGCGATATGGTCGCGCGGGCCGATCGAGATCAACGGGATCGCCAGCCCCTTCGACCCGCGAACGGCGCCATCGACGGCCATGTCAATGTCAGGCGGCGATATGCGGATGCGTCCGGCGTCCCATGTCGCCCGGCATATCCCGTCAGGCCCCGTACCCGCAGAAGGGTTCCTCGCGTCCGACCTTCCTGCGATGCCACCGAGATAGCCGTCCTCGCCATGGACGACACCCGTCCGTCCGAACCGGATCACGCCCGCCTCCAGCCGGATGAGCTCGCGGCGGCGGCTCGGCTCGATGTCCATCCAGATGTCGCCGTCGTAGCGTTTCGCCGCGACCGCAAGCCCCACCTCGTGCCGGCGCGCGGCCGCGAGCCGTCCGTCGAGCTGCCCGTAGGCGCGGGTCACGCCGCGGTCGAGTCCAGTCATCTTCGCCAGCTGGCGTCTGTTGCGCGCGTCGCTGTCCTTCGGATCGGCGCGCCGTCCGCCGTCGCGTTTGGCCGCCTCGACCCGCTGCACCTTGGCGAACCGTTGCGCCCTGACCGCCTCCAGTCGGGCGGTCTCGCGCCGCGCCGCGTCCAACCGCACGGCATCGGACTCGCGTTCCTCGTCGATACGCGCCGAAACCTCACCGTACCCGCCCTGATACGTGTCGACGACGGTCACGTTGCGCGAGCCGACGTGCCGACGTGCGAAGACGACGCACCGCCCGCAGGTGCGGTCGATGAGCTCGGCGTCGTGCGAGACGACGATGCCGACGCCGCGATACCGGCGCATCGCCGAGACGATGCGCTCCCGTGTCGCGGCATCGACGTGATTGGTCGGCTCGTCGAGGATCAGCACGTCGGGCCGCAACGCCAGCGCGCATGCGATCTGCACGCGCCTGCGCTCGCCGCCGGACAGCGTGTCGTACCGGTACGGCCAGTCGTCGGCCAGATCGAGATCGTCGCGTATCGCGATCGATTCGGGCGACCAGTCGGCGGCGAACGTCTCGAGATCGGGCGGCGGCACGGCGACATCCTGCGGACAGTACCCGATGACGAGACGTCCGGGATCAGGGGTGATGGTGCCCCTATTGGGGCGGACGACCCCACGTATGATCGCCATCAGCGTCGACTTGCCGATGCCGTTGTCGCCGAGCACCGCGCTCCAGCCGATCGGGAACGACGCGCCGACGCCGTCGAACAGCGGTTCCGGCGCGTCCGGATACGTGAACGTGATGTCGTTGAGGGTGATGATCGATGGTCGTTGCATAAGTCACGCCTTGTCTGCTCGGGCGTGCCGCTTATGTCGTAGGTGACGGGCGATGACGGTATGGAACCTGTGGGATCGGCGAGTGCGACCTTGAAATCCACGGATCGTGGGTGGACCATGATCAGGCAAGAACGCGAGGCCGATGGATGACGCACGGCGGCACGCTTCAACGCGCGCGGCTCCGCTACACTACCGTCATCCCTCACAGACGCAACTTGGGCTGGTTCCTTTCACTTCGGATCCTCGTGGCATATGGGAGGGTCCCGCTTACCGACAGGCTCAATCTAAGGGAAACAGCGGACAGCCTCAGCGCGAACATAATGCTTGCCACCCAGACGTCTCCGATACATGGGTCATCCGGAATCAGGGAGGACCATATGAACCACGGGAAATTCACCTCTCCGCCGGTTTATCCACATTATCGCTTCGGTCATTCGACGCATCCGTCCCGGACGATTACCCTGCTCCATATGAACGGTTACAACGCGGTACCGCAGAACGGCGAGGTGCGTGACTACGTACGCAACGGACTCGAAGCGCAGGCGACGGCCAAACTCGCGCAATGCTGGGAGATCATGTCCCGTTTCCGCACCGACAGGAAGGTCTGGTTCTCATTGCATACCGCGCTCGAGCTGTGCAGGATCGAAAGGCCGAGATACAGCACCCTGCCGAACAGCAGCTTCTACGTCACCGTCAGAAGCGGCAACCAACGCTCCACATTCCCGGACGTCTCGTTCCACATATGGAATCAGCCGTTCAAGGTGCTTACGTTCCCCAACGGGGTGTCCTGCATGCATCCCATCGACGTGTGGATACAGTTCGCGCAGTACCTGAACGTCGACGAGCTGATCGTACTGCTCGAGGCGATCATCAGACGAGGCCGATATCCGATCGACGCCTTCGCCAATCGATTGACTGCTTTCCATAGAATCGTGGGACGCCAACGGTGTGAGGCGGCGCTTCGCATCGCCCAGTCGTCGGATTCGGTGCAGGAGACGCGCGCACGACTCGCACTGCTTCGGTTCGGTCTGTCCGCGCCGACCATCCTGCATGTCATCATCGATCCGAGCAACAGCGCGCGATATACGGTCGACATGGCGTATCCGCGGGGTAAGGTCGCCATCGAATACGACGGTGACCATCATCGCCGGTTCCGCGCCCAGTATGTGCGGGACCAGCAGAAGCGCCGGCGTCTGCGTCAGATGGGATGGACCGTCATCGAGGTGTTCGCCGATGATCTGATGACCGACACGGCTCAACGTGATTTCGCGCAGCAGGTCGCCGACGCCTTGAAAACGCCGTTGCCGGGAAGACCGCAACTCGTGTATCGGTCACTTGCCGATCCGAAACTCGCCATACACGCACGCAAGGGCGAATATGCGAGGATGCAGGCGCGGGAAAACGCACGCAGGAGGTGATGGCATGTCGCCCCGTCCATGCATCCGCCCATGCACACCCGGCAATCACAAAGCGTGATGTATCCATCGCGCGGTCTCGCTCTCCATGGCGCGGTGATTTGCCCATGAAGAGGTGAGGCGATTTTGAGAAACCGCGGAAAATAGCCGTTTCCTGTCACCGCTCCATGGGAAAGTCACTACTTCATGGGACAGTCACCGCGTCATGTATGGGCTACAGGCGCGATGGGCAGCATAGGAACGGACACTGAGGGAGGTATCGGAAGGAGCTGGGATATTGAGTGAGGAAACAGAGGGATGCAAGAGGAAACAGAGGGGCGTAAGAGGAACGCAAGGGATGCAGATGTAACAGGAACGCAAGGGGCAAAGGGACGCAGGGAACACAAGCAAGCACAAGGGGAAACGGGAACAAGGGGGCGCAGGAGGCCGAAATACGAAAAAGGTGAGGTCACGCACTATGGCGTGGCCTCACCTTTCAGCACTTAATGATGCACCAAGATCCTAGATCTCAGTGAAACGATCAGTCCTGATCCTCGTCCGGGTCGTAGTCGACGCCGGTCTCGGCGCGCTGCTCGGCCGAGATCGGGGCCGGGGCGCCGGTCAGCGGGTCACGGCCGCCACCGGCCTTCGGGAAGGCGATGACGTCGCGGATCGAGTCGGCGCCGGCGAGGATCGACACGGTGCGATCCCAGCCGAGGGCGATGCCCGCGTGCGGCGGCGCACCGTACTTGAAGGCGTCGAGCAGGAAGCCGAACTTCTCCTTGGCCTCCTCGGAGCCGATGCCGAGGACGTTCAAGACGCGGTCCTGGATGTCGTCGCGGTGGATACGCACGGAGCCGCCGCCCATCTCCTCGCCGTTGCAGACGATGTCGTAGGAGTCGGACATGGCGTGCTCGGGATCCTTGTCGAACGTGTCGATCCAGTCCTTGCTCGGCATCGTGAACGGGTGGTGCATGGAGGTCCACTTGGAGTGGCCGACCGCCACGTCGTCGTCGTCCGGATCGTCGGTCGGCTTGAACAGCGGGAAGTCGACGACCCAGGTGAACGCGAACTTCTTCGGGTCGAGCAGGCCCTCGCGACGGGCGAGCTCGACGCGCACGGCGCCCAGCAGCAGCTGGGAGGATTCGCGCGATCCGGCGGCGAAGAACACGGCGTCGCCGTTCTCGGCGCCGACGGCCTCCTTGAGGCCGTTGCGTTCCTCATCGGACAGGTTCTTGGCGACGGGGCCCTTGAGCTCGCCGTCCTCGGCGAAGGACACGTACGCCAGTCCCTTGGCGCCGCGCTGCTTGGCCCACTCCTGCCATGCGTCGAACTGGCGACGCGGCGTGGAAGCGCCGCCCTTGAACAGGACCGCGCCCACGTACGGGGCCTGGAACACGCGGAACGGCGTGTTCTTGAAGTAGTCGGTGAGCTCGACGAGCGGGTTGCCGAAGCGCAGGTCCGGCTTGTCGGAGCCGTACTTGTCCATCGCGTCCTGCCAGGTGATGCGCGGCAGCGGCAGGGTGACCTCGTAGCCGGCGGACTTCCAGATCGCGGCGATGACCTTCTCGGCCATGGCCATGACGTCCTCCTGATCGACGAACGCCATCTCCATGTCCAGCTGGGTGAACTCGGGCTGGCGGTCGGCGCGGAAGTCCTCGTCACGGTAGCAGCGGGCCAGCTGGTAGTAGCGCTCGACGCCGGAGACCATGAGCAGCTGCTTCAGCAGCTGCGGGGACTGCGGCAGGGCGTACCAGGAGCCGGGCACGAGGCGGGCCGGCACGACGAAGTCGCGGGCGCCCTCCGGGGTGGACTTGATGAAGGTCGGGGTCTCGACCTCAGTGAAGTCCATCTCCTCAAGCGCGTGGCGCGCGGCCTTGGTCATGTCGGAGCGCAGCTTCAGGTTGTGCTGCATGGACGGGCGGCGCAGGTCGAGGTAGCGGTACTTCAGACGCACGTCCTCGCCGGGCAGCTTGTTCTCGGACTCGTTCTCGAGAGCGGTGGACACCTGGAACGGCAGCGCGTCGGCCTTGGCGAGGATCTCGATGTTCTCGGCCACGACCTCGATCTTGCCGGTGGCGAGGTGGGTGTTCTCGTTGCCGTCCGGGCGCAGGCGGACCTCGCCGGTGACGCGGATGACGAACTCGCTCCTGAGCGGGCGGGCCACCTCCTCGTCGTAGATGACGACCTGCACGAGACCGGTGGAGTCACGCAGGTCGATGAAGGCGACGCCGCCGTGGTCGCGGCGACGGTCGACCCAACCGGCGAGGGTGACCTTCTGACCGACCAGGGCCTCGGTGACCTCGGTGGCATGATGTGTTCTGTAAGCCGTCTGGCTCATGCTTCCTCTTTCAGTGATGCAGTTTCCAATGATCACAACGTTGGTCTTCCGGCAGCACGCACGCGCGCATCGCGCGGGCACCCGGAAAATCAGCCAATGACAACGGTTTGCCGGGCATTAACAGTATCCGGCTCCCACGACGTGGCGTCGGCCGGGGACTGGTCGCCGGTGACGATGTTCTTGACCTCGTCACCTTCGCCCTCCTGACCAGGGAACCACACGTAGGGGATGCCAAGCTTGTCGGCGTACTTGATCTGCTTGCCGAGCTTGGCGGCGGTGGGTGCCACGTCGGCGGCGATGCCGCGGGAGCGCAGGGCGGCGGCGATCCGGTTGGAGCCGGCGCGGTCCTCCTCGTTCCACACGGCGACCAGCACGCTGGCCGGGGAGACTCGGCTGGCGTGCGCGCCCGCGGTGTGCAGCATGTAGCTCACGAGTCGGCTCAGTCCGATGGACAGGCCGACGCCCGGGTACTTGCGGTTGCCCTGAGAGGCGAGGTTGTCATAACGACCGCCGGAGCAGATGGAGCCGAGCGACGCGGCGCCATCGAGGAACGTCTCGTAGACCGAGCCGGTGTAGTAGTCGAGTCCGCGGGCGATCTTCAGATCGGCGATCACCGAGCCGGGGCGGATCGCGGCGGCCTCGTCGACGATCATCGCCAGCGTGTCGAGGCCCTCGCGGGCCAGCGTGTACGCCTCGGAGTCGGTCGCGATGCCGTGCGCCGCGCACAGGACGTCGAACCGGGAGGCGAGCTCGGCGCCGTCGGCGGCGGTGAGCCCCGCCAGCTCGAGGCACGCGGCGGCCTGCGCCTCATCGGCGCCGCAGTTCTCGACAAGCAGACGCGACACCTCGTCGGCGCCGATCTTGTCGAGCTTGTCGATCTCGCGCAGCACGCCCTCGATGTCCGTCAGGCCGAGTCCGCGGTAGAAGCCCTCGGACAGCTTGCGGTTGTTCGCGTGCACGGTCGCCTTGGGCAGGCCGAACTCGCGTAGGCGCTCCAGGGCGGAGACCATGACCAGCGGCAGCTCGACCTCGTAGTGGTCGGGCAGCTCGCCGGCGCCGATCACGTCGATATCGGCCTGGACGAACTCGCGGAAACGGCCCTCCTGCGGGCGCTCGCCACGCCAGACCTTCTGGATCTGCCACCGCTTGAACGGGAACGCCAGCTGGCCCGAGTGCTCGACCACGTACCGGCTGAGCGGCACGGTCAGGTCGAAGTGCAGGCCGAGCCGATCCTCGATCGGGGTGTCGGACTCGTGCCCGACCTCCTGCAGGCGGGACAGCAGGTAGATCTCCTTGCTGGTCTCGCCCTTCTTCAACAGCGAGGCACCGGTTTCGACGGCACGAGTCTCGATGCCGAGGAAGCCGTTGAGCTCGAAAACTTCACGGAGCGTGTCGATGACACGCTGCTCCACAACGCGTTCAGAGGGGAGCCACTCTGGAAATCCTGATATTGATGCGCCTTTAGCCACGAAATCAATATAATAGGTGAGGGTTGCGTCAACGTTGTGGAATTTCTCCATAACGCAGGGGCGCACACCGCACATACTTCCAAGCTGTAAGGAGCTGGCCATGGCCGACGAAAACGCCACCGAACCCGTGAACACCACCGAGACGACCGAGCAGGCAGTGAAGCCTGCGGTTCCCAAGCCGAGCGCCATGCCGAAACCGCATGCGCCCTCCCCGGCCGCCTTCGCGAAGAAGGCTCCGGCGGCACACGTCGCCGCCCCCTCCCCCGCGGGGTTCTCCGAGTCCGACATCAAGCAGGCCGAGGCGTTCGGCCGCGTGGACGACGAGGGCAAGGTGTTCGTCAAGGAGGGCGAGACCGAACGCGAGGTCGGCCAGTTCCCGGACGTCTCCAAGGAGGAGGCGCTGGCGCTGTACGCCCGCCGCTATCTGGACCTCAAAGCGAAACTCGACACGCTCGACGCCCGTCTGAAGTCGCGCAGCATCAAGCCGCGCGAGATCGACGACTCGCTCAAGATGCTCGGCGAGGAGACCGAATCCCCTGCCGTCGTGGGCGACATCGCCGCGCTGAAGGCGCAGTTCGAGGCCCTCGCCGCCGCGGGCGCCGCGAAGAAGACCGAAATCGCCGAGGCGCGCAAGGCCGCCATGGCCAAGGCCATCGAGGGTCGCACCGCGATCGTCGAGAAGGCCGAGGCGCTGGCCGCCTCGCTGGGCGACAACACGAACTGGCGTTCCACCGCCGACAAGTTCCGCGCCCTGTTCGACGAGTGGCAGGCGCATCAGCGCAACAACGTGCGCATCGACAAGAAGGACGCCGACGAGCTGTGGAAGCGTTTCTCCGCCGCCCGCACCACCTTCAACCAGGGCCGTCGCAAGTGGGCGCAGGCCCGCGACAACGAGCGCAAGGAGGCCCGCACCGTCAAGGAGGAGATCATCAAGGAGGCGAACGAGCTCAAGGACTCGACCGCCTGGGGTGAGACCTCCCACCGCTTCAACGAGCTGATGGACCGCTGGAAGCAGGCGGGCCGCGCCGGCCGCAACGAGGATGACGCCCTGTGGGCGCAGTTCCGCGAGGCCGCCGACGCGTTCTTCAACGCCCGTCAGGCCGACCGCGACCAGATCTCCGCCGATGAGAAGCAGAACCTCGCCGCCAAGGAGGAGCTGCTTGTCAAGGCCGAGGCGCTGGTCCCGGTCGCCGACGAGAAGGCCGCCAAGCACGCCCGTCAGGAGCTGGCCAAGATCCAGGAGGAGTGGGATCAGATCGGCTACGTGCCGCGCGACGACATGCGCCGCATCGAGGGCCGTCTGGACGCCGTCGACAAGCAGATCAAGGCCGTCGAGGACGCCGCCTGGAAGCAGTCCGACCCGGAGGCCGACGCCCGCAAGTCCAGCTTCGAGGAGCAGCTCAACGCGCAGCTGGCCGAGCTCGACGAGAAGATCGCCGCCGAGTCCGACCCGAAGAAGAAGGCCAAGCTCGAGGCTGAGAAGGCCACCAAGGAGCAGTGGCTCAACGCGGTGAAGTGATCGCCGTCGATCGGCTGATCGGTTGACACTGACGAAAGGCCCTGACCATCACGTATGGTCAGGGCCTTTTAGCGTCCCCGAGAACAGGACCCCGGAAATTCGCCATCGGTTTTGGACTACCCAGGGGGACCGCGATGGCGTCACACCAGCACGGTGCCGGTGACGGGGGCGGCGAACCCGACCTTCGGGTTCCGGCCGAGGTAGTCGACGAGCGCCTGCCCGTAGCCCTTGTCGAGCTCCTGATAGTCCGCGCCGGAGCGGAAGGCGGTGTAGCGGTCCCCGCCCTGCAGCAGGAAGGAGTTGGAGGCGACGATCACCGGATCGTCGTCGTCGATGATCCGCCCGTCGACTTTGAGATCGACGATCGACACGCCGCCGGCGTCCTCGGCGCTCTCCCCCGGCACGAGCGGCGCCTTGCCGTCGGACGTGTACCGGTAGGAGACGTTGGACGACACGCCGAGGCGGGAGACGACGAGCCTGCCGGCCTTGCCTCGCCACTGCTGGGCGAGCACGGCCTTGAGCTGACGTCCGGTGAGCACGCGCTTGGCGACCTTGAACTGCAGCGCCATCATGCTGTCGACCTCGCGCAGGGTGATCCTGCCGTCGCCGTTCAGATCGAGGTTATCGGTGCGCAGGCTGCCGTCGTTGGAGAAGCCGACCACGGGGATGCGGTCGCCCGCGTAGAAGGCGCGGCGCACGGCGTCGCGTTCGGCGTCGGCGACCAGCATGCCCAGCGCGCTTTCGGTGCCGCGCGACGCCACCTTGCCGAAGTACGCGCCCTTGGCGACGGTGCCGACCACGCGTTCGCCGACCCGGTCGGCGCGTGCGGCGGCGGCCCGGTAGATGCCGTCCGTCCGCCTGACGATGGGCGCGGTGTCGTCGGCGCCGGCCGACCGCCACGCCGCCTGCCCGACACGCGGGCCGCCGAGGCCGGCCAGATCGTAGACGCCCTTCGCGTTGCCGGTTTCGGTCATGCCGTTGCCGAGGTCCACGTCGCGCACGTCGACCTTCGCGTGCCGGCCCGAGCCTGTGATGACCAGATCCTGCACGGCCATCTGCCTGCCGAACGATCCGGCCTCGATCACCGGGGCTCCGGCGGCCGTGCGCCCGCGCTTGATCGCGTGGCTGTGCCCGGTGTAGACGACGTCCACGTTGCGGTCGATCGCCTGATCCGGCTCCCGCGACTCGGCCGCGGTCGCGTCGGCGTGCAGGAGCGCGACGACCGCGTCGGCCTCGCCGTTGGACTCGTCGCCGTCGCTCAGCCGGTCCGCGACGCGGTTGATCGCGTGCACGGCGTCCTCGCCCAGATCGGCGTCGCGGGTGATCTGGGGCGTCGCCACAGCGCCGAGCGCGTCGGTCAGCGCGCCGACGAACGCGATCCGCTTGCCGTTGACCTTGCGGATCACATAGTCCTTCACATGGCTCAGCCTGCCGCCCTCGGCCTTGTTGGCGGCGGACACGTTGGCGCACAGCCAGTCGATGCCGTTGGCCGGGTCCGCGATGCGGTCGTTGAAGTCCTTGACGCCGCGGTCGAGCTCGTGGTTGCCCATCGCGGAGATGGCGAGCCCCCACGCGCGGGCCATCTCAAGGGTCGGGCGATCCTTCTCGAACGCGGACTCGTAGGGGCTGCCGCCGACGAGATCGCCCGCGGAGACCGGCACCATGTTGCCGGGGTTGTGCGCGCCGGCGAGCGCGAAGGCGGAGGCGTTGTCCTCGCCGCGTTCGACGTGTCCGTGGAAATCGGTGATGTCGGCGATGGTGACGGTGCGCGTGTCGTCCGCGCCGGTGCCGGAGAAGGGCACTGCACCCGGGTTCGTCGCCGAGGCGTTGGGCACCGCGAACGCGGCGACGACCATGGCGATCATGACTGCGATGGCGACCCCCGGTCGCCTGCCGGCCATCGTGCGCCGGCCCAACTTCATCCTGCTCACGCCTTCACGCTATGCCCGCAGGTTGAACGCACACGGTGCCGTCATCGACATGAAGATGAACTTACGCCTACGCGTCGGTATGCGGGTATGCGGGATACACGAGGACGTAACATTGCCCGCTTAGATTCCACCTCATGAGTCACACAGCAAACGCAACGTCCCGGCAACGCGCACAGGACACGCCGAACACACCTGCGGCGAAGCCGCCACAGCCGCATGTCCGCACGGTCGCGGACCTGTTCGTCGAATGTCTCGTCAACGAGGGCGTGGAGACGATGTACGGCATCCCCGGCGAGGAGAACATCCCGCTGATGGAGGCGATCGCGCGCGACGGGCGCATCCGCTTCATCCTGACGCGCCACGAGCAGGGCGCCGGCTTCATGGCGGCCACGCAGGGGCATCTGACCGGCAAACCGGGCGTGTGCCTGGCGACGCTCGGCCCGGGCGCGCTGAACCTGACGCTGCCGGTCGCGCAGGCGAACGCGAGCACCGTGCCGCTGGTCGCGATCTGCGCGCAGGGCAATGTGACGCGCCTGTACAAGGAGTCGCACCAGATCATCGATCTGGTCTCCGTGTTCCGCCCGCTCACCCAGTGGACGTCGATGGTGATGGAGCCGGCGTCGGTGCCGGAGATGGTGCGCAAGGCGTTCTCGATCGCCCAGCGCAACCGTCCGGGCGCGACCTGCCTGATCCTGCCCGAGGATGTGGCCGAGATGCCGGCGCCCGTCGACGCGCATCCGCTGCCGCTGCCCGAACGCATGGAGTTCGCGCCGACGACGGGCACGATCCGCAAGGCGGTCGACATCATCCGCTCCGCGAGGCACCCGATCATCCTCGCGGGCAACGGCGTGGCGCGCGGGCACGCCGAGAACCGGCTGCTGGAGCTGGCGGAGCAGCTCAACGTGCCGGTCGCCACGACGTTCGAGGGCAAGGGCGTGATCTCGGACCGCATCCCGCTGGCGCTCGGCGTGGTGGGCTTCATGCGGCACGACTACGAGAACTTCGCGTTCGACGAGTCGGACCTCATCATCGCGGTCGGCTTCTCGATCCAGCAGTTCGATCCGAGGAAGATCAACCCGAACGACGACAAGACGATCATCCACATCAACACGTTCATCGAGGACACGGACGCGCACTATTCGACGGCGCTGAACATCATGGGCGACATCGACGCGACGCTCGAGGCGCTGATCGGCGCGCTCAAGCTGGAACGCGTCTCGTTCGGTGTGTCGCATCCGAGGATCCACGAGCTGCTCACGGACGAGTACGACGCGTATCTGGACGACGACTCGTTCCCGATGAAGCCGCAGCGCATCGTCGCGGACACGCGCCGCGCGATGGAGACGGACACCGACATCGCGCTGGTCGACACGGGCGCGCTGAAGATGTGGATGGCCCGTCTCTACCCCACCTACTATTCGAACACCTGCGTGATCGACAACTCCCTGTCGACGATGGCGTGGACGCTGCCGGGCGCGGTGTCCGCCTCGCTGGAGCATCCGGGTCGTCCGGTGCTCGCGGTGATGGGCGACGGCTCGTTCATGATGAACGTGCAGGAGATCGAGACCGCGGTGCGTGTGGGCGCCCGCATCGTGATCCTCGTGTGGGTGGACGAGGCGTACGGCCTGATCAAGTGGAAGATGGACCTGCACGACGGCTCGCACGAGTACGTGGACTTCAACAACCCGGACGTGGTGGCGCTCGGCATGAGCTTCGGCGCGAAGGGGCATCTCATCGAGTCCGCCGACGAGCTCTACCCCACCCTGCGCTCGGCGTTGCGCTCCGGCTCGGGCATCGACATCATCGCCTGCCCGGTCGACTACTCGGAGAACATGAAGCTCATCGACAAGCTCGGCGAGGTCGACTTCAGCGGCTGAGCGACGGAGTCGACTGAAAGGTTCCGAAACGACATGAGGTCCCTGATTCCGAAGAATCAGGGACCTCATCGGTTATCTGGAAGCGTCACTCCTGCGGGGTGTCGGTGCCTTCGGACTCGGCCGGGGCGGACGCGGACGCGCCGACCAGCTCGGGCTTGTCGCCGTCGGCGGCCGCGGCGCCGGCGTCACCGCCGTCCGCCGGCTTCGGCTCCTCGAACGTCTCCCCCTTGAAGGTGAACTCGCCGAGGATGCCCTCGCCCTCCGAGTCGACGACGACGCGCTGGCCGTCCTTGAGGTCGCCCATCAGGATCTTCTCCGAGATGGCGTCCTCGATGTCGCGCTGGATCACGCGACGCAGCGGACGGGCGCCGAGCAGCGGGTCGAAGCCCTTCTGTGCGAGCAGGTCCTTCGCCTTGTCGGTGAGCTCGAGCGACATGTGGCGGTCGAACAGGCGGTCGTTGAGCTGCTTGATGTCGAGGTCGACGATCTGGCGCACCTGCGGCTCGGTGAGCTGCTTGAACACGATGATGTCGTCCAGACGGTTGAGGAACTCGGGGCGGAACTGCTGCTTGAGCTCGGCGCTCACCTGCTCCTTCATGCGCTGGTAGCTGGACTCGGTGTTGGAGCCGAGGTTGAAGCCGGTGTTGGCCGCCTTGGCGATGTCGCGCGTACCGAGGTTGGTCGTCAGGATGATGATCGTGTTCTTGAAGTCGACCTTGCGGCCCTGGCCGTCGGTCAGATGGCCGTCGTCCAGCACCTGCAGCAGCGTGTTGAAGATGTCCGGATGGGCCTTCTCGATCTCGTCGAACAGGACCACGGAGAACGGCTTGCGGCGCACCTTCTCGGTGAGCTCGCCGCCCTCCTCGTAGCCGACGTACCCCGGGGGCGCGCCGAAGAGGCGCGAGGCGGCGTACTTCTCGGAGAACTCGGACATGTCGACGCGGATCAGCGCGTCCTCGTCGTCGAACAGGAACTCGGCGAGGGTCTTGGCCAGCTCGGTCTTGCCCACGCCGGTCGGGCCGGCGAAGATGAACGAACCGGACGGGCGCTTCGGGTCCTTGAGGCCCACGCGCGTGCGGCGGATCGAACGGGACAGGGCGGAGACCGCCTCATCCTGGCCGATGATGCGCTTGTGCAGCTCGGCCTCCATGTTGAGCAGCTTCTTCGACTCGGCCTGGGTGAGCTTGAACACCGGGATGCCGGTGGTCGAGGAGATGACCTCGGCGATCACGTCCTCGTCCACGACCATCTTGGCGTTGGACTCGCCCTCCTGCCATGCGGTCTGCCTGGCCTTGAGGTCGGCCTGCATCTTCTCGAGGCTGTCTCGCAGCGAGGCGGCCTTCTCGAAGTCCTGGTCCTTGACGGCCTGCTCCTTCTCGGCGGAGACCTTGGCGACCTTGTCCTCGAGCTCCTTCAGCTCCGGGGGCGTGGTCAGGCGCTTGATGCGCAGGCGCGCGCCGGCCTCGTCGATCAGATCGATGGCCTTGTCCGGCAGGTTGCGGTCCTGGATGTAACGCGCCGACAGCTCGGCGGCCGACTGCAGGGCGCCGTCGGTGATGGTGACGTGATGGTGGTTCTCGTAGCGGCCGCGCAGACCCTTAAGGATCTCGATGGTCTCGGCGACGGTCGGCTCGTGCACCTGGATCGGCTGGAAGCGGCGTTCGAGCGCCGCGTCCTTCTCGATGTACTTGCGGTACTCGTCGGTCGTGGTCGCGCCGATGGTCTGGAGCTCGCCGCGGGCGAGCATCGGCTTCAACATGTCGGAGGCGCCGAGCGCGCCGTCGGCCGAACCGGCGCCGACGATCGTGTGGATCTCGTCGATGAACAGCACGATGTCGCCGCGGGTCTTGATCTCCTTCAAGACCTTCTTGAGGCGCTCCTCGAAGTCGCCGCGGTAGCGGGAGCCGGCCACCATCGAGCCGAGGTCCAGCGAGTAGACCTGCTTGCCCTTCAGGGTCTCCGGCACGTCGCCGGCCTGAATCTTCTGCGCGAGGCCCTCGACGACGGCGGTCTTGCCGACGCCGGGCTCGCCGATCAGTACGGGGTTGTTCTTCGTGCGGCGGCTTAGGACGACCATCACGCGCTCGATCTCCTTCGAGCGGCCGATGACCGGGTCGAGCTTGCCCTCGGCGGCCTCCTGCGTCAGGTTGCGGCCGAACTGGTCGAGGATCGCGGAGCCGGTCTTGTTGGTCTTGTCCGCCACGCCGCCGGCGTTCGCCAGATCGCCCTTGGCGTCGGCGGTGCCGGAGTTGCCGCGGATCATGTCGATGGTGGTCGAGCGCAGCTCGCCCAGATCGACGTCCATCTTGATGAGCACCTGGGTGCCGACGCCCTCGCCCTCGCGGATCAGACCCAACAGGATGTGTTCGGTGCCGATGTAGCTGTGGCCGAGCTGCAGCGCCTCGCGCAGGCTCAGTTCGAGCACCTGCTTGGCGTGCGTGGTGAAGGGGATGTGGCCGTTGGACGTCGCGTTGCCCTTGCCGATCATCTCCTCGACCTGCTTGCGGGTGGCGTCCAGCTCGACGCCCTTCGCGGCGAGCGCCTTGGCCGCCACGCCCTCACCCTCGCGGATCAGGCCGAGCAACAGATGTTCGGTGCCGATGTAGTTGTGCTGGAGGGCTCGCGCCTCTTCCTGCGCCAACACGATCACGCGCCGCGCACGGTCTGTGAACCGTTCGAACATACTTGTCCTTCCTCAATTGACACTGTGCTTCACTCTAGCGATTCGCGGTGACGTTTGGCGACTTTCCGCCCATATTCCGCTCAAAACGTATCCGGGAACGTTATGCTTGAGGTAGCCGGAGGTATCAGGCATGGTTTCCCAGGCCACAAATTAAGGAGGCATATGATGACCGGACAGCAGTTTGACGCCGACATCGTGGTCGGGGTCGACGGCTCCGACGAATCGTTCGCGGCGTTGAAGTGGGCGATGCGCGAGGCGGCCCTGACCGGGCAGACGATCAACGCGGTGTTCGGTTGGACGCATTCGTGGGACATGGGCTCCGAACCGGACAGCGAGGAGGCGTGGGCCCAGATGCGCCACGACATCGCCGTCCAGTTGCGCCAGTGGGTGGACAAGGCGTCGGAAGGCATCGATTTCGATCCCGAGCATCTGAAGCTCACGTCGGTGAAGGCGTCGGGCACGTCCGCGCTGCTGCAGATCGGCAAGAACTCGCAGCAGATCGTGGTCGGACGCCGTTCGCTGGGGCGCGTGGCCCGCTGGTTCATGGGCTCCCTGTCCGCTTCGCTCGCCGAGGAGGCGGAGGTGCCGGTGACGGTGGTGCGCATCGCGGGCAGCGAGGACGAGACCGTGACCGACGACATCGCCAACGCCCTGACGCCGGTCGACGAGAAGGTGCATTACGTGCCCAGCGAGGGCGTGGTCGAGGAGTCCCGCCGTCCGGTCGTGGTCGGCGTGGACGGTTCCGAGACCTCGCGGCGCGCGTTGGACTTCGCGATGCACGAGGCGATGATCCACGATGCGCCGCTGCATGTGCTGTTCTGCTGGCAGCTGCGCGATCTGGGCGTGATCGAGGGCTACGAGAACTCGGTGGCCCCGATCGAGGTGGGCCAGCGCCGCGCCGAGGAGCTGCTCTCGGGGCTTCTGGCCGACACCGCGGTGCCGGAGGGGCTCGCCGTCAAGGCGCACGCGTTCCACATCCCCGCCTCGAAGGGCCTGATCGCCGCGTCCCGCTACGCGAGCCATCTGGTGGTCGGCTCGCGTGGTTTGAGCGGCCTCGACGCGCACTTCCTCGGCTCGGTCTCGAAGCAGATCGTCAACTTCGCCGAGTCGACGATCACCGTCGTCCACTGATCTTCCGCGGATTTGAGCGCATATGAGTGATCCCCCACCCGTGGGTTTCCACGGATGGGGGATCACTCATATCGGACCGTCAGTCCGCGACCGCCCGGACCGCGGTCAACCCGCGGTCGGCGGCACGGCGAATCAATCAGTCGCAGGCGCCCACGGTGTGGACGTAGATGGAGTCGGTGCTGCCCGGCTGGTGCTCACCCTGGGCGGAGCTCAGGATGACGATCTTGTCGCCGTTGGCGACCTTGCCGGCCTCACGCAGGATCTTGTCGGTGAAGACCATCAGGTCCTTGCGGGACTTGTCATGGTAGTCCTCGTCGAGCAGGAACGCCTCGGTGCCCCAGGACAGGGCCAGCCAGTGGTAGGTGTGCTCGTTGTTGGTGATGCCGTAGATCGGGGCGGCCGGACGCTCGCGGGAGACGCGGTGCACGGTGTTGCCGGTCTGGGTGTAGGCGACGATGGCCTTGGCGTTGAGCTTGTCGGCCAGGTCGACGGCGGCGGAGGAGACGGCGCCGGTGGAGGACATGTCCAGGTTCTTCAGGGCCGGGATGCGGTCGAAGCCGTGCTCGGTGGCGAAGCCGGAGATGCGGGCCATCGTGGAGACGGTGACGGCCGGGTACTCGCCGACGGCGGTCTCGTTGGAGGTCATCGTGGCGTCGGCGCCGTCGAGGACGGCGTTGGCGCAGTCGGAGGCCTCGGCGCGGGACGGGACCGGGGAGTGGACCATGGAGCCCAGGACCTCGGTGGCCACGATGACCGGCTTGGCGTACTGGCGGGACAGCTCGATGATGCGCTTGGTGGCCAGCGGGACCTCCTCGAGCGGGCACTCGACGGCCATGTCGCCACGGGCGGCCATGATGCCGTCGAAGGTCTTGACGATGTCCTCGAGGTTCTCGAGGGCCTGCGGCTTCTCGATCTTGGCGACGATCGGGATGCGGCGGCCTTCCTCGTCCATGATCTCGTGGGCGCGGTCGATGTCGGTGGCGAAGCGCACGAAGGACATGGCGATGATGTCGGCGCCGGTGCGGATGGCCCAGCGCAGGTCCTCCTCGTCCTTCTCGGTCAGGGCCGGCAGGGAGACGGCGACGCCCGGCAGGTTGATGCCCTTGTGGGAGGACACGGGGCCGGCGACGACGACCTTGGTGTGGACGTTGTTGCCCTCGACCTTGGTGACCTCGAGGCGGACCTTGCCGTCATCGATCAGGATCGGGTCGCCCGGGTGGCAGTCGCCCGGCAGGCCCTTGAAGGTGGTGGAGGTGATGTGCTCGTCGCCCTCGATGTCATCGGTGGTGATGACGAACTCCTGGCCTTCCTTGAGCTCGACCTTGTCCTCGCCCTCGGCGTTCTTCTTGAACCAGCCGCAGCGGATCTTCGGGCCCTGCAGGTCGACCAGCACGGCCACGTTGCGGCCGGCGGCCTTGGAGGCCTGACGCACGTTGTTGTAGACCTTGAGGTGGTCCTCCGGAGTACCGTGGGAACGGTTCAGACGGGCCACATCCATGCCGGCCTCGACGAGGCTGGTGATGCCTTCGAGGGACTCGCTGGCGGGTCCGATGGTGTCGACGATCTTGGCTTTGCGCATGTTGCCTATTCCTAACTTTGCAACGGACGGAACCGGATTGGCTCCGTTTTCCATGAGACAGTGTACTAGGTTCGCGTCGCGTAATCCAGTTTTTCCGCCGGTGTGTTGTTAGCGCTCACAACCCAATGCCCCCAGTAATGAGAACGCTCACGGAATCAGCCTTTCCAAGGCAATTCCGTGAGCGTTCCCATATCGTTCACACAGCGGTAAACATCGCGGCGGCACATGCCGGGCGGCGGGCAAAGCCGCTCCGCCCACCGCCCCGTCCGTCACCTGTCCGCGGCAGACCCCCCGTCGGGCTTGCCCGCCTCGACCTGCCTCATCTTGAGGACGGAGGCGAGCGCGGCGCCGCCGATCGCGACGACGATCACCGCCAGCGACAGCCATGTCGGCACCTCCGGCACCCAATGCACGCCCTCGCCGCCGTTGATGAACGGCAGGGTGTTGCCGTGCAGCGCCTCCATGATGAGCTTGACGCCGATGAAGCCGAGCACGACCGACAGGCCGGCCGGCAGGTAGACGAGCTTGTCGAGCAGGGCGCCGAGCAGGAAGTAGAGCTGCTGGAGACCCAGCAGGGCGAACACGTTCGACGTGAACACAAGGAACGGGTCCTTGGTCAGGCCGAAGATCGCGGGGATCGAGTCGAACGCGAACATCACATCGGTGGTGCCGATCGCGAGGAAGACGATGAGCATCGGGGTCCAGTAGCGCACGCCGTTTTTGGTGGTGCGCAGCTTCTCGCCGTCGTATTCGTTGGAGATGCGGATCACCTTGCGCAGCATGCGGATCACGCCGTTCTCCTTGTACTCCTCGTCGTCGTCGCCGCCGGTGACCAGCTTGACGGCAGTGTAGATGAGGAACGCGCCGAAGATGAAGAACACCCAGGTGAAGCGGGTGATGAGCGCGGCGCCGATGAGGATGAAGATGCCGCGGAAGACCAGCGCGACGGTGATGCCGACCGACAGCACGAACTTCTGCAGCTGCTTCGGCACGGCGAAGTTCGACATGATGATGACGAAGACGAACAGGTTGTCGACCGACAATGAGTATTCGGTGAGCCATCCGGAGTAGAACTCGATGGCGGGCTTGGACCCGGCGAAATACCAGATGAACCCGCCGAAGATCAGCGCCATCACCACGAAGAAGGCGATGTGCTGCACGCACTCCTTCGTGGAGGGCACGTGCGGTCGCCGACCGATCACGAACAGATCGACGATGAAGAACAGGGCGAGCACCACGAACGTGGCGATTTCAAAAGCAAGAGGGGTTTCGGCCATGATTCAGTAGCGTATCCCATCACTTTGACGCGGCTGTTTCCTCTTCCCCGATCCCCTACTTCTTCGCCTCGGTCATCTGCCGCAGCTCCTTCTTCAAATCCCGGATCTCGTCGCGCAGCCGCGCGGCGAGCTCGAACTGGAGCTGCTCGGCGGCGGTGTGCATCTGCTCGCTCAGCTGGCGGATCAGGCCGGCGAGGTCCTGCGCGGGCAGTCCGGCCTTCAGGATCTCCTCGTGGCGCTTGTCCGCCTCGGTCGGGTCGTAGACCGGCACCCCGAGATGCGTGTTGCCGGCCTTGCCGGCGTTGCGGTAGCCGCCCTCGAGCAGGGTCGCGGTGTCGACGTCCTCCTTGGCGAGCATGTCGTTGACGTCGCTGATCTTCTTGATCAGCGGCTTGGGGTCGATGTGGTGTTCCCTGTTGTAGGCGATCTGCTTGGCGCGGCGGCGTTCGGTCTCGTCGATGGCCTTGCGCATCGCGTCGGTGGTCTCGTCGGCGTACATGATGACGGTGCCGGACACGTTGCGGGCGGCGCGGCCGATCGTCTGGATGAGCGAGCGGTAGGAGCGCAGGAAGCCCTCCTTGTCGGCGTCGAGGATCGCGACGAGCGACACCTCGGGCAGGTCGAGGCCCTCGCGCAGCAGGTTGATGCCGACGATCACGTCGATCTTGCCCTCGCGCAGCATGCGCAGCAGCTCGACGCGGCGCAGCGTGTCCACGTCGGAGTGCAGGTATTCGACCTTGATGCCGCGTTCGAGCAAGTAGTCGGTCAGGTCCTCGGCCATCTTCTTGGTGAGGGTCGTGACCAGCGCGCGCTCGTTGCGCGAGACGCGGTCCTTGATCTCGGCGAGCAGGTCGTCGATCTGCCCCTTGGTGGGTCGCACCTCGACCTTCGGGTCCAGCAGGCCCGTCGGGCGGATGATCTGCTCGACCACCCCGTCGGACAGTCCCAGCTCGTAGTCGCCGGGCGTCGCGGACAGGTAGACGGTCTGGCCGACGCGTTCAAGAAACTCCGGCCATTTGAGCGGCCGGTTGTCCATCGCGGACGGCAGGCGGAACCCGTGTTCGACGAGCGTGCGCTTGCGGGAGGCGTCGCCCTCGTACATCGCGCCGATCTGCGGGACCGTCACATGGCTTTCGTCGATGACGAGCAGGAAGTCGTCGGGGAAGAAGTCGAGCAGCGTGTGCGGCGGGGTGCCGGGGGCGCGGCCGTCGAAGTGCCGCGAGTAGTTCTCGACGCCGGAGCACACGCCCACCTGCGTGAGCATCTCCAGATCGTAGGTGGTACGCATCGTGAGCCGCTGCGCCTCGAGGTCCTTGCCCTGCTTCTTCAATTCGGCGACGCGCTCGTCGAGCTCCTCGCGGATGGTTTTGAGGGCCCGTTCCATACGCTGCGGCCCGGCCACGTAGTGCGATGCGGGGAAGATGTGGACCTGTTCCTCGTGCGCGATGACGTCGCCGGTCAGCGGATGGAGCGTGGAGATGCGGTCGATCTCGTCGCCGAAGAACTCGATGCGCACCGCGAGCTCCTCGTAGACGGGGATGATCTCGACGGTGTCGCCGCGCACGCGGAACGTGCCGCGCGTGAACGCGATGTCGTTGCGCTTGTACTGCATGTCGACGAACCGGCGCAGCAGCTGGTCGCGGTCGATCTGCATGCCCTCCCTGAGCAGGAGCATGCGGCCGGCGTACTCCTCGGGCGTGCCGAGGCCGTAGATGCAGGAGACGGTGGCGACGACGACGCAGTCGCGCCGGGTGAGCAGGTTCGCGGTGGCGGCGTGGCGCAGACGCTCCACGTCGTCGTTGATGTTGGAGTCCTTCTCGATGTACGTGTCGGTCTGCGGGATGTAGGCTTCGGGCTGGTAGTAGTCGTAGTAGCTGACGAAGTAGCTCACCGCGTTGTCGGGCATGAGCTCGCGGAATTCGGCGCACAGCTGCGCGGCGAGCGTCTTGTTCGGCTCGATGATCAGGGTGGGGCGCTGCAGGCGTTCGATGAGCCACGCGGTGGTGGCGGTCTTGCCGGTGCCGGTCGCGCCCATGAGCACGACGTCGTTCTCGCCGTCCTCGATGCGGCGGGCGAGCTCCTCGATGGCCTGCGGCTGGTCGCCGGACGGCTTGTACGGCGATTTGACGACGAACGGACGGTTCGTGCGCTCGATGTTGAAACCCATGAGGCCCTATCTTAGCCATCCCGGCGTTCGCCGCTGAGCGAACGGTAGAACCGGTCGACCTCGGCCATCATCGCGGCCACAGGCAGCGTCGAGTCGATGACGACGTCGGCGATCGCCTCGCGCCGCTCGCGGGAGGGCTGGCTGCGAATGCGCGCCTCGGCCTCGACGCGCGTCATGCCGCGCGTGGCGATCATGCGCTCGATCCTGGTCTCGGCCGGGGCCTCGACGGTGATGACATGGTCGAAGCGGAACGGGATCTCGTCGATGACCTCGGCCAGCAGCGGCACGTCGTGCACGATGATGCGTGCCTCGGGGTGGGCGCGTTCGACGCGCGCCGCCTCGGCGTAGATCAGCGGATGCTCGATGGCGTCGAGCCGCTCCCGCGCGCCCGGCGCGGCGTCGGGCCCGAAGACGTGGGCGGCGACCCACGCCCGGTCCATCGTGCCGTCCGGTCCGATCGCGCCGGGCCCGAACGCCCGCGCGATCTCGGGCAGCGCCGCTCCCCCGGGCGCGACGACCGCACGGGCCAGCGCGTCGTAGTCGATGTGCAGCGCGCCCAGCCCGGCGAGATGCGCGGCGACGGTGCTTTTGCCCGCGGCGATGCCGCCGGTCAGTCCGAGTCGTATCATGACACGCCATTCTACGACAGTCAGGCAGTCGGTACGGGAATACGGAATACGGGAAGACCCCGGCTCCCTTCACGGGAGACCGGGGTCTGTCCTGTCAGGCGTTACGCCGTGAGTCCGACGACTGCGAAACGACGCGGCCGGGCCTTAAATCACTTGCCGAGCAGCTGGTCGCGCAGGGCGGCGAGCTGGTCGGAGTCGGCGAGGGTGCCGTTGGAAGTGGACTCGGAGGAGTAGTTGGACACCTCTTCGACCTTCTCTTCCTTCGGGGCCTGGCCGTCGGCAGCGGCGGACTCGTCCGCGTGCTCGAGCTCCTTGGCGACGAACTCCTTGTGCTCCTCCCACAGCTGGTGGGCGGCCGCGTACTGGGCCTCCCACTCCTCGCGCTGCTTCTCGTAGCCGGCGATCCACTCGTTGGTGTTCGGGTCGAAGCCTTCGGGGTACTTGTAGTTGCCCTGCTCGTCGTACTCGGCCGGCATGCCGTACAGCGCCGGATCGAAGTCCTCGGAGGCCGGGTCGACGGAGTCGTTGGCCTGCTTGAGGGACAGGGAGATGCGGCGACGATCGAGGTCGACGTCGATCACCTTGACGAACACGATCTCGCCCGGCTTGACGACGGTCTCCGGGTTCTCGACGTGACGGTTGGCGAGCTCGGAGATGTGCACCAGGCCCTCGATGCCGTCCTCGACGGAGATGAACACACCGAACTGGACGATCTTGGTGACCTTGCCCTTGACGATCTGGCCGGGGACGTGGGTGCGGGCGAAGCGCTGCCACGGATCCTCCTGGGTGGCCTTGAGCGACAGGGAGATGCGCTCGCGGTCCAGATCGACGTCGAGGACCTCGACGGTGACCTTGTCACCGACCTTGACGACCTCGGACGGGTGGTCGATGTGCTTCCAAGACAGCTCGGAGACGTGGATGAGGCCGTCGACACCGCCGAGATCGACGAAGGCGCCGAAGTTGACGATGGAGGACACGACACCCTCGCGGATCTGGCCCTTCTTGAGCTGGGACAGGAAGGTCTCGCGGACCTCGGACTGGGTCTCCTCGAGGTACTGGCGACGGGACAGGACCACGTTGTTGCGGTTCTTGTCGAGCTCCAGGATCTTGGCCTGGATCTTCTGGCCGATGTACGGGGACAGGTCGCGCACGCGACGCATCTCGACCAGGGAGGCCGGCAGGAAGCCACGCAGACCGATGTCGACGATGAGGCCGCCCTTGACGGCTTCGATGACGGTGCCCTCGACAACGCCGTCGGCTTCCTTGATCTTCTCGATGTCGCCCCAGGCGCGCTCGTACTGGGCGCGCTTCTTGGACAGGATCAGACGGCCTTCCTTGTCTTCCTTGGTGACGACAAGGGCCTCGACGGAGTCGCCGACCTTGACGACCTCGTCGGGATCGACGTCCTTCTTGATGGAAAGCTCGCGGGAGGGGATGACGCCCTCGGTCTTGTAGCCGATATCCAGGAGGACCTCGTCGTGATCGATCTTGACGACGGTACCCTCGACCAGATCACCATCATCGAAGTTCTTGATGGTGGAATCGACTGCCTTGATGAAGTCCTCTTCGGTGCCGATGTCGTTGATGGCGACCTTGGTGACCTCAGTGTTGTTCTCTGCCATGTAAATATATGGTTTCTAATAGATGGATGGATAATTACTCGTTGTTAAGTTATTCGCGCACCCCTAAAGGCACACAAATGTCTACAATACCGACAGCCATGCCCAAAATATGAGCGAAATCCTAGGCGTGTCGCACCTGGCGTTCGGCCATCTCGACGACGTTGGCCAGGAGCATGGCGCGGGTCATCGGGCCCACGCCTCCGGGGTTGGGCGAGTACGCGGAGGCCTTGTCGTAGCAGGCCTTGTCGATGTCGCCCCTGACGCGCCAGCGGCCGGCCTCGTCGTCGTAGACGCGCGAGACGCCGACGTCGAGCAGCACGGCGCCGTCGGCGATCATGTCGGGTTTGACGAATCCGGCGGAGCCCATCGCGGCGATGATCACGTCGGCCCGGCGCATGTGCTCGACGACGTCGCGCGTGCCGGTGTGGCACAGCGTGACGGTGGCGTTGACGGCGCGGCGGGTGAGTATGAGCCCGATCGTGCGGCCGATGGTGATGCCGCGGCCGAGCACGCACACCTCCTTGCCGTCCAAGTCGATGTCGTAGGCGCCGAGCAGCTCGATGACGCCGCGAGGGGTGCACGGCAGCGGCGTCGTGACGTCCTCGCGCACATGCAGGACGAGCTCGCCCAGGTTGTACGGGTGCATGCCGTCGGCGTCCTTGGCCGGGTCGATCAGGTCGATGATCGCGTTCTCGTCGACGCCGCGGGGCAGCGGCAGCTGGACGATGTAGCCGGTGCACGCCGGGTCCTCGTTCATCTCGCGCACGACGGCGGCGATGTCGTCGAACGTGGCGTCGGCGGGCAGCTCGCGCTTGATCGAGCGGATGCCGACCTCGGCGCAGTCGGCGTGCTTGCCGGCCACGTACTTGACCGAACCGGGGTCCTCCCCCACCAGCAGCGTGCCGAGCCCCGGCTCGACGCCGGCGGCCTTCAGCCGCTCCACGCGCTCCTTCAACCCCGCCTTGATCGTCGCGGACACCGCCTTGCCGTCGAGTCTGATGGCCATCGTGCTCCTTCGTCCCTTCACATTCGGTCTGCTGGATTCATCGGGAAACTCCGTCGAACGGGCCCGGATGCTATTACGATAAAGACCATAAGGTAAAGAATCGGTTTCGTCGAAGCGGACTTCACGGATTGGAAGCGCATCACGCGGAAAGGGCGGGCGGACATGACCACGAATCATCGCACACGGGCTGTGAGGGGCGCGCTGGCGGCGCTGGCCGCGACGGCCCTGCTGCTGGCGGCCGGCGCGTGCGGCGCGACGAACGACACCGACACGCAGCAGTCGGACTCCCAGACGAAGACGCAGGAGAAGACCGGCGTGATCACGGTGGTCGCCTCGATCAACCAGTGGGGGTCGCTCGCCCAGGAGATCGGCGGCGACGACGTGAAGGTCACCTCGGTGCTGAGCTCGACCGGCGTCGACGCGCACGACTTCGAGCCGAAGACGTCCGACCTCGCGACGCTGAGCAAGGCGGAGATCGTCGTGGCGAACGGCGCCGGGTACGACACCTGGGCCACGAAGTCGCGCTCCGCCGACTCCACGCTCGTCTCGGCGGCGCAGATCGTCGGCGCGATGGACGGCGACAACCCGCATCTGTGGTTCTCGAAGGACGCGCGCAGCGGCATGGCCAAGGAGCTCGCCAACGCGTTCTCCAAGGCGCGGCCGAAGAAGAAGGCCGAATTCGCCGAGCGTCTCAAGGACTGGCAG
Organism: Bifidobacterium rousetti; assembly: GCF_008698235.1. Classification (GTDB taxonomy): domain Bacteria; phylum Actinomycetota; class Actinomycetes; order Actinomycetales; family Bifidobacteriaceae; genus Bifidobacterium; species Bifidobacterium rousetti. The sequence goes on from NZ_PEBH01000002.1 coordinate 162,292, forward strand.
GAGAGCGAGGACGAGCTCGACGCGGCGATGACGAAGTTCGCCAAGGCGCATCCGGACGCGACCTACGGCGCGACCGAGGCGGTGGTCTACTACCTGATGAGCGACATGTCGTTCAAGGACGTCACCCCCGAGGGCTACGCGCAGGCGGTGGCCAACGGCGGCGAGATCGCCCCGGCCGACCTGCAGACCTTCCAGAAGCTCGTCGAGGGCAGGAAGCTCGACGTGCTGATCAACAACACGCAGGAGTCGACCGACGCGACGAACATGCTCACCGGCGCCGCCGGCCGCGCCGACGTGCCGGTCGTGGAGGTCAGCGAGCAGATGCCCTCCAAGTACGACACGCTCGACGACTGGATCGGGGATCTGGTCAAGTCGATCTTCACGGCCGTCGACCCCGAGTACGACGACTCCAACGACGGACAGACCGATCCGGACGCACCGGACGCCTCCACGGGTCAGGACCAGTCGCAGGACGGGCAGTCCGATCAGAACCAGTCCGACGGTTCGGGCGTGACCGGATGCTCGAACGGCGACGGCACGGGCGACTGCACCGGCACCGGCGACGGCTCGAACGCCGGTCAGCAGGACCCTGGCAAGTAAGGCGTCAAGTAAGGCATAGTGCAGTACATATTGAGAACGGTTGTCAACATCATTTGCGATAATCCCCTCTCGTAAGGCCGGCCGTGCGAACCGCCACGGCCACCCATGGCATGCGGGAGGAAGGAATCGGCATGAACAACCGGCAGCGCGCCGCCGATGAGGCGGACGCCATCGTGTTCCGCGACGCCGCCATCAGGCGCGGCGAGCGGATGATCTGGCAGCACGGCGACTTCGCCATCCCCGCCGGGTCGGTCACCGCGATCGTCGGCACGAACGGCACCGGCAAGACCACGATGATGAAGGCCGAGCTGGGACTGCTCCCCCTCGCCTCCGGATCGGTCACGGTGCTCGGTCGCCCGGCCGGCGAGGCGAACCGCCTCATCGGATACGTGCCGCAGAGCTACACGTCGGACATCGACTCGAACCTCACCGCCGAGCAGTCGGTGCTGCTGGGACTGACCGGCACGCGGTTCGGCATCCACCCGATCACCCGCGCGCAGCGGACGCGCGCACGCGAGGCGATGGCGTTCGTCGGCATCGACGACAAGGCCGGATACCGGCTCTCCGAGCTGTCGGGCGGCCTGCGCCAGCGCGTGGCGATCGCGCAGGCCATCGTCTCCGACCCGAAGCTGCTCATGCTCGACGAGCCGCTCGCCAACCTCGATCTGGCGTCGCAGCGCTCGGTGGCGCACCTGCTCGCCCGACTCAACCAGGAGCTCGGCATGACGATCCAGGTCGTGGCGCACGACCTCAACATGCTCCTGCCGATCCTCACCGGCGCGGTGTACCTGCTCGACGGCCACCCACACTACGCGGACATGCGCAAGGTGCTCGACTCGAAGCTGCTCACCCACCTGTACGGCACGAACGTGCAGGTCGTCACCACCCCGCAGGGCGACATGTTCGTCACCCCCTCGCCGGACGAGCCGGAGGGACAGCCGATGGACATGCATACCGTCGACGAGGTCGCCGAGCTGCACCATCACGCGCACACGCCGGCCATGCACCACACGCACGGCGATCACACCGATCGCACCGAGGAGGAGGCAGCCCGATGAGCCACATCGACTTCAGCTTCGACCCCAACTGGATGGACACGCTCACCGCCCCGTTCATGGCGAACGCGTTCCTCGCGGGCCTGTGCATCGCGTTCGCGGCCGGCGTGATGGGCTACTTCACGATCGCCCGCCATTCGACGTTCGCCGCGCACGCGCTGGCGCACATCGGCCTGCCCGGAGCGACCGGCGCGGTGCTGCTCGGCCTGCCCGTCTCGCTCGGCCTCGGCGCGTTCGCGCTCGGCGGCGCGCTCGTCATCGGCGCCCTCGGCAAGCGGGTCTCGGAACGCGAGATCGCCACCGGCACCGTGCTCGCGTTCGCGACGGGCCTCGGCCTGTTCTTCGCGAGGCTCTCGTCGTCGGCCTCCCAGCAGATGCAGTCGATCCTGTTCGGCTCGATCCTGACGATCACCGACGGGCAGATCGTCGGGTTCGCGATCTTCGACGCGGTGCTCATCGCCGTGCTTGCGGTGATCTACCGCCCGCTGCTGTTCAGCTCGCTCGACGAGCAGGTGGCGCAGGCCAAGGGCGTGCCGATCGGATGGATGAACGTCGCGTTCATGGCGATCATGGCGGGCGTCATCACCATCGCCGTGCCCGCCGTGGGCACGCTGCTGATCTTCGCGCTGGTGATCACGCCGGCGGCCGCGGCGAACATCCTCGTCGCCTCGCCGCTCAAGGCGATGGTCATCTCCGGCGTGATCTGCCTGGTCTCGATCTGGGGAGGACTCGTGCTCGCGGCGATGTTCCCCGCTCCCCCGAGCTTCATCATCGTGACGATCTCCACGCTGATCTGGGCCGTGGCCAAGGCGGTGGAGGCAGCGAGGCACAGGTAGCCGACAGGGGAGCCGCAAATAGTGCGTTATCGGCGCATCTCGACCAGGGCGGAGGCGACGGCGGCGATGCCCTCGCCCCGGCCCGTGAAGCCCATATGGTCCGTGGTGGTGGCGGTCACGGAGACCGGGCATCCGACCGCTTCGGACAACGCGCGAACCGCCTCGGAGCGACGGCGCCCGACCTTGGGGCGGTTGCCGATGATCGCGACGGACGCCGACACCGGCTCGAACCCGTGATCCCGCAGGTGCGCGATGGTCTCGCGCAGCATCGCCTCGCCGTGCATGCCGGCGCCGTGCGCGTCCCGGCCCACGCCGAACAGCGAACCGATGTCGCCGAGGCCCGCCGCGGCGAGCAACGCGTCGATCAGGGCGTGCGCGGCGACGTCGCCGTCGGAATCGCCCTCGATGCCGGGGCCCTCGCCGTCCCATTCGATCCCGGCGAGCCACAGCGGCCGCCCCGATCCGGGGGCGGCGAAGCGGTGGGCGTCGAATCCCTGTCCGATGAGCATCTCAGAGTGTTGCGGAGGGTCTTGCAGACGAGCGTTCCGGCGCCGTTTCAGCGCTTGCGCGTCTTCTTCTTCTCGGCGTTGAGACGGGCCATCGTGTCCGAGGCCGCCTCCTCGGGGGCCTCGGTGTGATGCTTGTCATCCCCGGGCTTGGGGGCCTCGTAGCCGAGGTTCACGTCGAGCAGGCGCTGCGCCTCCTCCTCGTCGATCTTCTCGGACAGGGCGATCTCCGAGGTGAGGATGGAACGCGCCTTGGTGAGCATGCGCTTCTCGCCGGCCGACAGACCGTACTCGTCGACGTCGCGCTGCGCCAGATCGCGCACGACCTCGGCGATCTTGTTGACGTCGCCGGTGGCGATCTTCTCGACGTTGAGCTTGTAGCGCCTCGACCAGTTCATCTCCTTCTCGATGATCGGGGTGCGCAGGATCTCGAACACCGTGGCGACCTCGTTCGCGTCGACGATGTCTCGAACGCCGACCTTCTTCGCGTTCTCGACCGGCACGTTGATCACCAGGCCGTCGGAGGACAGCACCGACAGCTGCAGGTATTCGCGGGTGACCCCTCTCACGGTTCGTTCGGTGACCGCCTCGACCCTCGCCGCGCCATGACGCGGATAGACGACCATATCGCCGACCTTGTAACCCATGAAACCTCCGCTGGAGCAGACTCACAAAAAACCTGTAAGAGTATGCCATGACCCGTGGACGTCCATTTCTGACCGAAATCGTCCACGATACGACGCGCCAAAGCCGCGATGCTAACGTTTGTGGCCGTACACTATGGGCATGGCTACTAACACAAACATCAATGACGATTCCTTTGCCGTGCCTGTCGACCAGGGTGCCCTCACCCAGGTCAGCAACGCGGAGTACTACAACCCCCACGAGGTCCTCGGCGGCCATCTGGGCGAGGACAAGTTCGCCGCGTACACGACGATCCGCGTGCTGTGCCCGATGGCCGAATCGGTCGCGGTCCTCACGTCCAACGGCGAGTTCCCGGCCGTCCACGAGTACAACGGCGTGTTCGTCGCCGTGGTCCCCTCCGAGAAGACCGACGACGGCTACGCCGTGCCCGACTACCGCATCAAGTACTCCTACGAGGACGGCGTCGAGCACGTCGAGGACGACCCGTACCGCTATCTGCCCACCGTCGGCGACGTCGACATGTACCTGTTCGGCGAGGGCCGCCACGAGCGCCTGTGGGAGATGCTCGGCGCGCATGTGATCCGCCACGACGACCCGATGGGCGGCGCCGACGGCACGCCCGGCGAGCAGGTCGTGGGCACGTCCTTCGCCGTGTGGGCGCCGAACGCCCACGCCGTGCGCGTGATCGGCAACTTCAACGGCTGGAACGGCGTGCGTCACGCGATGCGCGAGCTCGGCTCCTCCGGCGTGTGGGAGATCTTCATCCCGGGCGTCAAGGCCGGCGAGGTGTACAAGTACCAGATCCTCAACGCCAACCACGAGTGGGTCGAGAAGGCCGACCCGATGGAGCGCTCCCACGAGGTGACGCCGGCGACCGGCTCGATCGTCGTCGAATCGAAGCACGAATGGGCCGATCAGGCGTGGATGGACCACCGCCGCTCCACCGACCCAACCGCCGGCCCGGTCGCCATCTACGAGATGAACGCGCACAGCTGGCGCAAGGACGTCTCGAACTACCGCGAGCTGGCGGACAAGCTCGTCCCCTACATCAAGAGGCTCGGATTCACCCACGTCGAGTTCATGCCGCTGACGCAGTACCCGTTCACCGGCTCCTGGGGCTACCAGGTCACCGGCTACTACGCGGTCGACTCGCGCCTCGGCTCCCCCGACGACTTCAAGTACCTCGTCGACAGGCTGCACGAGGCAGGCATCGGCGTGATCATGGACTGGGTCCCGGCGCACTTCCCGAAGGACGCGTTCGCGCTGGGCCGCTTCGACGGCACCCCGCTGTACGAGGACCCGGATCCGACCCGCGGCGAGCACCCGGACTGGGGCACCTACATCTTCAACTTCGGCCGCAACGAGGTGAAGAACTTCCTCGTGGCCGACGCCTGCTTCTGGCTCGGCGAATACCATGTGGACGCCCTGCGCGTCGACGCGGTGAGCTCGATGCTCTACCTCGATTACAGCCGCCAGCCCGGCCAGTGGCACCCGAACATCTACGGCGGACGCGAGCACCTCGAGGCCATCGAGTTCCTCAAGGAGGCCAACGCCACCGCGTACAAGAACAACCCGGGCATCATGATGATCGCCGAGGAATCCACCGCGTACGCCGGCATCACCGCGCCGACGAGCGCCGGCGGCATCGGCTTCGGCCTCAAGTGGAACATGGGCTGGATGCACGACACGCTCGAGTACCTGCACGAGACGCCGATCAACCGCAAGTGGCACCACAACGAGATCACGTTCTCGATGGTCTACGCCTACTCCGAGCACTACGTGCTGCCGCTGAGCCACGACGAGGTCGTCTACGGCAAGGGCTCCCTGTACGGCAAGATGCCGGGCGACGGCTGGGACAAGTACGCGGGCGTGCGCGCCCTGTTCGCCTACCAGTGGGCGCACCCGGGCAAGAAGCTCACGTTCATGGGCAACGAGCTCGCGCAGTGGGGCGAGTGGGACTACAACAACTCGATCGACTGGGCGTGCCTCGACTGGCAGGACCACGTCGAGGTGCAGACGCTGGTCGCCGACCTCAACGCGTTCTACAAGCGCACGCCGGCCATCTGGAGTCAGGACTTCACGCCCGACGGCTTCCAGTGGCTCACCAGCGACGACGCCGACCACAACACGCTGAGCTTCCTGCGCATCGGCACGAATGGCGAGCAGTGCGTCGTGGTCGTCAACTTCGCCGGCGAGGCGTGGCAGGACTACCAGGTGCCGCTGCCCAAGGGCGGCCGCTGGAAGGAGGTCCTCACCACCGACGACAAGAAGTACGGCGGTTCGGGCATCTCCAACGGCACCTTCGAGGCGGACGCCGGCGAGTACCACTCCCGTCCGGCCTCGGCGAAACTCACCATCCCCGCGCTCGGCGCTGTATTCTTGGAGCCTGAAGACTGATTTTCGCATCCAGTCGAAAGGCGGAACAAGAACATGCTCAATACCACGGCACGTCAGCAGGTCGCGCCGCGAACCGTGCTGGTCGTCGAGGACGAACCGACGCTGGCGACCGCCATCGCGCAACGCATCACTGCCGAAGGGTGGACCGCACGCGTTGCCGGTGACGGCGCCAGCGCCGTTCAGGCGGCCGGCCAGCTCAAGCCCGATCTGGTGATCATGGACATCATGCTGCCGGTGATGGATGGTCTCGAGGCCACCAAGCGCATCGTGGCCGCCCGTCCTGTGCCGGTGCTCATCCTCACCGCCCGCGACGACGAGGCGGACAAGGTCATTGGCCTTGGTGCCGGCGCCGACGACTACATGACCAAGCCGTTCTCGATGCGTGAGCTCATCGCCCGCTGCAAGGCGCTGTTGCGCCGCGTGGAGCGCGCGAAGGTCATCGCCAAGAACGCCGAGAACGAGAAGATCCTCGACTTCGGCTCCCTCGTCATCGACCCGGCCCAGCGCACGGTGAGCGTGGACGGCGAGTTCGTCCACCTGACCCCCACCGAGTTCGACCTGCTCGCCACCCTCGCGCGCAAACCCAAGTCGGTGCTGACTCGCGAGAAGCTCCTCGAGGAGGTGTGGGACTGGGTCGACGCCTCGGGAACCCGCACCGTCGACAGCCATGTCAAGGCCCTGCGCCACAAGCTCGGCCCCAGCATGATCCGCACCGTGCACGGCGTGGGCTACGCCTTCGAGCCGCCGGCGCCGGACCATGCGGGTCCCGCGGGCCACACGGACGGCGAGTGAGCCGACATCCATGACCGCACTACGCAGGCCATCGCCCCCGGCGCAGCGTCCGGGGGCCTCCAACCGAGCGGGCGCACGCATCAGCCGCGTGCGCCCGCTCGGCGTGTTCTCCTCGCTCAAGCTCGAACTGGGCGTCCTGATCGTCATCGCCACCGCCATCGCGTTCGCGATGTGCTGGTTCCTGCTCAAGTTCGGCTGGAGCGGATGGATCGCGATGCCCGTCGCGCTGGCCGTCGCGCTCGGCATCACCTACTACTTCTCGCGCGGGCTGACCGCGCGCCTGCGCCAGCTGCGCGACGCCGCGAAGGTCATGGCCGCGGGCGACTACACCGTGCGCGTGCCCACCGACGACTCCAGCCATGACGAGGTGGACCAGCTCGCCCGCTCGTTCAACGAGATGGCGGCCGAGCTCCAGCACGCCGACCAGATGCGCCGCGATCTCATCGCCAACGTCAGCCACGAGCTGCGCACGCCGGTCTCGGCCCTGCAGGCGCAGGTCGAGAACATGGCCGACGGCGTCACCGACCCCACGCCCGCGAACCTCGAGGGCATCCTCGACCAGACGCAGCGCCTGACCGACCTCATCGCGTTCCTGCTCGACCTGAGCCGCATGGAGGCCGGCGCCGCGAGTCTCGAGATCGAACGGTTCAACTTCGCCGACTTCCTCGACGACACGATCGAGCCGCTGGAGCTCGCCGACGGCGGCCACGCCCACGACATCCACGTACGCGTCGACGACGGCATCGAGATGGAGGGCGATCAGGACCGTCTGCGCCAGCTGTTCACCAACATCATCGGCAACGCGCTCAAGCATTCCCCCGACGGCACGACCGTGCTCATCGAGGTGCATGAGGACCTCGATCACGGCACGGTGGTGACCAACGTGGTCAACTTCGGCTCGCAGATCGACCCCGAGGCCCGCTCCGACATCTTCCGCCGCTTCGTCAAGGGCAAGTCCGGCCCCGGCACCGAGTCGGGCGGCACCGGTCTGGGCCTGTCGATCGCCCGCTGGGCCGCGGAGCTCCACGGAGGCACCGTGCAGGTCGTCGACGACGTGCGTGGCGCCGACTTCGAGATCATCCTTCCGAAGCGTCATACCGCGGCGTAGCGGCCAGAGCCAGCGCCGCGACGACCGTGCCGCCCGCGTCGCGCAATGCGTCGGCGCAGGCGCGCATCGTCGCGCCGGTGGTGATGATGTCGTCGATGACGATGACGTCGCACCCGCGCACCGTCCCACCGGTGCCGCGCCGCCCGGAGCGCACCGCCAGGCCGCCGCCCGTCCGGGAGGCGCGCTGGTCCGCGCCGGCGGTCTCGACGGCCTTGTTCCCGGCGGCGAACGCGAGCGCATGCGTCGTATGCGCGTCGATCCCCCGCGAGCGGTAGTACGACGTCAACGCCTTCGCCAGCGGCGTCAGGTGGCGTCGCCCGCGCGCGGCGAGCGATGCCGGGGACGAGGGCGCGGGCACGATGATCAGGCGTTTGCCCACATCCGCCGCCGGCAGCGCGCGTTCGGCGAGCGAGACGATGAGGCGGGCGAACTCGCCGTCGCACTCCTCGTCGCCATGGTCCTTCCACGCGAGGATCGCGCGGCGGACGCACCGGCCGTACGAGGCGCACGCGTAGGCGCGGCCGGACGTGGATTCGGGCAGCGGAAGGGCGATGACGCGGTCGAACAGGCGCCGGCAGGACGGGCAGAGCACGACGTCGGGGGCGTCGCAGCCGGCGCATCCGCGTGGCAGCAGGACGCCGATCATGGCGTCGAGGAGCGGGATGCGCGGCCGTGCCCGTGTCATGGGCGGGGCGTGCCGGCAGCGTCGGCCGCGGCAGCGTCGGGCAGCCGCGCGAGCAGCTCGTCGATGAGCCGCAACGTGTCGGCGGGACTGGTGACGGCGACGCCCATCGCGCCGGCCTGCGCGGCCGGGTAGTCGTTGCCGCCGGGGGTCATGCGGTCGCCGACGAAGATCATGTCCGCCACGTCGATGCCGGTGTAGGAGGCGAGTTGGGCGATCGCGAACGCCTTGTCGATGCCGCGCCCGGCCACGTCGACGCTGTTGTATCCGGCCGCATGCACCTTGAGGTCGGGCAGGTCGGCGGCCACCGCCCGGGCGAGACGCTCCTTCAACTCGCCGGTCGGGTCGAACGCCTGCTTGGCCTCGAGCGGCGCCTGCTGGCCGAGGACGGAGAACGTGACCTGCGAGCCGCGGTCCTCGATGCGCTCGCCCCACACCTCATCGAACCACAGACCCTGCTCGCGCGCACGGCGTTCGAGGCTCGCGGCCGCGCGGGCGCGCTGGTCGGCGTCGAGGTCGTGACTGAAGACGCGACGCCATGCGCCGTCCGCCCAGCGTCGGTAGCAGGTGCCGGAGGTGGGCATGAGATGGAGGTTGGCGAGGTCGGCGTCCGGCGTGAGCACGTCGAGGATCTGGCTGACGACGAGGGAGTAGCGCCCTCCGGTGATGACCGCCACGGGGATGCGCCGGGTGAGCGCGCTGAACAGCTCGGCCATGCGCGGCTTCATCGGCAGCTTGGAGTTGGCGAGCGTGTTGTCGAGGTCGAATCCGACGAGCCGGACACGGGCGCACAGGAGATCCGTATCCCATTCGTTCCATGGCTTGATCATCGGTTCGATCATCGGTCCCTCCATCCGGTCGTGCAGACGGCTCCCAACGCCAATCCTAGCGTATGCGCCCCCATATGGGCCGTTGCTCGCCTTCCTCGCCGCCTTGACCTACAGTGGAAGGCATGCTTGAAGCCCCTTGGAATGCACGAGTCTACCGCAATCGCCACGGCCGTGGCATGCGCACCCCGATGTTCGGCACACGTTTGCCACGATACCGCACCCGTTCGGGCATGTTCGACGATCTGGTGGCCGCCCATATCCGCAGGCTGGCCGAGGCGTGGCCGGAGCTGGTCAAGCCGGTGCAGTTCGCGGTGGAGGACGTGCCTCCGTCCGACCCGGTGCCGTGGGAGACGGAGCCGAGCCTCAACTCGCGGGCGTTCCCAGCCGACCACGGAGCGCCGGCGCGCATCGTGCTGTACCGCATGCCGCTGCAGTCGCGCACGCGCGGCCGAGAGGAGCTGCAGTGGGCGATCCGCGACGAGCTGGTCATCCGCCTGTCGGAGCTGTATGGTCGCCGTCCCGAGGAGATCGACCCGGATTTCGAGTGGTGATCGATGACGGTTGACTACCGCTAGCGCACGATGGTGTTGTCCTGCGAGGAGCGGATCGTCTCCTCGCGCACGCTGAGCGCGGTGGGGCCGTAGGCGGCGAGGCCCGCGACCTTGGCCGGGTCGAGCCCGCCGCCGGTGAGCCTGACGCCCCATGAGACGGCGTGGTCCGCATCCTCGACGAGGACGGCGCGGCCCTCGCCCTTGACGGTCACTGCGCTGTTGGCCTTGATCGTCACGTCCTTCGCCTCGCCGGCCTCGCCGTTGTCGTCCATCATGGTCAGGGTGACCTCGGCCTCACGGGTCGTGGTGTTGACGAGGGTGACCGTCGCGTCGAGCCCGTCGGGCAGCGCGGCGCCCGAGGAACCGGACGGCGTGGTCGCGGACACGAGGGCGAAGTCCTCCTGCCCGTCGGCGCCGGATCTGACGACGCGCGCCGCGGCGGTGAAGTCGTCGCCGCCGGTGGCAAGCACGCCGTGGGCGCCCTTGGGCGCCTTGCCGAGATCGAACACCGTGACGCGGTCGGCGCGGATGCTTTTCCTGCCGATCGACGACAGTCCGTCGTCGGTGACCCACGAGAGGGTCACGTCACCGGACGTCTTCCCGTACGCATACAGCGTGACGGCGTCGCCCTCCTCGACGGAGGGGATGGCGTTGAGGGTCGAGGCGTCCGCCGCGGGCATCATGAAGTCGGAGCCCTTGGGCGTCAGGCCGTCGGCGTCCACGGCGCGCACGTAGGCGGCCACCGGCATCACGTCGCTCGTGACCGTCACGTAGAGGCCCTGCTGGTCGGGGGCCGCGGCGGACAGGTCCACCGTGGTCTCGCCGCCGGCGGCCACCGTGGCGGTGCCCGAGGTCGCGAGGCTCATCGGGCCGGCCGCGGAGGCGCCGGTCACCTGGATCGTGACGGTCGTGGCCTTGGACGAGGGGTTGGCGATCACCATGAGCAGGCTGGAGCCGGTGGCCGTGCCGGGCAGCAGGAACGAGCGGCTCATCGCGGTGGACGTGCAGGTGACGGCGGACAGACCCCGCAGATCGCCCTTCGAGGCGTGAGATGCGGTCACGCCGGCGTGGCCGGATCCGTCGGCGGCCTTGAGCAGGTTGGTGTCGAGCAGCCGCGCGGCGCCGCTCGTGTCGTTCGCGACCATCGCGTCGGTGGAGCGCGGGTTGTCCGGCGCGTTGAGCGTCAGGGCGTCGGCGCCGGAAGTGCCGGCGAACGGGCTGGCGCTCGAGGCGTACACGGAGCCGAACGCGGCGAACGACGACGACGTCTCCAGGTCGCCGTCGGAGGCGCGGTATTCGCTGTCACCCCAGTCGGTGGAGTCGGGCAGCTCCATGCGGGCCGGGCAGTACGATTCGATGAGCTGCTGGACGATGCGGTGCGAGGCGGTCGCCTTGCCGGAGGCGTGGTCGACGAACCAGTGCGGCATCGGGCCGATGGACAGCACGGCGAGCGCGGCGATGAGCGCGACGCTGGTGACGACGGCGAGCAGGACGCGCACGACGCGCGCCATCGTCGACGTCGACTTCGAGGAACGGGAACGGCTCATGACTCCTCCTCCTGACGCGCCTGCTGGCGCAGCGCCTCGTCGTGGCGGCGCGGCGCGGCCACCAGCAGGTAGAGCAGCGTGACGACGCCGAGGCTCATGAGCCATGCGGCGCGCCACGGGCTGCGGCGCATCGCGTCGAGACGCGTGGTGTCCACGCCGATCGTGTTGCCCTGGGCCGCGGTGAGACGGTAGTAGGTGCCGTCGGTGTCGGTCACGACGTTCTGGGTGCCGTCCGAGGCGGTGATGTTGGTGGCGAGCTGGTCGGAGCCGGCGCCGTCGGTGACGACGAACAGACCGCCGAAGCCCAGAGAGACGAGCTCGTCGATGGCCGCGGAGTCGCTGTTGGACAGGAGCCGGGCGGCGAGCGCGCCGATCCTCAGGTCGTTGGCGTCGCTCTGGCCGACGGCCGCGCGGGCGCGCCAGGCGGGCGAGGAGTCGACCAGATCGCCGCGCGAGGTGTGCATGACGGCGTAGCTGACGTCGGTGCGGGATTCGGCGTCGAGCGCGAGGATCCGCTGGTTCGGGACGCGTTCGAGCGCGTCCGTCGCGACCATCGGCAGTCCGGAGTCGCTCACGGAAACCGATCCGGCGGCGTGGCGTGTCGCCGCGAGCCCTCCCCAGGCGACGACGCCGCATGCGAGCACGAGGCACAGCAGCACGCGGCCGGCGACGATGAAGCCGTGGCGCACACGCTCGGCCGATTTGGTGCGCCGTTCGACGCGGGACGCCTCGGCGGCGTCGACTGAGGATTCGCGCAGCTCAACGAAGCGGGGCACGGCGCCGCCGGCCACCAGACACACGCAGGAGAGGGCGCCGAGCAGGGCCAGCACGAGGCCGGGCTCCACCGATCCGGCGACGGCTCCCTCGACGTCCACGGCGACGGCGACGCGCGCCGAGGCAAGGCTCAGCGCGGCGCCGGCGACGATCACCACCCACATCATGCGGGAGGCGCGCAGCGCGAAGGGCAGCATCAGGGCGACGAGGGACAGCAGGGCGACCACGGCGAGGACCGCGAGCGTCGCGGCCGCGAACAGGTCGGACGACAGACCCGTCAGACCGCTTCCCTCGGGAAGGGCGAAGGCGCGGCGGACCACGTCGACGAGGTTCAGCGCCGCCGGATGGCGGTTCGAGGCGGTCGTGGGCAGCGTCATGTCGCCGAAGAGCTGACGCCACTCCCCCGCGCCCATGTGGCGCACGGCGTTGACCAGCGTGGGGGCGACGAGCAGGGCCGCCGGCAACGGCATGAGCAGCAGCATCGGCCGGTGCCGGGGCACGAACACGAGGAAGACGAGGAACGTGGCCACCAGCGGCAGCAGCAGCTGCGGTTCGGCGGCGACGACCGGCATGTAGCACAGCGCGGCGGCGGCCGCGGCCTGGACCGAGCGGTGCGGGTGCATCCGGTCCTCGGTGTGGTACAGGCCGACGGCGCGGAACGTGAACGCGAACGCGGCCGGTAGGAAGACCATGACGGTGAGCATCGGCAGGTTCGCGTTCGAGTACAGGCCGAGCGCCAGCGCGAGCGCGACCCACATGAGCCCGGTGATGACGCGCACGGCGTCGGAGCGGGTGAACACGCCGGCCAGCGCCCAGAACGACAGGGCGGCCATCGGCGCGGACAGGAAGAAGACGAGGCTGGTGGCCGCGGCCACATGCCCGCCCGTGAAGACCGACGCGCCCAGCAGCACCCACAGCCAGGGCGCGGGGGGCGCGGCCACGCCGGTGCCGACGCCCCACACCCACTGGGTGGTGGCGGCCTCGGCGAGGCCGCCGAAGGAGATGCTCGTGGGCAGCCACTGCGCCGAACTGAGGGATCCGCCGCCGAACGCGGCACGCAGCAACGGCCAGTCGAGCGCCATCACGACGCCGCAGGCGACGGCGGCCATCGCGGCCGCGAGGCTCCAGCGCCGGGTCATGCGCATGCGCAGATGCGAGCGGACCAGGGGACTCAGCAATACGGTGTCGCGCTGTTCGCGCAATGCGCGCTCGCGTTCGCGCCAACGGGCGAGCTGGTCGCGCGAGACGGTCAGGACCGCGAGCCGTTTGCGCGCCACCACGCTCTGCACGGCGACGGCACGGCGCGCCCGCACCCCCGAGGCGAGGCCGATCAGGGCCCACCACGGCATGACGAGCTCGCACAGGGCCTCATAGGGTTGCTTGGCGGCGCAGCGGCGCAGCGCCAGCACGACGGCGGCGACGAGGGACCACACCCATGCGAGGGGCCACAGCGGCATCGCGATGTCGGTGTACCGGTAGCGCCGCCACGCGCCGATCACGCGCATGGACGGGTTGACGCCGTTGCCGTCGGCCGGCTCGCCGCTTCGGGTGCGCACGCCCTCGAAGCGCGCGCGGCGGTGGGCGATGCGGGCGCGTGGCGCGACCACGACGCGTCCGCCGGAACGGCAGATCCTGCGGCACAGGTCGGCGCCCTCGGCGTAGGTGGTGAACCAGCCGGTGATGCCGCGCGAGGAGCGGATCAGGTCCAGCGGCGCCAGCGCGCCGGCCAGCGAGACGCAGAAGACGTCGGTGCGGGTGTCGTACTGCTCCTGATCGGGTTCGCCGTCGACGACGAGCGTGTGGATGCCGTGTCCGCAGGCGTAGGCGCCGACGTTGTGGAGGTTGTCGCCGCTCCAGTCGAGCTGTTTGGCGCCGATGATCGAGGCGCCCGGGGTGTTGCGCCACGCCTCGACGAGCTGTTCGAGGCAGCGCGGGTCCGCGGGGCGCGAGTCGTCGTGCAGCAGCCACAGCATCTGCGTCGAGTAGTCGAGATGCGCGTAGTCGAGGGCGCGCGAGACGGCCTCGCCGAACGATCGGGCGCCCTGCGCGCGCACCAGCTGCACCGAGACCGACGTGGCCTCGGGGAAGCGGTCGAGCGGTTCGGAACCGGCAGAGACCACCTCGAAGGACAGGTCGACCGGCTGCGCGGTCCCCCCGCTGCAGTCGGCGATGACGATGGCGCCGGGCAGGACGCTTTGGCCGAGCACGGCGGTGAGGGTGTCCGGCAGGAAGCGCAGGTCCCTCTCCACGGTGATCACGGCGGCCACGGCGTTCTCGACGCTCTGGCTGTGCGAATACGGCCGCGAGGCCAGCGCGTCGGCGACGATGCGCCTGACGGTGGTGGGCTCGGCGGCCCCGACGGCCGCGTCATCGACGGCATCGGTGCCTGCGGTGCCGGTGTCCCCGGCGATTCCGGTGCTTGCGGTGATCTCAGCGCTCACGCCTGCTCCTTGTGCATCTTCTTGTACCGGCGGCGTTCCCGTTCGCTCATGCCGCCCCAGATGCCGAAACGCTCGTCATGGTCGATGGCCCATTTGAGGCATTGCTCGCGCACCTCGCATTGGGCGCACACCCGCTTGGCGTCGCGGGTGGAACCGCCCTTCTCGGGGAAGAACGCCTCGGGGTCCGTCTGCGAGCACAGGGCCTTGTGCTGCCAGGAGACGTCCTCGTCCGGCGAGAACAGCCCCCACAGCAACTCGCCCAATGGCTCGTCGGCGGAATCGTCGGCAATCCCCCACATGCGCATCATCCTCCTTGGCCTCGCCGGCCCTTTCACGCCACTAAATTACACACATGCGATTTCCCTTTTGTCAAGTGAGGCCGTGTTATTACGCGCTTTCGCGCCCTTGTGTGGTATAAGGACGAACGCCGGGATCGTCCGGTGCCTGTCCGGACCCTGTCCGGCGCGCGTTCGGTGCGGGTTCGGTGTGGGTTCCCGTGACCGTGGGCGCCCGCGACGCCCTTTTCACTCATCTGCCGTACAATCGAGAGGATTTGACCCCGATACCCGATCAGGAAGGTGCTCGTCCCGTGAGTTCGAAGCGATCCGGAGCAGGTGTTCCCAATATCAACGGCTGGGGAGCGGGAGCGCCGCGGCACAGCGACACGGCGTTCCGCGTGCAGCATCGTCTGCGCAACACCCTGATCTGCGCGCTCGTCGCGGCGCTCGTGTTCGTCGGGACGGCGGCGGCCGCCACATACGTGAACATCGACGGCATCATCAACGGCCAGAGCGTCGACCTGATCCCGCAGAACGGGCAGGCGACCGCCGCCTCGATCGTCGACCCGAACTCCGGCAAGCCGCTCGACGTGCTCATCCTCGGACAGGACACGCGCTCGGGCGACGACAACCTCGCGCTCGGCGGCAACGACACGGAGGCCGAGACCAACCACAATTCGGACACCGCGATGATCCTGCACATCTCCGCGGACCGCAAGTTCGCCGATCTGGTGTCGATCCCGCGCGACTCGATCGTCGACGCGCCCGCGTGCGAGACCACCAAGGGCACGATCAGGGCGAAGAACAACGTCATGTTCAACTCGATCTTCGCCGACGCCTATCAGACGGGCGGGGACCTGGCCTCGGCGGCGAGCTGCACGCTCAACGCGGTGAACTCGCTCACCGGACTCGAGATCAGCAACTTCGTCGTCGTCGACTTCGCGGGACTGAAGTCGATGATCGACGCGATCGGCGGCGTGGACCTGTGCCTGCCGACCTACGTCTTCGACGGCTACACCGGCATCAACCTCCAGGCCGGCTGGCAGCACCTCGACGGCACCACCGCCACCCAGTACGCCCGCCGCCGCCACGGCGCGGACACCGACGGCACCGACATGGAGCGCACCGCGCGCCAGCAGTACCTCGTCAAGCAGCTGCTCGCCCAGGCGCTCGACAAGAACCTCTTCACCCAGTCCGGGCAGCTCTACCAGCTGGCGAAGGCGGCGTTGAAGTCGCTCAACATCTCCTCCGGGCTCGCGAACACCACCACGCTCGCCGGGCTCGCGATGAGCATGAAGGACTTCAAGACCTCGAACCTGTACACCCGTACGGTGCCGGTGACCGATTGGGTGAGGGACGCGAACCGCGTGGTGTGGACCTCCGAGGCGGACACGCTGTGGGCGAAGATGCGCAACGACCGCCCGTTCGTCGACTCGTCGACCGGCACGGACACGGGGTCCTCCACCGGTTCCACCGATGCAAGCCAGCAGGGCTCGGGCTCCCAGGGCACCGACTCCACCGATCAGTCGCAGTCCACGCAATCCGGTTCCGGACAGTTGGGCCAGGGGCAGACGCAAGGCCAGACGCAGGGGCAGGACCAGTCCCAGCAGCAGGCCGAGAAGACCACGACGGTGGCCGAAGGCGTCGAGAAGAACGCCCAAGGCCAGTACATCGACACCGCCACCGGCGGGGTCATCGACCAGAAGACCGGCATCATCCACAACGCCACCACCAACGTGGTCATGGGCATCTCCGAGTCGTACCTCAACAACGTGGCATGCAAGGTCAAGTAGCCCGGCGCTTGTGCCGGAAATGAGAAAATACGCATCGGCCCGCCCTCCCCTGCGGTCCGATGTGCGACAGTGACAGAAGTTCGGATTCGTTACGGGAGGCATAGCGTGCAGCAAGGCGAAGGGGCGGGGTCCCAGATCCCGCCGAGTTTCATCCCCTCGGGTTCCCGTCGCCGCTCCCAGCCCACCGGTCCGATCATCGATTCCGGTTCCCTGCGCCCCTCCGCCGGACGGCATGCCGGCGCCGCCGAGGACGAGCCGGCGCCGATCACCTCCAATCCCCCGAGCTTCAACCCGTCGGGGCGCCGTTCCACCCCGCGGCACGAGGCGGCGCCGAGATCCTCCACGCCGTCGGCCCCGGCGGAATCACCGGACGGCGCGATGCCGGCGTCGTTCACCCCGAGACGGGCCTCGGGCTCGCGCCGGGCCGCCTCGCCGCGCGCGACCGCGCGCGCATCCGCCCCGGCGTCCTCTTCCGCATCCTCTTCAGCGGCAGGCGCACCGCGCCGGTTCGCCCCCTCGGCCCCCTCGCGCACACCGCGACGCACGTCGGGATCGACCTCGGCGGCCCCCGTCTCCCCCGCTTCCGGCAGGAGGGCAGGCCGGTCGGGGGGCGTCGCGTCCCCAGCCTCCCCGCGGCCGTCGTCATCGGCCGCGGGCGCGCGCGTCATGGCCTTCTCCGGCCGGCGATCGGGCGCCGGCGTCCGCGTACGCCCCGGCAGGGTCGTCGCGATCGCGATCGCCCTGCTCGCCGCGGCGCTGCTGCTGGCCGTCTTCGGCGCATGGAACTGGGTCGACTCCCGCCTCAACAAGCAGGAGGGATGGCTCACCACCTCGGCGGACACGTCGGCGCAGTCATGGCTCATCCTCGGCTCCGACGAACGCGACGGCACCGCCGGCGGCTCGGCCGACGACACGCCCGGATTCCGCACCGACACGATCCTCGTGCTCACCAAGCCCGGCCACGGGCCGAGCTCCCTGATCTCCATCCCCCGCGACTCGCTGACGCAGGTCGACGGCACCTACATGAAGATCAACGCCGTCGCCCAGATCAAAGGCAACAAGGCGCTGGTCGGCGAGGTCGAGCAGATCACCGGACAGCACATCGACCACATCGCCAAGATCAAGTTCGGCGGCCTCAAGAACGTCGTCGACGCGGTCGGCGGCGTCAGCCTGTGCTACGACCAGACCGTCAACGACCCCGATTCGGGACTCAACTGGCAGGCCGGATGCCATGAGGCGGACGGCGGCACCGCGCTTGCGTTCTCCCGCATGCGCTACGCCGACGCGAACGGCGACTTCGGCCGCGCGCAGCGCCAGCGTCAGGTCATCGCCGCGATCGTGAAGAAGGCGTCCTCCTCCGCGGTGCTCACCAACCCGGCCAAGGTCACGAAGATCGCCTCCGCCGGGCTCGAGGCGCTGACCGTGGACGACGGCTCCTCGCCGATGACGCTCGCGCAGATGGCGCTCGCGTTCAAGGGGGCGACCGGCGCGAACGGCGTGACCGGCAGCGTGTACTGGACGAACCCCGACTACCAGGTGTCGGGCGTCGGCTCCACGGTGCTGCTCGATTCGAGCCGCAACCTCGAGCTGTTCTCCGAGCTCGCCCACGGCGGTCACAAGGCCGGCACCGTCGGCACGCTGGCGGAGTCGACGTCCTCGACGTCCGCATCGTGACTCGCCCGACGAGACGGCATGGAATATCTCTTTTAAGGAAAAATCTTGAAAAAAGCATGCGAACGTGCTTAGGTAGTACGTACTGGATGCGAATTTTCAGGGCTCGGACAGGAAAGGAAACGACGATGAGCAGTGCTTACGATTGGCGTGCCAAGGCTGCGTGCCGTGACAAGGATCCGGAATTGTTCTTCCCGGTGGGCAACACCGGCGCGGCATACCAGCAGATCGAGGAGGCCAAGGCCGTGTGCCGTACCTGCAAGGTGATCGACGCGTGCCTCAAGTGCGCCTTGGACACCAATCAGGATTACGGCGTGTGGGGCGGCCTGAGTGAGGACGAGCGTCGCCAGCTCAAGCGCAAGGCGATGCGTCTGCGCCGCTCGCAGGCCATGCAGATGCAGATCTGACATCCGGCCATACGGCATTCACATTCGTACGACGAACGGCCGAGGGGCTTCGATCCGAAAAACGGGATCGAAGCCCCTCGGCTGTTTCGGCTGGGAGACTCGGCTACTCCCCCGCCCCTCCGGCTACTCGGCCTGCGCGGCCCTGAGGGTCATGTCGAGGACCACGCGCGTGCCTCCCCCGCGGCGCGGCTCCCACTTGACCGTACCGCCGAAGTCGTTGGTCACGAAGGTGTTGATGATCTGCGTGCCGAGGCCGGAGCCGGAGGACTTGGCCATGCCGCCCTGCGACTCGGAGCCCAGTCCGGTGCCGTCGTCCTCGACGACCACGTTGAGGTTGGAGCCGGAACGGCCCACCGAGATCGTGATGTGGCCCTGTGTGCGCCCCTCGAATCCATGCTCGACGGAGTTGGTGATGAGCTCGGTCAGGACCAGCGACAGGGGCGTCGCGTCCTGGGCGGGCATCATGCCGAACTTGCCGACGAAGTCGATGGAGATGTGCTGGTCGCGCATCGTGGCCACGTCGACGGCCATCTTGAGCAGTCCGGCGATGACCTTGTCGAAGTCCACGATCTCGTCGACGGTCTGGCTCAGCCCCTCGTGCACCATCGCGATGGTCTGCACACGGCGCTGCGCCTCCTTGAGCTCCTTGCGGACCTCCTCCGACTTGGTCTTGCGCGCCTGCAGCCGCAGCAGCGCGGAGACGGCCTGCAGGTTGTTCTTCACGCGGTGGTGGATCTCGGAGATCGCCGCGTTCTTGGTCTGCAGCTCCTGCTCGCGCCGGCGCAGCTCGGTGACGTCGCGGCACAGCACGATGCTGCCCACGCGCCCATTCATGTCGTACAGCGGCAGCGAGCGCACGGAGACGGCGGAGCGTTTCGTCGTGATCTCGGAGTCGACCGCCGCCTTGCCGCTCAGCACGAGCGGCAGCTGCTCGTCGACCTGCTCCTTCTGCTCCTCGAGCAGGTCGGTGCCGAGCTCGCTCAGGTAGTGGCCCTGCATCGTGATGAGCAGGCCCAGCCTGCGGAAGCAGCTGATAGCGTTGGGCGAGGCGTAGCGGACGACGCCGTCCATCGTCAGGACGATGAAGCCGTCGGCGACGCGCGCGACGTGGCGCTGGCTCATCACCGAGTCGGAGTACGGGAACTGGCCGCGCGGGATCATCTCGTAGAGCTGCTTGCCGGCGTTGATGCTTTCGGACTCGTAGCGGCCGTTGGATTCGCGCGTGGCCATGTTGGTCTCACGCACGACGAGCCCTAGGGTCTTGCCGTTGTGGCGCACGGGCGCGTAGACGTTGCACACGGTGGACTTGCCGACGGTCCTGAGCACGGTGGAGCGGAAGACGACCGCCGATTCCATCGCCGCGTCGAGCTCGCCGGTCATCGATTCGGGCATGACGTCACCGACCACGTCATCGGTGCGTAGGGTCATCACCGTGGACGGGCGGCACTGTTCGGCCACCACGTACCGGCCGTCGCCGTTCTGCATGATGAGCAGCAGGTCGGCGAAGCTCAGGTCGGCGATCACCTGCCAGTCGGCGACCAGCTGGTGCAGCCATTCGCGATCCCGGTCGTCGAGGTCAGGCCGCGTTGCGAGTATCTGTGAGAAATCTGCCATGCGTCCATCATACGCATGCCGTCCGCGCGGGGTCGCATCCCGGGCATCGACGCATGACGCTTGACTTTCCGATAACCTACGCTATCGTAGGTTACGGTGACGTAAGTTACAGGATCGTCAATATCGCGAGGCCGGTAATCGGCACCCCATATGATGGCGGCATCACGACGAGACCGGAGGCGACGGACACGATGCACACGATGATGACCGACGAGGAGATCCAGGCCCGGCGGCAGGCGGTGACCGAGGCACGCGAGCAGGCGCTCAAGGCCCGTGCGGACGCCGCTCGGCTCAAGGCGAAGCTCAAGGCCGAACGCATCCGCTCGAAGGCCGAGGCGAAGGCCAAGCACGTCATCGCCAAGGGCGAGGAGCGGGCCGCGCGGCTCGAGGGCATCGCCCCGGCCGAGGTCGAGCGCAAGATCCGCCTCGACGTGCACGGCCGTCCGAAGCCGGCGATGCGCGGCTGGATCCACGCGGTGGCGGCCCCCCTGTCGCTGGCGGCCGGCATCGTGCTCATCTGCCTCGCGCAGGGGGTTGGCCTCAAATGGGCGTGCGCGGTGTTCATGGTGGCCTCGCTGGTGCTGTTCACCAACTCGGCCTGCTACCATCTGGGCGACTGGAGCCCGCGCGTGACCGACGTGCTCAGGCGCATCGACCATGTGAACATCTTCCTGCTGATCGCCGGCACGTACACGCCGGTCTCGTTCGCCCTGCAGCCGTTCTGGCGCAATTTCATCATCATCTCGATGTGGGCGTGCACCGCCGTGGCGATCATCATCCACGTGATCTGGATCAACGCTCCGCGATGGCTGTATACGTTGGTGTACATCGTCTTCGGCATCTACGGGCTCGCGTTCATGGCCCTGTTCTGGACCTCCCCGTACGCGGGGCCGGCCGTGGTCGTCCTGCTGTGCGCGGGCGGCGCCTGCTACATCCTCGGCGCGATCGTCTACGCGCTGCGCCGGCCCGACCCGTGGCCGAAGGTGTTCGGCTTCCACGAGATCTTCCACTGCGGCACCGTCGCCGGGTACGCGTGCCACATGGTCGCGATCTACATGGTGATCGTGGCCCTGTGGGTGTGACGCAGCCCGGAGCGAGACGGACCGCACGAGACGAAAGGGCCCCCGCACCGCGGTTCATGCACGCAGTGCGGGGGCCCTTGCATGACCGTCGCCGGACGCTCAGACGAGCGGCTTGGCGGACTTGACGGTCACGGAGATCTCGCGGCCGTTCGGCGCCTTGTAGCTCACGGTGTCGCCGGCGTTGGCGCCGTTGATGGCGGCCCCGATCGGGGACTCCGGGCTGACGATGTCATAGTCGGTGGCGATCGACAGGTCGCGGGTGCCGAGCACGAAGACCTTCTCTCGGCCCATGACCTCGATCGTGACCAGCGATCCGTCGCCGACCTTGCCCTCCGGCGGGGCGGTCAGGATCTGGGCGTTGCGCAGCTTGACGGTGAGCTCGTCGATGCGGCCCTGGTTGACGCGCTGGGCCTCGCGTGCGGCCTGGTAGCCGCCGTTCTCGCTCAGATCGCCCTCGGCGCGCGCCGCGGAGACCTTGGCAAGGATCTCGTCGCGGTACTCGCCCTTGCGCCAGGCGAGCTCCTCCTGCATCTTGTCGTAGGCATCCTGCGTCAGCAGGATCGTCTTTTCCTCAGTCATGATGGTTGTCCTTCTGGTGTGATGTGCGTGAATATACGAGGAAGCGCCGGACTCGTCTCCGGCGCTTCCTTGAAAGGTTGTCGCGTTGCCGATGGGGCTCAGCGCGTGGAGATGATGTCGATGACGAACACGAGGGTGTCGCCGCCGCCGATGCCGGCCTGCGGGACGCCACGGGAGCCGTAGCCGTACTCCGGCGGGATCGAGACGATCAGACGGGAGCCGACGTTGTGGCCGGGCACGGTCTGGTCCCAGCCCTTGATGACCTGGCCGACGCCGATGCCGAAGCTGGCCGGCTGATGGCGGTCGAAGCTGGAATCGAACGGCTTGTCCTTGCCCCACACGACGCCGTGGTAGTTCACGGTGACGGTGTCGCCGCGACGGACCATCGGACCGTCGCCTTCGATGACCTCGACGGCCTTGAGGCCCGCCGGCGGCTCGGCCGCGGGGAACTCGATGACGGGCGTGGTGCCGAACTCGGCCTGCACGGAAGGCATATCAGCCATGGTTTCCTCCTTTACGGGTGGCGTCTCACGGCGGCGTCCCACTGGACCCAACCGGACACAATGCCGATCATATTAGCACCGAACCGCCGACCTCGCACCGGTCGGGGCCACGGTTTCGCGGCCGGCGTCCGCACCGGCCCGCGCGCTCAGCATTCGACGACGTTGACCGCGAGACCGCCCTTGGAGGTCTCCTTGTACTTGGCCATCATGTCCTCGCCGGTCTCGCGCATCGTCTCGATGGCCTGATCGAGCGTGACGATGTGCGATCCGTCGCCGAGCATCGCCATGCGCACCGCGTTGATGGCGGTGTTCGCGGCCATCGCGTTGCGTTCGATGCACGGGATCTGCACGAGGCCGCCGACCGGGTCGCAGGTCAGGCCCAGATTGTGCTCGATGCCGATCTCGGCGGCGTTCTCCACCTGCTCCGGGGTGCCGCCCAGCACCGCAGCGAGCCCGGCGGCGGCCATCGAACAGGCCGATCCGACCTCGCCCTGGCAGCCGACCTCGGCGCCGGAGATCGACGCGTTGCGCTTGAACAGGTAGCCGATCGCGCCGGCCGTCAGCAGGAACGTGACGACGCCCTCCTCGTTGGCGTCGTCCATGAAGTGCCAGTAATAGTGGAGCACCGCGGGGATGATGCCGGCCGACCCGTTGGTCGGCGCGGTCACGATCCGCCCTCCCCCGGCGTTCTCCTCGGAGACGGCGAGCGCGAACAGGTTCACCCACGCGGCGTCGGAGGATTCGAGGACGGCGTCGCGGCGGCTTCGCCCGCGCTTGAGCACGTCGGAGTTGGAGGCGAGGCGGCCGTACATGCGCGGGGCGCGCCTGGGCACGTCGAGCCCGCCGGGCAGCGTCGGCTCGTTCGACGTGCAGCCATGGTCGACGCATTCGCGCATGACCTTCCACACCCTGTCGATGTCGGCCCGCACCTGCACGGCCGAGCGCGTGGCGGTCTCGTTGGCCCAGACCAGTTCGGCGATGCTCAGATGGTGCTCGCGGCACAGGGCGACAAGTTCGGCGCCGGAGGCGAACGGGTAGGGCGCGTCCGGCCCGAAGTCGGTGGACGATCCCTCGTCGCGGTCAGCGAACGACGTGCCCTCCGACGGACGGTCGTGGATGCCGATCATCGGGTCGTCGGGGGCGCCGCGGCGGACGAAGCCGCCGCCGATCGAATACCAGACCTGCTCGTCGACGAGGTTGCCGTCGTCGTCGAACGCCTGGAATCGCATGCCGTTGGGGTGGGCGGCCATGCGGCGCCACCGGTCGAAGACCATGTCCCTGTCGTAGACGAAGCGGATGCGTTTGGCGCCGGCGAGGTTCAGGGTGTCGTCGAGCGCGCAGGTCTCGCGGATGCGCAGCATGTGCTGCGTGTCGACGGAGGCGGGGACGTTGCCCTCGAGCCCGGCCATGACGGCGCGGTCAGTGCCGTGACCGAGACCGGTGAGCGACAGGGAGCCGTAGAGGGTGACCTTCACGCGGCCGGCGCGTTCGATGAGGCCGGCGTCACGCATCGAGGAGACGAAGTCATGGGCCGCGACCATCGGGCCGACGGTGTGCGAGGAGCTGGGCCCCACGCCGATCTTGAACATGTCGAGGACGCTGAACATGGAACCTCCCGTTTCCTTAACGCTAGCGGGCGAGCGCGGAGAACATCATGACACCGACGACGAGCCCGAGCGCGGCCAGCACGACCTGCGCGACGAGCAGGCCGATCGCGAGGCCCTTCCTCGCGGCGAGGGCCTTGCCGTACGCCTGCGCGAGCAGGTAGGCGATGAAGCCGAAGACCGCGTAGTTGACGGTGAGCGCGGCGATGTCGCCGTTGGCGAGCACGACGCCGTTGAGCGGCTGGTCGAGCGAGTTCATCAGGCTGCTCATCACGAACATCCCCCACACGCCGTAGCCGATCGCGCCGACCACACCGTAGGCGATCGGCTTGAATTTCTCGCGCATGCGCAGCGTGAACGATTCGACGCACCACAGCAGGGCGAAGCCGACGACGTAGGTGAAGGCGACGGCGACGAGCGTGACCATGAGCGCCCACGGGACCAGCGAGGCCACGTTGCCGATCATCGACAGGTAGAAGCCGGAGCAGGCGAGCGCGCCGACGCTCAGCGCCGTGCCGGCGATGACGTTCTGCGCGAGCATGACCGGCAACCCGGTGGCGGTGTCCTTCTCGACGTCGGTCCAGTTGGCGGCCATGGCGGAACCCTCCTTGAGGTCGTGCATCATCAGCATCATCTGAAAATCTCGACACGAGGGTATCCGCCCTTTGTTTCGTCGAGATGCGCTGTCGCGATGCGTTTTGCGAAGGTGCCCCCGGCGGGACTCGAACCCGCAAGCCGAAGCGATCGATTTTAAGTCGACTGCGTATACCGATTTCGCCACGGGGGCGTCGGCCGCGAACGGCCAACCGTTATATTGTACGCTACGCCGTCGCGTACGCCGTCTACGCGGCGAGCAGACGACGGCCGTAGTCGAGGACGATGCCGTCGAGCAGACCGTGCTCGCTGGCGACGTACGAGTCGATCGTCTCGCCGTGGGCCGCCTTCGCGGCCTCAGAGACCTTGGCGAGCACGCGGTTCCACACGAGCGCGCCGCCGCCGACCACGTCGATGCGGCCCGGATGGATGGTCTTGTATTCGGCGCGTTCGGCGCGGGTCATGTTGAGGAATCGCTCGTCGACGGCGTAGGCGTCCTCGATCGCGAGGCGGTGGCCGTCGACGGCGGAGTGGTCGTACTCCTTCAGTCCCATGGCGAGCGCGGTCATCGTCGTGACCGTGCCGGACACGCCGATGATCGTGCGGGTCAGGCCGGCCGGGACGACACGGAACGCCTCGTCGATGTGCTCGTCGATGTCGGCGACGGCCTCGGCGATCTCGTCCGGCGTCGGCGGGTCGGTCTTGAGGTGGCGTTCGGTCATGCGCACCGAGCCGATGTTCATCGAGAACGCGGCCTGGACGCGCGTGGCGGGCTGGTCCACGCCGTCGCCGCCCAGCACCAGCTCGGTCGAGCCGCCGCCGAGGTCGACGACGAGGTATGGGGCGGGCAGTTCGCCGCGGTCGACCACCGACGTGGCGCCGAGGAAGCTCAGGTCGGCCTCCTCGGTGCCGGGGATCACCTCGGGGCGCACGCCGAGGATTCGCTCGATGCCGTCCTCGAACTCCTCGCGATTCTCGGCGTCGCGCGTGGCGGAAGTGGCGACGAAGCGGATGCCGTCGACGGGGTGATCGGCGAGGATCCCCGCGAACTCGCGGGCGGCCGCATAGGCGCGTTCGAGCGCCTCGTCGGCGAAGCGGTGGGTCTTGTCGACGTCCTGTCCGAGGCGGATGACGCGCAGCACGCGCGGCACGATCTCGGTGACGCCCCCATGCTCGTCGACGCGGACCACCTTGAGCCGGATGGAATTGGTGCCGCAGTCGACGCCCGCGACGGTTACCGACCTGACCATATGTCTCTCCTGTCCTTATGACTGTCTTGTCTGGCTGCCCTTGTCTGGCTGCCCTGTTCCCGGACCGTTCTTCCGGACTATTCGACGCTGCAGCGGCACACGGCCGGGTCGAACTCGTCGCGTACGCGCTCCAGGACCATGTCGCCGATCGGGTTGGCGCCGGGGCCCATCACGAGGGACTGGGCGATCAGCGCGTGCAGGCATTTGACGCGCACGGGCATGCCGCCCGCGGACGTGCCTTCGATGTGTTCCTCGCTGTCGCCGAGCTTGGCCGCGATCTCGTGGCGGAACGCGAGGTACAGCTCGTGGGCCTTGGCGTAGGCGGCCTTGACGTCCTCGTCATGCTCGACCAGTTCGGTGTACTCGCGCATCGCGCCGTCCGCCTCCACATGGGATGCGGCCTTGACCGCCTCGGGGCTGGTCAGGTAGCAGGTGGTCGGGAACGGCACGCCGCCGGGCAGCAGCGGGCGGGTAACGACGGCGAGCGGCCTGCCGCACACGCAGCGAGCACCCACGGCGACCATGCCGCGCGGGTAGCGTCCGAGCTGGCGTTCGACGATGGCGTAGTCCTCGTCGGTTGCGGGGTGTTCGAGGATGGCGTCCGCCAGTTGCGACGGTTCGGTCTGGGTCACTGCTCTACTGTTCCTTCGTGTTCGTCGTGTTCGTGTCTGTGTTCGTGGTCGTGTTTGTGCCGTTCTTCGCGTTCGCCGTGGTGTCGTCGGCGGGCTCGTCGGCCTTCTTGAACGCGTACGACAGTTCACTGTACCAAGGCAGCTGTTTCGAGGTGTCGCCCGACGCGGTCTTGTCGGTGGTCGATGTGTCGGCCCCCTCGTCGCCGGTCACGGCCTGCGGGTTCTGCACGAGAACCGACTGCTCGCCGGGGAAGACGAATCCCAGACGCTCGCGGGCCTGCGCCGCCACATAATTCTTGTCGTTCCAGCGGGAAATGTCGTTCTCAAGCTCCTGCTTCTGGGCGATGAGCGCCGCCTCCTGACGCTTGAGGCTGTTCAGGTGCGCCAGATCGGTGGCGTAGGTGTTGAACGTGGAGACCAGCTGGATGGCGCCGACCGCCACGATGAACAGCGAGACGAAGAAGGCGATGGGTCCGAAGTTGCCGGAACGCTGGCGTTTCTTGACATTCAGGGCCTTGTCCTTGGGATCCCGTTTGGCATCCTTCGGCGTGTTCCGGTTCCGTGTGCTCATGGATCACAAAAATACCCGCCGCGTTCGACGGAACGCGACGGGTATCACAAGCCTGTTTCAGCAGGCGTCAGCTGGCCGGGGTACGGCGCGGCGAGTCAGAGACTCACTTGGCGATGTACTTCTTGCAGGCCTTGAAGGCGCTGTAGCCGGCGTACTGAGCGGTGGAGCCGAGCTCCTCCTCGATCTCGAGCAGGCGGTTGTACTTGGCAACGCGCTCGCCACGGGCCGGGGCACCGGTCTTGATCTGGCGGGTGTTCTTGGCGACCGCGAGATCGGAGATGGTGGTGTCCGGGGTCTCGCCGGAACGGTGGGAGACCATGGAGGTGAAGCCGTTGGCCGTGGCCAGCTCGATGGCGTCGAGGGTCTCGGTGACGGAGCCGATCTGGTTGAGCTTGACCAGCAGGGAGTTGGCCGCGCCCATGTCGATGCCCTTCTGCAGGCGCTTCGGGTTGGTGACCAGCAGGTCGTCGCCGACGAACTGGAGGCGGTCGCCGAGCTTGGCGGTGATCTTCGCCCAGTCGTCCCAGCCCTCTTCCTGGTACGGGTCCTCGATGGAGACGATCGGGTACTCGTCGATGAGCTGCTCGTAGAAGTCGAGCATGTACTCGGCGTCACGGTCGTCGCCCTCGAAGTGGTACTTGCCGGTCTCCTTGTTGTAGAACTCGGAGGAGGCGACGTCGAGGCAGATGCCGATCTGCTTGCCCGGCTCGTAGCCGGCGGCGGAGATGGCGTCGACGATGTAGTTCAGGGAGTCCTTGTTGGACTTCAGCTTCGGGGCGAAGCCGCCCTCGTCGCCGAGGCCGGTGTTCAGGCCTTCCTTCTTCAGGACGTTCTTGAGGGTGTGGTAGACCTCGACGCCGGCGCGCAGGGCCTCGTGGAAGGAGTCGAAGCCGTACGGGGAGATCATGTACTCCTGGATGTCGGTCGCGAAGTCGGCGTGGGCGCCGCCGTTCATGATGTTCATGTTCGGAACCGGCAGGATGTGACCGTTGGTGCCGCCGATGTAGCGGTACAGCGGCAGGTCCGCGGACTCGGCGGAGGCGTACAGGGCGGCCAGGGAGACGCCGAGGATGGCGTTGGCGCCGAGACGGCCCTTGTTCGGGGTGCCGTCGAGCTCGATCATCAGGTCGTCGAGGGCGCGCTGATCGGAGGCGTCCAGGCCGATGACCTTCGGGGCGATCTCCTCGTTGACGGCCTTGACAGCGTTCAGAACGCCCTTGCCGCCGTAGACGGACTTGTCACCGTCACGACGCTCCCAGGCCTCGGCCTCGCCGGTGGAGGCACCGGACGGAACCAGGCCCAGACCACGGGCGCCATCCTCGGTGTCGAGGACGACCTCGACGGTCGGGTTGCCGCGGGAATCGAGAATCTGACGCGCGTACACGCTTTCAATTGCTGCCACAACTACTCCTTTAACGTTATGTTGTGATGACATCGTCAAGAATAGTGCGATTTGTGGACTACGCGCAAGATGCGGCACAAGCGTGTTGTGAGCGCTCACAGTCATTGGAAATACACCAAAACTACGCCTGAAGTTCCCTTTATGTTCGTCTGAAGGCGCTATGGGGAGGCGTCGGGACCAGCGTACCAAGGAACGCGCGCATCGCGTTCAGGCATTGTCCAGCATGTGAGTTCCAATGGGCCACACCAGACACGGGGTGCCCGGGCCGAACGCCTCAAACACGCTGGAATCCACGCGGGGACGAAAGCGGGCCGGCTGGGCTGAGATCATACTCGTCGAACCTGATGTAGCCAGCACTAACGAAGGGAATGTCAGATGCACGCCTCATCCGTGCGTCCCCACGACCGTCCGCCGGCGTCGAACCATCAGCGCAATGACCGGGGCGGAGCCGTATCCGCCGGCGAGGGACCCGCGAACGATGCGGGCCGCACCCCTCGCCGCACCCGCGCGCTGAAGGCGATGACACCGCTCGCCGGATGGCTGTCGACGCTCGCACTGCTTCTGTGGTGGTATCTCGCCACCCTCTCCCCCGCCGACACGCGCCCGCTGCCCTCGCCGGCCGAGGTCGTCGCCGCATGGAACGACCTCAACGCCGAAGACCTCCTGTGGCCGTCGATCGGCATGAGCCTCGTGCGCGTCCTGCTCGGACTCGCGCTCGGCATCGCGCTCGCGGTGCCCGCCGCCGTGCTCACCGGCGCGACCCGGCTCGGCTTCGCGATCATCGACAAGCCGGTGCACATGCTGCGCGCGATCCCGTTCCCCGCGCTCTCGCCGCTGCTGATCATCTGGCTCGGCATCGACGAGACGATGAAAGTGGCGCTGATCGCCGTGGGCGTGTTCGGGCTGATCTACGTGAACCTGCGCGACGGGATCCGCGGACTCGACCCCAAGCTCATCGAACTGGCCCGCGCCTACCACCTGCCGCGCGCGCTGGTGTTCCGCCGCATCCTGTTCCGCGGCGCGCTGCCGAGCTTCATGACGGGACTGAGGTTCGCGATCACGGTCGCATGGATCGCGCTCGTCACCTGCGAGACGGTGAACTCCACCGTCGGCATCGGCTACATCCTCTCGCGCGCCCAGCAGTTCTCGCGCACCGACCAGATGGTGCTGTGCGTCGTGCTGTACGCGATCCTCGGTCTCGGCTCCGAGGCGCTCGTCGGAGCGCTCGAACGGGCGCTCACGCCGTGGCGGGCGAAAACGGCGTAGGACCGCACACCCCGCCTGATCCGCCCGATGCCCGATCCGCCCGCCGGACGCGCCGAGTCCCCGCATCCCGCACCTCATCTTCCGCATCCCTTACATACCCCATCCATCAAAGGACCACGAACACCCATGACCATCCAGAACACCTCCCGCCGTCCGCTCCCCTCCCGCATGCGCGCCACGCTGCGCCGCGCGGCGGCCGCCGTGTGCGCGCTCGCCGCCGGCCTCGCGCTCGCCGCGTGCGGCACGGGCGCCCAGTCCACCGGTTCCGCATCCGGCTCCGGCGCCGCGGACGACACGATCCGCGTCGCCTACCTGTCGACCGCGAACTACCTGACGACGATCAAGGACGAGTCCTTCGTCAAGTCGACGATGGCGCCGTACAAGGCCGAGTTCTCCGGCCCGTTCAACCCGCCGGACGACGCCTACAAGGTGATCCTCGCCGGCAAGGCCGACACGTCGAGCACCGGCACCGGCTACTTCATCAACCTCGTCGACCAGAAGGCGCCGTGGGTCGCGTACGCGATCGAATACTACGACGGCGACTCGCAGGGCATCGTCGCGGCCCCCGGATCGGGCGTCACCACGCTGAAGGACCTGTACGGCAAGCGCGTCGGCATCGACAAGAAGGGCGCGACCGGCGACTACGTGCTCAAGGCCGCGTTCGAGCACGCCGGACTCGACTACTCCAAGGTCGAGGAGGTCGAGCTGAGCCAGACCGACTTCGCCGCCGCGTTCTCCTCCGGCAAGATCGATGCACTGGCCACGTACGACCAGAACCTCGCCTCCGCGATCGCCACCCCCGGCGCGAAGCTCATCACCACCGGCAAGGACTACGACTCGAAGAACGTGACCCTGCACATGGTGTCGCGCAAGTTCGCCACCGCCCACCCCGAGATCGTCAAGAAGCTCTACCGGGCGCTCGTCAAGGAGTCCGACCGCGCCGCCAAGGACCCCGAGTTCATCTACGACGCGTACAGGAAGTTCGGCGCGTCCGACAAGATCGTCGACCAGGTGCGCAAGTTCGACGTCCCCGAGATCCTGCCGGTCGACGCCAAGGGGCGGCAGATGCTCGACGACATCGCGCAGCAGTACGTCGACTTCGGGTTCATCACGTCGAAGCCGAACCTCGACGACTACGTGCTCGACTGCACGAAGTGACGCACCGCGGGAACTCGGGAATCGGAAGCAATGAACAACCGCATGGACGATCGGATGGACGACATGGACCGCATGAACCGTGACATGACGCAGGCCGAGGACCGGAGCTCGGACCGGACGCTGATCGAGGCCGAGCACGTCGCCCTGTCCTTCGCCGGCGGCGGCGAGGCGCGCCATGTGCTGCGCGACATCTCGTTCACGCTGCGGGCCGGCGAGTTCGTCTCGCTGATCGGCCGGTCGGGCTGCGGCAAGTCGACGCTGCTGCGCGTCGTCGCCGGCCTGCTCGCCCCCACCGGCGGCGCCGTGCGCGCGAGCGCGTCGCAGGCGATCGGCTTCCAGGACTCGCGGCTCGTGCCGTGGATCCGCCTGTGGGACAACGTGACGCTGGGCCTGCCCGGCTCGAAGGCGGAGCGCCGCGGGGTCGCCCGCCGGGCGCTCGAACAGGTGCAGCTCGCCGACCACATGGACTCGTGGCCGACGTCGCTGTCCGGCGGCCAGGCGCAGCGCGCGTCGCTGGCGCGCGCGCTCGTGCGCGACCCGGAACTGCTGCTGCTCGACGAGCCGTTCGGCGCGCTCGACTCGCTCACCCGCTACGACATGCAGGATCTGCTCGCCTCTCTCGAGACCGGTCACGGCTGGGGCGTGCTCATGGTCACGCACGACATCGCCGAGGCCGTGCGCCTGTCCGACCGCGTGCTGGTGATGTCCGACGGCGTCATCGCGGCCGACATCGCGATCGACCGGTCCTCGACCGACGCCGAGGGACGCCCCGCGGACCACACGGCGGTCGAGGACCGTCTGCGCGCCGCGTTGCGGTAGCGGGCGGCCGGGCGGCGCGGCGGACGCTGGCGAGTACACTGGCGCTCATGAACGAATCGCATATCCGCCGCGCGCAGGAGCGCGACATCCCCGAACTGCATCGGCTGCTGCGGCAGGTCGCCGACGTCCACCACAACGGGCGTCCCGACCTGTTCCGGCCGAACGCGACGAAGTACACGGACACGGAACTGGCCGAAATCGTCGCCGACGACGAGACGCCCGTGTTCGGCGTCTTCTCGGACACCGACGACGCGACGCTGCTCGGCTACGCGTTCTGCGTGTTCCAGCGTCCGCAGCACAACCACGTCCTGACGGACATCACGACGCTCTACATCGACGACATCTGCGTCGACGAGGCGGCGCGCGGGCGTGGCGTCGGCACAGCGGTCTACCGGCATGTGATCGATGTCGCCAAGGCGAACGGCTGCTACAACGTGACCCTCAACGTGTGGTCGTGCAACCCCGGCGCGCAGGCGTTCTACGAGGCCATGGGCCTGAAACCCTACAAGATCGGCATGGAGACGATCCTGTGATCATGGCCGTGAGACCACGGACCGTTGTGAAGGCGATCGGCGCGACGACGGCGGCCATCCTGTGCCTCGTCTCCCTGACGGGATGCGCCACGGCGCAAAGCGGAGTCCAGGTCGCCAGCATGCACTGCACCGGCCGGGAGTCGAACGCGCAGTACGACTGGCCGTGGTACAACTCCCTGGACGAACTGGAGGAGGCGTCGGACGTCGTCGTGTACGTGATAATCACCGGGTGCACCGCGCCGGACGGGGCTGGCGACGACGCCGACACCGCCGGCTACGACACGGCGATCGACGCCGTGGTGCTCGGCGGCGTTTCGGCGGGCGACGCGGATCGTGCCGATCGGGTCGACCCGCCGCACGCGGACGAGACCATCGTCATCCGGGGGTACACGGCCGAAGGCTCCGGCGCGGGCAAGCTCACGGTCGGCGAGCGGTACGTGTTCTTCCTCGATTCGGGCGATTCAGGCGATTCGGGCGACGGGGAATCGGGCGGATATTACGAGATGACGCCGGCGTTGAGCGTGTTCCCGGTGACCGACCGGACAGCGAACGAGCCGTCCGGCTCAAGGAACGCCGACGGCTCGTTCGCGCTCACCGACTCGCTGGCAGCCCGGCTCGGCATCGGTGACGGGAAAGGGTGACGTGAAAATCCCCGCACGCCGTCTCTCCCCCAGTCGGCTCCGCCGACAGCCCCCTCATCAGAGGGGGCCAAGAAGACGACCGCACTGACTGTTTCCTATTTCCGCATCCGGGGTGTCCATGCCAGGTCGTTGAGGAGGTCGCTCACCCAGTCCATGACCTGTTCGCCGGGCATGGGCTTGCCGCCGAGGGAGCCGGCGAACGGGGTCGGGACGATCATCTGGTGGGTGACCGGACGGTACTGGAACCCCTTGTAGATGCGCGACATGCGCATCAGGATTGACTCGGGCGGATCGACGCGGCCGATGCGCAGACGGTTCGACTGCGCGAGGATCTCCGAGATGCCGAGCTTGCGCGCCTTGAACTTGAGCCGCGCCACGCCGAAGAGCATCTCGAACTCCTCCGGCAGCGGTCCGTAACGGTCCGTGAGCTCCTCGGCGAGTTCCTTGAGATCCTGCTCGTCGCGGGCGGCGGCGAGCTTGCGGTACGCCTCGAGACGCAGCTTGTCCGAGTCGATGTACCCGACCGGGATCGACGCCTCGATGGGCAGGTCGATCGACACGTTGACCGGTTCGACCGCCTTGTCGGGCTCCTTGTACGCCTCGACCGCCTCGGAGACCATGCGCACATACAGGTCGAATCCGACGCCCTCGATGTGGCCGGACTGCTGGTCGCCGAGCAGGTTGCCGGTGCCGCGCAGCTCCAGATCCTTCATCGCCACGTCGAAGCCGGAGCCGAGCGCCGTGTTCTGCGCGATCGTGGCCAGACGGTCGTGCGACTGCTGGGTGAGCGTCTTGGTCGGATCGTACAGGAAATACGCGTACGCGCGCTCGCG
Organism: Bifidobacterium rousetti; assembly: GCF_008698235.1. Taxonomy (GTDB): domain Bacteria; phylum Actinomycetota; class Actinomycetes; order Actinomycetales; family Bifidobacteriaceae; genus Bifidobacterium; species Bifidobacterium rousetti. The sequence continues at coordinate 196,286 of NZ_PEBH01000002.1, forward strand.
GCCACGGCCGACGCGGCCTCGCAGCTGGTGCAGCTGGGAGAGGCCGAAGCGGTCCGCGTGGTCGACGATCAGCGTGTTCGCGTTGGAGATGTCAAGCCCGGTCTCGATGATCGTCGTGCACACGAGCACGTCGATGTCGCGGTGCCAGAAGTCGCGGATCACCTGGTCGAGCTGCTTCTCCCCCATCTTGCCGTGCGCGACGGCGACCCTCGCCTCGGGCACGAGCCCGTGGATCCTGTCGGCGACGTGCGCGATGTCCTCGACGCGGTTGTGCACGTAGAACACCTGTCCGCCGCGCAGCAGCTCGCGCCGGATCGCGGCCGTCACCTGCGCGTCCTCGTACGCGCCCACATAGGTGAGCACGGGCAGACGGTCCTCCGGCGGGGTGGCGAGCGTCGACATCTCGCGGATGCCGGTGACGGCCATCTCGAGCGTGCGCGGGATCGGCGTCGCGGAGAGCGAGAGCACGTCCACGTTGGTGCGCAAGGCCTTGAGCGTCTCCTTGTGCTCGACGCCGAACCGCTGCTCCTCATCGATGATGACGAGTCCCAGATCCTTGAACTTGATCTTCGGGTTCAGCAGCTTGTGCGTGCCGATGACCACGTCGACGCCGCCCGAGGCGAGCCCGTCGATCGTCTCCTGGATCTCCTTGGGCTTCTGGAAGCGGCTCATCGCCTTGACGGTGACGGGGAAGCCCTCGTAGCGTTCGGTGAACGTCTCGTAATGCTGCTGGACGAGCAGCGTGGTGGGCACGAGCACGGCCACCTGCTTGCCGTCCTGGATGGCCTTGAACGCGGCGCGCACCGCGATCTCGGTCTTGCCGAAGCCGACGTCGCCGCAGATCAGGCGGTCCATCGGGCGCGGCTTCTCCATGTCGGCCTTGACCTCGTCGATGGTGGTCAGCTGGTCCGGCGTCTCCTGGTACGGGAACGCGTCCTCCAGCTCCTTCTGCCACGGCGTGTCCGGGCTGAACGCGAATCCGGGCGTGCGCTGGCGGGCCGAATACAGCTTGACCAGGTCGTCGGCGATCTCCTGGACGTGCTTGCGCGCCTTCGCCTTGGTGGCGGCCCAGTCGGAGCCGCCCAGCTTGTTGAGCTTCGGGGTTTCGGCGCCGATGTACTTGCTGACCTGATCGAGCTGGTCGGTGGGGATGAACAGCTTGTCCGGCGGGGCGCCGCGTTTGCTCGGCGCGTATTCGATGACGAGGTACTCGCGCGTCGTCCGGTTCGCGCCGGTGCCGATCGTGCGCTGGCGCATCTCGATGAACCGGCCGATGCCGTGCTGCTCGTGCACGACGTAGTCGCCGGTCTTGAGCTCCATCAGGTCGATGGCCTTGCGGCGGCGCTTCGGCGTCTTCGCGACGCCTACGGCGGACGTGCGGCCGGTCAGGTCGCGTTCGGTGAGCAGCGCGACGCCCGCGGACCGGTCGACGAAGCCGTCGAGCGCCTGCGAGCGGATCGTCTCGAAGCGGGTGATGCCGGTCTCGTTGACGGCGCGCTTGAGGCGCGCGAGCGTGCCCTTCGCGCCGGCGGTGATGACGACCTCGAGACCCTCGTCGATCAGGCCCTCGATGCCGGCCGCGGCCTTCGACTCGTCGCCGCGGTATTCGGCCGGGTTCTTCGCGTCGATCTGCACATGCCCGGGACGCGTGTCGTCGACGGTGAAGCTGGTCAGGTCGATGACGTCGTGACCCGCACAGGCGAGCCCGCGCACGGTGCCCTCGAAGTCGAGGAAGCTCGCCTGATCGAAGCTGATCGGGGCGCCCGCGCCGTGGCCGGACGCGGCGACGTGCCAGCTGGCGGCGAGGAACTCGTTCGCGGTCTTCGTCAGGTCGTCGGCGGCGCGACGCAGCTTCTCCGGATCGGACAGGAGGATGACGGCATGCCCGTCGATCATCGTGGAGACCGGCTCCATGTCGTCGATCAGCGCGGGCATCAGCGATTCCATGCCCTCGACCGGAATCGCGTTGGCGATCGACTCGAGCATGTCTCCGGCGTTCGGGATCGAGCCGATCAGCGACTTGGCGCGGGCGCGCACCTTGTCGGTCAACTGCAGCTCGCGGCAGGGCGTCGCCCAGATGGTCTTGAGCCCCTCGCCGTACGTGCGCTGGTCGGAGGCGTGGAACTCCCTGATCTGGTCGATCTCGTCGCCGAAGAACTCGATGCGCACCGGATGCGGGGCGGTCGGCGGGAACACGTCGAGGATGCCGCCGCGCACCGCGAACTCGCCGCGGTCCATGACGAGGTCGACGCGCGTGTACGCGTTCTCGATGAGGCGTTTCGCCGCATCGTCGAGCGGCAGGTCCTGCCCCCGCGTGAAGACGAGCGGCTCGACGTCGGCGAGTCCCGAGACGACCGGCTGGATGAGCGAGCGCACCGGCATGACGAGGATGCGGATGGGGCCGAACATCGGGTTCGCGTCGCTCGGATGCCTCAGCCTGCGGAAGACGGCCATACGGCTCGCGACGGTGTCGGCGCGCGGGCTGAGCCGCTCGTGCGGCAGCGTCTCCCACGCCTCGAGCTGGGCGATGTCGTTCGGATCGCCGTCGTACCAGGAGCGCAGGGAGCCGACCATATCCTCGGCCTCGCGGCCGGAGGCGACGACGAGGACGACCGGACGGGGGCCAGTGCCGGCGTTCCCGCCGACGGTGCCGCGCGCGATGGCGGCGGCGATCGCCGGACGGACGCCTTCGGGCGCGCCGACGACGATCGACCCGTCGACGTCGTCGGTCTCGTCGATGCCGCCGGAGACGACCTTGCCGAAGACGGGGTCGCGGGTGAGAGATTCGAGGACGCCGGCGAGCGAGCCGTTGACGAGGGTCGACTCGGGGGCGGCGCCGGACTCAGCGGCCATTGAACTTCTCCTGGGTCTTGGCGAGTCCGTGGAAGATGATCTCCTCGGCGGCGTCGGCGCCGTCGGCGAGGAATTCGGGCAGCTGCTTGCGCTGGTCGGGGCCGAAGCCGCCGAGCACCCAGTTGACGGTGTTGTCGTGCGCGTTGGCGCCGCGCCTGGCGTGGCCGACGCCCATGCGCACGCGCGCGTACTTCGGCGTGCCAAGTGATCGGTCGATGGACTTGATGCCGTTGTGGCCGCCCGCGGAGCCGCCCGCCTTGACCTTGATGCGACCGAACTCCAGATCCATGTCGTCGTGGATGACGACGATGTGGTCGGGTTCGATCTGGTAGTAGGCGGCGATCGAGGAGACGGCGTTGCCGGACTCGTTCATGTAGGTCAGCGGCTTGGCGAGGAAGAACTTGACGCTGCGCCCGTCGAGGTTCATGACGGAGCGGCCGAGCATCGCCAGCCCCTTGTGGTCGGCGAAGTTGACCGACCAGCGTTCGGCCAGCACGTCCGCGGTCATGAAGCCCATGTTGTGGCGCGTGCCCTCATACTTCTTGCCGGGGTTGCCCAGTCCCGCGATCAGCCAGAAATCCGATGCCATGTCACTCCTTATGTTCCTTGAAAACCTTAAGGATTGTACCCATAGCGTCGGAAACCCTTGCAGCGAATCGTTCTCGATAGGAAAAGTGTGAGCCAAACGCACGTTTCCGAACAACCGCACACCGTCCGGAACCTTGGCACGAAGCCGATTCCGGGCGATTCATGTGCGATTGACGCACCGTCAACCCTCACACATCCGTTATCGAGAACGATTCGCTGTTAGAGATCGAGGTACCAATACGACATATCGTGCATCACACCTCTCGCGTCGCTCGCCGCGGCGGGCAGCGCGCCGAACCGGGTGAAGCCGAACCGTCGCATCAGGGCGATCGATCCGGCGTTGTCGGCGAAGATGACGCCGATCGCCTTGCGCATGCCGCGGTCCCGGGCCTCATCAAGCAGATTGCCCAAGAGGAACGTGCCCACTCCCCTGCCGCGCCACGCGGGGTCGATGTAATAGGCGAGGTCGGTGACGCCGTCGTACCCGGCGCGGTCGTAGAACACCGACAGCGCCCCGAAGGCGACGACGCCCCCATCCGCCGCCTCCACGGCGAACACGCCGTAGGGCGGCCGATGCGACTCGACCCATCGACGGCGCTGCTCCAAAGTGCGGGGCGTCAGGTCGGCGGTGGCGCCACCCTCGACGACCGAGGCGTTGTAGATGTCAGTGATGGCCGCGAGGTCCTCAGGCGTCGCGCCCCGGAAACGATACGGTGATGCGGGGCTCAGTGACGACGATGACATGGATGACATGGATGACATGAACATGCCCCGAGCCTATCAGCGGCGCAACAATTTCCGGAGGAAAAGGTCGGTTTCCCGAAATTGTCGCGCTGAGCCACCGTCAGCGCGACAATTTCGGGAAATCACCGGATCACCGGTCCAGTTCGATGGCCTTGTTGAGGGCCTCCTCGAGGCGCTTCTGGGCTTCGCCGTAGGCGGCCCAGTCGCCGTCCTTCATCGCGGCCTGCGAGTCCTTCATCGCCTGCGAGGCGTCGGTCAGGGCCTGCTGCAGCTCGGGGCTGCGGTCGGACGAGGAGCCGGAACCGGTGTCGGTCTTGCCTTCGGTCTGGCCAGACTGGTCGGACTGAGACTTATCGGACTGGCCGGACGAACCGGACGAGCCCTTGCCGCCCGACGTATCGGAGCCGCCGGTGTTCTCCGCGTCGCCCGCGGAGGCGCCGGAATCGCCGCCGAACACCTGGTCGAGCGCGCCGTCCAGCGTGTCGTCGAAGCCGACCTGATCGCCGAACGCGACGAGCACCTTCTTGAGCAGCGGGAACGACGTGGCGCCCGACGACTTGACGTACACCGGCTGCACGTAGACGAGGCCGCCGCCGAGCGGCAGGGTGAGCAGGTTGCCGCGCACCACGTCGGTCGAACCGGACTGCAGCAGGTTCAGCTCCTTGGACACGTCGGCGTCCGCGTTGAAGTTGTTCTGCGCCTGTCCGGGGCCGGGCACGTTGGAGTCCTTCGGCAGCTCCTGCAATCGCAGCGTGCCGTAGTTCGGCCCGATCTCGCCCTTCGTGTTCCCGGCGTCGGAGTCGACGGAGAGGAATCCGGTGAGGATCTCGCGCGTGGACGTGCCGGCGGGGATGTACGAGGAGGTCAGCGAGAACACCGGCTCCTTGGTGCCGCCGGTCTGCAGCGTCAGGTAGTAGGGCGGCTGGAGGATGTCCTGGTTCTGCTGGGACTGCGGTTCGGTCGGGTCGACCGGCGTCTGCCAGAAATCCTCGCCGGAGTAGTACTGGCTGGCGGAGGTCACATGGTACTTGGAGAGCAGCTCGCGCTGGACCTTGAACAGGTTCTCCGGGTAGCGCATGTGGCTCATCAGGTCGCCGGAGATCTCGCTCAGCTGGTGGTACTGGCCGGGGAAGACCTTCTCCCACGCCTTGATGACCGGGTCGTTCTGATCCCACACATACAGGTCCACCGAGCCGTCGTAGGCGTCGACGGTGGCCTTGACCGAGTTGCGGATGTAGTTGGCCTGCTGCGTGCCGAGGCCAGTGACCGTGTTCGAGGAGACCGTGGTGGAGTCCTGCGTGGCCGAGCCGAGGTCGGTCATCTGCGAGTACGGGTAGGCGTCGGAGGTGGTGTAGCCGTCGACGATCCACTTGACGCGCCCGTCGACCACCGCCGGGTAGACGCGGCCGTCGAGCGTCAGGTACGGGGCGACCTTGGCGACGCGCTCGCGCGGGGAGCGGTCGTAGAGGATCTGCGATTCACTCGTCACGCGGTCGGAAAACAGGATCTGGTCGGAGCCGAAGCGGATCGCGTACAGCAGTCGCGAGAACAGGTTGCCGACCGACGGGCCGCCGTCGCCGGAGAACGTGTTGGTGGCGCCCTTCGAACCGGTCGGGTAGTCGAACTCCCACGCGGCGGTGCCCTCCGGGGCGCCGACGATCGAGTATTCGCTCATGTTCGGCGAGAAGTAGATGCGCGGCTCGTACTTCTCCGATTCGGTGAGCTTGCCCTGGGTCGGGATGCCCGATTCGAAGAACTGCGGCTGGCCGTCGGCGGTCACCTTGTTGCCGTATGCGGCGACGACGCCGTAGCCGTGCGTGTACACGGTGTGGTCGTTGACCCAGTTGCGGTTGTCGTTGCCGGCGAGGTCGAGCTCGCGCGCGGCGATGACCGTGTCCTGGCTCTTGCCGTCGATCTCGTACTTGTCGACGGCGAGCGTGTCGGCGAAGGTGTAGTACTGCTTGGACTGCTGGAGCTGCTTGAACGTCGGGGAGACGACCTGCGGGTCGAGCAGTCGGATCTGCGCGGTGGTCTCGCCCTCCGAGCTCAGCGCACCCGACTCGCCCTTCGTGGTGGCCTTGTAGTTCTCGGTCTTGAGCTTGTCGAGGCCGTAGGCGGCGCGCGTGGCGTCGATGTTGCGCTGGATGTAGGTCGATTCCATCTCCTGCGCGTTCGGGTTGACGCGGAAGCGCTGGAGCAGGGTCGGCCAGACGACGGTGAGCGCCAGGGAGACGACGAGCACGACCGCGATGGCGACGACCGGGGTGCGCCACGCCTTGAGGGCAGCGGAGGCGCGCACGCCGATCGGCGCGCTGCCCTCGAGCGCATGCGAGCGCATCAGCCACACGCCGAGGACGACGCCGAGGATCGCGACGAGCGCGGCCATCACGAAGGTGACCGGGATCGTGGCGTGCACGGTGGTGTAGGTGGCGCCGGTGATGCGGCTGCCCTGCTGGGTGAGGCTGGAGAACACGCCGAGGACCATCTGCGCGGCGAAGCCGAACATGTTAAGCATGAGCCAGATCGCGATCTGGCGGCGGGCACGCTTGGTGATGGCGAACAGACCGCGGCCCTTGACAGGCATGGTCAGGCGGATGCCGCCGATCATCACATGGGTGACGACGGAGAAGACGATGCCGATGAGCAGCAGCATCGACACAGCGGACATCACCAGCCTGAGCCCCGGCAGGACGAAGACGTAGAAGCCGTTGTCGAGGCCGAACTGGGGGTCCTTCACGCCGAAGGACTGCGCGTTGAACATGAGCAGCACATCGGCCCAGTTCGCGTTGAACTGCGAGCCGAACACGACGCCGACGATCGCGGAGACGACGACGGCCACGCGGCGGGCGGTCTTCGAGCTGACCGACTGGCCGACCTCGACGACATCGCCGTCGACGCGCACGGTGGAGCCGTCGGAGGCGTCGGGGCGGGCGCGGATCGCGAGCCACGCGGACACGAAGCCGACGAGGGCCATCACGAGGGCGTAGGCCGCCCACAGGCCGATCTTGGTGCCCAGTTCGACCCACACGACCGACTGGAAGCCGAGCTGGCCGTACCACATGAGGTCGGTGATGAAGCGCGACAGGCCGAAGAACAGGCCGACGAGCACGACGAGCACGAGCACGACGCCGATGAGGATCTTCGATCCGCGGCTTGAACCGGCCCCGCCCGGACGGTTCGGACGGTTCGGTCGGCGTGTGATGCGCGGCGCTGCCGGGCCGCGGGGCGGTCGGGTGCCGGAACCGGAGCCGGCGTTCGGACGGCTGTCGTCGCCGTCCGTCTCCACGTTGATGATGATGGGGTCGTCGCCCGAGTCGCGACCGTCGCCGTCGCGGCCGCGCCCCCCGCGCGGCGCGCGGGAGCCCTGCGGGTTGCGCGGGTCGAAGTCGGGGTCGAACATGCCGAGGAAATCTGAGAAAGACATGAGACCAGCCTACAGAAAGGTAGGGAATGTCAATTCCGTGCGTTCGCCGGGGGCCAAGGTACGATAAGCTGTCTAATTTTTGGGACCGTTCCACCGAAACACCAGAGATACAGCGAGCAGAGGCCGGAGTATCGTCATTGGCACGAGCGGACGAGATGCGCAGACGAGATGCGCAGACGAGATGCGCAGACGAGATGAACGGGGGCCGAAGCATGGCGGGACGCAGGAGACGCGACGACAGTCACGCCGCAAACGGCAATGGCATGAGCGCGCTTGTCCTGACGCTGGTCGCGGCGCTCGTCGCGGTCGCGCTGGTGGTCGCGTTCCTCGTCTCGCCGGCCCTGCGCCGGTCGTTCGGTCTCGCCGATGCGGGTGATGCCGTCGGCGCCGCGGCCCGGTCATCCCAGTCGTCGGGCGCGGACGCGGGCACGGCGGACGCAGGCAACGGGGACATGGCGCGCGGCGCCGTGCCCTCCCCCACCGACCCCGCCCTGACGAAGGCGAGGAGGCTGGTCGCGGCGATGAGCCCCGAGGAACGGGTGGGCCAGCTGGTGATGGCGCCGCTGTTCGCCGGCAGCGACCCGTCGGCGCTGAAGACGGCGATCGCGGACCGTCATGTCGGTTCGGTGCTCATCATCGGCAACTGGAGATCCGGCGTCGCCGGCGTGCGCAAGGCCACCGACGCGCTGCAGTCGTACGCCCCGGAGGGCGACCGGCTCATCATGGCCACCGATCAGGAGGGCGGGCTGGTCCAGCACCTCAAGGGCGCGGGCTTCGACACGATGCCGAGCGCGGTCAGGCAGGGCGCGATGCCGGTTGACGAGCTGCGCCGTTCGGCCGCCGTCTGGGGCTCGCAGCTCAAGGACGCCGGCATCAACGTGGACTTGGCGCCGGTGCTCGGCACGGTGACGATCGAGAGGAAGTCGAACGCGCCGGTCGGTGCGCTGAACCGTGATTTCGGTCTCGACGCGGCCGGCAACGCGGCGCATGGCTCGGCGTTCGTCGAGGGGATGCGCGACGCCGGCGTCCAGTCGTCGATCAAGCACTATCCGGGGTTGGGCGCGGTGCAGGGCAACACCGACTTCACCGCGAACGGCATCACCGACGCGACCACCACCGTCGAAAGCGCCGAATTGCAGGCCTTCCACACGGTCATCGATCAGGCGAAACCGGCGATGGTAATGATGTCGCTCGCCACGTATCAAGGCATCGACCCGAACAGCCCGGCCGCGTTCTCCCCGACGATCGTCGACGGGCTGCTGCGCGGCACGCATGGCTTCGACGGGGTCGTCACCTCCGACTCCCTGTCCGCCGAGGCCGTGGCCCACGTCCCCACCGATCAGCTCGGCGTCAGATTCATCGAGGCCGGCGGCGACCTCGCCTGCATCGGCCAGAGCGCCGACATCGCGCCCATCCTCGACGGCCTCAACGCGAAGGCCAAAGCGGATCAAGCTTTCGCGCGGAAGGTCACCGAATCAGCCACCCGCGTCATGCGCCTCAAGGTGCAAATGGGACTGGCGTGACTACCCCTCAGACCCGCTCCCCTGACAAGGGGAGCCGAAGTTAACGCAACATCCGAGACCAACGCAAGTGGCGGTCGGGCGTTCATCTTGTTGAGACCGTAAAGACTTGGCCAGAGCGGCCCGGAGCGAGTCGCAATGAGATGAACGCCCGACCGCCACGTCCACGCACGAAACCGGACTACGCCACCGTCACGCCCGATACAGCCCGTGCTTGCCGATGTACTGGACGACGCCGTCCGGCACGAGGTACCACACCGGCTCGTCGTGCTCGGCGCGCCGTCGCACGTCGGTCGAACTGATCGCCAATGCCGGGATCTCGAGCGTGTCGACCTTGCCTTCGGGCAGTTTCACCCCTTCGGGCGAGGAGTAACCCGGCCGCGTGACCGCGACGAAGTGCGCGAGGTCCCACATCTTCTCCGCGTCCTTCCACAGCATGATCTCCGCGACCGCGTCCGCGCCGGTGATGAAGAACAGGTCGGCGTCCGGATGCTGCGCGCGGATGTCGCGCAGCGTGTCGATCGTGTAGGTGACGCCGGGCCGGTCGATGTCGACGCGGCTGACGGTGAACTTCGGATTGGAGGCGGTGGCGATGACCGTCATCAGGTAGCGGTCCTCGGCGTTGGTGACATGCTTGTCGAGCTTGAACACCGGGCGGCCGGTGGGTACGAAGATGACCTCGTCGAGGTCGTACACCCACGCGACCTCGGATGCGGCGACCAGGTGCCCGTTGTGGATCGGGTCGAAGGTGCCGCCCATGATGCCGATGCGCGGGGTGGCGTGCCAGTTGCCACGCGCGGAGCGGCGCATGCCGGCGCGGCCGGAGGCGGGCGCGTCGTCCGCCGCGCCGCCGGCGCCGGGCACGCCGACGTTGGACATGTTGGCCGAGGCGGATACGGAGTCGGCGGACAGGTCGGCCATGCGGCGTTCGTCGCTCACGCGCGCTCACCCCGCCCGTCCTGACCGTCACGGCCGTTACGTTCGTCAGCACGCTCATCGGCGCGTTCGGCGAGCTCGGTCTGCTCGGTCTCCTGCTCGATCTCCGCGGCGGTGGGATCGTCGTCCTTGGGATCGATCTTACCCATGTCCTCGTCCCACTCGTCCTGCACGACGCGGCGGATCTCCGCGAAGGTCGGCAGCGGGAAGTCGGGCTGGAACATGCGGCGCACCTCGGCCACGCGTTCGGTGACGCGGATGAGCGTGTCGGTCATGCCGTCCACGTCGCCGTCGCGTTCGAGCGCGGCGAACCGGGCGATGTACTCCTCCATCATCGCCATGTGGGCGCGCATGGACTTGAGCTGGGCGTCGTCGAGGTCGACGACGTCGGGCGCATCCTCGTCGGGCCAGCCGATGAGCACCGCGTCGGCGTATTCGAGCGACGCGCGCTGCGATGCGGAGGCGATGCCGTCCTCGATCTGCACGAGGAAGACGTATCGGACGATGCTCAGGCGTTCGGCGGCGATCTTGAGCCCGCAGCGCGGATTGTCCAGATCGAGGTCGGTGCGCAGTTCGGTGATCGGCACGCTCATGCCGTCGTTCGCCTCGTCGGTCGGGTCGGTTCCGTTCGTTCCGTCGATCGTGTCGTTGACGCTCATGCGCGCACCTGCCCCCGGCCGTAGCCGATCCATTTCGTCGTGGTCATCTCGGTCAGCCCCATCGGCCCGCGGGCGTGCATCTTCTGCGTGGAGATGCCGAGTTCGGCGCCGAAGCCGAACACGCCGCCGTCGGTGAATCGTGTGGACGCGTTGACCATGACGACCGCGGAGTCGATGCGGGAGGTGAATTCCTCGATGGCGGTGTAGTCCTCGGCGATGATCGATTCGGTGTGTCCGGTGGAGTGTGTGTTGATGTGGTCGATGGCCTCGTCGAGCGAATCGACGACCTTGACGCCGATCTTCAAGGCCAGATATTCGGTGTCCCAGTCCTCGTCGACGGCATGGACGAGCAGGCCTTCGGCGACGCCGGCCTTGGCCCCCTCCACGTCGGAGGAGTCGATGATCACGTAGGCGCGTTCGTCGGCGTGGATCTCGACGCCCTTCTCGAACATGGCGGCGGCCGCGTAGGGCAGGAACACGTCGGCGACGTCGGCGTGGACGAGCAGCTTCTCGGCGGCGTTGCACACGCCGACGCGCTGCGTCTTGGCGTTGATGAGGATCGGGATGGCCTTGGCCGGGTCTCCCGAGGAGTCGACGTAGATGTGCACGTTGCCGGCGCCGGTCTCGATGACGGGGACCTTGGAGTTGGCGACGACCGCCTGGATGAGGCCCTTGCCGCCCCTCGGCACGAGCAGGTCGATGTGGCCGCGCGCCTCCATCATCGCGGTGGCACCGTCGCGTCCGAAGTCGTCGACCGTGCCGACGAGCGCCGGATCGTAGCCGTGCGCGCGCAGCACGTCGCCGATGACGGCGAGCGTCGCGGCGTTGGTGCGTTCGGCCGCGTGCCCGCCGCGCAGGATCGCGGCGTTGCCGGATTTGAGGCACAGGGACGCGACGTCGACGGTGACGTTGGGGCGCGCCTCGTAGATCATGCCGATGACGCCGATCGGCACGCGCGTCTGGTTGAGGCGCAGGCCGTTGGGCAGGGTGTAGCCGCGCACGATCTCGCCGATCGGATCGGGCAGGGTGGCGACGTGGCGCACGCCGTCGGCCGCGGCCTTGACGCGCGCCTCGTCGAAGCGGAGACGGTCGAGCTTGCCCTCGTCCATGCCGGCCTCGCGCGAGGCGTCCATGTCGAGGGCGTTGGCCGCGGCGATCTCGCCGGCGCGGGCGTCGAGGGCGTCGGCGATGGCGTTGAGCAGCGTGTTCTTCGAGTCGGTGTCGGCCTGTGCGAGCGAGCGTTGCGCGCGGGCGGCGGCGTCGGCGCGGGCGCATACCGCGTCGAACACGGCAGACGGGATATTGGCTTCCTCACTGTTCGTCATAACCATTCACCTTAGCGCACATCGGGGTCAGATATGTTGCGGGGCTCCCCTTCCCGTGAGGTGGGATGGGGAGCCCCGTGATCGGCGGATCGGCGGCCCCGGCCGAGGAGCCGAGGAAGCCGAGGGATCAGTGGATCTGGTCGAGGTCCGGGTACAGCGGGAAGTCGGCGACCAACTTGTCGACGCGGGCCTTCAGCGCGTCGACATCGGCGGACGGGCCGGCGGCGAGCGCGGTGCCGATGATGTCGGCGACCTCCTCGTACTCCTTGGGCCCGAAGCCGCGGGTGGCGAGCGCGGAGGCGCCGATCCTCAGGCCCGAGGCGACGGACGCGGGACGCGGGTCGAACGGCACGGTGTTGCGGTTGATGGTGATGCCGCAGGCGGCGAGCAGGTCCTCGCCCTGCTTGCCATCCATCTCGCTGTTGCGCAGGTCGACCATGACGAGGTGCACGTCGGTGCCGCCGGTCAGGACGGTGATGCCGTTGGCCTTGACGTCGTCGGCGAGGAGTCGTTCGGCGATGATCTTGGCGCCGTCGAGGGTGCGCTGCATGCGGTCCTTGAACTCGGGGGTGCCGGCGACCTTGAAGCTGACTGCCTTGCCGGCGATGACGTGCATGAGCGGGCCGCCCTGCTGACCGGGGAACACGGAGGAGTTGAGCTTCTTGGCGTACTCCTGCTTGGCGAGGATGAAGCCGGAGCGCGGGCCGCCGAGGGTCTTGTGCGCGGTGGAGGAGACGACGTCGGCGTACGGCACGGGGCTCGGGTGGAGTCCCGCGGCGACGAGTCCGGCGAAGTGGGCCATGTCGACCCAGAACTTGGCGCCGACCTCGTCGGCGATCTCCTTCATCGCCTTGAAGTCCTCGATGCGCGGGTAGGCGGACCAGCCGCCGATGATCATGGCGGGGTGGGTCTCGAGGGCGCGCTGGCGGATGATCTCCGGGTCGATGCGGAAGGTCTCGGGGTTCACGCCGTAGGCCTCGGCGTGGTAGAAGCGGCCGGAGAAGTTGATCTTCATGCCGTGGGTCAAGTGGCCGCCGTGGTCGAGGGCGAGGCCGAGGACGGTGTCGCCGGGCTTGACGAGCGCCTGGTAGACGGCGGCGTTGGCCTGCGCGCCGGAATGCGGCTGCACGTTGGCGTATTCGGCGCCGAACAGCGCCTTGGCGCGTTCGCGGGCGATGGTCTCGATCTGGTCGACGTACTCGCAACCGCCGTAGTAGCGGCGTCCCGGATAGCCTTCGGCGTACTTGTTGGTGAGCACGGAGCCCTGCGCCTGAAGGACCGCGCGCGGCACGAAGTTCTCGGAGGCGATCATCTCGAGGCCGTCCTGCTGGCGGTGCAGCTCGGAGTCGAGCAGCTCGGCGATCTCGGGGTCGGCGGCGCTGATGGGCGCGTTGAAGGCGTCGGTGGCTTTCTGGGCGAGTGGTGAAGCGGTCATCTGTGCTCCTTTGTCGGTGTGGGCAACGACTGGCATGCCGTTTGGGCGTCGAGTGTACGGGATGTTTGTGGCCGTGCTGTTTCCTGATCGTGCCGAATCGGGCGAATTGTCCCGGCGATTGGCAGAAAACCACGGGACATGCCGTCTCGGCATATGGACTTGACCGCTCCTCGGCGCCGGTCGGCCATCCGGCCCGCCGGACGATCTGTCATGCGAGACGCCGCGCCGTCCACGCCTATGCCGCACGCTAGACTGGTGAGGATTCGATTCATCCCTTAATAAGGCTGTTCGTCATTCACAGATTAAGGATTTCAACCGTGGCTACCACCTTCCATTCCACCCGTTCCACCACCGACTCGCTGACCGCCAAGCAGGCGATCCGCAAGGGAATCGCCGATGACGGCGGCCTGTTCGTCTCGGACGAGCTGGGCAAGACGAAGGTGGACGTCGCCTCGCTTGCGGGCAAGCCGTACCAGCGAATCGCCGCCGAAGTGCTCGGCGCCCTGCTGCCCGACTTCACGGCCGAGGAGCTGGCCCAGTGCATCGCCGACGCGTACGGCGACCAGTGGTCGGACGATCGCATCACCCCGCTGAAGGAGCTGGGCGAGGACTACATCCTCGAGCTGTTCAACGGCCCGACCTCCGCGTTCAAGGACGTGGCGCTGCAGATCCTGCCGCGCTTCATGGCGCACACCACGCCTGCCGACGGCGACGCGGACGAGAGGATCATGATCCTGACCGCCACGTCGGGCGACACCGGCAAGGCGGCGCTGGCGGGCTTCGCCGACGCGCCGGGCACCGCGATCACCGTCTTCTACCCGGAAGGCAAGGTGAGCCAGGTGCAGGAGCTGCAGATTACCACGCAGGCGGGTTCCAACGTGAACGTCGCCGCGGTCGAGGGCAACTTCGACGACGCGCAGACGGCCGTCAAGAACATCTTCGGCGACCATGAGCTGGCCGCGCGCCTCGCCGGCGACTCGCACGTCGTGCTCTCCTCGGCGAACTCGATCAACGTGGGCCGTCTGGTGCCGCAGGTCGTCTACTACTTCTCCGCGTATGCGCAGCTGCTCGAGCGTCAGGTCATCAACGTGGGCGATGAGGTCGAGTTCGTCGTGCCGACCGGCAACTTCGGCGACATCCTCGCCGGCTACTACGCCAAGCTCCTCGGCCTGCCGGTCAAGCACCTCGTGGTCGCCTCCGACAAGAACAACGTGCTGTTCGACTTCCTGACGACCGGCACGTACAACCGCCAACGCCCGTTCTACCAGACGATCAGCCCCTCGATGGACATCCTCGTCTCCTCGAACCTCGAGCGCATGCTCTACTACTTCTCCGAAGGCGACACACGTCTGATCACGATGCTCATGAACGACCTCAAGAACTGGGGCACGTACGAGATCCCGGAGGATCTGCTGGCCAAGATCCGCCAGCTGTTCGGCTGCGGCTGGGCGAACGAGGACCAGGTGCGCGAGATGATCGCCGACTGCTGGACGAGGAACCGCTACGTCATCGACCCGCACACCGCGTGCGCGTACTTCGTGGCGCAGCAGATGCCGCGCGACCCGCTCACCCCGCGCGTGATCCTCGCGACCGCAAGCCCGTACAAGTTCCCGCGCGTGGTCAACGAGGCGCTCGGCTTCGACGCGACCGGCACCGACTTCGAGTGCATGGATGTGCTCGCCAGCGAGACCGGCACCACCGCCCCGGCCGCCCTGCGAGGCCTCGAGACCGCCGATGTGCGCTTCGACACGGTCGTCCCGATCGACGGCATGGAATCCTTCGTCGAGCAGTCCACCAAGGCCCTGTGATCGAATGATGGAATCGGCCTAACGCGACCGATTCCATCACAGCAAAGCGCTGAGGGCGAAGGGGAGGCCTATGACGACGAGCAGGAGGATGACGGCGCCGACCCAGACGACGGGACGGGCCATGTTGACCGTCCAGCCGACGCCGAAACGCTTGGGCACCCAGACTGCCGGGTCGTCACGGTTTACGTAGATGACGCCGCCGTACCAGTAACGGTCCTCGTCCAACGGCATCGTCTCGTCGTCTGCTCTGCCGCCGGCATCGGAGTCGTCCGCTCCCCCAGCGTCGACCCGCGAGCCGTTCTGTCCGTAGAACAGCACGACCACGATGCCGCCGACGAGCGCGAGCATGCCGGCGAACGTACCGGCCAGCCCGACCGTACCGAGATCGAGCACTCCGATCGTGCCGAGCTGCACGGTCATGCCAATCCCCGCGATCACGGCCACGCCGACGACCAGCACGTACACGCTCCACGCGCGCAGCATCGCCGCGTACCGCCGCGCCGAACGCACCGGCGAGTCCGCGTCGACCGGACGCCTCGCATACAGGACGGCCGCATGCGCGCCGGTCATCACGGCGGCGAGGATCAGCTCCATGAGCGGTGCGAACCAGATCACGAACGGGCTTTTGTCGGCCCATCCGTCGACGACCCCGGCGGCGTTTGTATGGATCGGCACACGCTGCGGCATGCCGCCGTACCCCGCATATCCGACGATGATCGTCGTCGCGATGATGACGACGTAGACGAGGTCCCACCACAGCGACAGCGGCCGCGCGAACGTGTCGTCAGCGACGACCGCCATGCGTTTCGCCCCCGTCGCCGTCCAGCCGCGTTCACGCTTCATCGTATTCCCCTTGATCGCTGACCGTTGACGTCAATCTACAGCTCCAGACTACAGCTCCTTGGCGAGATAGCAGCGGCAGGAGACTCGGAACGAGACCGCGAACGCGAGTACGGCCGTGGCGATGCCGATGACGGCGAGGATCGGGATCAGCATCATGTTGTCGGCCAACGCGACGACACCGTCGAGGGCGCGGTCGAGCACCGCTTTGGGAACCAGCGCCGCCACCGCGGTGAGACCGCCCACCGCCGCGAAGCAGAGCACCAGAACGACGACCATGAACCAGATCCCGACCTTCTGGATGGAGAACCGGTACATCAGCGGGCAGAGCAGGGACACCATGATCAGATACATCCACATCAGGGAGGCGGAGATCCCGCCGAAGTACCCCGCGCCCGCGGCGCCGACGACGGCCAGCCCAGCCCACGTGAGTAGACAGGAGACCAGCAGCAGGCCGGCGGAGGTCAGCAACAGCAGATACCGCCCCGCCACCTGATGACGGCGAGCCACCGGCATCAGACCGTTCAGCCAGCCGCCATGACCCTGCTGCTCGTACATGAACGGGTACATCAGGATGAGCACGTAGATGTATATGGCGGCGCCGAACACGCCGCCGGTCAGGGCTTCCATATGGGCCGCGGCGCCGGCCGTGACCAGCACCGGCACGGCGAGCACGGCGGCGGGGACCCACATCCACCCCTGGGAGGAGACCTTGTGCCAGTCCATGCGGTACGCCCGCAGAACCGATCGCATCATGGGGTTCATTGCTCCGATCCTCTCCCTGCGGCTTGCGCATCGCGCGTGTTGGTGAGTCTGATGATGTCGTCGATCGACGCGGGTTCGACGCCGAGATCGATCCGTCCGTGAAGCGCGCGGTCGACATCCTCGGCGCGCACGAGCGCATCGAACCCTGTCTCATAGGCGTGGACACCGGCGGCCGCGCCGCGCATCGCGTCGTCAAGATCGACGGGACCGCCCTTGACGATGCGGAACGACTCCTCGAACTCGTCCTTCGGGCCGGTGTAGTAGAGCCGCCCGCCGGTGATGTAGGTGATGAAGTCGGCCGCGCGTTCGAGGTCGGCGGTGATGTGCGTGGAGAACAGGACGCTGCGCTCGCCGTCGGCGACGAAGTCGCGCAGCAGGTCCATGAGGTCGTCGCGGGCGAGCACGTCGAGTCCGGCGGTCGGCTCGTCGAGGATGAGGAGTCTCGCGTCGTGGCTCAGGGCGATCGCGAGCATGAGCTTCATCTGCATGCCGCGGGAGAGCTCGCTGACGCGCTTGTTCGGGGCGAGACCGAATCGCTTCAGGTATCCATCGAACGCGGCGGCGTCCCACGTCAAGTACATATCCGCCATCGCGCGGCCGACTTTGCCGACACGCCACTGGTCGACGAGGTAGCTGGAGTCGAAGACGACGCCGAGCCGGTCCTTGACTCGCTCCTCGTCGGCGATGCCGTCGAGACCGAACACGTGGATCTCGCCGGCGTCGCGGCGGACCATGTTGAGGATGAGCTTGATGAGGGTCGACTTGCCGGCGCCGTTCGGGCCGATAAGCCCCATGATGTATCCGGCCGGCAGGTCGAAGGGCACGTCGTCGAGCGTGAACCCGGAATCATAGTGTTTCGTGACGCCGGTGACGGACAGGATCGGCGTCCCGCCGCCGCCCGGACCGCCGGACACGACGTTCACATTCGCGGTGTTCATCGCGCATCTCCTTTCATATGACTGTGTCCACCCCACACGACGCCAACGGCGCGCGCGGCGCGGTCACCGTTGCCTGCGATACTCCTCAACGAGCATCGACCCGACCTGTTCCAGCGGCAGGCCCGCGGCCTTGGCGGCCGAGACCGCCTCGGCGAGGCTCGCCCGCACCCGGGTTTCGAGCTGACGTCTCATCAGCTCGTTGCCCTTGTCCATGACGAACGTGCCCTTGCCTTGGATGTTCTGCACCACGCCCTCGTCGGCCAGTTCGTTGTACGCCCTGGTGACGGTGAGCACGGAGATGCGCAGCTCCTTGGCGAGCTTCCTCAGGGAGGGCAGCGCCTCCCCCGCCTTGAGCTCGCCGTCCAAGACGGCGGTGCGGATCTGGGTCTTGATCTGCTCGTAGATGGGTTCGCCGGACACGGATGAGATGATCAGCTTCATTCATGCCCTCTTTCCATAGGTGTGATTACCGTCCAGCTGTTTAGCTGTTATACATAACAGTATATCTATTATGGTCCACTGTCAAGGTCTGGAGCATAACAGTTGTTGCAGCGAACCGTTCTCATTAATGAAAGTGTGAGCCAACCGAACGATTCCGCACAATCGCACATCGGCCGAAATCGTTGAGATTCCGGCGCTTGACGACTGTTCGTGTGCGATTGACGAAATGTCAACCCTCACACTTTTGTTATTGAGAACGGTTCGCTGCAAGCCGCATGTGAATAGACGGTTAACGCCGTCGTGCCGGAGCCGTCACCCTGCATACAATGGCCGCACGAAGGGAGCTATCATGCCAGACAACGCCGTTACCTTGCGCAAGACAGAACCGAACGACTACCCGCTGCTAGAGCAGTGGTGGAACGACCAGAACGTCGCCAACGGAGCGCGCACCGACACCGCCCCGATCCCCGGTGACGCCGTCGACAAACTGTTCCACACCTTCAGCGACGAGGATTCCGACCACCGCTTCGGCCGGACGATCCTCGACCCGAACGGCAACCCGATCGGACACATCGCCGCGTGGGATTCCGTCGACCCGGACCGCAATCCCACGATGGCGATCCTCATCGGACCGTACTTCCAGGACCGCGGCTACGGCAGCCAGGCCATGAAGCTCGGCATCCGACTCGCCGCCGAACAGCTCGGGGCGAAGACCATCACCGTCAAGGTGTGGTCGTTCAACCTGCGCGCCCGCCACATGTACGAGTCGCTCGGTTTCAAGGAGGTCGACCGCAACCCGAACGCCGTGAACCGCGACGGACGCTCCTTCGACGAGGTGGCCTACAAGGCGCCGGTCAGCCGCCTGCTGGACCGCATCGCCGCCGAGGTCGTCGAACGCGAGGAGGGCGAGGAGCTGGAGCGCCGCCGCTACGAGGCCAAACGCCCCTCCGACCTGCTGCCGGTGCGGTAGACGCGCGACCGGCTCCTACGCGCGACGACGACTCGCCTTGATGACCGACCGCCGTCGCGCGCGGAGGTTCCGGGTGCGGGCGTTCTGCTCCCGCCCGCGACGCTCGTTGGCGACGACGCGCGCCGCCTCGGCCAGCTCCCGTTCGACCGAGGGCAATCCCGCGGCGGCGCGACGGGCGTTCTCACGCGCATGGTCGCGCGCCTCCTTGCGCTCGCCGGCGACGGAGCCGGGAGTCGGGAACCAGCGCAACTGCACGATCGTCTGCGCAAGGTTCCATAGGTTGTTCGTCATCCAGTAGAGCAGCACGCCGAACGGGAGCGCGAACCCGGAGATGACGTAGATCGCGGGAAACAGGAACGCGGCCATCCGCTGCGTGCGGAACTGCGGCGATTCCATCGTCTCGCGCGGCGTGTTGCGGTGGATGAGTATCCATTGCATCGCGAACATCGTCAGGCACATGATCGCGACGACCGTGACGATGACGGCGCGCGAGCCATCGCCCGACGCCGTGCCGAACGATTCGGACAGGCGTACGCCGGCGATTGACGACGATTCGACGTCGCCCGCGAGCGCCCGGTCGAGTCCGCCGAGCGACTCGGACGCGCCGGACGCGATGGCCGGCAGCGATTGCAGCACGTAGTAGAGGGAGCACAGGATCGGCGCCTGGATGAGCGCCGGCATGCACGAGCCGAGCGGGTTGGCGCCGGACTCCCGCTGCAACGCCATGATCTCGCGCTGCATCGCCTCCTTGGAACGCGGGTCGCTGCGCGAGGCGTACTTGCGTTGGATGTGTTGGATACTGGGCTGGATGGCCTGCATGGCGCGCATGCCGTGCATCTGACGGACGAACAGCGGGATCAGGCACACGCGGATGACGACGACGAGGCACATGACCGCAAGGCCCCATGCGCTGCCGGGGCCGTCGGGCATGCCGAGGGCGGTGAACAGGGTATGGATGAGGGTGAGCAGCTGGGCGATGACCCATTCGATGGGTCGCAGCGCCTGAAACAGGAAATTCATGGGATTCATGGGAATACGCTTCTTCGATGCAAAGGACAAAAGGATCTGAACCGTTGGCGGACCGACGAAATGGGTCCGCGGGAATATGGCCTGCACCGGCGCAAGCCATGCCGGGCAAGGCGAAAAATCACAGAGAAATGTTCAGATCCGAGGATCGGGAAGCGTGTAGCGCGCCCACCTGGGGACCCACTGCGGGCGCGACCATGAGCGCACGGCGTTCATCACGCGGGTGTCGAAGCGGAAATCACGCGGCAACGGCCGACGAGCGGCGATGGCGCCTGACGAAACGGACACGCACACGACGCGGCATACCGCAGCCGTGAGGACGGTGACGACGCACGAGACCACCAGCGCGGCGATCAGGGTCAGACCGGAGGCATGCGGCGCAATCATACGGAAGGCGATCTCGAAGGCGACGGCGGGCAGCAGGAACACCGCGAAAATGGCGAACAGCATCAGGTACGCGGCATAGCCCAGCCGCGTGCTCACCCTGATGTCGTCCATGCCCGTCGTGCCTTCCGTCCGATTGCCCGATTGTCCGATCACCCGATTCAATCGACGCCGCCCAGTATACGCCTACAGATCGCGCGGGGCGTTGCGGAAGTCGAAGAGGACGCCGTCGGCGAGCTCGCAGATCTCGGGCCAATCGGCGTCGGAGGAGTCGTCATGCATGGCCCAGACCGTCATGCCGACGGACTTGGCGGAGCGGATGGCGACGAGCAGATCCTCGAAGACCGTGCAGTCTTCCGGTTCGGCGCCGAGACGGCGTGCGGCGAGCAGGTAGACGTCCGGACGGTCCTTGCCGACGTCGTTGGCGTCGTCGACGGAGACGATCTCGTCGAACAGGTCGAGCATGCCGACGTGGCCCAGCGCCGGCTCGCGCAGGCGCGGCGGCAGGGAGGTCGCGACGCCGAGGCGCACGCCGCGTGCCCTGAGCTCCCTCAGGTAGTCGAGCGCGCCGGGTTTGGCCTCGACCTGCGTGGCGTAGGCGACGCGCGCCATCTCGTCCCACTCGTCCATGAGCTGTTCGGGCGTGTCGACAAGGCCGAAGCGCGCGATCGTGTATTCGGCGATCTGCCTGAACTGCATCGGCGCGACCGTGGCCATGTAGTCGTCCGGCACGGGGATGCCGCGGCGGGCGAGGAAGTCGATGTCGACCTGATCCCATACGCCCATCGAGTCGAGCAGCGTGCCGTCCAGATCGAAGATCGCGGCCTTGCGCGATCCCGCCTCGTTCACAGTGGTCATAGGTCGCTCTCCTTGAGCAGTTCGCGGGCATGGTCGAGGGATGCCTCGGATTCGGAGCCGGAGAGCATGCGGGCGATCTCGCGCACGCGGGCGTCGTCGCGCACCTCGGCGACGGTGGTGACGACGCCGACCGCGTCGTCGTCGGCGTCCGGCGGCTCCTTGGTGACGACGAACTGCGCGTCCGCCCAGGAGGCGACCTGCGCCAGATGCGTCACGACGATGACCTGCGAGCTTGCGGCGAGACGGGCGAGGCGGCGACCCAGCTCGACGGCCGTCTTGCCGCCGACGCCGGCGTCGACCTCGTCGAAGATGAACGTCATGTCGGCGTTCGCGCCGGCGTCACGCCCGGCGCGCATGTCCGCGGCGGACAGCTCCATCGCGAGCATCAGACGGCTCAGCTCGCCGCCGGACGCGCTCTTGCCCATCGGCATCTCGGGCGCGCCCTCGTACGCGGTGAACAGGAACGCGATGTCGTCGCCGCCGTTCGCGTCGAGCGGGTCGTCGCCGGGGCGCGGGGTGACGGCGATGCGCAGCGACGCGCCGTCCATCGCGAGCGAGGCGAGTTCGCCGGTGACGCGCTCGGCGAGTTCGCCGGCGGCCGCCTGCCGCGCCCGTCCGAGTTCGCCGGCGGCCTCGAGCGCGGCCTTGTAGAGCCGCGCGCGCTCGCCTTCCAGTTCGGCGAGCTTCTCCGGGGATGCGTCGAGGTCCTCGATGTCGAAGGCGGCCTTGTCGCGCCATGCGATGACGTCCTCGACGGTCGGCCCCCAGCGGCGGGTGAGGTCGTCGAGGTCGTGGATGCGGGCGTTCAGCGTGTCGAGGTCGACGTCGCCGAGATCCTCGTCCAAGTGCCCGGACAGGGAGAACACGACGTCCGCGAGGTCGGCGTTGAGCGATTCGAGCCGGTCGGCGAGTTCGGTGAAATCGCCCGAGGCGTGGATGGCGCGCAGCGCCTGCGCGGCCTGCAGCAGCTGTTCGGAGGCGCCGACCGTCTCGGGGTCGCCGTCATAGCCGACCTGTCCGGGGTCGAGCGCGGCGAGCGCGCGGGAGACCCCTTCGGCGATGTCGGCGGCGTTCTCGATCCGGTCGCGCTTGGCCTTGAGCTCCTCGATCTCGCCGGGATGCGGGTCGATCTCGTTGATGCGCGCGATGGACTCACGCAGGTAGTCGGCCTGCTGGCGGGCCGACGACTCCTGCGAGCGCAGCCGCTCGAGCCGCCCGTCCATGTCCGTCAGGGCCCCGAACGCCGCATGGTAGGCCGCGAGCTCCGTCTCGTCGCCGGCGACGTGGTCGAGGAACTCGCGCTGGCGCGCAGGCGAGGCGATCCTCAGCTGTTCGGCCTGCCCGTGGATGGTGACGAGGCGGCCGGCGACCTTCGCCAGCACGGAGCGCGGCACGGTCTTGCCGCCGAGCACGGCGCGGGAGCGGCCGTGGACCGGCACGGTGCGTGCGAGGAAAAGTTCGTCGTCCTCCGGTTCGACGCCGGCCTGACGGGCGATCGCCGCGGCGTCGAGCAAGTCGTCATCGGCGCCTTCGTCGCGCGCGGACGTGCCGGACACAGCCATCCCGCCGTCCGATTCCCCGTCGGACAGCGCGAAGATGCCCTGCGCCCACGCCTTGTCGGCGCCGGGCGAGACGCGTTTGGCGTCGGCCGGGCCGCCGGAGATCAGCGAGAGTGCCGACAGCAGCATCGACTTGCCGGCGCCGGTCTCGCCGGTGATCGCGGTCATGCCCGCGGCGGGCGCGATGATGGCCGAGCGGATCGGGCCGAGCGAGCGGATGGAGAGTTCCTCAAGCATCGGGCGTCGCCTTTCGATCGGTCTGATCGGTCTGATCGGACCGATCGGACCGATCAGACCGATCGGACCGTCCGAGTCGATCGGCGTGGTTCTGGCCGTGCGCGGCCTGCTCGCGCCAGCCGACGACCGGCAGGTCGAACTTGGTGACGAGCCGGTCGGTGAACGGCGCGCCGGAGAGCCGCGCGAGACGCAGCGTCCCGCGCGAGGCGCGCACGTCGACGCGCGTGCCCTTCGGCAGGGCCCGCTGGCGGCGGCCGTCGCAGCAGATCCAGCCGTCGGACATCGAATCGTCGAGGATGGTCATCGTGAACGTGGAGTCGGCGCCGATGATCAGCGGGCGGGCGAACAGGGCGTGCGCGGCGAGCGGCACGAGCTGCAGCGCCTTCACGTTCGGCCACATGATCGGGCCTCCCGCGGAGAAGGCGTACGCGGTGGAGCCGGTGGGCGTTGAGACGATGACGCCGTCGGCGCCGAACGAGCTCATCTCCACGCCGTCGACGCTGATGGACAGTTCGACCATCTTGCCGCGGTCGGCGCGTTCGAGCGTGATGTCGTTCAGGGCCCAGTTCTCGATCGGCCTGTCGGCGCCGGGCAGCCACACGTCGACGTGGGCGATCATGCGCTCGTCGATCGAATAGTCGCGTTCGGCGATGCGCCGGATCGCCTCGTCCATCTGGAAGCTCTCGAATTCGGCGAGGAAGCCGACGTGCCCCATATTGACGCCGATGATGGGCGTGCGCGTGCAGCGTACGAGCTCGGCGGCGCGCAGGATCGTGCCGTCGCCGCCGAGCACGACGACGATCTCGGTGTCCTCCCCCACGACCGGCGGCTGCACATCGAACGCGGGCGGCTCGAGGTTGTCGACGATCGAGACCTCGAATCCGGCGGCTCGCAGCTGGCCGACCACCTCGGCCACCACCGTGCCGCTCCGGCGCAATCTGGTGTGGGTCACCACCACCGCATGACGGACACCGACCATCGCATCCCCTTCTCCCGAGCCCCGAACCATCAGGCCCATTCGGACAAATGTTTCAATACGACTCAATCCTAACCGACGCGCGCGGACAGCGGAACACGCTGGCCGGGATGTTTTTCGCCTGTCACTGACCAAGCAGACGCAGCCAACGCACGGTGGAGCCAATGCACGGTGGGGAGCATGGGGCATACAATGCGAGGCGTAAGGAATCCGTTAGCAAGGAGTATCGCGCACGCCGCGCGAGAGGGAGACGAATGGCGAACCCCGTCTTTGACGAATCCTCCTCGAACCGCGAGTCCTCGCACGGCCTCGCGTGGTGGTTCTCCGGCAACGCCTTCGCGAAGGCCGCCGACGACGACCGCACGTCCCGCGGCCGCGGGTTCGTCCAGCGCATGGTCACCCATCCCGGGCGCCTGACCATCCTCTATTTCCTCGTGCTGGCGAGCGTGTCGACCACCCTGCTCATGCTCCCGCAGTCCACGCCGAAGGGCGAGACGACGACGTTCTCGACCGCCCTGTTCACCGCGGTGTCGGCCCTGTCGACCTGCGGCATCTCGATCGTCAACTCGACGACGCACTGGACCCTGTTCGGCCAGGCGGTGCTGCTCGTCTCCGTTCAGCTCGGCGGCGTGGGCGTGATGACGTTCGCCTCGCTGATCACGCTCGCGATCAACCGGCATATGAAGGCGGCGCAGCGGCTGCTGACCGCCACGGAGCTCGGCACCACGAAGCTGGGCGAGATCCGCGGCGTGCTGAGCGTGGTCCTCACCGTCTCCCTGATGATCGAGGCGATCACGTTCGTCGCCCTGTTCCCCGGCCTGCTCAACGTCAATTCGGGCGACTGGCGCAAGTCCCTGTGGGAGTCGCTGTTCTTCGCGGTCATGTCGTACAACAACGCGGGCTTCACGCCGGACAACGCGGGCCTGCACGTCAACAGCTGGGGCGTGGGCCTGCCGATCATGGTGTCCGCGTTCTGCGGCACGCTCGGTTTCCCGGTGATCCTCAACCTGATCCGCTGCGCCCGCAAGCACCAGCCGCCGCGCAAGTGGAGCCTGCACACGAAGATCACGCTCATGGGCACGTTCGTGATCGTGGCCCTGTCCCTGACGTGGTTCCTGCTGGTCGAATGGGACAACCCGTTCCTGTTCCGAGACGCGGACGTCAACACACGCATGCGCTACGCGATGGTCGCGGCGGTCATGCCCCGCTCCTCCGGATTCGACCTGACGTGGGTGCCGCAGGTGAGCGAGCCGACGAAGGTGTTCATGAGCGCGATCATGTTCGTCGGCGGCGGCAGCACGTCGACCGCCGGCGGCATCCGCGTCACCACGTTCGCGATCATCCTGCTCGTATGCCGTGCGTCGTTCACCGGGCGGCGGGACGTCAACGCGTTCCGCCGGCGCATCCACACGCGCGTGGCGATGACGGCGGTGAGCATCACCACGACATGCCTGATGCTGGTGTTCGTCTGCTCGCTGGCGCTGATGCTCGTCTCCGGCGCCTCGCTGACCGACGCGCTGTTCGACTCCTGTTCGGCGTTCGGGCTGGGCGGTTACACTGTGGGCGTGGCACGGGAGGACAATCCGGCCGCGTTGGCCATCCTCGCCACCGCGATGGTCGTCGGGCGTCTCGGCCCGATGACGATCGCCTACTCGATCAGCCGGCCGCGCGCGCCCGAGGCGCTGCGCTACCCGACGGAAACGGTGGTGGTCGGATGAGTGGTCGGATGATCTCGCTGGTGGAACGCATACTGGGGACGGGCCGCGCGGAAGACCGTGGAACAACCCGTGAAACACTCCGTGGAACAACCCGTGGAAAGGGGCGGACGATGGCGAAGACAGGCAAGAGCGTGCTGGTCGTGGGGCTGGGCCGTTTCGGCGCCGCGGTGGCGACGACGCTCGACGCGATGGGTCAGGACGTGCTCGCCGTGGACAAGGACCCGGAGCTGGTGGCGCGCTGGTCGGCCACGCTGCCGGTCGTCCAGGCGGACATGACCGACGTGCAGGCGATCGAGCAGATCGACGCCTCGCAGTTCGACACGGCGGTCGTCGCGATCGGCGACAGCGTCGAGGCGTCGGTGATCACCACCGGCAACCTGCTTGACGCGGGGGTGATCGACCTGTGGGCGAAATCGGTGTCCGTGCAGCACGCGCGCATCCTGCAGCGCATCGGCGCGAGGCACATCATCAACGCGGAGACCGACGCCGGCAAGCGCGTGGGGCATCTGGTCTCCGGCAACTACCTCGACTACATCGAGATCGAGGGCGCGCATACGGTCGTCAAGATCCACACGCCCTCGCATGTGGCGGGCAAGTCGATCGAGGACGCGAAGGTGCACGAGCGCTACGGCATCACCGTGGTCGGCATCAAGTCGCCGGGCAAGGAGTTCCAGTACGGCTCCCGCGAGCTCGTCATGCACCGCAACGACGAACTGGTGCTCATGGGCAAGGAGGACCAGATCAACCGCTTCATCCAGGGGTGAGGGCCAATTCCTAGGTCAGCCGACGGAGACGGCCTCCTGCGGGTAGTGGACGACGGTGTCGTCGGCGGAGCGGGTCTTGTTGATCGCGTAGGCGATGGTCATCGGCCCGATGCGTCCGAACGCCATCACCGCGGCGAGGATGTACAGCGACGCCGTGTTGTCGATGTCGGTGACGCCCAGCGTGTACCCGCCGAGGCTGAACGCGGAGCACGTCTCGAACAGCGTGTCGGTCAGCGATCGCCCGGTCACCTGCATCAGGGCGATCGACGCGACGAACACCACCGTCGCGCAGGACATCGTCACGCTCACCGCCGTCCTGAGCACACGGTCCGGGATACGCCGACGGAACGCGTTCACCTCGCCGCGCCCGCGGAACGTGGCGACCGTCGTGAGCAGGAGCAGCGCGAACGTGGTCACGCGGATGCCGCCGGCGGTCGACGAGCTGCCTCCGCCGATGAACATGATCAGGCACATGAACACCTTCGTGGTCTCGCTCACCTGCGGCACCCACGACAGGTCGAACCCGGAGGTGCGCGGGGCCACGGCCACGGACAAGGCGCCCTGCAGACGGGTGGAGACGTCGGCGTTGCCGAACAGGAACGGGTTGTTCCACTCGTCGAGCAGGAACCACACCAGCGAGACGCCGACGATGGCGAACGTCGTCACCAGCGTGAGCTTCGTGTTGAGCGTCCAGTTCCGGGGACGGACGCGGTAGCGCATCGAACGCAGCAGGTCGAGGATCACGGGGAAGCCGAGCGTGCCGCAGAAGGCGCTGATCAGGATCGGCATCCCCACGCTCCAATGGTTGACGTGCAGGCCGGCCGCGTCCGGCGTGAACCCCGTGTTGTTGAACGCCGCCACCGCGTAGAACAGCGACTCCCAGGCCGTGTGCCGCCATTGGAACCCGTTGAGCCTGAGCAACGGCGGAAACAGGACGAGGAACGTGACGACCTCCATGATGACCGTGGTGCCGAGCACGATGGACAGCACGCCGCGCGTCTCGGCGATCTTCGAGGTGCCGAGCTCGTGCGCGGTCACCAGCTGCTGGGAGACGCGCAGCCGCCGGCTGGTGACGATCATGATGAGCGAGGCGAACGTCATCACGCCGATGCCGCCCATCTGGATGGCCACGAGGATGACGGCCTGACCGAACAGCGTCCAGTGCGTGGTCATGTCCACCACCGGTATGCCGCAGGTCGACAGCGCCGAGACGGCGGTGAACAGCGCCACATGGAACGAGGTCGAGCCCTCCTCGCGCGAGGCGACGGGCAGGAGCAGCATCATCGTGACGGTGAACGTCAGCAGGCCGAAATAGACGATGGTGAACGTGCCGGGACGCGCCAGCATGCGGTCACGCAGCGGCTCCCTGTGGGATCGGCGGCGTCCGGGGTCGCCGCCTTCCGCAGGCGGCGTGGAGAACCACCATGACAGCCCCCTCGATGCGTCGCCGTTTTCGCCGCTTTCATCGAAATCATGGTCGGACATGGCTCCATCGTGACTCAAGGCGTGGATGAAGGGAAGCCGGGAGGCTGATCAGGTCAGGAGCGGCACACGGCGTACAGCAGCCATTCGGCGTTGCCGTGGGTGCCTTCGATGGGGCTCGGCGCCGTCGCGACGACCTCGAGCCCGTGCTCTCGCGCGCAGGCGACGATGTCGTCGAGCGCCTGCGCGCGCAAGGTCTCGCTGACGACGATGCCGTGCCGGTCGAGGCCTTCGCGGCCCACCTCGAACTGGGGTTTGACGAGGAGCACGACGCGCGCGCCCGGAGCGGCGATGCGGGCGACGACCGGGATCACGTAGGTCAGGGAGATGAAGGAGACGTCGGAGACGATCATCGCCGGACGATAGGGCAGATCGTCGGCCTCGACGTCACGGATGTTGACGCCGCTCATCTCGATGACGCGGGGATCGTCCGCGACGCGCGGGTCGAGCTGGCCGTGGCCGACGTCGAGGGCGATGACGTGGGTGGCGCCGCGGCGCAGCAGCACCTGCGTGAATCCGCCGGTGGAGGCGCCGATGTCGAGGCAGTCGAGGCCCTTGGGGTCGGCGAGCCCGTCGGCGGCGAACCGCTCGAACGCGCCGACGAGCTTGTAGGCGCCGCGCGAGACGTAGTCGTCGCCCTTGTCGACGACGATGCGCGTGTGCGCGGC
The DNA here is from genome assembly GCF_008698235.1 of Bifidobacterium rousetti. Lineage (GTDB taxonomy): Bacteria > Actinomycetota > Actinomycetes > Actinomycetales > Bifidobacteriaceae > Bifidobacterium > Bifidobacterium rousetti. Next base: position 225,204 of record NZ_PEBH01000002.1, read on the forward strand.
GTCGCCGATCGCGAACGCCGGCTTGGTGACGACCGTCCCGTTGACGGTGACCTTGCCGGCCTTGATGAGGCGCTGGGCCTTGGAGCGCGAGTCGACCACTCCCCCGGCGACGAGCCACAGGTCGAGCCGGTCGGGCATGTCGATGGCGTCCGCGGTATCGAAGTCGTTCATGGGCGCCTCACTTGCCGATGTCGTCGAGCTCACGCCGCAGCCCGTCCAGCACGTCGCGGAACGCCGCGATGCGCTGCTCGTCGTCCAGACGGTCGATGTCGGCGAGCCGCGGGAACCGCTTGGTCAGCGGCTCCCGGTCGGGCTCCGTCGGCTGTTCGTTATCGATCACAGCGTGAACTCCGGCAGAGTGGCCCCGCTCATGTCCACGCCGTTGTCGGCGGCCTGCCATGCGGCGCAGATCGCGGCGCGCATCGCGTCGACCGACGTCACATCGGAGACGGAAAGCTCGTTCGACATACTGTCGAACGATGCACTGGCATCGCCGCACGTCCAGCGGCCGTCGCCATGGTCGACGGGCTCGGGCATGGTCTCGGCAAGCGCGCGCAGGTCCGGCGCCACGTAGGTGGGGCGCAGGTGGGCGGGCGCGAGCATGAGCTCGTGCGGGTTGGTGACGCCGGTGAGGACCGCGAGCGAATCGTATCCGCCGCGGTTGCCCGCCTCGATGTCGGTGTCGAGGCGGTCGCCGATCGCGATCGAATGTTCCTTGGGCACGAGGTCGAAGCCTTCGGAGGCGTTGAGTTCGCGTGCCTCGTCGTACATGTACGCCTCGGGCTTGCCGGCGGAGGCCACCGGTTCGACGCCGGTGGCGGCGATCACGGCGCGAATCATCGACCCGCATCCGGGGGCGATGCCGAGCTCGCGCGGGATGGTCAGGTCGCGGTTGGTCACGAAGTACGTGGCGCCGGCCTCGACCGCGAACGCGGCGTTGGCCATCATCTGCCACGTCATCTGCGGGAACCATCCCTGGATCACGGCGACGGGACGTGCCTCGGGATCGTCGGTGACGACGAGTCCGGCGCGGGTGACCTCCTCGCGCAGGTGCTCGGCGCCGACGACCAGCACGGTGGAGCCGGCGGGCACGGCCTTGGCGACCATGCGCGCAGCCACCACGGACGAGGTGATGACCTGCCACGGTTCGACGTCGAGGTCGAAGCCCCGCAGCTGCTCGGCGACGACGCTCTGGAAGCGCGACGAGTTGTTCGTCGTGTACTCGATGGTCATGCCGGCCTTCTCGGCCGCGCGGATCGAGTCGGCGGCGTGCTCGACCGGGTTCTTGCCGCGGTAGACCACGCCGTCAAGGTCGAGCAGCGCGAGCTGGTAGGCCTCGGCGAGCGGCTTCGTGGTGCCCTTGAGGAATCGCGTCATGCCGGGCCCGCTCACGCCTGCTCGTCGGCGGTCTTGGCCTCGGCCTCAGCCTCGGGTTCGGCCTCAGCCTCCTCGGCCTCGGCGTGCTCCTCGACGGCCTCGGTCTCTGCGCCCTCGGGTTCCGCGTCCGCCTCGGCGCCGTCGACCGCCTCCTCGGACGGGGCCTGCGTCTCGTCCTCGTCGGCCGGCTCGCCGTCGACGCTCTCGGCGGACTCGTCGCCGTGGTTCACGCCCTCGTCGGACTCCTCGTCCTCCGGCGCGTACTGCGCGTCGTCGTCGGTGATGCCGAGCTTCTCGAGGACCTCCGGGTCCTCCAGATGCTCGAGATCGTGGTCGATGACCACGTCGTCGCTCTCCTCGTCCTCGTCGAAGTCGGCGTACTGGTCCTCGAGCTTCTCGATCACCTGATCCAGCTCGATGGCCTCGTCGTTGCGTCCGGCCTCCTCGAGGAACAGCTGCTCGGCCTGCAGCGCGCGCATGCGGTAGGCGCCCGGCAGACCCTTGGAACGACCGAGCGTGTGCACGATCTCGATGGCCTTGTCCCACAGCTCCAGGTCGGCGAGCGCGCCGGCGTAGACGAGGAACATCTCGGCCTTGGACTCGCCGCGCAGCGCCTTGGCGTCGTCGGAGGAGACGATCTCGATGGCCTTCTTCGGGTTGCCGAGACCACGCTCGCAGTCGGCGATGAACGGCAGGTAGTCGGCGTATCGGTTCATGCGGTACGCGGTGCGGAACTCGCGCAGGGCGAGCTTGTAGTCGCCCTTGCGGTAGGCGATGAAGGCGAGCGTCTCGCGCGCGAAGTCGATGCGCGACGCCTGCTTGGCGGCCCACTGGGCGTGCTCGAGCGCGGCGTCGGGATCGTCCTCGATGAGCGTGTACGCGGCGAGGATGTGCAGGCCGATGTTCTCGGCGTGCTCCTTGGACAGGCCGCGCAGACGCTCGCGCTCGTCCTTGGAGAGCATGGCCCACACGAGGCCCTTCGGCATCTTCGGCTCGTTCGGTCGACGGTCGGTGTACGGGTTCTGCGAGGGGAAGCTCATCGTGCCGTCGGAGTTGCGACGCGGACGGCTCATGTACTCGCTGCGCTTGTGCTCGCGGTACTCGCGCTTCTCCTCGTCGCTGAAGGAGCGACGCTCGGCCTGCTGATCGTCACGGCGGTCGTCGCGCTGGTAGCGCGGGTTGGCGTCGCGACGCGGACCCTTGTCGTCCCTGTGGAAGTCGCGACGCTCGCCGCCCTTGCGGAAGCCGCCGTCCTTATGGAAGTCCTTATGGAAGCCGCCCTCCTTGCGCGGGCCGCGGTGGAAGTCGCGACGCTCGCCGCCCTCACCGGCGCCCTCACGACGGTCGTCACGACGGAAATCGCGATCACCGTCACGGCGGAAACCGCCCTTGCCGCCGTCACGACGCGGACCCTTGTGGAAGTCCTTGCGGAAGCCGCCCTCCTTGCGGAAGCCGCCCTCCTGACGCGGGCCGCGATGGAAGTCGCGACGCTCCTCGCCCTCGCCGGCGCCCTGACGGTCGTCACGACGGAAATCGCGATCGCCGTCCTTGCGGAAGCCGCCGCGCGGGCCGCCGAACGACTTGCCGCCGTCACGGCGGAAGCCGCCCTTGCCGGAGCCGTAGCCGCCACGGCCGTTGCCGCGGAAGCCGCCGTCCTGACGCGGGCCGCGGTGGAACTCGCGGCGCTCGCCGCCCTCGCCGGCGCCCTCACGACGATCATCACGACGGAAATCGCGATCGCCGTCCTTGCGGAAGCCGTCCTTATGGAAGCCGCCGGACTTGCCGTATCCGCCGCGAGAGCCTCCGAACGACTTGCCGCCGTTGCCGCGCGGCTTGAATCCCCTGCCGCCGCGGCCGGACGGACGGCCCGAACCGGAGCCCCCGTGGCCGTAGCCGCCCTTGCGTCCGCCGAACGACTTGCCGGAACGCTCGTTGCCTTCTGCCATGTGTATGCCTTTCCTGAAATTTCCTGGAATACGGATCAGTGCTTCTCGACGGCGCCGAGGGCCTTCTTGCCACGGCGGATCAGCGCGAAGCGGCCCTGGAGGAAGTCGCCCTCGCCGAGCGTGGCCTCCTCGTCCTCGACGCGCCCGTTGTTGAGGTACACGCCTCCGGCCTTGATCGCGCGGCGAGCCTCGGACGCGGTCTTGAACAGGCCCGCGGCCTGCGCGGCGTCGATCACGCGGTCGCCCGCGGACGCGGCCGGGAAGACGTGCTCGCCGTTCTCGTCGACGACCTTGAAGCCGTCGAGCACGGACTCGAGCGTCGCCTCGTCGATCTCGTCGAGGCTGCCGCCGCGGCCGAACAGCGCGGCGGAGGCGTCGATCGCGGCCTGCGTCGCGGCCTCGCCGTGCACGAAGCTGGTGACCTCCCACGCGAGTGCCTTCTGCGCCTCGCGCTTGCCCGGATTGGTCTTCGACTCCTCGACCAGACGTTCGATCTCGGCCTTCGGCAGGAAGGTGAACGCCTTGAGCAGGCTCTCCATCTCCACGTCCGGACGGTTGATCCAGAACTGGTAGAACTTGTACGGCGAGAGCATCGTCGGATCGATCCACACGGCGTTGCCCTCGGACTTGCCGAACTTCTTGCCCTGCGCGTCGGTGATGATCGGGCTGGTGAACACGTTGACGTCCACGCCGCGCACCTTGTGGATCAGGTCCAGGCCGGAGGTGAGGTTGCCCCACTGGTCGGAGCCGCCCAGCTCGAGCGTGCAGTGGTACTCGTCGTACAGGTGGAGGAAGTCGTTGCCCTGCAGCACCTGGTAGCTGAACTCGGTGAAGGAGATGCCCTCCTCCGAGTTGAGGCGGCGGGCCACGGTGTCCTTGGCGAGCATCGTGCCGAGTCGGAAGTTCTTGCCGACGTCGCGCAGGAAGTCGATGACATTCATCTGCGCGGTCCAGTCGTAGTTGGACACGAAGCGTACCGGGTTGTCGCCGTCGGCGACGAGGATGCCGCCGATCTGCTTCTTCAGACGCTCGGCCCAGCCGGCCACAACGTCCTTCGGGTTGAGCGTGCGCTCGCCCGACTGACGCGGATCGCCGATCAGACCGGTGGCGCCGCCGACCAGCGCGATCGGGTGGTGACCCGCCGCCTGCAGGTGACGCATGTTGATGAGCTGGACAAGGTTGCCGATGTGCAGGGACGCGGCCGTCGGGTCGAACCCGCAATAATAGGTGATCGGCTCTCCGTTCAATGCCTTCGCGAGTCGATCCCGGTCCGTGGACTGGGAAATCAACCCGCGCCATTCCAGTTCATCGAGCAGGGTGTCGAATCCCGCCTCTTTGAAATCGATGACGTGAGCCATAACCATTGTCTCCCTATCGAATTGTGGGCATAATGCGTCTAATAGTCTCGCAGGACAGGCCGACAGTGCATGTGCGGGAAAGATGACCGGGCATCATTACGAAGCAGTGGTTTATCTCTCCCCCAGTCAGCCTGCGGCTGCCAGCCCCCTCATCAGAGGGGGCCTGCTGCGGAATGATACGGAATTACTACTTGCGGCTGTCGCCCCGGCGCAGCTGGTTCAACGCCTCACGCAGCTGCTGGAGGGCCTCGTTGTTGCGGCTGGCGCGCAGCTTCGGGAAGGAGGCGATCATACGGCGTTGCTGGCGGTTGAACGCGGAATCGGCCGTCTCGCGCAGACGCATCATGAATTCGGTCGACATCTCGCGGCCGGAACGCAGGCCGGAACGCAGGCCGGAATACAGCGATTCGCCGACCTTTCCGCCGACGCCGCCGGCCATGCCGGTTGCGCCGTCCACCACGTCGCCGACCTTCTCGCGCATCACGTCGCCGTACCTGGCCGCCTTGGCGATCGCGTCCTTGAACCGTTCGAGGCTCTTGTCGAAGTCGATGATGCCGACCACGGTGACGATCGTGTCCGCCACGGTCAGGGCGAACAGCGTGACGAACAGCCAGTGGACCGCCGCAAGCGGGATCATGGCGGTGACACGCGCCACCTCGGGCTGGACGACGTCGACGATCACCACTCCGCCGACGCCGAAGATCAACGCGCCGTACAGGCAGATGCGCCCGTTGAGATTGAACGGGAAATGCGAGTAGTCCCACCAGCGCGCGTGGAACAGCAGCTCCATCACCCACGAGGTCACGTACTCGAGCAGGCACGCGCCGACGGCCGAGATGACGAACAGGAGGATCGGGTTGTCGACCTCTCCCAGCACGACGACGCCCAGCACCGCGCCGGTGCCGTAGATCGGGCACAGCGGCCCGTTGAGGAAGCCGCGGTTGACCGGACGACGCTCCTGCACGGACACGAGGATCGACTCGTACACCCAGCCGCAGAAGCTGTAGAACAGGAACCAGAGGAACAGGTACTCGACCGCAAGCGTCACGCGGGCACCTCGCCCTTGTTGAAGCGGTCGAGGGAGAGCGTCTCGCGTGTGGCGGAGAGCTTGTCGGCGACGGTGACGAGATACCCCTCGACGTAGCGCGGCGGCGTCGGGGTCATCGGGAACATGTGGTTGGCGATCGAATCGCGTTCGATCGCGTTCAGGCGGAAGTCCCGCAGCGCGTTGCGCAGGGCCGCGCCGCCGTGGGTGAAGCCGTGCAGTCGGTGCTCGCCGCCGTCCCAGTCGTGCCAGTCGTACAGGAAGTAGTCGTGCAGCAGGGCGGCGCGGATCAGCGATTTCAGATCGACGTGACGCCACAGGTGCGCGCGGTCGGCGATCCACACCGCGAGGCACGCCACGCGGATCGAATGGGCGAACGTGGAGACGTTGCCGTGCTGGAAGCAGCGGCGTTCGATCTGCATGTGCTCGTGTTCGATGACTTCGCGGCCGTGCACGGCGACCAGCTCCCGGATCTGCGTGCGCGTGAGCAGACGTGACATGGTATCGGTCCTTTGCGGGGTTGCTGTACGGGTTCTCCCGTGCGACGGTTCAGACACGACGGTTCAGACACGACGGTTCGGCCGATCGCACGACGGTTTCCGATCGCTCGACGGTTCCGATCGGATTGTCGTGCGATCCTCCCGGCTGATTCTAGGCCGCCCCGTACGGGCGCACGCTCATCCGCGAGGACGATTCCACGGGGCTTTCACCGTTCACGCAAGCCCGTGCGATTCGGCATACTCGCGGTAGGCTCGGAACCCGCCCTCGAGGCTCGCCACCTCGTAGCCGCGGTCGGCGAGGATCTCGGCGACCTCCTCGCTCCACCAGCCCTCGGTGCAGTAGACGACGACCATGCGGGTCTTCGGCACGGTCCTCAGCACCTTGGCCAGAGGGTCGAGCGGCGCGTTGATCGCGCCCGCGATCGGGTACGCGGCCACGTCGGCCGGCTCGCGCAGGTCGAGCAGGGTGACGGGTGTCGTTCCCGCCGGTTCAGCCGGTTCAGCCGGTTCAGCCGGTTTCGCAGTCCCCGACGCGACGATGGCGGCGAACTCGGCCGGGCCGATGCGCCGGAACGCCGGCGAGGAATCGGCCGCATCCGCCGTATCGGCGGTATCGGCGGTATCGGCATCGTTCGCATGAAGATGCAGTGCAATGGACATATGGATCCTTCTCTTCCCCTATGGGCTTCCCCTCTCCAGGGCAGCTCTCAGACCCGCTCCTCAGGCCCGCTCCGCGGGATGGATCGCGCAGGCCGGCTGGACGTACCGCGCCGGGTCGAGCGAGGTGATCGTCGGCCTGTCGCCGCACACCGGACAGTCGGGCACATGGTCCGGCAGCGGCACGCGACGGATGTTCATCGTCAGCGCGTCGACGGTGAGCATGCGCCCGACCAGCGGCTCGCCCACGCCGATGATGAGCTTCAGCGCCTCGGTGGCCTCGAGGCTGCCGATCACGCCGACGACCGGGCCGAGCACGCCCGCCTCGCGGCAGGTCGGCACCTCGCCGGCGGCCGGCATGTCGCCGAACACGCATCGGTAGCAGGGCCCCTGACCGGGCACGACGGTCATCACCTGTCCGGCGAATCCGACGACGCCCGCGTGGATGAACGGCCTTCCGGCGAGCACGCAGGCGTCGTTGATGAGGAACTTGGCCGAGAAGTTGTCGGTCGCGTCGATCACCAGGTCGTAGCGTGCGATGAGGTCGGCGATGTTGGCCGCGTCGACCGGCTCGTCGCAGGTCTCGACGGCCGTGTCCGGGTTGATCGCGCGGATCGCCGCCGCGGCCGATTCGGCCTTGGGCTCGCCGATGCTCGCGGTGGTGTGGATGATCTGACGCTGCAGGTTGCTCAGGTCGACCGTGTCGCCGTCCGCGACGCCGATGCGGCCCACGCCGGCGGCCGCCAGATACAGCGCGATCGGAGAGCCGAGCCCGCCCGCGCCGATGACGAGCACGCTCGAGGCGAGCAGCCGCTTCTGCCCCTTGACGCCGACGCCACGCAGGATCAGATGGCGTGAATACCGTTCGAGCTGATCGTCCGAGAACGCCGTGGCCGTCATCAGTGCAGGTATCCCGTGGTCGGGCTGGACGGCACGGCGTGGCCTTCGGTCACCTTGCCGAGTCCGGACAGGTAGGCGGCGCGGCCGGCGTCGATCGCGTGCCTGAACGCCTCGGCCATGAGCGGGATGTTGCCGGCGGAGGCGACGGCCGTGTACGCCATGACCGCGTCCGCGCCCATCTCCATCGCGTCGCACGCCTGGCTCGGGCGTCCGATGCCGGCGTCGATGATGACCGGCACATGCGCGTTCGCGATGATGATCTCGATGAAGTCGCGCATCCTCAGGCCCATGTTGGAGCCGATCAGCGAGCCGAGCGGCATGACCGCGGCGGCGCCGGCCTCCTCGAGCTGACGCGCGGCGATCGGGTCGGGGAACATGTACGGCATGACCACGAACCCCTCCTTGGCGAGCATCTCGGTGGCGCGGATCGTCTCCGCGTTGTCGGGCAGCAGGTACTTGGTCTCGTGCTCGATCTCGACCTTGACGAAGTCGGTGTGGCACACCTCGCGGGCGAGCCGGGCGATGCGCACGGCCTCCTCGGCGTTGCGCGCGCCGGACGTGTTCGGCAGCAGCGTGATGCCCTCGGGGATGTAGTCGAGCACGCTGTTCTCGGTGGTGGTCGCGCGGCGCAGCGCCATCGTGACGATCTGGGTGCCCGCATGCTCGACGGTCGCCTTGATGAGGTTCAGGTCGTAGCGTCCGGAGCCGAGGATGAAACGGGACCGGAATTCGTGGCCGCCCAGATTGAGCGGCTTGTCCTCGACGGGCAGGATCGGCGCGGCGGTGCCGACCGGGTTGACGACCGCCGGCTGCGGGGGCAGCGGCGTCGCCTCGACGGATGCTTCGGTGACGGGGTTGATGTTGCTCATGATGGTTCCTTCCATTAGAACGGATCGACGTGTGATGAGGTGTGATGAAGTGCGGTTATACGACGGATTGTGCGATGTGCCGCTCGGCCCCCTCTGATGAGGGGGCTGTCAGCGAAGCTGACTGGGGGAGAGAAAAGCCGCGTTGCCCCATCAATGATGATTGACGAACACAAGCGCTACTTCCCTTTCCTCATCCCCCCTGAACGAACTGGACGATCTCCATGACGCACTGGTCGTCGAGCATCGTCTCCGCGCGCCTGTCGCGCGGGATGATCTCCCCGTTGAGTTCGATGGCGACGCGTCCCGCCCGGTATCCGTGCGCGTCGAGGTAGTCGGCGACGCTGACCGGCGCCTCCAACGCGACGTGTTCCCCGTTGACCTGCATGTTCCGTTCCCTCCGTTCGTTTGTGCCGCGCAATGCCTGCGCAATGCGTGCCGCGCAATGCAAAAGGGCACACGAATGTAAGCCGTACCCTAAGTGGTGCGCCCATTCATGTGCCCTGACATGCGACCCTGCATGAGTCCCTGTCTTCCACGGCCGGACGAGTAACAGCCGTGGAAGCCACGCCCCAAGCATGGCTGAGTTATATGGTGACGAACGGATCCAAAACGTCTGATCGGCGGGATCGGGGCTTCACTATGAAGAAACCAACACAACAACGATTCCTTACGGCGGCATGACCCGCGTCAAGTTCCCCGGTCGAAGCTTCGCGCTTCCTCTCAGCCTTTCGGCTCCCGTTCGTTATGTGCCCCAGTCTAGATGCCGACGCTGACAACCGTCAGAACGTGCCCGGCGCCTTGTAGGACGGGCCGTCGGAGGTGGAGTCGGCGAAGACCTTGAGCTCCTCCAGCTCGCGCTTGGCGTCGACGATCTGCTCGCGCACGCGGCCGTAGGCGGTGCCGCCCTTGCCGTTGCGGGAGTCGACCGAACCGTGCGACGAGAGCACCTCGCGCACGCCCGGCGCCTTGTCGGCGGGCAGGAACGCGGCGAACGTGGACGCGAAGTCCTCGTCGGTCAGATCCCACAGCTCCTGGCCGCGGCCCTCGGCGATCTTCACGCACGCGCCGGAGAGCTCGTGGGCGTGGCGGAACGGCACGCCGTTCTTGACGAGCCATTCGGCGATGTCGGTGGCGAGCGCGAATCCGGTCGGCGCCTCGGCCTCGAGACGGTCGGCGTCGAAGCGCATGGTGCGCACCATGCCGGTGAAGGCGGGCAGCAGCACCTCGAGCGTGTCGACCTGATCGAACACGGCCTCCTTGTCCTCCTGCAGGTCGCGCGCGTACGCGGTGGGCAGGCCCTTCAGGGTCGCGAGCAGACCGGTCAGGTCGCCGATCAGTCGGCCGGACTTGCCGCGCGCCAGCTCGGCGATGTCCGGGTTCTTCTTCTGCGGCATGATCGAGGAGCCTGTGGAGTAGGCGTCGTCGAGCCTGACGAAGGCGAACTCCTGCGTGTTCCAGATGATGATCTCCTCGCTCAGGCGGGAGATGTCGACGCCGGTCATCGCGGCGACGAACGCGAATTCGGCGACGAGGTCGCGCGAGGCGGTGCCGTCGATCGAGTTGTCGGTCACGCGGGAGAAGCCGAGCTCGCGGGCGACGGCCTCCGGGTCGGTGCCGAGCGTGTTGCCGGCGAGCGCGCCGGAGCCGTATGGGGAGGCGTTGATGCGCTTGTCCCAGTCGACGAGGCGTTCGACGTCGCGCAGCAGCGGCCAGGCGTGGGCCATGAGCTGGTGGGCGAGCAGGACGGGCTGGGCGTGCTGCATGTGGGTGCGGCCGGGCATGACGGTGCGGCCGGCCTTCTCGCTCTGGGCGATCAGGGCGTTGACGAGGTCGAGCAGAAGCTTCGCGATGACGCGGGAGTGGCGGCGCAGCCACATGCGGATCAGGCAGGCGATCTGGTCGTTGCGGGAGCGTCCGGCCCTGAGCTTGCCGCCGAGCTCGTCGCCGGCGATGTCGATGAGGCCGCGCTCCAGTGCGGTGGCCTCGTCCTCGTCGTCCTCGATCGGGGCGAAGGAGCCGTCGTCGACGTGACGCTGCAGCGTGTCGAGCGCGTCCTCCATGCGCTTGAGCTCCTCGTCGGTGAGGAGTCCGGCGCGGCCGAGGGCGCGGGCGTGGGCGCGGGAGCCGGCGATGTCGTCGTCCGCGAGTCGCCAGTCGAACTGGGTGGACTTGGACAGGCGGGCGAGCTCGGCGGACGGCCCGGAGGTGAAGCGGCCGCCCCACAGGGCGAGGTGTTCGGTGTTTTCGGCCATATGCTGCTCCTTACGAGGTTCGGTTCTGCTTGGGTTTGTCATGCGTTTTCGACCGTATGCCAGCCTATCAGCGTTGCACTACATAGCGTCGCGGCCGTTCGGTTGCTTGTTCCTGGTCGTTGTGGTTCTCCTGCTTCTGATCTTCTTATTCTTCGTCCGCGTATTCGTTGAAAATGTCGCTGTCCACGGCTTTGATCTCGTAGGTCCTGCGGGTGCTGACACCGAAATCATGCTCGATCATCAGTTGTGCGAGCTTGTGCCCGTCCACAAGGATGATGTGCTGGAGCTTCGCATAGTCGATCGCCTGCCTGCTGAATTTCGCGGTGGTGACGAACAATCCCCTGCCGCCGCGCCCTGCGATGGCACCGACAAACTTCTGAATGTCCGGCCTTCCCACGGTCTGATCCTCGGCGTAGCGCTTGGCCTGCACGTAGATCAAATCGAAGCCGAGCTTGTCCTCCATGATGATGCCGTCGATGCCCTCGTCCCCGGTGATCGGCGTCATCTGATTCGCCGAGTCGAAGGCTCCATATCCCATCTTCGCCATCAGATCGAGCCTCCCCTCCATATGAGCCTCTCACCGAATGGTGCTCGGGTTGAACCTGACGGTTTCAGGATGCATAGGCTGACCCGTTGCAGGAGATCATGTGGCCCCCTCACCACTTGTGTTCGCCGGTGGCCACAAGGTGATCGATATCCTCATAGGCGTTGCGGATACTTTCCTGGTGGTACATCTCGTACATGTCGTAGATCTCCTGCGTGACGCCGCGTTCGTCCCATTCGCGCAGCACATCGGAGGTTGAACGGTTATTGTCTCCCGCATACTTCTCCAGCAGATAGATGAAGAAGCTCATTTCACGCGTCAATCTCATCCCTCCTCAAGTACAGCGAATCCCGGGGATCCCCCGCGATCTGTTCGACCTCTCACATGTCGAAGATGCCCTCAGGAGGAAAGTCGGTCATCGCCAATTCCGGGTCGCGCAGCATGGCGTATGTCTGTGAATGGATGAAGGATTCCAACGCCTTCATAGGAGAAAAACCGTATTTTCGGCATATCCGTTGCACGATCTCACGGTCGTAATAGATGAGCAATTCCCGTTCCAGCGTGGTCATGGTCGAATCACCTCGATGCAGGTCAGGGCGTCGATCGCCCGTTGCGTGCGAAACGCATACTGGTCCTTCAGTTTTTGCGGCAGCAGACGCTTCAAGGTCTCTTCCACGGGCTGCCTTTCCGCCGGCGTCTGGCAGACAATACCGCCCATCGCGAAGCCTGTTCCAGACTGCTGGTCAGGTAGAAGCCCGGTCCGAAATCCAAGCGACGATCCGAACGCAGCAGTCGTGGATTTCGAACCTCGACGTTGCTGCCGTGATACAAACGCATGACGTTGACCTCCTTGCCTCCGAACGAACATCTTGTCGAGCGACGATCTCTTGATGTTCCGCAGCAATTCCAACTTACGCCGATAAGGGTCGACGAGGCGAACGAACGCCAACCTTCCTTGAGCGCTCCTCATGGCGAGAGGTTCCCGTCACCTTGCAGCGCGCATCTCTCGCGGAACGGCTCCTGGCGGGAGATCGCCGTTGCCGTGTGACGGGAACCTCTCGTGAGGAAAACTCGTGGCGAGAGGGCTCCGTCATGCGGTGACACGAACCTCTCACTGGACGGCCTCCGGCGGGAGATTCACGCTCATCAGTGACGAGAACCTCTCGCCGAAGCCCCATCCCGCGAGAATCGCACCACGCAAAAGGCCTTCCTCCGGAACGGGTTCGGGAGGAAGGCCTTAGGGAAGGGGAGTCAGTCAGCGCCAGTCGGCGTCAGTCGGCATGTCAGCGAGACAACCGATCAGCGCCGGTGCGACGACCGACGACCAGCGACCAGCGACGACCGCGCGCGTCAGACTGACGTCACTCGACGGTGTTGGACGGCACTTCGATGCCGTTGCCGAACTTGACGTCGCGGGCGGCGGCGACGCGGCTCGGCAGACCGTAGATGTCGATGAAGCCGTTGGAGGACTTCGAGTCGAAGCTGTCGCCGGAGTCGTAGGTGGCGAGGTTGTAGTCGTACAGCGAGGAGTCGGAGCGACGGCCGGTGACGACCGCGCGGCCGCCGTGCAGGACCATGCGGATCTCGCCGGAGACGTACTTCTGGGTGTCCTCGATGAACGCGTTGAGCGACTGGGTGGCTGGGGAGAACCACTGCGCATCGTAGACCAGCTCGCCCCAGCGCTTGTCGATGTCGCGCTTGATGCGGTGCTGCTCGCGCTCGAGGCAGCAGTTCTCGAGCTCCTGGTGCGCGGTGATCAGGGCCACGGCGCCCGGGGCCTCGTACAGCTCGCGGGACTTGATGCCGACCAGACGGTCCTCGATCAGGTCGATGCGGCCGATGCCCTGGGCACCGGCGCGGCGGTTCATCTCCTCGATGGCCTGCAGCGGGGTGACGTCGCGGCCGTCGATCTTGACCGGGATGCCCTGCTTGAACTCGATGACGACCTCGTCCTCGACCGGCGGGAACGCGGGATCGTCGGTGTAGGAGTAGCAGTCCTTGGTCGGGCCGTTCCACGGGTCCTCGAGGAAGCCGGTCTCGATGGCGCGGCCCCACACGTTCTGGTCGATGGAGTACGGGGACTTCTCGGTCTGGACGATCGGCAGCTTGTGCTCCTTGGCGAACGCGATCTCGACGTCGCGGGTCAGGGCCAGGTCGCGGATCGGGCTGATGGCCTTCAGGGTCGGGTCGATGGAGGCGATGGACACCTCGAAGCGGACCTGGTCGTTGCCCTTGCCGGTGCAGCCGTGGGAGATCGTGTCGGCGCCGAACTGGTGGGCGGCGCGCACGAGGTGCTTGGAGATCAGCGGGCGGGAGATGGCGGAGACGAGCGGGTAGACGCCCTCGTACATCGCGTTGGCCTTGAGGGCCTTCATGCAGTACTCGTTGGCGAACTCGTCTCGCGCGTCGACGACGTACGCCTCGACGGCGCCGCAGGCGAGGGCGCGCTCCTTGATGGTCTCGAGGCTTTCGCCGCCCTGACCGACGTCGAGGGAGACGGCGACGACGTCCTTGCCGGTGCGCTCCTTCAGGTACGAGATCGCGACGGAGGTGTCAAGGCCGCCGGAATAGGCCAGTACGAGTCGATTGTTGTCTGCCATGGATTGCCTTTCTTCAAAAACAAACTGATGAAAGTATATACATAAGTCCGTATATTTATGCATCGACGGTGTGGCGCGTCTTGCGATGCGGACGCGCCACACCTCACTTCGACGCCAGCGCGAGCAGCCAGTCGGCGCGCATCGACGCGGACTCGTCGTCGGGGCAGATCACCATCACGGTGTCGTCTCCGGCGATCGTGCCGAGCACGCCGGCGAGCGGCTGCTTGTCGATGACGGACGCCACATACTGCGCCGCGCCCGACGGCGTGTGCACGACGATGAGGTTCCTCGCGGCGGCGACGGATGTGACCAACCCGCTCAGCACGCGCGACATCTGCGTCTCGACCTTCGTCATATCGGGATGCTCGTCGTCGGAGACGTGCCCCACGGCGTAGGCCATCGTCCCGTCGGGCAGGCGCTTCTTGAACGCGTTCATCTCGTCCAGATCGCGGCTCAGGGTCGCCTGCGTGACGGCGATGCCCTGATCGGCGAGGATCGCCGACAGCTGCGACTGGGACGTGACGACGTGGTTCGTCAACGCTTCCTCGATGGCGCTCAGCCGCGCCGCACGGGTCGTCGGACGCTGCAGGGAGCCGGATTCGCTCATGCGAGCAGGCTTTCGTCGCCGCGCGCCTTGCCGGTCAGCCAGGTCAGCAGCGCCTTCTGCGCGTGCAGACGGTTCTCGGCCTCGTCCCACACGACCGACTGCGGGCCGTCGATCACCGAGGCGGTGACCTCCTTGCCGCGGTAGGCGGGCAGGCAGTGTTGGAACAGCGCGTCGGGCTTGGCGAGCGCCATGAGCTCGTCGTTGACCTGATAGTGCCAGAACGGCTTGGAGCGGATCGCGTACTCGGCCTCCTCGCCCATCGACACCCAGGTGTCGGTGAACACGCAGTCGGCGTCCTTGACGGCCTCCTTCGCGTCGGTGGTCACGAGGATCGAACCGCCGTTCTCGGCCGCGATCGCTTCCGCGTCCGCGACGATGTCCGGACGGGGCAGGTAGCCCTGCGGGCCGGCGACGCGCACGTTCATGCCGGCGACCGCGCCGCCGAGCAGGTACGAGTTGGACATGTTGTTGGCCGCATCGCCCACGTACGCGATGGTCTGGTTCTTCAGGTTGTCGACGCCGCCGCGATGCTCGGCGATCGTCTGGAAGTCGGCGAGGATCTGACACGGGTGGAAGTCGTCGGTGAGCGCGTTGACGACCGGATGGGTGGAGTACTTCGCCATCTCCTCGACGCGATCCTGGCCGAAGGTGCGCCACACCACGCCGTAGGCCATGCGGTCGAGCACACGCGCGGTGTCGGCGACCGGCTCGCCGCGGCCAAGCTGGGAGCCGGACTTGTCGATGACCAGCGGGTAGCCGCCGAGTTCGGCGACGCCGATGGAGAAGCTGGAACGGGTGCGGGTCGACGGCTTGTCGAACAGCACCGCGACGGCCTTGGGGCCTGCGAACGGCTGCCTGTAGAAGCGGTCCTTGTGGAACTTGATGGCGAGTTCGAGGACCTGCTTCTGCTCCTCGTGGTTCAGGTCGTCGTCGCGCAGCATGTGACGCAGTTCGGGGGTCATGGTGATTGCTCTTTTCTTGTGACTGGATGACGCGAGGGGACGGATCGGCGGCGGGAAGGCCGCCGGCCGTCAGTCGTTGGGAAGGTCCGTCGGAACGGCCTTGAGGATGGCGAGTGCATCGTCCACGTCCTTGGCGGAGACGATGAGCGGCGGGGCGAAACGCAGGGCGTCGGCGCGCACGGCGTTGACGATGAGCCCGTGCTCGAGGCACCAGTTCATCACGGCGTGGGCGCACGGGTGCGACAGTTCGACCGCGTCCAGGAGGCCCCGGCCGCGCACGGAGACGTACAGCGGGTTGCCGGTGGCCATGAGCCCCTCGCGCAGCTGGCGTCCACGCTCCTCGGCGTTGGCGACGAGCCCGTCCTGTTCGATCACGGAGAGGGTGGCGAGGGCCGCGGCCGCGCCCAGGGGGTTGCCGGCGAAGGTGGAGCCGTGCGATCCGGGGGTGAACAGCGCGGAGAGCTTGGAGCCGAAGGCGATCATGCCGCCCATCGGGAAGCCGCCGGCCACGCCCTTGGCGAAGGTGACGATGTCCGGGGTGATGCCGCCGGAGAGATCCTCGCGCTGGAACGCGAACCACGAGCCGGTGCGGCCGATGCCGGTCTGCACCTCGTCGATGATGAGCAGCGCGTGGTGGATGTCGCACATCTGACGCACCTGCTTGACATAGTCGGCGCCCAAGGGCTTGACGCCCGCCTCGCCTTGGATGAGCTCCATGATGACGGCCGCGACCGGACCCTTGCCGTAGTGGCCGACGCCGGTCTCGGCGAACGCCTCGTAGAGGGCGAAGGGATCGCCGGCGCGCACGAACTGGACGCTCGGCACGAGCGGCTCGAACGGCTTGCGGATGGCGGGCTTCCACGTCGCGGACAGCGCGCCGAGCGTACGGCCGTGGAAGCCGTTGGTCAGGGCGATGATGCGCGCGGGCTTGCCGCCCATCGCGGGCGCGGCGCCCGGCAGCGTGCGGCCGTAGAGCTTGGCGAGCTTCAGGGCCGCCTCGTTGCCCTCGGCGCCGGAGTTGCCGAAGTAGACGTGTGAGCCCTCGGGGGCGCCGGCGAGCTTGACGAGCTTGGCGGCGAGCTCGATCTGCGGTTCGGTGGCGAAGTAGTTGCTGGTGTGGGCGACCTTCGCGGCCTGCTCGCTGACGGCCTTGACCCACTTGGGGTGCGCGTAGCCGAGCGAGTTGACGGCGATGCCGGCGAGGAAGTCGAGGTATTCGTTGCCGTCGACGTCCCAGATGCGCGTGCCCTCGCCGTGGTCCATCACGCGCAGCGGCGTGCCGAACACGTTCATGTGGACCTGGGAGTACTCCCCCAGCCACTTGGAATCCTTCGGGCCGAGCGTCTCGCCACCGGCGGGGACGGTGACGCCCGGGACGGCCGCGGCGCCGGCCGCGGCAGTGGTGTTGCTGACGTCAGTAGACATAGGAGCTCCTCATCTCGATGCCGTCCTCGGGCACGACCATGGTGCCGATGCCGGCGGAAGTGAATATCTCGTTCAGGATGGAATGCGGCTTGCGGCCGTCGATGATGTGCGCCTGCGGCACGCCGCCGTCGATGGCGCGCACGCACGCCTCCATCTTCGGGCGCATGCCGGATTCGAGGTCGGGCAGCATGTCGCGCAGGTTCTCCACGCCGATGCGTCCGATCAGGGAGTTGCGGTCGGGCCAGTCGGCGTACAGGCCGTCGACGTCAGTCAGGATCACGAGCTTGCGCGCGCCGACGGCGGCGGCGAGCGCGGCGGCCGCGGAGTCGGCGTTCACGTTGAGCACTTCGGTGGCGTCGTCCTCGTTCGGGGCGACCGACGAGACGACCGGGATGCGGCCCGCGTTGACGAGGTCCTCGACGGCGGACGCATCGACGGACACCACGTCGCCGACGAGTCCGATGTCGGTGGCCTTGCCGTCGATGACGGGCTTGCGCTGCATGGCGGAGAACAGGCCGCCGTCCTCGCCGGACAGGCCGACGGCGAACGGGCCGTGCGCGTTGATGAGGCCGACGAGCTCACGCGAGACCTTGCCGGTCAGGACCATGCGCACCACGTCCATCGCCTCCGGGGTCGTGACCCTGAGACCCCCTTTGAACTCGGACTTGATGCCGAGCGCCTTCAACATGTGCGAGATCTGCGGTCCGCCGCCATGCACGACGATCGGGTGCAGTCCCACCTGACGCAGGAACACCATGTCCTCGGCGAAGCACTGCTTCAGGTGCTCGTCGACCATCGCGTTGCCGCCGTACTTGACGACGATGCGCTGCCCGGCGAACTCCTCGAGCCACGGGAGCGCCTCGATGAGCACCTCCGCCTTCTGGTCGGCGCGCAGATCGGTGTGCACGTCGAAATGGAATCCAGGTCCCTTGAGTTCTGTTGCCATTGACTCAGCTTTCGTAGTCGGCGTTGATGTGGACGTATTCATGGGTGAGGTCGTCGGTCCACACGGTGGCCTCGGCGTCGCCGGCGTTCAGGTCGATGTCGATGTGGACCTCGCGCGGGGTCATGTCGACCTCGCTGCGGTCGCGCCCGGCGCCGCCGTGCTCGCAGATGCGCACGCCGTTGACGTCGACGGTCACCTTCTCGGAGTCGTACGGGGCGATTTCGGGCGGGACGGTGCCGAGCGAGGAGACGATGCGGCCCCAGTTGGGGTCGTTGCCGCTGATCGCGCACTTGAGCAGGTTGGAGGCGGCGACCGCGCGGCCGCAGGCGAGGGCGGCGTCCTCGCTGGTGGCGCCGGTCACGGTGATGCGGATGTCGTGGCTCGCGCCCTCGCCGTCGCCGATGATCTGGCGGGCGAGCGAGGCGCAGGCGTCCTTGACGAGCCTGTTGAACTCGTCCTTGTCCGGTTCGACGCCGGAGGCGCCGGAGGCGAGCAGCAGGACCGTGTCGTTGGTGGACATGCAGCCGTCCACGTCGATGCGGTTGAACGAGTGCTCGGCGGCGACCGTCAGCGCGGCCTGCAGCTGGCCGGCGGTGACGACCGCGTCGGTGGTGATGACGCACAGCATGGTGGCCAGCTGCGGGGCGATCATGCCCGAGCCCTTGACCATGCCGCCGATCCTCCAGCCGTTGGAGCCGGTCAGTTCGACGGTCTTCGGCTTGGTGTCGGTGGTCATGATGGCGTGGGACGCGTCCGCGCCGGCCTCGGGGGTGGCGGCGAGCGTCTTGTAGGCGCCCTCGGCCCCGGCGAGCACGTTGTCGAGCGGCAGCAGCTCGCCGATGAGTCCGGTGGAGCATACGGCCACGTCCTCGGGCTTGACGCCGACGAGGGCGGCGACCTTCTCCGCGGTGGCCTTGGACTGCGCGTAGCCGGCCTCGCCGGTGCACGCGTTGGCGCCGCCGGAGTTGAGGATCACGGCCTTGACGCGGCCGTCCGCGACCTGCCTGCGCGACCACTGCACGGGCGCGGCGCAGAAGCGGTTCGACGTGAACACGCCTGCAGCCGCGTCCAGCGGCCCGTTGTTGACGACGAGGGCGAGATCCTTCTTGCCTTCGACGGACGAAATGCCCGCCGCGACTCCGGCGGCGGAGAACCCTTGCGCGAATGTGACGCTCACGGTGCGACTCCGATCTTGGTCAGGCCCTGGTCCTCGGGCAGCCCCAGGGCGATGTTCAGTGACTGGACCGCCTGTCCGGCGGTTCCACGGTTGAGGTTGTCGATGGCGGCGAACGCGATGATGCGACCGGCATGACGGTCGGTGACGACCTGCAGGTGCGCGGCGTTCGAGCCGATGATGTTGCCGGTGGCGGGCAGCGAGCCTTCGGGCAGCAGGACCATGAAGTCCTGCCCCTCGTAGGCGTGTTCCCACACCGCGCGGATCTCGGCGTCGCCCATCGCGGCGGCCTTGTCGGTCATCGGGGCCGAGACGACGGCGAGGATGCCGCGCGACATCGGGGCGAGGACCGGGGTGAAGCCGAGGGTGAACTCGGCCGCGGCCGAAGCGGGCTTGCCGGCCGCGTGCGCGAGGTTCTGCAGGATCTCGGGGATGTGGCGGTGCGTGCCGCCCACGCCGTACGGCAGGGCGGAGCCGAGCGCCTCGGCGGCGAGCAGGTTGGTGCGCTTCAGGTTCTTGCCGGCGCCGGAGTAGCCGACGACAAGGTCGGCGACGAGGCCCTTGGGCTCGACGAGGCCTTCGGCGACGCCCGGCTGGATGGCCAGGGTGGTGGCGGTCACGTTGCAGCCCGGCCCGGCGATGCGCTTGACGCCCGACAGGTTCCCACGCTGGCGGGTGTAGCCGCCGTGGCCGTCATGGCCGGTGATGAGCTCGGGCATGCCGTAGGTCCAGTGCTCGTAGAAGTCGCCGCCGTAGAATTCGTCCCACGCGTCCTTCTCCTCGAGACGGTGGTCGGCGCCGAGGTCGACGACGACCGCGTCCGGGTCGAGCTGCGCGGCGAGCCTGCCGGAGGCGCCGTGCGGCAGCGCGAGGATGATCACGTCGTGGCCGTTCAGCACCTCGGGGGTGGTGTCCTCGACGGTCAGGTCGGCCAGCTGCGGGATGTGCGGCATATGCTTGCCGAGCTTGTCACCCACCGAGGAATGGCCGGCGACGCACGTCACCTCGAAATCCGGGTGGGCCGCCAGAATCCGCAGCGCCTCACCGCCTGCATAGCCCGTGGCACCCGCCACGGCCACCGTATACTTCGCCATATTCACGTCCTTATTCAACAAGACAACAAGCACGAGTATACGACTTATGCGGACTATTGCATAATTATGCAGTCCGGTGTTTCACAGTGTGATTCGTTGTCATGCGGACATCGAATCGCCGGAGGTGCCGGAACCTCCGCTGCCGGAGCCGTTGAGACCGTACATGTTGAGGACCTGGGCGTACAGGTCGTCCATGCTGATGCCGTGCATCCACATCCACACCTGCACGCCGGTGGTGATCAGGTTGATGACGACCGCGGCGATCGCGAACCCACGGCCCTTCATGTGGAAGGTGCGGGTGCGCCACATGGACGCGCAGCCCATGATCGCCGGCAGCAGCGGCACGGAGAAGATCAGCGCGAACACGAACGCGATGATCGCGTAGGGGTCCCAGCGCCCGTAAAGCGGGTTCTGGTTCGGGTCGTTGACGTCGACGCCGTAGATGTAGCGCGGCGTGTGGCCGTCGGCGGGACGGTTGGGATTGCCGTTGACACCGTTGGCATTGGCGCCGGTCGGCTGGGCGTACGGGTTCTGATTGCCGGCGGGGTTGCCTGCGGGGTTGTACGGCTGGCCCTGCGCCCCCGGGTATCCGCCCGGATAGTACTGCTGGCCGCCCTGCGGATTGCCCTGAACACCTTGGGCTCCCTGCGCTCCCGCTCCCTGCGCGGCGTCGCCGTTCGCGTCCTTGGGATCGGGGTCGGGCGCGCCGTAGAGGTACGGGTTGTAGTTCGGGCCGAACTGGCTGCGCATCGCGCCGTAGTCGAGGTTCGCGTACTGGCCGTACTGCGGCTGATCCGACGCCGGTTCCGGGGCGGCCGCGTTCACCCCGTTCGGCTCGGTGGGGTTGTTCGGCTGCTGTTCGGGTGCGGTCATCGGGTTCCTTTCCTACAGGGGTTCGTCCCCAGCTTACGCGACAGGGGGCGTCTTTCGACGCCCCCTGGTCACGGATCACGCTGAGCGCGGAGCATGCGCGGTCACTGTGTGACGCACGTCACGCGACATCACGCGATGTCATGCGCCATGCGACGTCGCGCGGACTCACGCACGCAGCTGCGCGCCGATCGTGGCGGCCTTGTCGACGATGGCCTTGCGGATCGCCTCGCTGTCCTCGGCGGACAGCGTCTTGTCGGGCGAGCGGAAGACCACGGCGAACGCCAGCGACTTCTTGCCCTCGCCGAGGGCGTCGCCGGTGAACACGTCGAACAGCTCGATCGACTCGAGGTTCGCGCCGGCGGCCTCGCGGATCACGCCCTCGAGACGGGCGGCGGTCACCGTGTCGTCGACGGTGAAGGCGAGGTCCTGCTTGACGGGCGGGAACGTGGAGATCGGCTTGGCCTGCACCGGCTTGCCGTCCAGCGTGGAGAACAGCGCGGTGAGGTTGAGCTCGAACGCGGCGGAGTGCTCGGGGAAGCCGAGCTCCTCGTTGACGTGCGGGTGCAGCTCGCCGACGAAGCCGACGAACAGGTCGCCGACCTTGACGTTGGCGAAGCGTCCCGGATGCCACTGGGCGGGCACGTCCTCGCCGGCCGGCTGGTCGAGCGCGATCGCGGCGCCGAGACGATCGGCGATGCGGCGCACGGCCTCGACGGCGTCGGACCAGTCGACCGGACGCCTGCCGCCCAGCCAGCCGGAATCCTCGGCCAGACCGGTCAGGATGCCGGCGACATGGTCGGGCTGGTCCGGCAGACCGGCGTCGAGCGCGGCGAGCTGCTCGTCGGTCGGCTTCACGCCGCCGGGCAGGGCCGGGATGGCCGGCGCGTCCGGGTTCCACAGGTAGACGTGGCCGAGCTCGTAGAGCGAGACGTTCTCGATGCCGCGGCGGATGTTGCGCTGCACGGTGCCGGCGAGGGTCGGCAGGATGTGGCGGCGCAGGAACGGACGGTCGCCGTACAGCGGGTTGGCGATCTCGACGCTGACCTTCTTGGTGGCCTCCGCGTCGTAGCCGAACGCCTTGTAGTCGGCGTCGCCCACGAACGGGTAGCTCAGCGCCTCCACCATGCCGTATTCGGCGAGCTCGTCGGCCACGCGACGGCGACGCAGCTGGTCCGGGGTGAGCCCCACAAGGCCCTCGACCGGCGCCGGCGGCACGGTCACGGGGATCTCGTCGTAGCCGACGAGACGCGCGACCTCCTCGACCAGATCGCACGGCTCGTTCAAGTCCGGGCGCCAGGTCGGCGGGGTGACGACGAACTCGCCGTTGCCGCCACCGGCCACCTTGCAGCCGATGTCGGTGAGGATGTCGGAGATCTCGTTGACCGGGGTGTCGAGGCCGGCGACGCGACGGACCTCGGAGGCCTTGAAGTGGATGGCCTTGCGGTGCGCCGTGTTGTTCACGTCGGTCGGATGGTCGCTCGGCTCGCCGTCGCCGTACTTGACCAGCAGGTCGGCGGCCATCTGCGCGGCGGCCGGCTGCAGCTCGTAGTCAACGCCGCGCTCGAAACGGCGGGACGCCTCGGACGGGATCTTGTGGCGGCGGGCGGAACGGGCGATCGTCACCTGATCGAAGTGCGCGGCCTCGAGCAGGATGTTCTTCGTCTCGGCCGTGACCTCGCCGTACAGGCCGCCCATCACACCGGCCAGGCCGATGATGCGGGAGGCGCGCTCGCCGTTCGGCGAATCGGTGATGAGCAGGTCCTCGACGCTCAGCTCGTGCTCCTTGCCGTCGAGGGTGGTGAGCTTCTCGCCCTCCTTGGCGCGGCGCACGACGATCGGCGCCTCGAGCTTGTCGAGGTCGTAGGCGTGCATCGGCTGGCCGAGGTCGAGCATCACGTAGTTGGTGACGTCGACGGCCAGGGAGATGGAGCGCATGCCGGCGCGGATCAGGCGGCGGCGCATCCAGTTGGGCGTGCGGGAGGTCGGGTCGAAGCCGCGGATGACGCGCGCGTAGTAGCGGTCGCAGCCGGGCACGCCATGGATCGGGTTGTCGTCCTCGATCTCGACCTGGATGTCCGGCACGGTGCCGGAGGCCTCGCCGGCCGGCTCGGGGACCTTCGCGTTGAGCTCGACGACCGGATCGGTGTACGCGGCGCCGGTGGAGTGGTGGTATTCGCGCGCCACGCCACGGTAGGAGAGCGTGTAGCCGCGGTCCGGGGTGATGTTGATCTCCAGCAGCGGCTGGTCGAGATGTAGCAGGTGCATCGCGTCGTCGCCGGGCTTCAGGGCCTCGTACTCCTCGGTGGTGAAGCCGTAGTGGCGCAGCAGGATGATGCCGTTGTGGTCGTCGCCCAGCCCCAGCTCGCGCTCGGAGGCGCACATGCCGTTGGAGATGTGGCCGTAGGTCTTGCGCGGCTCGATCCTGAAATCGCCCGGCAGGACGGCGCCCGGCAGGGTCACGACGACCTTCTCGCCGGCGGCCATGTTCGGCGCGCCGCAGATGATGCCGCGCGGCACCTTGTTGCCGTTCTCGTCGGTCTCGTTGTATTCGGGGCCAACGTCGACATGGCACCAGTTGATGACCTTGCCGTTCTTCTGCGGTTCGGGCGTGGCGTCGACGACGTAGCCGACGACGATCGGGCCGGTGACCTGCGAGGCGTGGATCTGCTCCTCCTCGAGGCCGACCTTGACCAGGTCCTTGGCCAGCTGCTCGTAGGTGAGGTCGGACGGAACCTCGACGTGCTCCTTGAGCCAATCGATATCAACCATGGGCATTGGCGATCACTCCCCCATCACAAACTGTTCGGCGAAACGCACGTCACCCTCGACGAGGTCGTGCATGTCATTGATGTCGGAACGCAGCAGGAGCGTGCGCTCCATGCCCACGCCGAACGCGAAGCCGGTGTACTCGTTCGGGTCCAGGCCCGCGGACTTGAGGACGTTCGGGTTGACCATGCCGCAGCCGCCCCATTCGAGCCAGCCCGGGCCGCCCTTCTTGTCGGGGAACCACAGGTCGAGCTCGGCGGAGGGCTCGGTGAACGGGAAGTAGCTCGGGCGAAGGCGCGTCTTGGCCTCCGGGCCGAACATGGCGACGGCGAGCTTGTCGAGCACGCCCTTCAGGTCGGCCATGGTCAGGTGCTTGTCGACGGCGAGCGCCTCGCACTGGTGGAACACCGGGGTGTGGGTGGCGTCGAGCTCGTCGGTGCGGAACACACGGCCCGGGGAGGCGATGTACAGCGGCACGCCGCGGCCGATCAGGGCGCGCACCTGATCGGAGGAGGTCTGCGTGCGCACGACCATGTTGCTTCCGACGAATCCGGCGGCGTCCTTGGCCTGGTTGCCCTTGACGTAGAAGGTGTCCTGCATCTGGCGGGCCGGGTGGTCCGGGCCGAAGTTCAGGGCGTCGAAGTTGTACCATTCGGCCTCCACCTCGGGGCCGGAGGAGATCTGCCAGCCCATCGAGATGAAGAAGTCCTCGACGTCCTCCATGAGCTTGGCGAGCGGGTGACGTGCGCCGAGCGGCTTGCGGTTCACGGGCAGCGTCATGTCGACGGTCTCGGCGGCGAGCGCGGCCTTCTCCGCGGCCTCCTTGAGCTCGGCCTCCTTGGGACCGAAAGCGCGGCCGAAGTCGGCGCGCAGCTTGCCCATGAGCTTGCCGGCTTCCTTCTTCTGATCCTTGGGCAGCGATCCGATCGCCTTGCTGGCGAGGGTCATCGCCGACTCGGCGCCGGCGTATTCGGTTCTGATGGCTTTCAATTCCTCCAGCGTGGAGGCGTTCTGGATTTTGGCGATGCCTTCGGCGACCGCATCGGTCACCGCTTGCGCATCGAATAGCGCTTCTGCCACGAGCACCCTTTCCTTCTGTTGCTTCATTGACGTGAAAACACGTGGGAAACCGCGCGAAAACACGCGTTTCCCCAAGCTTTGTCCAACATCACATTGTCACTATACGACTCGACATGGGGCCGCCCGCTCATCAGGCGGTCGACAGGCAGTCGACAGGCAGTCGGCGATCAGCGGTCGGCCATCGCCAGGCTCATGAGCATCACCGCGGCGGAGGTACCGAGGTTCAGCGATTCGGCCTTGCCGTACAGCGGAATCGAGACGATGCGGTCCATGCACGCGAGGATCTCCGGCGGCAGTCCGCGCGCCTCGTTGCCGAAGAGCACGGCCTCGCCGGGACGTGCGGCTTCGGCCTTCGCGACGACGTCGGTGCCGGCCGCGCCCGCGGTGCCGGTCACGTCCGCGCGTTCGGTACGTTCCGCAAGCAGCGTCGGCAGCGACTCGGGTCGACGATCGGGCGTGCCGTACACGTCGGCCGCGACGGTTGTGAGATCGTGTTCGGCGCAGTACGCGAGGAAGCCTTCGACGTCCATCTCGAGGACCGGGATGTGGAACAGCGATCCAGCGGTGGAGCGCACGACCTTGGGGTTCAACGGGTCGACGCATTCGTCGACGAACACGACCGCGTCGCATCCGGCTGCGTCGGCCGCGCGGATCACGGTGCCTGCGTTGCCCGGATCACGCACCTGCCAGAACGCGGCGATGCGCGGCGTGCGCTCCCCCGCGGCCGGCAGCGCCACCGACTCGGGTTCGGCGTGCATCGCCCGCATGTTGCCCACGGCGAGGATGCCCTGCGCGTCCTTGCTGATCCGCTCGATCACCTCGCGCGTGGCCCGGTGCACGTAGATGGTGGCGTCCTGCGAGGTCTCGACGATCCTCGCGAGCGTGTCCGAGGCGTATCGGACGTGGCCCAGCGCGTCGTCGACGGCGACATACAGGTCCTGGACCACGTCCGGACGCCAGGTGACGGCCTCGCGCACCGACTGCGGCCCCTCGATGAGGAACCTGCCGGAGCGTTCGCGCCCCTTGGCGCGCGCGAGGTCGGCGACGCGGCGCACACGGTCGGACTTCGGGTTATCGAGCAAAGCTTGGTTGATCGGCATGGCCACCAGACTACCGTTACTCCTACCGCGGCGCATCCGCGGTCACGATTCCCCCCTGCTCTTCGATCCTGTTCCATCTTCTGCCATAGAGCGCCCGCCCGTCAGCGTTCAAAGAGACGACAGTATGAGCATCGATGATTCGCCGTGTCTTCTCGGAATACGACCCACGCTTGTCGAAGGCGATGAACACCTGCTTGCCCATCGCGTCCGTTTTCGCATACATCTCCATGATGGACTCGATCGGCTCGTCTCCGATGTTCTTCAGCAACGTTGAATCATGAATAAGTATTGGAAGATCGGTACGTTCCAGAATGGCCAAATCAAGAAGAACCACATCCTTCGCACGGGTGCCGGCACCGGTGTCCCGCTCGGTGCCGAACGTATACGACTGCTTCCCGTTCCGAGTCTCCGATATGCACAGCTCGGGCGGATTGTTCCCCGTATCGACGGCATCATTCAGCTGTTTCAACGCAGTGTTGATCGTGCCGGTCATTCGGCCAATGAGTTTCGGCCGTTGTATCTGCAGTTCCGCGGATGCCTCCTGCATCGCCGCTTTCAGTGTCTCGGTCTTGTCCCAGGAGCCGATTTGCGCCTGCAACCGGTGGATGGTCCCATTCAGCTCTCCCGCCTTGTCCCACTCCTCCGTACTCAACGTTCCGGTCTGTCCCATATCGGCAAGTTCGGTTCTCAAGTGGTTGATCTGATTGTCGATGGAGCCGATCATCAGCCGGTACTGTTCCTTCTGTGCGGAGAGCTCATCACTGAGGATTCCGGTCAGTTTGTGGTGAAATGCCTCTATCTCCTCGATTCTGCCGATGTCCGCATTCGGGAAAAACCGAAGCAAAGCTTCGATCTGCCGGACGTCGACATCATGTCGAGTGATTCTTCCCCTGTCGATGATGCCGATTTTGGCGGTCAGTAGATCCCGCTTCTGCAGCAGTTCGTTGATTTCCGCTTTGAGTTCATTATTGCGTTCCGAGGCGGCAATGCCTTCTTTGAACAGCTTCTGGTCGGCCGCCAGTTTAAGGTCGTTGAGTTCTCGTTCGGCCGCCTCCAGCTGTGCTTGTGCGTTTCTGCGATCCCGTTTGCTCCTCAATGAGATGTAATCGGAAAGACCCAGCTTTGCTGCTCCGTGCATCACATCGTATCGCTTCCGGGCATCCGAGACCGCCGTCTCCAGTTGCTTGATGGGCTGGAAGACGCCGAACATCTTCTCAAGCGTTCTCACAGCTTGAGCATCCGGCGTATGCATCGAGGCGTTCAATGGTTTCGCATAGTCGATCTCATGCGACGTACTCACACGGGCAAAAGTCGCTGCTGCCTCCCTCCAGGTCAGGTCCGGGTCCTGGAATCCGGATTCCTCCTTCAGCGTCCTGCAGAAATCCTCAGCGGTCATGGATCCGGTAAGCAACGAATACATGCCATCCGAGTATTCCCTGACCAGATTCGGCTGAGCGGTGTCTCTGGAGAAATACCGCGTCCCCGAGGCGAACTCATGAGCGAAGAAGATCTCATGGTCGCCCACGGCGTAATCCTTCACAGCATCCGATTTACCGAACGTCTTGCCTCCGAAGGCGTAATCGACGATCATCAGCAACGTCGATTTGCCGATGGAGTTCTCTGCCTGTTCGCCGCCGAGCACCACGTTCAGCCCATCGTGGAACTGGATGTGCCGGTCAACACCGACATGAGCGGCGAATCGGCTCGAATAGATCTCCTTAAGCACGATGGATCACCTCCTTGGTCTCGTCAAGCTTCACCGCTCCGATTGCGAACAAGACGGTCAACGCGTCAATGACGGCCTCGGGGCTTTTAATTCCGGAAAGACACCGCAAACACAAGTCGATGACGCTGATCCCTTCTTTCGGTATCAGCGAAAAAACCGGCACGAGATCAGCCAACGTCGACTCGGCGAAGGGTACAAGCTTACTGGGCAGGAGCACGGAACACCTCACATATCTGAACAAAATACGAAACGAGAATTGAAGCGGTGCGCGACCGCGAATGAGTGCGATCGGCTATCCAATCGGAAAGTTGGTCGAAAATCTCGGCTTGGCTCAATCCCTGACCCTCATACTTCAGATATTTGGCATGCATCTGTGACAGCAGCTCATTGAACGACAATCTATGGGTTTCCTCCAGCATTTTCATTCGTGCGGCGATGAATGGATAATACGAGCTGACTGAATCGGTTATCTCGCGACAGAGCTCGCCGTCTTCAGAGACCTTATCACGTATCGGTACGGGATTGCGCATCTGGATTTGCTGATGAGACGTGTCTTCAAAACCCAGTTCTCTGATATCATCCAATAATTGCGCAAGTTCCTTCTCCAAGTTCAACGGAGTCAATAAACCTTCGAGATCCCTCTGCTTGGAAACGGCTTTCTTCTCGCTTCGCACTCGTTCGATGTCGCTCTTGCGTGGGTGATGCTTGTATTTCGCCGCGCAGGTCGGACACATCACCACAAAATCGTCAAGACCATATGAGGATACGTCCGAATCAATGGGAAGAATCTCGTATACGGGTATACCGTTCCCACGTTTATCCGTTATCAGGGAGGCGCCGCATTCTGTGCAGAGACCGGCACACTGCATGAGCAGGGCGTCCTTGTTATTCGCGATGCCTCTCGCGTAGGCAATCCTGGCAGCTACGGATTCCGGGGACATTTTTTGACCGGCTTTTCGGGAAATCACGCTCAATGCGATTTTCGCGCATCGCTCACCCAACTCGTTAAGATTCACCGTTATCCCATATTCGGTGAGATTATCCACGATTCTCTGTTTAGCCATAGGTTCCGCGCCATCAATTTGGCTTATGAACTGTCCAAGATCCATACATTCGTATATGGCATTGGCCAACTTCTTTGTGAATGAACCGTCACTTGAAGACATCTTACGGAGAGTTTCCTGTGACGCCTGGGCTGGATCCACAGCCGTGCCTATACGATTCTCCGGAACCTTGGTGAGCATCGAAACGACCTCAGCTACTTGTTCACCGGCAGACAGACCCTTCCCGGTAAGAGGTCGCAGCGATTTCACCAAATCACAGAATCTGACGTTCTCCTCTCTGGTCATCGCCTCTCCTCATGCAGCGCAGCACTGTCTTTATGGCGTATAGCTCCGTTGGCATCAGCCACACAGACAGCATTTTTACAATTTTTAGTTTACTAGGCGCCGCAACGCTTTCCACGGTTTTTCTCCCAGTTTCTCCCTCCTGAGTCTCCCATTTTCTCCCTGAATCCCGGTCGCCGTTTCATAACGTGGCCAGCATCGCGCACAACACGCGAATCAGCGAGCGGAAAGGAGGCGGACGCGATGGGCAGCGGAGCCAAGGGAGCGTATAGCAGCGGCGGATCGCAGCCGTACCAGCCGACCTACCACGTCGTCAAGTCGATGTTGGAACTCGACAAGAAGGCCGGCATCTACAAACCCGGCAGAGGATACTTCAAGAATCCAACCCGCACCGACCTCGAGAAGGCCGCCAAGGGCGACTCCATCATGTTCGACGGAGAGAAAGCTACTGGTACTTTCATGTACGTGCTGGATATGGACGGACACATCGTCTTTGGAGAACGGCGTAACCCGTACAACTCGAGGGGACGCTCGCCTCACCCCACGCTGATCGGCGGCAAGGATCCTGTGGTGCAGGCTGCTGGCCTCATGAATATGCAGGACGGGAAAATATTGTCTTTCGATGACCAGAGCGGTCATTTCAGACCAAGCTCCAAGTCCATGGACAAAGTGGCGACCGCACTGCGCAAACTCTACAATAAAAATCACAG
The DNA here is from genome assembly GCF_008698235.1 of Bifidobacterium rousetti. GTDB lineage: Bacteria > Actinomycetota > Actinomycetes > Actinomycetales > Bifidobacteriaceae > Bifidobacterium > Bifidobacterium rousetti. Next base: position 255,061 of record NZ_PEBH01000002.1, read on the forward strand.
TCTCTTCAGCGATGAATTCAATTGGAGGAAACAATGAGCAACGACCGCGACCTCGAGACCCCTATCAAAAACTACTTTGACGCCGATTCGGACTTAGTGCCTTATGAGGAATTACGGGCACTCGAGAAACAAGCTGCACGCCTTGTGAGCGAGTATGGCTGGGATGCCGTCAGGCAAGCGTTCTTCCGTTACGTACGGAACGAGTGCAAAACCTCAGACGACATCGCACGGGCGGCATTCCGCTACGAGGGACTTAATTGGAACAAGAAGCCGATCCCCGACCCTTACGAATTTCTCGGTTACCTCTACTACAAAGCCGGATTCAGAAAAGCCTCTCCCAAGGCAGCACACGCCCTCGACGATCTGTGCATCACCGTCCTGCCCGCATCCGGCTACCCCGAGGCGAACATCTATTACCACCCCTACTACGCCGCGGAAGCCGACCCCAAGATGATCGCCGCCGTCGAACGCTGGAGACAACGCGAAGCCAATGAAGCCGGCGAAGACAGCAACGACACCGGCACGACAAGCGATCCTCAGGAACCACACGGGATTCAAAGAACAGGAGAGACCCGTGACCTCATGTGAACTACATCAGGACGCATTCGACATCCCCGGGCTACGTAACGTTCCCGTAGATGACGGCGACCAACCACCGGCCGCACAATCACCGGCGCAACGACCTGCACGCCGCAACGCGACCATCGACGACGGCATGAACCCCGAGCTCGTCGCCGGCGCCGACTTCGACGGCGTCCTCGGTATCCCCATCATCAAGCGCCCATCAGAATTCATCATCCCCTCGGACATCATCCCGTTCAGCAAACGAAACCGGGACGCCGACACGGACCTTGCCGTGGGATTCTACGAGATGGACACCGAATTCGCCGACGTGCTCATCACCCCGGACCAGTTCATCGACGAGTTCCGCCAACGTCCGCTCATCAGTCCGGATTGTTCGCTCTACCGGGATGCGCCGCTCGCAGTTCAGATCGCGAACACCTACAAAAGCCGCGCCATCGGCTACTACTATCAATCCCACGGCATATACGTGATTCCACAGATCCGTTGGGGCAACAGCCTGACCTACACCACCGAGGCGCTACCGGAAAGATTGGCATTCCTCGGCGTGGAGAAACACAGCATCGTAGCCATCGGCACCTATGGGTGCATTCGGACTGCGGACGACAAACACGAATTCCGAGCCGGGCTCGACGCCATGATGGAAATCCTGGAGCCGGAAATCGTGCTCGTCTACGGTCCCATGCCTAAGCCGATCTTCAAACCCTACGCGCATAACACCACGTTCAAACAGTACGACGACTGGACCAGCCGCGTGAAAGACCGGTGACCGGCAACAGTTTCCGATATGGCATGCGTTCCACCCATGTCCGGAACCACCGATCCCAAGCATCACGTCACTTGGTATGAGCCGGATACCCGCTTACCAGTGGCGCGAAACGGTTATGGAAGGCCGTCAGTTCGTCCACGACCTCCTGTCGCCGCCGTTCGTACGCATTATCCCGCGCAAATCGGGACATCGGCTTCATAACAGCGCTGATGGCAGTACCCTCATCCGGTACATGTCCAGCGGCGAATGCCTCGGCCATGAACGCGCGCGTGGTCTCTGGCTTGAGTCGTTGTTCGACAATGATTTCTTCGAGTTGACCTTCCATCGCTTTGACAACATAGTCATGCCACGCGTTCGTGACGAACTCGCGACGCCGGTCTTCCGGCACGTTGCCGATGTCGATGACGGGCGGATACTGGTCGAATCCGACGAGCAGGAGAAACTGTTCGATGAGCTCGGCCTTGTCGCGCAACTGCGGTGAGGATGCGACGGCGCTGCGGATCTTCTCCGCAGTCTCCTTATCCTTGACGTTATCACCGTGATACTGCTCGACGAGCATGAGAATGTAGTCGATATTGATCTCCACCTGTCTCACGAGCTCCATTTCGAAGACGAGGTCGTCTCCGATGCCCGCAAGCTCTGCCTTGCCACGTCTGCGGTATTTGTCCGCGAGGTCGAGGTAATGACTCTGATAGTTCTGCAGTTCACGCTCACCGATCGGGTCATCAGCGGCGAAGTCGTCGAAGCAGGAGAGGATATTGCGCAAGCGTAGCAGCGTGCCGAATGTTTTGACGAATTCCTTTTCCCTTTCCTCCCCCAACATGGAGAAGTTGCCGTCAATGGGGAAATCGGCACGGAGTCGATCCAGTGTCTCCATGTATTGGGAAAGATATGCTTCGTACGGTTTGAGCAGGACGATGCCTCCGGCATCCGGATCGCCGAACAGGGCAAGCGCCTCATCCACCTTCGTGGACAGGTCGCGGAAACAGACAATGTTGCCGAAGGTTTTGACCGAGTTGAGGATGCGGTTGGTGCGGCTGAATGCCTGGATGAGACCGTGTAGCTTGAGGTTCTTGTCCACCCACAGGGTATTGAGGGTCTTTGCGTCGAAGCCGGTGAGGAACATGTCGACCACGATGAGCAGGTCGAGTTCACGGTCCTTCATACGACGTGAGATGTCCTTGTAGTAGTTGTCGAAGCCCTTGGCATCGGTGCCGCAGTTCATGGCGAACATGGCGTTGTAGTCGGCGATGGCATGGTCGAGGAATTCGCGGTCGGTTGCGCTCATGCCGGCGGTATCCATCGGCTCGTCGGCGAGCATGCCCTGCGCGTCGCCGGCTTGGTCGTCGCTGTTGGGCGCGTAAGTGAAGATGGTCGCGATTTTGAGGTCGCATCCCGGCCGTTCGGCGATCATCGATTTGAGCTTCGTATAGTACGCCTTCGCGGAGGGGATGGAATCGCAGGCGAGGATGGAGTTGAAACCCTTGCGATAGGAGCCTTCGTACCGGTATGCGGATTCCCGCTTGGTCTTCTGGTCGTAGTGATCGAGGATATAGGCGCACACGTTGTCGAGCCGTTGGGGATGCCGCCATGCAGTGTCGACGTCGATGCCCTCCACCTGTTCGTCCTGAATGCCGGGTTTGCGGTGGAACGTCCTGATGTAATCGACTTTGAAGGGCAACACGTTGCCGTCGTCGATGGCATTGACGACCGTGTACCTGTGCAGGCAATCACCGAACGACTGCGCCGTGGTCTTGAGTTCCGGGTCGCCGCCGGAGCGCGCGTTCTTCGCGAAAATGGGCGTGCCGGTGAAGCCGAAGATGTGGTAGTTGCGGAAGGCGCGGGTGATGGCCTTGTGCATGCGTCCGAACTGGGAGCGGTGACATTCGTCAAAGATGAACACGGTATGTCGATTGAAGACCGCAGTGTCACTCGAGCCTTCGGTTTTCATGCTGGCGAGGTAGACGGCGAGTTTCTGGATGGTGGTCACGCAGATGCGTTTGTCTGAGGCCGTGGATTCGAGGTTATGTCTGAGCGCCGCCGTGTTGGCGGACCCGTTGACCGCGCCCGGCTGGAACTTGTTGTATTCCTTCATGGTCTGATAGTCGAGGTCTTTGCGGTCCACGACGAACAGTACCTTGTCCACGCCATCCATGCCGGAGGCGAGTACGGCGGTCTTGAACGAGGTGAGGGTTTTGCCGGATCCGGTGGTATGCCAGACGTAGCCGCCTGCTTCGGGCGTGCCGAGCCGTCGCCGGTCGTTTTCGGAGATGAGGATGCGGTTAAGGACCTTCTCGGTGGCGCAGATCTGGTAGGGGCGCATGACGAGCAGGTTGTCGTCCACATCGAGCACGCAGTAATGGGTAAGGATCATGAGCAATGTGCCGCGTGAAAGAAAAGAGGCAGCGAACGGCGAGAGATCCATGATGCGTTTGTTGCGGGCATCTGTCCACCAACTGGTGAACTGGTAGGAAGCGCTGGTCTTATTGCCGATGACGACGCCTTCGTTGCGGGTCTTTTGCCAACGCGTGGTGTTGGAATAGTATTTGGTACGCGTGCCGTTGGAGATGATGAAGATCTGCACGTATTCATACAGGCCGCTTCCGGACCAGAAGCTTTCGCGCTGGTAGCGTTCGATCTGGTTGAACGCCTGTCTGATGTCGACGCCGCGGCGTTTCAACTCAATGTGGACGAGCGGCAGCCCGTTGACGAGGATAGTCACGTCATATCGGTTGTCATGCATGCCTTCGCCCGTCTCATACTGGTTGAGCACCTGCAGGTGGTTGCGGTGGATGTGGTGGCGGTCGAGCAGCATGATGTTGCGCAACGTGCCGTCCGCGCACGTGTAGTCGATGACTGGCGAATGCTGGATGCGCCTCGTCTTCTCGACGATGCCATCAGACTTGTTGGCGATGTGCGTGCGATAGAAATCGCTCCAGTCCTCATCGGTGAAAGTGAATCCATTGAGCATTTCGATGCGATGCCGCAGGTTGACGACGAGGCCTGCTTCGTCGTGGACGCTGAGCCGCTCGTAGCCTTGGGAGACGAGTTGTGCGATAAGCGCGGATTCGAGCTGCGCCTCCGACTGGTAGGACGCCGCATCGGAGGGCATGACCGGCACCTCGGCGCACACCGTGGATTCGGGACCTTCCAACAGGATGGAGTAGGTCTTTGCCAACGTGGTGTCGATCGGTTCGGTCGCGATAGTGTCGTTCACGATCATGCGTTATTCCTTCTTCGGAAAATCGAGCAGTCGGTCACGATAATACTCGTACTGCCGGCGACGGGCTTCGATTTCGGCGGGCAGGCCGTCAGTCAGCGACATGGTGAGCGCGTCGAACCTGTCGAGGATATCGACAATGCGCTGCTGCTCGGCGAGCGAGGGAACAGGGACTTCAAATTGTGCAATACGTTCGGCAGACAGGCGCGTCATCTTGGCTTCGGTGGCATACCTCTTTTTGAATTTCGCAAACCTATGCGTTTGGAATAGATACGAAATATACCTCGGATTCTGCTGATGATGGAAGATAGCACAATCATCATGAACCGCCACGGGCTTATCCCCAAGCCATGCCACCGCTTTGGCGATATCGTCTGAATCCTCACCCGTGCAGGCAATCACCACATCGCCCGGTTGCGCATATCGCAGCACATCGTGCTTGTCTTCGTTGAGATATGCGACGGCCGTATCGGTCCACGTATCAAGTTTCGTATAGATGTCGGCATAATGAATGCTGGGAATGCCCAATTCACGATAATCGGATTTGGTAAACCGACGGCCTCGCATGAACGTACCAATTTCGCCAAGTTTTAGCCACGAGCACTCTCTCTCTGTGAAGTCAAGTAGCTGATCGCGATAATAGGCGTATTGCGCCTTCCGTGCCTCAAGCTCTGCCTCAAGCTCTGCCTCAAGCTCTGCCTCAAGCTTAGCAAAAGAATCCAGAATCCGCACGATTTCCTCCTGAATTTCCATAGGAGGAATAGGGACTTTCACATAAGCTAAATCTGAGGGTTTAACTTCAATTACTTTTGTTCCACGAGCAATTTTCTTTTTTTGTTTAAAGAAATCTTCAGTACCCATATAATATGCAATATATCGCGAATTAAGTTTGGTGTGATATGCACATGAATGTCCACTAATAGCAACGGAAGAAATACCTTCCCACACCAACGGCGTGCAAACATCCTTGACATTCTCACTGGTAATTGCAATGATAATGTCACCCGGCTGCGCCTTTTTCGCACGTCTATACTGTTCTTCGGAAATCAAAGACAGGACCTTGTCAGTTGCCATGCCAAATCGTGTGTAAATCTGACCATAATGAATGCATGGCTCACCTTCATCCACGAAGTCCTTCTTCTGGATTCCAGACCCGCGCGTGAACACACCGACTTCCCCCAGTGTCTTGTACTCGACCCCGTCCGGGCAGAGTCTCGCGATCATCTCATCGATTCTGCTCATGCGTCCAATCTCCTCTCCCCTTATGCCTATCGTTCAGATGCTTTGCGCATTTCTCAACACTTGCGCCCCGACATCAGTGGATCAAGTCACGTTGTGTATCATTCCCCGAAGCTTTCCCGCCATCAGCCTTCCTTTTCATCCGGAAGAATACGTAGAATCGGATTAGCCAATACATTGCGCACGAACAACGATCTAATCAGTTCGTCATACGGCTTCTTCTCCGACTGGGTGATATAACTGGCTTTCACCAGATCGACATCCCGACCGAAGACTTCACGCAACGCCTCACGGAAGTTTGCGATTCTTCGAACACGCATATCATCGTCGTTGGTTTCATAGATGAAATCGATATCGGAATCGGAATCCGCTCCACCGGTAGCCATCGAACCGAACAAATACAATTCAGTAATGCCATATTGACGCGCAAGAGGACGAGCCAACGCAGCGATCTCTGACGGCGAAGGGACCGTCCCGCGCCCTTCGGAATGAGATAATTCCGACTGGGGCATCGCCACTGCCATATCCATCACATCCTCCCATTGACGTGTGGCACCGCTTGCATAATTCACATGTCACCGCTCCAGATCCGCGACGATGATGTCGATTTGCTTGCGCAGTTCGGTCTGACGCCTGACGATGCCGGAGATGCGTGCGTTCAGTTCGGCGATATCGATCTTCTCGCGGGTGTCCTTCTTCTCCACCCACGTGCCAACGGATAAGTTCCAGTGGTTCGCGTCCGCGCCGATCTCGTCGATACCGACAAGTTTGGAGAAATACTTCTCCTCAATGCGGTCGATGACGGTTTCGGCGATTTTCGCGATGTGCTCGGGCATGAGCTTGTTCTTGTTGCCGACATGTCCGAACTGTTCGGAAGCGTCGATGAACAGAACCTTGTCGTCGGTCTTGTGCTTGCTGAGCACGATGACGCAGGTGGCGATCGTCACACCGAAGAACAGGTTGGCCGGCAGCTGGATGACCGCATCCACGACGTTCGACTCAATCAGATACTTCCTGATCTTCTCCTCCGCCTTTCCCCGGTACAGCACACCGGGGAATTCGACGATGGCGGCAGTGCCGTCCGCCGACAGCCATGAGAGCATATGCATCGTGAAGGCAAGATCGGCATAGCCCTTCGGCGCGAGCACACCGGCGGGCGCGAAACGCGGGTCGTTGATGAGCGTCGGATCATCGTCCCCCACCCATTTGACCGAATACGGCGGATTGGAGACGATCGCGTCGAACGGCTGATCATCCCAATGCCTCGGGTTCAGCAACGTGTCGCCGCGTGCGATGTTGAACTTGGAGAAGTTCACATGATGCAGGAACATGTTGATGCGCGCAAGATTATATGTGGTCGGGTTGATCTCCTGACCGTAGTATCCCTTACGCACGCCCTTGTCACCCAACAGTTTGGCGAATTTCAGCAGCAGCGATCCGGAACCGCACGCAGGATCGTACACTTTGTTCACACTGTCACGTCCACCGACCACGATGCGAGCCAGCAGTTCGGACACCTCCTGCGGGGTGAAGAACTCGCCTCCGGATTTGCCAGCAGAACTCGCGTACATGTTCATCAGGTACTCATAGGCGTCGCCGAACAGGTCGATGCTCGCTCCGCGTACGCTGCCGAAGTCGAGGTCTCGGATACCTTCGATGATCTTCGCGAGTCTGGCGTTACGTTCCGCAAGATCGGCGCCGAGCTTATTGCTCGTCACGTCCACATCATCGAACAGACCTTTGAAATCATCCTCCGAAGCCGTACCGATGCTGGAGCCCTCAATCGAGTCGAAGATGCCCTTGACGTGAATATTGAGTTCAGGGTCATCGGCCGGACGTTTTGCCACGTTGACGAACAGCTGCGAAGGCAGGATAAAGTAGCCCTTCTCCTTCGTAACGCTTTCACGCGCCATCTCGGCATCCTCGTCAGACAGCTCGGCATAGGAGAACGACTCATCGCCGGCTTCATGCTCTCCGGCGTCTATGTATTCCGCAACGTCTTCGGAGATGAACCGGTAGAACAGAAAGCAGAGGATGTACGCCTTGAAGTCCCAACCATCCACCGCGCCACGCACGTCGTCGGCGATTCCCCAGATCGCCTTGTGCAGTTCGACGCGCTGAGTTTGTGAAATCAGACCTTCGTCAGCTGTCATCGTTCTCCTTCCGACATATATACGTCCCGTCCATCAGCCGGAACACCCAGTCATCGACTACGCACGAGTCTAACGGTCGTTCCGACCTAGCGTACGGCCATGCATCCCCACGTATCGCGCACTGTCGAATGCACGTTTCAGATTGTCTCCAACATCCGATCCACCAGATCAATCATGATGTTCTTCTCACCGGGGTCACTCAACGCGATTAGCAGCGTGATAGCGTCCAGGTCGTTGTTGGCGATGACCGGTCGCCCAACGACGGAACTGCACGCCGCGATAGGACTTCACCCGGTATCCGACCGATATGATGACGTCGAGACCGCAAATGCAATGGCCTTATCTGAATTGGCAATGTGCATTTTGGGCACATTGCCCTAGTCTCGGCATTCGCCGGCGCACCGTCAGCCGAAGAGGTCGTCGTGGGAGCCGGTGCGCTGGAAGATGGCGAGGTCGTCGGTGGTGCACCAGATGAGCAGCCAGTCGCCGGCGTTGGCAACATGACATTCGTTGGAACCCTTCCACTCGCCGGACAGCGTGTGCATGTTGTGGCGACGTTTCAGTTCCTCGATGGATTCGACGGTGTCGTCGAGGATGAGTCTGACTACCTCGCGTAGAGGAGCGGCATCGACCCGCTTCTTCTTCAGACGCTTAACATCTCTGTTGAACCGAGGTGTGTATTCAGGTTCCAGCATGGTCAGATTCCCAGACTCGCGAACATGTCATCGGCCGTTTTGAAATCGTGGGTCCTGCCGTTTTTGATGATCTCCTCGGTCTCGCGGATGGCCTCGCGGCTCTCCTCGTTCGGTTTCTCCGATTCGAAGGTCAGCGGGATGCTGCGGGTTCGGGCCATCTGCGTCCAGAAGGCGCGCGTGGCGGAGGCGAGGGTGAGGCCGTACTCCTCGGCCACCTCCGAAGCCTGGGCGATGATCCGCTTATCGGCCCTGATGGCCTTGGACTCCGTCGTCTTGACGGGAGCTGCCGTCGTCGTTGTCATGACGAACCTCCTTATTGATATCCACCCACCCACACGATGTGCACATTTGTGGCATATTGTACCACACCAGCACGCACCAAAAGAGTCGTCTTACGCGGACGGAACAGGCAACGCCGAATCCGGGAAACCACCAAGGACAACCTCAGAACCCATGCCACATATGCAGATATTCTTTTTTGAATAAGTGTGATATAGTTATATTCAGAAAGCAATAACAACGGAAAGGGACACGATGACGAAGGAACTTGGAGAAAGGATGCGGGAGCTGATGGGCCAATACGCAATCACACAGACGCAGCTGGCCATACGAGCCGGGGTCAGCCAATCCACCATATCGAAGTATCTGGCGGGCACTAGCGAACCCAAAGCGGAAGTACTCGCCAACATCGCGACGGTGCTGCACACCACATCCGCGGAACTGCTCGGCAAGCCGGAGCCGACGATCAAAACCCAGTACGGCACAGTGTTGGGTTTCTGCGCAAGGCACGGCAAAGATCTCAGTGAAGAGGATGTGAACAAACTCATCACAACCTTACTAGCTTCGAGAAGGGGAAACAATGGCAAGATTCGATGACGACTACTACACCGAAATCAAGAAGGGCATGATATCGGCCTTCCGCAAGCTGGGCTTCATCCGCACCCCCGTGGATCCCGTTGAACTCATGGGAGCATGTGGCATACACGCGATACCGTACCTGAGCGCCTTCGATCAAGGAGAGCTGATGAATCTCGCCCTGCTCACCGATTGCCCCAGCGGAGTTTCATTCGCGCTACGCGAGGAGGACGGCACCGAAACAAGATACGCTGCCTACAACAACTTCGAGTCAAGTGGCAGGACGCGCTTCACCGCGATGCACGAGTTCTGCCACTGCTTCTTCGACCATCGGGAGAGCAGTGAAGTAGCTGAGCGCATAGCTGATTTCGGTCCTGGATATGCGCTGGCGCCTCCTGTCCTCATCGACTATCTGCGGCTGACCACCGTCTCCGAAGTCGCCGAACGATTCGGCGTGTCTCAACAATGCGCCTCCGTCGCGCTTGCCACTCATCACAATTGGCTTCGCCATCGCAATGCCGACGCTCCTCTCGACAACGAGATTCTCAGGCTGTACCGCAAGGGGCAATGGATTGAGCAGTCCGATCAATCATCGACGAATCACAACCCGCAATCGACGCGATTGGAGGTGATTCGATGACCGAATAGAAAACAAGGGCGTTCCTGAAACGCCGAAACGAACCAACAACGCCCTCTCGAAGATGCACGCATCCTCGTTGTCGCAATTCGATTATGCGTTCATCTCCGATGAGATTCTCAATCGGTTCCCGCATAGCGGAATCCGAATATGGACATCCAAACGCCCAATCTCAAGGAGATCTTTCGTTATGTCCGATACGAAGTCCGATTACTCCGATGCGTCGAAGCACTATCTTGACGACATCGTTCCCCGCTCCCCCGTCGAGAAGGAGCGGGTCCGCAAGGCCAAGGAACGTGAGGCCAAGTACAACGATGACTGGCTCAAGCATCCCGTCAACATCAACAACATCGTCGACGAGTTCGCTCCCGGAGCCAAAGGACGCAAAAAAGGTTACAAACGCAAATACGTCGGCACGAACTACATCGTTCTCGCCGACATGATTGCCGGATACCTCCGCATCATCGACAAGCGCGTCGGCAGATACATCACCCTCGACCGTATCCCCAGCGACGACCAGTCTCTAACCCATTTCAAAATCCTCAAGCGTAAGGACATGTGAGATCATGCAGGCCGTATTGTTCCACGACTTCGACAGCATCCCCTCCTACTACGGGAACGTGCCTAACGGCCCCTACGGACCGGGCTTCCATTCTGAGGTGTATCGGATGCGTGAGTCGGATCGCGACCCGATGGACGAGGACTTCACCGACGAGGTCAACCGGTTGTGCGACACCACGCTCGGCTATGGCGACGTCGACTTCTTCGACCCCGAGCAATGCCGACTCCTCGCCGGCTGGCTCGAAGCACGACTCACCCAGCCCATCACGCCCAGACTCGCCGACATCTACCGCCACCTCCTCGACTACGCCCGACGTGCTGTCCAATACAACACCGGCATCGTCATAGAGCTATGAGCAGAGAAGCGTCTCAACCATGAAAAGCGCCTACCGACTCATCGGTTCCATATGGGATCATCTTCCCGAAGCGGACATCGACATGAATCCGATACCATACGACCCGAGCTATTCACCATCGGGGCAACCGTTTTGCCTGTTCGACTGCGACGGCAAACGCCGTGCCATCGCCTTGACGACATTGCTGGCGATCGACAATCGTAGGGACATCGAAACGTTGCGGGAACGCTTCACGGACTGCTCCCGCATCGCGGTGCTCGTGGACTATGCACCCGCCTCCACCGGTTGTGTGCATCGGAAATTCTATCAGCACCGTGTTCGTCAGGTGATGCATGTGCTACGCCGCATCGCGCCCGATGCCGAAATCGTGTTGATGCGGCCGCCCGTCCTGAGGATGACTGCATGATCAGTACGCTCAATCACATCATGCTGCTCATTGATGACTACGAATCGTATCTGACGGCGCGGGGAGTCCGCTTCGACAAGAACGGATTCCCCATACCGGAACAATCGTGGTATCTTGACGAACGACCTGAACTCATCGTGACCTATCGAGAGAGGAAATCACGACTCGTCCGCTATCCGGACAAAACGGTGTTGTGTTTCTTCTGCGCCGACGCACGAATCTACCCACGGTTGAAGAATGTGCTGAAGGAGCTGGACGTATACCGTTGCTTCATGGGAGTCATCGGGCCGGATGTGACCGTCACGCCGGACATGGATGTCGAATGGCAACGGGAGATCATTCTCCTCAACCAGCTGTTCATGGCGGTGCTTGCGGTCAATGGCATCAAGGTCATCCAGAACCTCCGCATCGGCGGACCGGAGACGCTTTCCTGTCTGGTCAACGTGCCCGATGGAATCATGTGTGCCTCCGGCACGCTCGGCTGCGTCCTCACCAAGCCGGATGACTATTCCTATTCGGTGAAGCTCTGCATGCTTCACCCGTCGGAGGTGTTGCTGTACGGTCGGCGAGACAAACTTCTGGAACGCCAGCTCGACGTACTCGGTATCCCCCATCACCGTTACGATGACACCCACACGCTCCACAAATCAGCGAACATGTCCAGGCTCCCTAACCAATCGCGACGCGATGACCGTGCGAGAGAATCATGCGGGACGCAAACCGGTCACGCGCCTTGGAAGGAGAAGCGCCAGTAGCCGGTCATGACGGCGACGGTCAGGGCGATGAACGGGATGACGATGCTGATCGCGAAGAACACCCAGTCGACCGGATGCAGGCTGGAGGTGCGCGCCTGACTGCGCGGGGTGTCGCCGCCGAAGCCGCGCGCCTCCATCGCGGTGGCGAGCTTCGTGGCGCGTCTGATCGACAGGACCAGCAGGCCGAACGCCTGCGACAGGGCGCGGCCGACGGCGTTGCCGTCGCCCAATCCACGCGAGCGACGAGACAGGCCGAGCGCGCGCCAGTCCTCCTGCAGCAGCGTGAACATGCGCATGCCGGCAAGTCCGCCATAGACGAAGCGGGGCGACAGGTGCAGGATCTGCACGAGTCCGTCGGCGAGATCGGTCGGGTCCATGCCGAGCGCGAGGATGACGCCGGGCACCGCGATCGCGCCGACCCTCAGGAACGTGGCGCACGCCAGATTGACGGACCCCTCCGAGACGACGATCCAGCCGGCGGACCACAGGATCGCGCCGGACGTGCGGCCGTACAGGAGCACGGAGATGAAGCCGCCGGTCGCGGCGATCCACACCGGCCATGTGCTGCGCAGGACGCGCAGCGGGTTGATGCCGCCGATCCACAGCAACGCGAACTCGATGCCGAGCGCCACGGATGCGGAGACCACGTCGAGACTGAAGAACATCGGGATGCACAGCAGCAGCGCGCCGATGATGCGCGCCACCGGGTTCAGCTTGGCGATGAACCACGAGGGCGAGGCCGCACGGGCCGGCTCCTTGCGCGCGGCGGGCGGCGTGACAAGGACGGTGTCGGTGGGAACGGTCCGCACGGCGACGCTGGCGACGCGCCCCGTATCGTGTTTCACATCATGTTTCACGACTCGTTCCACGGTCCTTTCCGCAATGGCGGCGGTCATCGTGCCGCACCTCCGTTCCCGTTGGCTGCCTCTTCGACGCTGTCGACTCCGTCGCCTCCGTCGGAGAACCCGAACACGATCCTCCTCGCGTCCAGTGCCTCCACAAGCGGCTCGTCGTGCGTGACGACGATGACCGCCGACCCCTGATCGCGCACGGCGGCGATGAGGTCGACCATCTCGGTCCATGTGGTGAAGTCCTGTCCGAAGGTCGGCTCGTCCATGACGAGGATCCGCGGCGCGCCGGCGAGCATCGAGGCGACGGACAGGCGCCGCTTCTCGCCGCCGGACAGCGTGTACGGGTTGGCCTCGGCGAAGCGGGAGAGGTTCATGCGCTCCAGCATGCGGTCGGCGATCGCGTACGCCTCCTCCTGGCTCGCGCCGCGCGACTTGGGGCCGATGGCGACCTCGTCGCGCACGAGCGCGGCCGCGAACTGGTGCTCAGGCTCCTGGAAGACCATGCCGATGCGCCCCAAAAGCTCGCGGCTCTTCCACTTGTCCGGTTCGTCGCCGCGGGCGCCCTCGGCGATGTCGGCGCGCACGCGCACATGCCCGGCGATCGGCGGCAGGAGTCCGGCGAGCGTGAGCGCGAGCGTTGATTTGCCGGCGCCGTTCGGCCCCATCAGGGCCGTGACCTCGCCGGCGAAGAACTGAAGATCGATGTGGGAGCCCAGCGCGGTGCCGCGTCCAAAGCTCAGGTCCTCGGCGACGAGCGCGGGCTCGCGATCACGCGCGGGCGCGACGGACCGCCCCGAATCGCCCGGCATGTCGATCGCGACGTCGCCGTGGCGTCCCGGCCCACGGTCCGGGATCGCGCGCCCCGGCACCCACGCGCCGCCGGACGCGAGCAGGTCGCCGAATCGCCCGAACACCTCGTCCGGCGTGCCGTCGGCGACGATCCCGCCGACGCGCGAATCGGGATCAGGGTGTCCGATGACGATCACGCGGTCGATCATGTCGAGCCACACGTCGATATGGTGTTCGACGACGACCATGGTCTGGCCGGTCGTCTCGAGCACATGACGCACCGCGTCATGCACCTCCCTGACGCCGTCCGGGTCGAGGTTCGCGGTCGGCTCGTCGAGCAGCAGCAGTCCGGGGCGCATCGCGAGCACGCCGGCCAGGGCGAGCCGCTGGCGCTGTCCGCCGGACAGATGCCGGGTGGAGCGGTCGAGGTCGATGTCCTGCAATCCCACCAGATCGAGGGATTCGCGCACGCGCTTCCATGTCTCGTCGCGCGGCACGCCGAGGTTCTCGCAGCCGAAGGCCGCGTCATCGCCCACACGTTCGAGGATGATCTGCGAATCGGGGTCCTGCAGGACGAGTCCGACCTTGCCTCGGCCGACGGACGGTTCGACGCCGTCGACGGTGAGGGTTCCCTCCTGGTCGCCGTCCTCGGAGCCGCCGAGCACGCCGGCGAGCGCGGCCATGAACGTCGATTTGCCGGCGCCGGAAGCGCCGAGGAGCAGCACGTGCTCCCCGGGACGGATGGTGAGGTCGACGTCACGCAGCGCGAAGTCCTTGCGCGTGGAGTGACGCCAGCCCCATCCCCTCGCTTCGACGCCGGCGGGTGTGATGCGCATCAGACGCGGGCCTGGCTACGACCGGACGGGAAACGATCCAGCGCGCCGGTGGCGGCGATCGCCTTGTGCAGGAACCACATCAGGGCGCCGGCGATGACGATGCCGGAGATGATGGAGGTGACCAGATAGGTGGCCACGTAGGCGAGCGCCCAACCGGGGTTGGTGGCCCAGTAGTAGGCCCAGCAGCCGACGCCGGCGAGAGCGCCGGACAGGATGGTGGTGCCGAGGTTCCACTTCTTCCACAGGAAGATCGCGAAGCCGATCTCGGCGCCGAGGCCCTGGATGATGCCGACGATCAGCGATCCGCCGACGCCCCACTGGTTGCCCATGAGCAGCTCGAGGAACGCGGCGACGGTCTCCGCGAACAGGGCGGCGCCGGGCTTGCGCACGATGATCGCGGCGAGCGGTCCGGCGAACAGCCACATGCCGTTCACGAGGCCCGCGAGTCCCGGGGTGATCGCCTCGAGCGGGGTCATCGGGACGCTGGAGACGATGTCCCACGCCCAGAAGATGACGCCGGAGGCGATGGCGATGACGGCAGCGACGACGATATCGACGACGCGCCACTTGTAGTTTGCTTTGGCTACGGCTTCAGCCATGGTGATGTGCCTTTCCTCTCTCATACGCCGGATTTCGGCGCGATGCAAGGCACGGGAAAACAAGAGCGACAATTCCGCGGCCGGCATTACCCGGCCGCGTCCCATCGGTCGAGACCCGTGAGGTCTCCTCTCAGCCGCCTCTAGGCAGCTCCCGTGTCAGCGCACCACCATAAGTGACGTAGCCGACGAAATCAAGGGGTTGCGAGGAACCCGATTCCGTGACCTGTGTCACGCGCCGAGCTTGTCGAGCAGCAGCGCCTCGGTGACGACGTTGTTCTTGAGACCCGACAGGGAGATCGACTCATTGGGGCTGTGCGCGTTGGCCTTCGGGTCCTCCGGGCCGGTGACGAGCACCTGCGCGGACGGGAAGAGCCGCTGCAGTTCGGGGATGAACGGGATGGACCCGCCCTCGCCCTTGTTGATCGGGGCGACGCCGAACGCCTCCTCCATCGCCTCGAGCGCGTCCTTGGTGGCCACGGCGTTCGGGTCCATGGCCCAGCCCATGCCGTTCTCCAGCCTGATCACCTCGACCTCGGCGCCGAACGGCGGATTGCCCTCGAGGAAGGCGGCGAGCGCGTCCTGCGCCTCTTCGGGACGCTGGTTCGGCGCGGTGCGCAGGGACAGGCGGAAGCGGGTCTCGGGGCTGATCACGTTGAACGAGCCGTCGACCGGGTGGGCGTCGAAGCCGATGACCGTCAGGCTCGGCTTGGTCCACAGCCGCGAGGCGAGCGATCCGGAGCCGGCGAGCGTGTAGGAGTCGACGATGCCGGCGTCCTCGCGCACGGTGGCCTCGTCGAGGTCGCGCTGGAGGCCGCCGATCGGCTCCTCGGCGGCGACGCCCGGCACCGCGAGGTCGCCGTTGCCGTCGTACAGGGATGCGATGAGCATCGCGGCGAGCGTGTTGGAGTCGAGGATCGGGCCGCCGTACTGGCCGGAGTGGACCGGGTGCTTCAAGGCGCGCACGGTCACGTCGACGCAGGTGTTGCCGCGCAGCGAGGTGGTCAGGGACGGGATGTCGGCGGACCAGTTGCCGGAGTCGGCCACGATGATCACGTCGGAGGCGAACTCGTCGCGGTGGGCCTCGATGAACGGGATGAAGCTCGGCGAGCCCATCTCCTCCTCGCCTTCGATGAAGATCTTCACGTTGACCTTGAGATCGTCGCCCAGGGCCTTGAGCGCGCCGAAGTGGATGGCGATGCCGCCGCCGTCATCCGCCGATCCACGGCCGTAGAGACGGCCGTCGACCTCGGTGCCGACGAACGGGTCGGTGTCCCACGCGGACGGGTCCGGCACGGGCTGCACGTCATGGTGCGCGTAGAGCAGCACGGTCGGCGCGTCCGGGTCGACGACGCGCGAGCCGATGACCTCCCACGCGCCCGGCGTGCCGTCCGGATTGACCGACTGGAAGACCTTCGCGTCGACGCCGACCTCGCGCATCTGCTCGGCGACGAATTCGGCCGAACGCCTCATGTGCTCGCCGGTGATGCCCTTGGCGGACACCGAGCCGAGCGCGATCTTGCGGTTGAGCACGTCGACGATGCGGTTCCAGTCCGCCTCCACGCGGGAGCGGATCTCGTCTGCGCCGATCCGGACGCTCCGGGCGCCGGACTGGCTGGACTGGCTGGACTGTGCCATCGGTGACTCCTTCTGTTGCCTGTGTGTCTGTGTGTTTCCACCTATATTTGTCTGTGATCGGCCCGTCGACTGCCTTCCGGCCGCCTGACCCGGCCCGCGGCGAGACCGCCGGCGTCCGGCCTGCGATGCCCCTCACCGGCGAAATACCGCCGTTCGCGCGTACCGACGCGCGTCTAGACGTCACCGTAACCTGCAAGCATGACATGGAACCCGTTGAAGAAGAAGGAAGAAGCGCAGGAGTCCGTCGAAGAGGCCCCCGCCCAGTCCAAGTCCGTCAGAGGCGGCAAGAAGGGACGTCCCACCCCGAAGATGAAGCAGGCGCAGGCCGCCGGCATCCGGCCGCTGGTGCCGACCGACCGCAAGGCCGCCGGCAAGGCCGCCAGGGAGCGTCTGCGCGAGCGTGAGAACGTCGAGTACGAGGCGATGCAGAAGGGCGACATCAACCACATGCCCAAGTCGGAGCGTCTGCCCTACCGCGTCTACATCCGCGACTACGTCGACGCCCGCTTCAACATCGGCGAGTTCTTCATGCCGGTCGCCATCGTGATCCTCATCGGCTCGATGATCGTGAGCACCGTGTGGCAGAGCGCGATCGCCTCGATGGCGATGATGATCCTCATGTACGTCTACCTGTTCGCCGTCGTCATCGACGTGTGGATCATGTGGCGCGGTCTCAAGAAGAAGCTCATCGCCAAGTACGGCGAGCGTTCGGTCGCCCGTGGCAGCCGTTCCGGTTCCTACGCGTGGAGCCGTGCGATCCAGGTGCGCCGCTGGCGTCTGCCGAAGCCGCGCTACGACAAGCGCGGCCACTGGCCGGAGTGATGTCTCCTTCAGCCATGCGGGACTACGATGGGTCGCATGGCTGAAGAATTCGATATCGTCATCATCGGCGCGGGTCCGGGAGGCTATTCCGCCGCGCTTCGCGCCGCCGAACTGGGCCGGTCGGTCGCGCTGGTCGAGCGTGACGCCACCGTCGGCGGCACCTGTCTCAACCGCGGCTGCATCCCATCCAAGGCGCTGATCACCGCGACCCACACGATCGACACCGTCCACCGTGCGGCCGAATTGGGCGTGCAGGCGCAAGTGGACGGCATCGACTACGGCACGTTGCGCGACTACCGCCTGCACGTCGTCGAGACGATGACGCAGGGGCTGTCCGCACTGCTCGCGCATCGGGGCGTGACCGTGTTCCGCGCTCTCGCATCGCTCGCGCAGTCCCCCGCGGCGACGCGCACGGTCGCGCTTGTCGCATCCCCCGGTCAGTCGGACGTCCTCAAATATGTAGAATCCGACGACCCGAAACCGCAGGGGCCGACGCTCGAACTCACGGCGAAGGACGTCGTCCTCGCGCTCGGAGCATCGCCACGTCCTCTGCCCGGCAATCCGTTCGCCGGCGCGCTGATCGACTCGACGCAGGCGCTGGAACTCGACGAGTTCCCCGCCTCCGCGGTCATCATCGGAGCCGGCGCCGTCGCGATCGAATTCGCGTCGATGTGGAACGCCGCCGGCGTGGACGTGACGCTGCTCATCCGCCGCGACCGCGTGCTGTCGCACTGGGACCGGCGCGCCGGCACGACACTGACGCGCGAGCTGATCCGTCAGGGTGTGAAGGTCGTGAAGAACACGGCCGTCACGCATGTGGACACGGGCGCGAACCTCGGGGCGAGAGTCCACTACACCGCCGGCGCGGGCGGTCAGGAGCATGCGGTCGAGGCGGAGATCGTGCTCGCCGCGATCGGCCGCGACCCGAACACCGACGCCGGCTGGCTGTCCGATGCGGGCGTCGCCACCGACGCGGACGGGTTCGTCGTCTGCGACGCGCTCGGACGCACCGGCGCGCCGCACGTGTGGGCGGTCGGCGACATCGTGGCCGGCCACGCGCTCGCGCACCGCGCCTTCGAACAGGGCGTGACCGTGGCCGAGGCGATCGCCGGGCTCGACCCGAAGCCGGTCGACGAGACGAGCGTGCCGCAGGTCGTCTTCTCCCATCCGGAGGCGGCGAGCGTGGGGCTGACCGGCCGCGAGGCGATGGACGATCCGCGGTTCAACAACGTCAAGGAGACCGTCTACCCGATGATGGGCAACTCGCGCATGCTCATGAGCGGCATGGGCGGCTCGATGACGGTCGTCAGCGGCGAGCGGGCGGATTCGCCCCACCCGGACACCCCCGAGGTGATCGGCGTGCACATCGTCTCCCCCGTCGCCTCCGACGTGATCGCCGAGGCCGAGCAGCTCGTCGGCAACCATGTGCCGCTGAGCGACGCGGCGCGCCTCATCCACCCGCATCCCACGTTCAGCGAGACGCTGGGCGAGGCGCTGCTCAAGGCGGACGGGAGGCCGTTGCACACGCGGTGACGGCCGCGGGCACGACTGCTGGTAGACTATGGGGCCTGTATGCGTGAATACGCGTGAATTACGACGCAAGTGAGGGAGCATGGCCGACAAGGACGAGAAGAAGCCCAAGAAGCAGAGCACGATCAAGCAGATCATCCAGATCTACAAGTACACGTCCAAGGACGACAAGCAGCTGCCGTGGCTGCTGGCCGGCGCGATCCTCGCCCCGGTGGTCGTAGCCGTGATCATCGGCCTGATCTTCCAGTGGAACTGGCTCAACTGGATCTTCATCATCATCGCCGCCATCATGCTGGGTCTGCTCTTCGGCACGATGACGCTCACCAACCGCGCCGACAAGGTCGGCTACAGGCAGCTCGAAGGCCGCCCCGGCGCCGCGATCGGCGTGCTCAGCAACATGAACAAGGCCGGCTTCAACTTCCCCGAGCAGCCCGTGTGGGTCGACCCGCGCACCAAGGACGCGATCTGGCGCGGCACCGGCTACAACGGCATCTACCTGCTCGGCGAGGGCGATTACGGCCGCGTCAAACGACAGATGGACCGCGAGGAGCGCTCCATCAAGGGCGTGACCGCGGGCTCGCAGATCCCGGTCTACCGCATCCTCGTGGGCAACGGCCCGGAGCAGACGAAGCTGAGCGACCTGCGCAAGACCGTCACCCGTCAGAAGAGCTATGTGCCGATCCAGCACAAGAGCAAGCTCATGGACAAGATCCACCCGCGCCGCCGCTTCATGCTCACCAAAGAGGAGCTGGCCATCCTCAACGACCGTCTGCGCACGCTGCAGATGAAGAGCGGCTACGGCATCCCCAAGGGCGTGGATCCGACCCGCGTGCAGAAGGTCAGCCGTCGCGCGATGCGCGGCAAGTGATCGGCTGGCGACGCGACAACGTCACTTAGAGAATCAAGCAATGGGTTCGGCGAATATCGCCGGGCCCATTTTTTGATGCGCCCTTGATCCGCCATTGACGCCAGCTTGACGCCCGTCGTCCATAACGCGGACGTCCACGCCCGCCGCCCACGCATCCCGGCAACGGACAAGACCAGACGCGAAGCTAGGAACCGCAACGGTAATCACACTGTCAACCCCCTCGCGTTACCGTTCACGAAACATTCTCGTAACCGAAGTTTCGAGCGGGCGAAACGCTGGTTCCTATGCTTAACCCTTGTAAGTTGTCAATCAACAAAACGTTCTCACCAAAGGAGCGATCGTGGCAGAGAATAAGATCTTCGCCCATACGCCGGAAGAAGTCGAGGCCCTCATCAACAAGGAAGGCGTCGAGTACGTCTCCGTCCGTTTCACCGACCTCATCGGCGTTCAGCAGCACTTCACCGTGCCGGTCAGCGAATTCCTGGACAACGCGTTCACCGACGGCATGCCGTTCGATGGTTCCTCCGTGCAGGGCTTCCAGGCCATCAACGAGTCCGACATGAAGCTGGTCCCGGACGTGACCACCGCCTTCGTCGACCCGTTCCGCAAGCACAAGACCCTTGACGTGGCCTTCTCCATCGTCGACCCGCTGACCGACGAGCCGTACTCCCGCGACCCGCGTCAGGTCGCCGGCAAGGCCGAGGCCTACCTGAAGTCCACCGGCGTCGCCGACACCGCGTCCTTCGCCCCCGAGGCCGAGTTCTTCATCTTCGACAAGGTCCGCTACGAGAACTCCATGCAGCGCTCCTTCTACGAGGTCGACTCCATCGAGGCCCCGTGGAACACCGGCGTCGACACCGAGGACGACGGCACCCCGAACATCGGCTTCAAGAACCGCGTCAAGCGCGGCTACTTCCCGGTCCCGCCGATCGACCACAACCAGGATCTGCGCGACGACATGGTCGCCAACCTGCAGAAGGTCGGCCTGCAGCTCGAGCGCTCCCACCACGAGGTCGCCGGCGCCGGCCAGCAGGAGATCAACTACCGCTTCAACACCCTGCAGCACGCGGGCGACGACCTGATGAAGTACAAGTACATCGTCCACGAGACCGCCGCCCTCGCCGGCAAGTCCGTGACCTTCATGCCGAAGCCGATCGCCGGCGACAACGGCACCGGCATGCACTGCCACCAGTCCCTGTGGAAAGACGGCAAGCCGCTGTTCTACGATGAGCAGGGCTACGGCGGCCTGTCCGACATCGCCCGCTGGTACATCGGCGGCCTGATCAAGCACTCCTCCGCGGTCGTGGCGTTCACCAACCCGTCCCTGAACTCCTTCCACCGTCTGGTCCCGGGCTTCGAGGCCCCGGTTTCGCTGGTCTACTCGGCCCGCAACCGCTCCGCCGCCATCCGCATCCCGCTGGCCGGCACCTCCCCCGCCTCCAAGCGCATCGAGTTCCGCGCCCCGGATCCGTCCTGCAACCCGTTCCTGGCCTTCTCCGCCCAGATGATGGCCGGCCTCGACGGCATCCTGAACCACATCGAGCCGCCGGCTCCGGTCGACAAGGACCTCTACGAGCTGCCGCCGGAAGAGCACGCCAGCATCAAGCAGGTGCCGAGCTCCCTCGCCGAGGCGCTGAACGCCCTTGAGGAGGACAACGACTTCCTCACCGCCGGCAACGTCTTCACCCCGGATCTGATCGAGACCTGGATCGACCTGAAGCGCGACGAGATCGATCAGGCCCGTCTGGCCCCGACCCCGCTCGAGTACGAGCTGTACTACCACATCTGATAGTCGCCTGACTCGCGTTGGAAACGCCCCGACCATACCCATGGCCGGGGCGTTTTTCGCATGCGTGATACCCATGCGCGCCATCGCGTGTCGCGCACTACAATGACGTTGCGAATGCGCGTGGAACAGCCGCGCATCGGGGAGATGGGAATCATGTCGCAGGACACTGTGGAAACCATGCAGACGGACAGGTCTGACAGGTCTGACAGGCCGGACAGGACCGGCAGGACGAAGGCCAAAGCCAAGACGGGGGCCGCGGTCAAGGCCGCGCTGGCCGCGAACGTCGGCGTCGCCATCGCGAAGTTCGCCGCCGCCGCGTTCACCGGATCGTCGTCGATGTTCTCCGAATCCGTGCACTCGGTGGCCGACTGCGCGAACGAACTCGTGCTCATGGTCGGCGACAAGGCGTCCGACCACCAGACCGACGGCGACCACCCGTTCGGACTCCACCGCGTCAAATACCTCGCGAGCTTCATCGTCGCGACGCTGCTGTTCTTCGTCGGCGGCGTGTTCGCCGTCTCGCAGGCGGCCGGCAAGCTCACCGGATTGGTCGAGGGGACCCTCCCCCGCGAGGCCAACCCGATGGAGCTCGTCGCCGCGCTCGTCGTGGTCGGCGTCTCCGCCTGTCTCGAGGGCTACGGCCTGCACACGTCCGTGCACGAGGCGCGCGGCCGTATGAAGCGCGTCAAAGTGGAAAGCACTTCGCTGGTCAGGTTCTGGCGTCGCACGAAGTCGGCCGAACTCGCCTCCGTGATGATGGAGGACACGCTCGCCCTGATCGGCCTGACGTTCGCCGGCCTCGGCATCGGCCTGTCCATCGCGACCGGCGACGAACTCTACGACGCGATCGGCGGCCTGATGGTCGGCCTCGTGCTGGTGTGCGGATCGGCGGCCCTCGCGTTCAAGTCCGGATCGCTCCTGATCGGCGAGGACATCGACCCGCGTACGCGCGAGATGCTGGTCGAGGCGATCGAATCCACCCCGGGCGTCGACCGGCTCATCAACATGCAGGCCATCCACATGGACGAGGACGCGGTGCTACTGTGCATGAAGGTCGAGACCTCGAAGCTCGACCGCGATTATGACGTGCAGACCGTCGACAAGATCGAATCGAATATCCGCGGCCGTATGCCGTGGTACGAATGGGAGATCTATGTCGAGCCGGACATCTGGAGGAGTGGGAAGTAGCCCAGCTTACCTTGCAGCGAATCGTTCTCAATAAGGAACGTGTGAGGCAACCGCACGGGAACGCACAATCGCACATCGCTCCTTAACGGCGGAATACCGCCGATTTCGGACAACCGGATGTGCGATTGACAACCCGTCAACCCTCACACTTTCGCTATCGAGAACGGTTCGCTGTAAGGTCGCCGTCCGGAAAGCCTCACCGCGGTTCCCCGTGGCTCATCCACCGTGTTATGCACCATATGCACATGGGAAGGCAGATGGCACCGCATCCCGAGAATCGTCCCGTATGGTCGGGGGCATGGTCTCATTCATGCAAAGCAATATCGTGGCGAACAGGAAGATGGAACGGGACCGATGCAATGCGGCGGCCCGGCGCACGAGTGCACCGTTGCACGTCGGGTATCTCAACGCGGTGCGGTATTGGGGCGCGCCGATTCCGGGTGACTGTGATCTCAGGGATGGCACAGTGCACGTCTCGGTTCCGGAATCACCCATGCGCAAGCGGGTCGCGGGAGTCACGTTCCATGTGTTTCGCGGGGCGGAATCCTATCGCAAACAGGACTATGAGCGGTTCTGGGTGGCGTCGCCGGCGATGACCTGGGCGCAGATGGCGGGTCATTGCGGCGTGGAGGACCTTGCGGCGATCGGCTCGGCGATGCTCAGTCGCGATGAACGGCGCAAGGTAGCCACCCTCGCCGAGCTTCGGGAATACGTCGAGAACAGTCCCCGATTCCGAGGACGGAAGAACTGTCTCGCCGCATTGCCGTATATCACCGAGAACACCGACTCGCCTCCGGAGACGCAACTGTTCAAGGCGTTGAAGGATGCCGGCCTGGGGAATCCCTCGCCGAATCACCGGGTGGAATTGGACAGGTCCTACGCGCTGCTGGACATGGCGTATCCCGATTGCAAGGTCGCGTTCGAATATCAGGGGTATCACCATGCCGAACCCGATCAGATGATGGCCGATGCGGCGAGGCTGAACCGATTGCAGGTGCGCGGATGGGTGATCGTGTACGTGACGGCCGACGACTTCCGCACGACGGAGGCGCGTCGATCGTTCATGGCTCTGGCGCGGACCATGGTCGCACGACAACGATATCTGGCGGCATTTTGCAAGTTGTGGCAAACTCCCGTTGCAGCGAATCGTTCTCAATAAGGAACGTGTGAGGCAACCGCACGGGAACGCACAATCGCACATCACCCCTTAACGGCGGAATACCGCTGGTTTCAGGCAACCGGATGTGCGATTGACAGCCCGTCAACCCTCACACTTTCGTTATCGAGAACGGTTCGCTGTAAGCCGTGATCGCTCCATGGGTACAATCGACAGAGCAATGGGACCACGGCAGTACGGCAAAGGCGGAAATATGGCAGACGAACAGCTCGCTTGGGACTTCGATGCATCGGATGGGTCGCCCGACATCGTCGCCGATGAGGGCATCGCGCGGTTCGCGCCCGGCAGCGAGCAATGGATCGCCGCGCTCCAACCCACCGACTCCGACGCAGTGCGACTCGACCGGCTCGACGTCGCATCGCTGAGCGCTGAGGCGGCCCAGCGCCTGTGGGCTCGCGTCGCCGCATGGGTCGAGTCGGATCAGATCGCCTACTACATCGACGACGCGCCGGTCTCCTCCGACGCCGCGTACGACGCGCGACTGCGCTGCCTGCAGCGTCTCGAGGCCGCGTTCCCCGCGCTCGACAACCCGCAGAGCCCCACGCATCGCGTCGGCGGCACGTTCTCCAACGACTTCGCGTCCGTCCGCCACCCGTCACGCATGATGAGCCTCGACGACGTGTTCTCGATCGAGGAGCTCAGGGACTGGTACGATTCGGTGCGCCGCGACCTCGACTGGCCGGACGGCAAGGCGCTGCCGATGAGCTGCGAGGTCAAGATCGACGGCCTCGCCCTGAACCTCATCTACAGGAACGGCGTGCTCGAGCAGGGACTCACGCGCGGCGACGGCGTCACCGGCGAGGACATCACCCTGAACGTGCGCACGATCGGCTCGATCCCCGCGAACCTCGGCGGCGACAAGGACGACATTCCCGAATTCGTCGAGATCCGCGGCGAGGTGTTCATGCGCTGGGACGACTTCCGCACGCTCAACGACGAGCAGGAGGACGCCGGCCGCACGCCGTTCGCCAACCCGCGCAACGCGGCCGCCGGGTCCCTGCGCCAGAAGGACCCGCGCATCACCGCCACGCGGCGACTGAGCTTCTACGCGCACGGCATCGGCACACTGCGCTGGGGCGCGGGCCGCGCGCCCGGTTCGCACGACGAGGTCAACGACCAGTCCGAAGCGTACGCGCTGTACGAGAAATGGGGTGTGCCGGTTTCGCCGCACAACCGCACCGTGAAGTCGTTCGACGAGATCCTGAAGATGATCGACTACTACGGCGAGCACCGCGGCGACATCGAACACGCGCTCGACGGCATCGTCGTCAAGGTCGACGATCTCGCGCTGCAGCGCACGCTCGGCGCCACCTCGCGTGCGCCGCGATGGGCGATCGCCTACAAGTACCCGCCCGAGGAGGTCAACACCGAACTGCTCGACATCACCGTGCAGGTCGGCCGAACCGGCCGTGTGACGCCGGTCGCGATTCTGAAACCCGTGTATGTGGCCGGGTCGACGGTCGCGCGCACCACGCTGCACAATCCGTCCGAAGTCAAGCGCAAGGGCGTGCTCATCGGCGACACGGTCGTCGTGCGCAAGGCGGGCGACGTGATCCCCGAGCTCGTCGGCCCGGTGCTGGAGCGCCGCCGCGGGCGCGAGAGGGAGCTACGCGAGTTCGTCATGCCCGAATACTGTCCATCGTGCGGCGCGAAGCTCGCCCCCGCCAAGGAGGGCGACAAGGACATCCGCTGCCCGAACGTCGAAAGCTGCCCCGCGCAGCTGACCGAGCGCGTGATCTCGCTCGCCTCGCGCAAGGCGTTCGACATCGAGCATCTGGGCGACCAGTCGGCGATCGCGCTGACGAACCCGGAGGAGAACCGGCCCGGATCGGTCGCGACGTTCGCGCCGAACATCACCGAGATCCTCGTCGCGCCGGGCGAGGAGCCGGAACCGTACGAACCGGTGCCGGGGCTCGCCCTGCCCGAACCGCAAGTGCCAGTGCTCTCCAGTGAGGCGGGATTGTTCGCCCTGACCGCCGCCGACTTGAAGGACGTGCGCGTGTGGCGAGAGGCGCCGATCATCGAGGTGCATGAGACGGTCGACGCGAACGGACGCAAGAAGAAGACGCGCCGGCGGGTCGGCGGGTCGGGCCTGTGGCATCAGGTGCCGGCGTTCTGGACCACGCCGACCGCGGCGAGGAAGCTGACGGCGAAGCAGCTGGAAGCGCGGGATGCGGATGCCGCCGCGGACGCCGCACAGCCGGCCTATCCGGACTATGACGTGCCCGCGGACGCCGAGATCGTGCACGTCGATCACAAGCGCACGCGCGCGGGCGAGACCGACGTGCCGGTCTACATCCGTCCGGGCGAGAACACGCGCAAGATGTTCGACGAGATCGACAAGGCGCGTCACGCCGACCTGTGGCGCGTGCTCGTCGCCCTGTCGATCAGGCGTCTCGGGCCGCCCACCGCCAGGCTCATCGCCTCGTCGCTGGGATCGCTGGACGCGATCGCGGAGGCGGGAGTCGAGGAGCTGACCGAGATCGACGGCGTGGGCCCGGAGATCGCCGAATCTGTCGTCGGCTGGTTCGCCGCCGCGCGCGAGCCGGGCGACTGGCGCGGCGAGACGTTGCGCGCATGGCAGGCCGCCGGCGTGGGCGTCGCATCGGCCGAGAAAAGCACGCTGCCGCAGACGCTCACCGGCAAGACCGTCGTCGTCACCGGCTCGCTGGAGGGCTATTCGCGTGACTCCGCCAAGGAGGCGATCATCGAGCGCGGCGGCAAGGCTGCCGGCTCGGTGAGCAAGAAGACCGACTACGTCGTCGTCGGCGCGAACGCGGGGTCCAAGGCCGCCAAGGCCGAAGAGCTCGGCATCCCGATGCTCGACGAGGACGGGTTCAACCGGCTGCTGGAGACCGGCGAGGCGAGCGCCGAATAGGACGGTCAAAAAGGTCTGGCAATCCGCCGATTGGCACGCTAGTGTGGTACGCGGCAATAAGGAGGATTCATGACAGCAGACACCCGACGGATCGAAGCGGACATCTACGAGCGACTGAGCCGCGTCATCGACCCCGAGCTCGGCCGCTCCGTAACCGATCTGGGCATGATCGCCGCGATCAACGCGGTTCCGGCCGAGTCATCGGAGTCGGCGACTCAGGCGACGCAGGCCTACGACGTCACCGTGCACGTCGAGCTCACCGTCGAAGGCTGTCCGCTGTCGGAAACCATCACCAACCAGATCAACGGCGCCGTCGCCTCCTATCCGAACGCGACGCTCGTCCCGCATATCGAGGTCAGCTCGATGAGCCGCGACAAGCTCGACGACCTCGTCGCCGATCTCAAGGCCGAACGCAAGCAGAACCCGTTCAACAAGCCCGGCATCAAGACGCGCATCTTCGCGATCGCCTCCGGCAAGGGCGGCGTCGGCAAATCGTCCGTCACCGCGAACCTCGCCGCCACGTTCGCGGCGCTAGGCTACGACACGGCCGCCATCGACGCGGACATCTACGGCTTCTCCCTGCCGCGCCTGTTCGGCGTGCACACGCAGCCCACGAACCTCAACGGCATGCTGATGCCGGTCACCGCGTGGGGGGTCAAGCTCATCTCGATCGGCATGTTCGCCGGCGCCGATCGCGCGATCCTGTGGCGCGGTCCGCGTCTGCAGCGGTCGCTCGAACAGTTCCTGTCCGACGTGTGGTGGGGCGAGCCGGACGTGCTGCTGCTGGACCTCGCCCCAGGCACCGGCGACATGGCGATCTCCGTCGCGCAGGC
This sequence comes from Bifidobacterium rousetti, assembly GCF_008698235.1. Taxonomy (GTDB): domain Bacteria; phylum Actinomycetota; class Actinomycetes; order Actinomycetales; family Bifidobacteriaceae; genus Bifidobacterium; species Bifidobacterium rousetti. Next base: position 283,084 of record NZ_PEBH01000002.1, read on the forward strand.
GCTGCCCAACGCGGAACTCGTCGTCGTGACGACCCCGCAGCCATCCGCCTCCGACGTGGCCGTCCGTTCCGGGCTGGTCGCGCTGCAGGTGCCGATGAAGGTGCGTGGCGTCGTGGAGAACATGAGCTACTACGAGCACAAGGGCGAGAAACTGCGCATCTTCGGCCGCGGCGGCGGCGAGCGCGTCTCCCGGCAGCTCACGGACGCGCTCGGCTATGACGTGCCGCTGATGGCCCAGCTGCCGCTGGAGCCCGAGCTGCGCGAGACGGGCGAGGCGGGGCGTCCCGCGGTCCTTGACGAGGACGGCGCCCTGAGGGCCGACGGCATCGGCGCCGAATTCAGGGCGCTGGCCGATTGCCTGATGAGATGAGTCCCCCCTTACAGCGAACCGTTCTCGATAGCGAAAGTGTGAGGGTTGACGGGCTGTCAAGCGCACATCCGGTTGCTTGGAATCGGTGGTATTCCGCCGTTAAGGGGGGATGTGCGATTGTGCGTTCCCGTGCGGTTGCCTCACACGTTCCTTATTGAGAACGATTCGCTGCAACGGGAAAGATGTTCACCCATTGAGGGAGCGGATGAACTGGGCCTGAACCACGTCGATGCCGCTGTTGTCGTCGTCTGTCATGCGCGCGGTGGCCACGGAGAGCGTGCGGGCGGGCACGAACATCCCCTCGTCGACCGTCAGCCGCGCCGCGTCGGCCACGATGCGCGCGACCTCGGTGTGCGGCCAGACCGGCAGGTCGTGCGCGGCGAGCACGGCGGCCGCGTCGCCCACGCTTTCCGGCACACGGATGCACTGCGAGTCGGCGCGGGCGACGAGCTCCTGCAGCTCGCCCTCCAGCGCGGAGATCTGGTCGGGGGCGATGTGGTCGCTCATGATGTACGCGGCGGCGGCCACGTCGAAATGATCCTGCATCCACTCCGCGTAAGCCAGACGGTAGTAGGCGAACGCGGCGTCATCGCGGTCGAGGGCGACGCGCAGGGCGTTCAGGCACGCGGCCCGAGCGGAATCCCAATCCTCGTTGCGCGCCAGCTGCACGGCGAGCTTCAGATGCGTCAGCGGATAGGCTGGCGCGTACGCCACCATCGCGTTGAGGTGCTTGAGGGAGTGGGAGGCGCCCTTGACCTGCGCGAGGACGTCCGCAAGCTCCATGTGCGCATAGAAGAGGTTGTCGGGGATGAGCACCGTGCGCTCGCCGGATGTGGCGAACAGACGGTTGTAGATCACGCGCTCGGCGTACGAGTTGAAGTAGCGCGGCACGCCGTCGCCCTTCGCGTACAGGGCATCGATGCGCCCCAGAGCCGCCTCGGCGGTCTCGAACGCCTGATCGACCTGCCCGCTGAACAGCAGGTCGCGGGCCTTGAGCCGGTCCCTGTCGAGCTCGTCGGCCATGCGCAGCGTGACGGATGGCGTGTCCCGTCCGTCGATCAGCGCGTTGGCGATGTCCGGCGCCTGCTCGGTGAGTTCGGGGTCGCCGATCATGTCGACGATGCGCATCGCCTCCTGCGCCTTGGCGACGGACGGCATCGACTCGTCGGAGGCGAGACGGTGGAAGTCGGTCTCGGCGCGCTGCATCAGGTCGACGCGCTGGATCGACAGGCCGGACGCCCGCGTGGTGCCGAGCACGCGCGCCGCATCGCCGGTGAAGACCCGGTCGGACATCTCCGGCTCCTCCTGGGCGCCGGACGGGGCGAACGCGGGGTCGCGCAGGTCGAAGCCGGCGTTGACCGGCTTGAGCGCGCCGCCGTCGACGTCCATCACGGCGTCGAACATGCGGTACGTGCTCATCGGGTGCGCGAGCGAATCGTGCTCGACGCGCATCAGGAACGCCTCGCGCGTGAACGTCACGGTCGCGAGGTTGCGCACGGTGGGATTGCGCTTGAGCACGCTCATCGGGTCGTCCGACGCCGTGCCGGAATCGTCGTCATCGTCATCGGAGCCGGAGCCGGAGCCGAGCGAGGAGCCGGCGATGAGCCCGTTCGCGCCGAACTCGTCGTCGGCCATGTCGCCGGCGTCATCGGCGTCGTCCGGCGCGGCGAACGCCGTCTCGTCGATGTCGATGTCGACGTCCCTGACCAGATCCTCGAAACGGCGGTCGAGCGCGTCGTCTCCGCCGTTGCCGTCCGACTGAGCCGTCTGATCCACCTGATCCGCCTGATCCGACCGGTCGGGCTGATCGGCGTCGCCCCGATCCGCGATCGGACGCGACGGAGAGGGCGTGCGCGTCGGATCGCCGTGGAAGTCGCCGTCCTTCGGTTCGGCCTTGCCGCCATGCACCGCGCCCATGTTGCCGGTGTGCATGCGTTCGAACGCGCTCAGCGCCTCGCTCATCATCTCCTCGATGGCGGAATCCTGTTCGGCGACCGCCTCCTCGAGCCCGAGCGAGTCGACGTGCAGCGACACCTCGTGCACGCGGTCGGAGGCGGCGAAGCTCAGAGCAGCCATGATGAGGCCGACGCGCAGGTTGTACTCGGCGCTCATCTCGGCGCGCTCACCCTCGGAGAGCGTGACCCAGCGATGCGTGGCCTCGTCGTAGCGACTGGCCGGCATCATCGAGACGCCCGCGGTGGTGAAGCCGACGGCCACGCGTCCCGCGTTGAGGTTGGAGCGGATCTCCACGTCGAAACGGTACGGCAGGCGCAGTTTCCTGACGAGCAACGCCATGCTCTGGCGATACGTCCATTCGGAGTCGGCGCCCTCGCGCTCCCCCGCGCGCTCGCCGATCTCCCGGGCGATGCGGCGGGCCTGCTCGATCAGGACGAGCATCGAATTGGCGTCGTCCCGCGTGCCCGCGCCCAGGGCGCCGTCCTGCGGGTCGCCGCCGCCGAGCGCGATCAGCGCGGGATCGTTGAGCAGCCTCAGGTCGAGGGTCGCGGCCTGCGCGCGCGTGATCGTCTCCTCGGTGGGTTCGAGGCCGAGGCGGGTGTTGCGTTCCAGCCAAGCGCTCACCTGCGCGAAGCGGTTGAGATTGCCTTCGATGGCGAGCGCACGCAGCGCCGGGGCGAGCGCGAGCGACGAATCCCAGTTGAAGAAGTAGGAGCCGGAGTAGCTGGACGTGTACAGGTGCAGCGGTTCGGCGCCGTGGATGGCCTCGAGGCCGGGGGCGTCGTCGAGGGCGCCGGCCTCGTGCATGAGTTCGGCGAAGTGGTCCTCGAGCCCGGAGACGCGCATGCCGTGGGCGCGCACGGCGAGCATGTCGCGCACGGAACGACGGATGGCGCCCATCGGCGCCTCGCGGTTGAGCCGGCGGAAGATGTTGCCGGCGCCGAAGCCGATCATGAGCCCGCTCATCTGCGGCAGCATGTAGGCGGCGAAGAATCCGATGGCGATGGCGTCGCGGTATTCGAGGTCCTCGCGCATCTCGCGCGGCAGGGGGTATCGCATCTGTTCGAGGCGATACCGGCCGCCGCGCATGCCGAGCCCGTCACGACCGTCACGGCCGTCACTGCCCGTGGTGCGGCTCCATGCGGCGAGCCAGGTCATGCGACCGTTGTCGTCGCGGCCGACGATGCCGCCGCCGACGCGCCGGCTGCCCGGCTTGCGTCCGCGCGGCTCCTTGGTGAACATGAAACGCGGCTCCATGTTCTGCACGTCCATGCCGATCTCGGGGCCGACGAACACGCGGCCGCGCCCGTCGGCGTAGGCGATCTGGGAGAAGTGGTCGCGGTCGGCGAAGACGCCGAGCGAGAAGCCCCCGCCGGACGAGGAGGACGGGCCGGAGCCGTTGAGCTGCGCCCATCCGAGCGTGAGCCTGCCCGGCACGTCCTCGAATTCAAGCAGATGGCGTTTGACCAGCGGGCCGAGCCTGCGCGAGTGGCTGGCGAGCTCCTGGGCCACGTCGATCCCGTCGCCGTCGGGGCGGCGGCCGGCTCCGGAGGCGTCGGCGGTGCCGGAGGCGTCCTCGGGGTCGGACGCCGCGCGTTTCATCGCCTCGGCCGCCGCGCGGTCAAGGGTGGCGCCGAACGGATCGGCCGAACCCGCCACCCGCCGGCCGAGACCGGCGAGACCTGCGGCATGGGACGCGAGCCGCATCGCCCGCTCCACGGCGCCCCTGATCGGTTCGGGGATCGGTGCGAACGGGAAACTGGGGTGTGGCTTACGTACTGACATGCCTCACATTGTTTCAACGCAACCCGACATGGGGAGAGGCGTGAAGCCTAGAGAATAATGCCTATAGAATGATGGGGTGCCTCATCTGCCCAGATCCCCCCGCCTTCCCCGGATCCCCCGCCGGGCGATGCGCCGACACCGTCGCGCGATCGTCGTGACCGTCGCCGCCGCGCTGATCATCCTGCTGATCGAATGCGTCGGGTTCAACCTGCCGTTCTGGCGCACGCTCGGCGCGAGCATGGATTCGGCCGCCTACGAGAACCGGATGGGATCGGGCCTCGAATACACCGACGCGGGCAGGCTGCGCGTCACCGATCCGACCGAGGCGTGGCTCGAGGTGGATGCGGACGGCACCTCCGGTTTCGCGCGCGTCGACACGTTGACGCCGAAGCAGGACGAGCTGCGGGTCATCCATCTGCGCGCCTCACTCGACGGAGAAACCGCCGAGGCGCGCACGATCACCCCCTATTCGCCGCGATCGCTCTTCCTGCCGGCGCATGGCGCGGGAACCTTGCGCGTGTGGATCGAGGAGGCGAAGGGGCAGGTCGTGCCGATCAAGGCGGTGCGCGCGAACGTGCGCGTCCCGTTCTCGTTCAGCCCGATGCGGGTGGCGTGCATGGCGGTCCCGCTGCTGCTGATCGCGGCGCTGGGCCCGTGGTCGAGGCTGTGGCGGATCGCGCTGGACCCGTCGGATTGGCGCCAACGACTCGGGTTCGCGGCGCTGATGGCGCCGTTCGCCGTGTCGATGGTGACGAACGTCATCTGGCAGATGATGTACGCCGGTCCGCTGGTCTTCCACGCATGGGGCGGCTACACCTTCGATTTCGAACAGTACGGCAGGATCGCCGATTCGCTGCTGCACGGGCGCGTATCGCTCGATCTGACGGTGCCGCCCCAGCTCGCCGCCGCCGAGAACCCGCATGACGTGCTCACGCGCAACCGGCTGTTCGCCGAGGGCGTCGAACCGATCTACTGGGATCACGCGTATTACGACGGCAAATGGTACACGTATTTCGGCGTGCTGCCCGCGGTGCTGCTGTTCATGCCGTACCGGGCGCTGACCGGACGGATGCTGTCGAGCGCGGCAGCCGTGCATCTGCTCATGTTCCTCGCGCTGCTGTTCACCTGCCTGCTGGTGGTGCGGCTCATCGTCCGGCTCGCGCCGCGCACGTCGCTGGCGGCCACGCTGATCGCCCTGATCTTCGTGCCGTTGGCCGGCAACTACGGCTACCTGTTCTACCGGACGAACTTCTACTCGGTGCCGTTCGCCGCCTCGCTGGCCCTGACCACGTTGGGACTGTGGCTGTGGGTGGGCGCGCAGACCGCCAAGCCGCCGCTCAACCCGGCCGACCGTTGGCGGGTCGGTTCGGCGCCGGAGCTGTCGTTGCCGAGGCTCGGTCTCGGCGCGCTGTGCATCGCGTCGAATTTCGGATGCCGCCCGACGTTCTGTCTCGCGGCCCTGCTCGGCTTCCCGCTGTTCTGGCCGCAGATCCGCGCGCTCGTCTCGGGGCTCGCCGCCGGTCAGGTGCCGTGGCGCAAGGCGTTGCGCGCGCCGGGCGTGGTGGTGCTGGCCGCGCTGGTGCCGATCATCCCGTTGATAATGTACAACCGCGCGCGCTTCGGCTCCCTGTTCGATTTCGGCACCGCCTACCAGATGACCGTCACCGACATGACGCGTTTCAAGGAGCCGGCATCCGACATCCTGCCGGTGATCGGCTACTACCTGTTCCTGCCGTTGCGGTTCACCGCCTCGTTCCCGTACCTGCGACTCTCCCCCACGCCGCTGCCCGAATGGTCGTTCGCCGAGCCGATGGTGGGCGGGCTGTTCGCGCTGTGCCCGCTGCTGCTGGGCGCGTTCGCGCTGCCGTTCCTCGTGCGCCGGCCCGTCGCGCCGTCGGACGCGCCGGACGCGCCGGACACGGACGTGCGGGACGTCGTGACACCGGGCCTGCGCCCGATGCTCGTCGGCGCGCTCCTTCTCGGCCTTGCGCTGGTCGCGTTCGACGCGGTGAGCGCCGGGCTGGGATGGCGTTATATGTGCGATTTCGGCTGGCTGATCGCGCTGGCCGCGCTGCCGGCGCTGCTGCATGCGATGGGCGAGGTCGCGCCGGATGCCGCGACCGGCGATGGCGCCGATCCGCGCCGCATCCGCCCCGCGATCCGCCTGCTCGTGCTCGCGATCCTCCTGTGGTCGCTGCTCGTGGCGCTGGTCTGCTGGTTCACGCCGGGGCGTCAGGACGTGATGCTCTCGGGCAATCCGAAGCTGTTCCACGACGTGGCCTCCTGGCTGCTCGCCTGACCCGCCCCGTCCATACCCCCGTTGCGCTTTCAGCGAATACCCAGCAAACAGGGCTCGACCGTCCAGACAAAACCCAAGTATTCCAAGGGTCGCCGCATACTATGAAGTGGTCATTCGCCCGATATGCGCGCATCGACACCCCCTGACAACCGAATCGTCACACACGAAAGCCGAAACATCACCCCATGAAGCGCATCGCCATGAGAAACCTCGCCGTACGCATCGCGGCGGCGGCAGTCACGCTCGCCATCGCGGTCGGATTGTGCCTGTTCACGCAGGACAACGTCAACGCCGCGATCAAGGAGCGTCGCGTCGAACGACTCAACGCACGCATCGAGAACGTGTACACCACCGACTACCAGCAGATGGCCGACGACCAGCTCGAAAGCGAGCGAGACAAGGCCGAGGCGACGCTCGACGACCCGTATCTCAAGGAGAACCCGTACGGGACGAACACGACGTCGCTGTACGTCTACTTCACCACCGACGAGGCGTCCAGCGTCTCGTACACCGTGCACGCGGACGGCTACCCGGACTTCTCCGCCACCGCCGAACAGGGCGACGACTACGCCACCGAACACGAGTTCCTCGTCCTGGGACTCGTGCCGGACGTCCAGAACACCATCACCCTGACCCTCAAGGACAAGTCCGGCGCGACGGTCGGCACCAAAGAGATCACGCGCAAGGGCCCGAAACTCCTCGGCGAGGAGGAGGTCCGCCTCGAGCAGACCGTCGAACCGACCGACGAGGCCACGCAGGCGCTCGGCAACGGCCTGTACGTGATCCTCGGCAACGACTCCAACGAGCAGGACTTCATGTTCTACTACGACGCGAACGGCGTGATCCGCGGCGAGGTGCCGGTCCTGTACTACCGTTCGCACCGTCTCCTGTTCGACGACAACGGGCTCATGTGGTTCTCCGCGTCGACGAAGCACTTCGTCGGCATGAACCGACTCGGCAAGCTCGAAAAGATCATCGACCTCGGCGACCGGTTCATCCTCCACCACGACTACGCGCTCGACTCGGACGGCGACATCGTCTCGCTCGCCACCGATCTCAAGCGCTCCGACCACGCGGTGCAGGATCAGGTCATCAAGGTGGACACCACCACCGGCGAGGTCACGCAGCTCGTCGACTTCGGCGAGATCTTCCCCGACTACAAGCAGTCCACCGACCATTCCGGCATCGACGAGTCCGATCCGACCGCCACGAACCGTTGGGACTGGATCCACTTCAACACGATCCAGCTGCTGCCCGACGGCTCCGCGCTGCTCTCCGCGCGCGAGACCTCGACGATCATCAAGATCGACGACATCGAGGGAGAGAACGGCGAGCCGACCGTCGACTACATGATCGGCGAGCCGAGCGTGTGGGACGGCACCTCATACCAGGACCTGTTCCTGAGCAAGTCGGGTGATTTCGGCGACACCGGCGGCCAGCACTCGATCACGTACGAGGCCGACCCGTCACTGCCCGACGGTCAGTACTACATCTACATGTTCGACAACAATTTCGGCTACGCGATGACCCGCCCCGACTACGACTGGACGACAATCAAGGGCATCTCCACCGCGCAGAGCTCGAAGGACGAGAACTCGACCTCGCAGTTCCGCAAGTACCTGGTCGACGAAACGGCCGGCACGTACACCGAGGTGCAGAGCTTCGACGTGCCGTACTCGCCGTACGTGAGCTCCGCCCAGGAGATCACCGACTCGATCAACCTCGTGGACACCGGCATGCAGGGCGTCTTCGGCGTGTACGACGACGCCGGCGAGCTGCAGGCCCAGTACAGGATGAAGCTCAACACGTCGTACATCTACCGCGTGTACCAGTACGGGTTCAAGGGCTTCTACTTCGCCTGATTCGCGTCGGTTCGCCCGTCCGGCCCGCCCGGTCCCGCCCGGTTCGCCCGGCGTACACCGTCCGTTCGGACGGACGGCCACCCAAGTCGTCCCATGGCACTCACTAGACTGAAGTGCCATGGGCTTTTTCTTTTCCCGCAAGGACACCCCGAAACCGGCCGCGGTCACGTTCACGCTCGACAAGGCCGGACACACCTATGACGACGGGCACGTCGGCCTCGGCGCCACGGACCTCGAGATCACCGAGAAGCGCGTCGCGATCATCGGCCTCAACGGGTCCGGCAAGTCGACGCTGCTGGGTCTGCTGGACGGCTCCTTGAAGCCGACGACCGGCACGGTGACACTCGCCGGCGCCGGCATGACGCTCGACACCACGTCGAAGAAGGACCTCAGAACCGTCGACGAATGGGTCGGCAAGGTGCGCCGCGAGGAGATCCCGAACGTGTTCTACCGCGCCGAGAACATCGTCAAGGCGGTGGACGAGTCGCTCAAGAAGCACAAGATCCCCGACGCGGAGCGCGCGGCGCGCATCGGCAACCTGTTCGCGCACTTCGGCCTGCAGCAGATCCGTCAGGCGAAAGCCGCCGAGCTTGACTCGGAGAAACGTCATCTGCTGGCGATCGCGGCGGCGCTCGCGTTCAACCCGTCCGCGATCGTGGCGGACGAGCCGTCGAAGGGTCTGGACGAGATCGGCACGCGGCATGTGGCCGAGGCGCTGTTCACCTACGACAAGCAGGTCATCGTCGCCACGCACGACACGGACATGATCGTGCGCCCGGAGTACGCGATCGACCGCACGCTGGTGCTCGACGCGCAGGGCGTCGTCTTCGACGGCGCGCCGAAGGACGCGGTCGCGTTCTACATGGACCTGATCCGGCGCAAGTACGAGGAGGGCAAGACGTCGGCGGCCGAGGCGTAGCTAGCGCCTTCAGCCGAGCATCGCGGCGACCGTGTCGAGGATGGCGCGGATGTTGCGGCGGAACTCGTCCGGCTCGGGCAACAGCGAGACCGCGAGATAGCCGTTGGACGTCATGTCGAAGAAGTAGCCGGGCTGGCCGGTGAGCCGGTGCGACTCGATCATGCGCAGCACGAGCTCGTTCTCGTCGATGACCGCGGGCACGCGCAGCAGCACGTTCCAGCCGCCTTCGGCGCGCAGCACGTCCACAAGCCGCAGGTTGTCGCCCTCGAGCATCCCGTGCAGGGAGGCGAGGTTGCCGCGCACCCGCTCGCGCACGCGCGCGACCTGGCCGGGGGCTGCGGCGAGCAGCGCGGGCAGCCGGTCGGCGATGATGTCGCTCATCGGCAGGTAGTCATCGGCGATCACGTCAAGTCGGCGCTGCGCCTCGATGACATCGTTTTCAGGCCCGGAGACGCGGATCCAGCCGACCTTCGCGTGCGGGGCGGCGAGCATCTTCGAGAAGCCGTCGAGCGCGAACGTGAGCGCGCCGGACTCCCCCGCGAGACGCGCATTGCCGTCGAACGGCTCGAGCGCGTAATCGTAGAACACCTCGTCGGCGATGATCGCGATCCCGCGCTCGCGGCACAGGCGCACCAGCGTGGCGCGCTCCTCGGGCTTGACGTAGGAGCCGGACGGGTTGTTCGGGTTGATGAGGACGAGCGCGCGGATGCGTTCGCCCCGCTCGGAGTAGAGCAGTTGCTCGATCGCGGCGGTGTCGATGGTCCAGGAGCCGTCGAACCGGAGCTGGTATTCGATCGTGTCCACACATTCGAGGCGCGCGATCGATTCGATGAGCGGGTAGCCGGGCTTCGGGGCGAGCACGGCGTCGCCCGCGTCGCACAGGAGCTTGATGAGCCAGGAATACGCCTCGGACGTGGAACTCAGCAGGTAGAGGGAGTCCGGGTCGACGGGCGCGGTGGGTCCGCCGGCCGGGGCATCGCCAGCGCCGCTCAGGTATCGTGCCAACGCCTCGCGAGCCGTGCGGGGGCCGCGCGGTTCGGCGGTGTACACGCCCGGCACCTCGGCCGGGGCGAGCCCGTGGCGGGTCGGATTGGAGTCATTGAGTTTGCCGAGGATGACGCCGTGCGCCCTGGCATCGGCCTCGGCCGCGGCGATCGGATTGGGCGCGGAGATGTCCACGCGCGAGGAGAAACGAACGGTCATATCCCCCTACTGTAGCCGTACCGCAACCGTCTCGAGAGGAGGAGGCTCCGTTTCCGGAGCCTCCCATTACAGCGAGATCAGGCCTGCTGCTTGGTGCTGGCGTAGTAGGCGGCGCCGATGATGCCGGCCTCGTTGCGCAGCGTGGCGGGCACAATCGGGGTCTTCACCTTGATGTACGGGATGAACTTGTCCGACTTGCGGCTCACGCCGCCGCCGATCACGAACAGATCCGGGTTGAAGTACTTCTCCATCAGACCGTAGTACTTGGTCAGGCGGCTGGCCCACTTCTTGTAGCTCAGGTCCTCCTGCTCCTTGATGGAGCTGGCCGCGTACTTCTCGGCGTCGAGGTGCTTGGTGTTGAGGATGATGTGGCCGAGCTCGGTGTTCGGGACCAGCACGCCGTCCATGATCAGGGCGGTGCCGATGCCGGTGCCGAGGGTCGTGGCGATGACGAGGCCGTCCTTGCCCTTGGCGGCGCCGAACTGCTGCTCGGCGAGGCCGGCGGCGTCGGCGTCGTTCACGACGGTGACCGGGCGACCGCACGCCTCAGAGAACACGGCGGTGACGTCCACGCCGACCCACGACTGGTCGAGGTTCGCCATGAAGTCGAGCGGCGTGCCCGGCTTGATCGGCGCCGGGAAGGCGATGCCGACCGGAGCGTCGTCCGGGACCTCGAAGTGGTCGAGCTGCTGCTTGACGATGCCGGCAACGGCTTCGGGGGTGGAGACCTCCGGGGTCAGGATCTTGAGCCTGGGCTCGGCGAACTCGCCCTTCTCCAGATTGACGGGGGCCGCCTTGATGCCGGAACCTCCGATGTCGACGCCGAAGGCCTGTGCGGTTTCAATCATCGTTGACCTCTTTTCCCTTTCCTTATTGGGTGGACGTATACCGACCATGCCGTGATACGACCCACGGCATGCAGACACTTGCATCCTATCGCCCGGACACGCACGACATGCTTGTCGTTTCATAATCTGTGCACACGTTTGCATGAACTGTTCGGTGCGATAATGGGACGTATGGCTGAACACACTCAATTGATCGACGCGGTGGACATCCGCACCGCGATCCGCTCCTACGACCCCGACCCCATCGACGACGATGTGGCGCGCCAGCTCGCGATGACGCTCGACCCGATCAACCTGATCTCCGGACTCGACATCCAGCTCGTACGCGACCAGCCCAAGGTGTTCGAGGAGGCGAACGCCTCCGGGCACCTGACGAACGCGGCGAACTATCTGGCGATCGTCGGCCCGAAGAACGACGACGAGGCCCGCGAGCGCGCCGGCTTCTACGCCGAACGCGTGGTGCTGACCGCGACCCTGCGAGGACTGGGCACCCTGTGGGTCGCCGGATCGTGGGATCGGGCCGAGGCGACGAGGCACTGCCGCATCACGCGCGATCAGGAGCTGTATCTGGGCGTCGTGATCGGCCACCCGGAGCATCACCTCGAACGTTTGCAGCGCGGCTACGCGGAACTCACGGAGTTCCAGCGCACGCACCGGCCGACCAAGACGTATGAGCAGTTCACGGCCGGCATGTCCGACGAGGAGCGCACCGGAGCGCCCGACTGGTTCAAGGCGGGCGTCGAGGCCGCGATGAAGGCGCCGAGCGCGATGAACCGCCAGCCGGTCGTCTTCTCGTACAACCCTGACGACAACACGGCCGTCGCGCGCCTCGACCCGGACGCCGGCGACGAGCACTGGGGCCTCAACGACCTCGGCATCGCCAAACTCCACTTCCAGATCGGCGCCGGCCAAGGCCAATGGGCCTGGGGCGACGGCGGGCTGTTTGTGCACAGGTGAAACGCCTGGAAAAGACCGATACAGAAGATACAGAAGGGAAAACAATATGGAACATGACGGCACACCGCAACGAGAATTCAACATATTCATCAGCTATCACCATGAGGACAACCACTACAAGGCGTTGACCAGCATCGCCAAGGAAGCCGTGAAAGCATGCAACGACGATATGGGCAACGTGCATTTCAACTGTTTCCTTGACGAGAACATCAATCCAGGCACCAGTTGGAGAACACGCATCAACGAGGCGTTGAGCCGCACCGACGTCCTCCTGCCGTTCATTACCGAGGATTACTGCCGCAGTGAGGAATGTCGTTATGAATTCAACCTCTTCTTCTCGAAGAAACACGGCAACGAATTCTGCCTGCCTGTGTTCTGGCATGCCGAAAGCGTCATTGCCGAATCACTCGACTCCGACGTTCAGGACGCCAAAGACGTCTGGCAAAAGGTACAGAGCATCAACGGCATCAGCGATATTGCGAACGCTGTGAAACAGCTGCCCCGTTACGCTTGGGATGACGAGCTGTCGCGAAACCTACGGCAATTCATCGTCAGCAGCATCACCGGTCAATTGCATCGCATGGCCAAGATACTCAACAAGATGTCCAGCGCCGAAGCCAAGGACATGAGACTCAGCGCACAGGAGATCGCACAGGCGGAGCAGTTGTCCGAAGAATCGGCATCGGCTTCAGGCCAGAGCGTCTCCGAGCCCGCCACCGTTCCCTCGACTACACCGGCGCGGACCGCCACGCGCAACAGCGACAATGCCGTCACGTCACAGGAACCAAATGAGCCGAGCGAGTCGGACGAACTCACTGATTCGGACGCCGAAGTCGAGCAGCCGCTTTCCCCGATCTTCCACATGCGTACCAAAAACACCGGCGTCGACGCAAAGGCACAGTTGATCGATGGCGTGTTCACCCTGCTGCAAGGATCCGTCATCCCCGCTCAGGCGAACATCAGCGACAACAACAAGGCCAAGTATTCCGCGAAGACAGTCAAGAAACTGTTCGAAAAGTATTGGGAAGACGGCACGTTGGTTCCCACCGACCCCGCCCCCAACGGCTCGAAGATGGCCATGCTGGTCGCGGACATCCAGTTCACGTCCCCCTCCGGTGCCTCCGCCTTCGCCCAAGGCCACGCCACAGCCGGAAACACCGTGTGGCAGACGGATGACGGCGTCGCTTACAAAGACTGGGTCAATCAGGCGGCCGCAGAAGCCGGTGAGACGTTGTCCGACGAGAACGATGAAGACGACGAGGACCAAAAGCAATCGTCGAATCACTCCGGAAAGACCCCGCGAGCCGGTTCCCGCAAGGCCAAAAGCAAGACTGACGTCAGCATCAAGGACACTACGACGTACGACACGATCGCGCAGGTCTGCAACACCGTGTTCGGCACGAATTACGTGTCCTCCCCGTACAAAAGCCATTTCCAGCCGGGCACGCTGCACAATCGCGTGGTGACCGGATACGAGCCGTACCGGGTCATGGCGTGGTTCCCGAGGATCACGGCGGAGGACGGCAAGCCCGTCATCGCGCCGAAGGACTGGAGCTACGAGCTGTCGCACGAAGGCGGCGACACGTACATCTACCGGACGAACAAGAATGGCACGACCGAACGGTCGAACAAGGACGAAGGCACGCGCAACGTGGTATTCGGCGGATTCCTCGACCCGGAAAACAGGAAGGTCTACTACCGCTTCCTTGGAGTCTTCCGCGACGACGGTGTCGCCGTGCACAACGGCAAGGCGTCGTACCGCAGCAAGCTGGTGGCCGATTCCTTCCCGATCATCAAGGACTAGACGGCGTCCGACCAGCCCTCCGGCCACTACGCGATCCATCTCACACCGGCGCGAACCGCATCTCGCACAGCGAAACGCGGTTTGCGCCGGATCCATACCTCCGCGTATACAGGTTCCTGTCAGTTTCAGGGAAGGTGAAATTCCTTACTGGCGGTAACCCGCGCCCCGGGATTCATAACGGGAGCGTTCGGGAAGCCCGCGACCCGCCCTCATACGGCGGCTGATCCGGTGAGATTCCGGAGCCAACGGTTACAGTCCGGATGGAAGAAACGAGGAGCTCAGCATGAGCGTATCTTCTGATAACCACGTCCAGTCCTCCGTCGACCACGCCACCGGCTCGCACGCCACGGGCGTCGCCGACTCCGGCCGTTGGTCCACGCGCCGCATCGCCGTCTACGCGCTGTTCGTCGCGCTCGCGATGGCCACCAGCTTCGTCGAATTCCCGATCATCCCGGGCATCGCGTGGCTCAAGTACGATCCGTCCGGCATCATCTGCCTGATCGCCGGCTTCGCGTTCGGCCCTGCCGCCGCCGCGATCGTCTCGGTGCTCGGCTTCCTGCCCCACCTGTTCATGGACCCGTGGGGCACGCTGATGGCCGTGCTCGTCGTGCTGGCGCTGTCCGTGCCGGCCGCGTTCATCTACCGCAGGAACCGCACCCGCAAGGGCGCGCTGATCGGCCTGATCGTCGGCGCCGTCGTCGCGCTGGTCGCGGCCATCCTCGGCAACCTCGTCGTCACCCCGATCTACGCGCACATGACCGTCGCGCAGGTCGCGGCGCTGATCGTGCCGGCCCTGCTGCCGTTCAACCTGCTCAAGTTCGCCATCCACGGCGTGGTCACGTTCCTGATCTACAAGCCGATCTCGAACCTGCTGGACCGCTGATCCGGCGGCTTGGTCTGACCGCATGACGTGACGAATGGTGATGATCCCGTTTCGGCGGAGTCATCACCATTCGTCGTTCTATGAGTTCCATGACTCTATGACTTTGCTTTGTGACTTCGCGAAATGAGTGACGTGACCAACGACGTGAACCCGGCCGCCATGAACCCCGACCCCTCCCCCACGGACGACGCGGCGAACCTGTCCGGCATCCGATTCAGCTACGACGGCGGCGCCACATGGGCGTTGGACGGCGTGGACATCACCATCCGGAACGGCGAGTACGTCGCGCTGACCGGCCCAAACGGATCGGGCAAGTCGACGCTGGCACGGCTCGTCGCCGGGCTCACCGCGCCGGACGCGGGCGAGGTGACGCTGTTGGGGCATCATGTGTTCGGACGGGCTGCGAATGGCACGGGCGCTGCAACCCCGGCGTTCACGCCCCATCCGGACGAGTACCGGGCCGCACGACGCGGCATCGGCGCGGTGTTCCAGAACCCGGAGGACCAGATCGTGACCACGGTCACCGAGGACGACGTCGCCTTCGGTCCGGAGAACCTCGGCGTGCCGCGCGAGGAGATCGGGCGACGCATCCTCGCCGCACTGCGGGACGTGAGCATGGAGGCGTACCGTGCGGCCGATCCGACGCGGATGAGCGGCGGCCAGCAGCAGCGCGTGGCCATCGCGGACATGCTCGCGATGCGGCCGCGCATGCTCGTACTCGACGAGCCGACGGCGATGCTCGACCCCGACGCCCGGGCGGAGGTGCTGCGCATCCTCGACTCGCTGCACGATGCCGGCACGACGATCGTGCATGTGACTCATCATGCGGATGAAGTGTCGCGGGCTGGGCGCGTGGTGCGGATGAAGGTGGGACGGGTTGTCTCCGATGTTGCGACAGAGGCTGCCGGGGTGATTTCCGATTCTTCCGTTGGGCGCTCCTCTACGGTCGGTGTGCGTGCCTCGACACACTCAAGGCCATTCGGCCAAGCCTACGGTCGAGACACGCACACCGACCTTCGGTCGCTTGCTTCCGCCGGTTCGTCACGTTCCGTGGGTGACGCCGCCATCGCAGTTAATCAGGTGTCGTTCGCCTATTCGCCGGATTCGGCGGCGGTGCTGCGGGACTTCTCGCTTGAGGTCGCCCGTGGCGAGACCGTGGCGATCATGGGAAGCAACGGGGCCGGCAAATCGACGCTGGCGCGGCTGGTCTGCGCGCTGGATCGGCCCGATGCGGGGTCGATCACGGTCGACGGGATTCCGGTGGCGAGCGCGCGCGACGGCAACAGACGCAAACCGCGGGTGCTTCGTCGTCGGGATCGGCGTCGGCTGCGCGAGACCGTGGGATTCGTCATGCAGCGGCCGGAACGGCAGCTGTTCGCCGAGACCGTGACCGAGGACGTGGCGTACGGGCCGCGCAACCAGCATCTGAACGAATCCGAGGTGCGCGAACGGGTCGACTGGGCGCTACGCCTGCTGCATATCGAGGGGCTTGCGGAGCGCTCGCCGTTGGAGCTGTCGGGCGGTCAGCAGCGGCTCGCGGCGATCGCGGGCGTGATCGCATGCCGGCCGCGCGTGCTGGTCATGGACGAGCCGACGGCGAGCCTCGACTCGGCGGCGACGGCGCGCATCCACGAGCTGGTGCGCACCCTGCACGATCAGGGGGTGACCACGCTCATCATCACGCACTCCGAGGCGGAGGCGCGCGAACTGGCCGACCGCATCGTCGTGATGCCGTCGCACGGCGATGACGTACGGGACGACCAGACGCATGACGACCAGGCGCATGACGACCAGGCGCATGGCGGCCGGCGATCGCCGTCGCTGATCGCGCGGCTGGACCCGCGGGTGAAGATGGTGTCGTTCCTGGCGATGATGTTCACCGCGTTCGCGATCAACACGCCGGCGCAATTGCTGCTCGGCGCGCTCGCGGTCGCCGGGGTCGTGACGGCGGCGCGTATCCGGCCCGCTCGACTCCTGCGTTCGGTGCACATGTTCCTCGCGCTGTTCGTGGTCGCGGGCCTGCTCAACATCCTCTTCGTGCGTTCGGGCACGGTGTTGGCGCGGCTCGGGCCGATCCCGATCACCGATGACGGCGTGACCATCGCCGTGCTGTACGCGTGCCGTTTCGCGCTGGTCATCATCTTGGGCGCGGTCTTCCTCGAGACGACCACACCCACGGCGATGACCGATGCGTTCGGCGCGCTGCTCTCCCCTCTGCGTCGCCTCGGCATGCACACGCAGGAGATCGCGCTGGTCATGTCGCTGGCGTTGCGGTTCCTGCCGACGCTCGGCACGGAGGCGAAGGCGATCGCGGACGCGCAGGCCGCGCGCGGAGGGTCGATCGAGACCGGTTCCCCCGCCGAACGCATCCGGGCGATGGTCGCCACGATCGTGCCGATCTTCGCCGGGACGCTGCGTCACGCGGACAACCTCTCCCTCGCGCTCGACGCACGCTGCTACGAGGAGGGTCTGCACCGCACGCATTGGCGTGTGATGCGGGTCGCCGCGCACGACATCGCGTTTGTCATGTTCGCCGTGGCGTATATCGCCGTGTTGATCGCGCTGGGCGTGCTGTTCCCATTGTGACCGGGCGATTCAGCTGCGGGGGTTGCCGAACCAGCCGGAGTAGATGAGGGCGAAGTTGCGGTTGCCGTAGCTGGAGCAGGCGTTCCCCTCCCCCGATCCGCCCTTCAGCGCGGCTTCGTTCGGCTGGTACGGCGTGTAGATGTACAGCAGCGCGGTGGCCTTATTGCGGATGTACACCTCGGAGGCGCCGCACGCGGTGTTCGGGTGATACTGGATCGTGTTGAGCTGACCCGCGTGATAGCCGTAACGGTCCTCGTGCTTCGTGTAGTACTGGTACCGGTTGGCGGCGCCGTAGACCTGACGGAAGAACCCCGCGTACTTCGGGTCGCAGCTCGCGTCGTCCGGACAGCTCAATCCCATCGCCGACTTGAGCTGGAAGTCGCTCGGGTCCGTCGCCGTCACCAGATGCTGCTCCTTCTGCAGCACGGTGAGCAGCACCTTCTGACTGATGCCGCAGGCGCGGGCGGACTTGTCGATGATCGCGGCCGCGGACTCCCCCTTCGCGCCCTGATACGCCGTGCAGTACTCGTCGGCGGGCATGGTTTCGGTGTCGAACGTCATCGAGGCGATCGATCCGCCCTGAGATTCGAGGAACGACTGCACTTCGGCACGGCTCATCGCGTCCTCGTTGAAGAACTGGCCGTCGGAGATGATGTCGCCGGGGTCGAAATCGTACTCCTGCGCGAGTCGCAGCTGCCTCGCCTCGACCCGGCGCACCTCCGCACGCCACTGGACGAACCGGACGAGGCCGAGCACCAGCGCGATCACGCAAATAACCGCGACGAGGCCGGCCGTGACCACGGCGACGCGCTTGAGCGGGCCGAGCTTCCTGAACTTGTTGACGATCGACTTCCTAGCGATCGACTTCCCGGCACCCGGCTTCCTGGCGCTCATGCGCGGCTCATGCTTCGACGCAGCAGCGTGGTGATGACGATCGCGCCGACGGAGAAGACCGCGCCGACCGGGCCGAGCCAGGTCAATCCCAGATGGTCGTTGACGAGGCCGCCGACCGCCGAACCGATGGCGATGCCGATGTTGAAGCTCATCGAGTTGAGCGAGGCGGCGAGGTTCATCGAACCGGGGTGGGCCTCGGCGGCCACATCCATGTACAGCACCTGCGAGGCGGAGTTGAACAGGTACATCATCATGCCGAGCGCGACGAGCAGAAACGCGCCGTAGATCGGCAGGATCGAGGCGAGCGCGAGCGAGCACAGCAGAATCGCGTGCACGCAGAAGATCGGGCGGGTGCGAGCCAACGGTTCGACGCCGCGGCCGCGTTCCGCGATCTTGCCGCCATACAGATTGCTCCACAGGCATGCGACGCCGTACAACACGAGTCCCACGCTCACATAGCGCTCGGGCACGCCGATTTCGTCACGCATGATCGGGGTCAGATACGTGTAGAACACGTAGCTGGACCCGGCGCCGCACACGACGGTGAGCACGCCGCCCCAGATGCGCTTGTCGAAGAAGAGACGGAACTGTCGCAGGAATCCGATGGTCACCGGATGCGAGTTACGCGGCAGGAACATGGCCATGAGCGCCATGAGCACCGCGGTCAGGCCCGTGATGATGAAGAACGTGATGCGCCAGCCGAATGCGTTCGCCACCCATGTGCCGAACGGCACGCCCACGACCGATGCGATGGAGAAGCCGGAGAACACCCACGCGATGAACTTCGTGCGGTATTGTTCGGTGGTCACATCGGGCGCGTAGGTCATCGCGATGGCGACGAGCGTGCCGGAGACGAGCGCGATCATGATACGGGCGACGACCAGTATCGGATAGTTCGGGGCGAGCGCGCACAGGAGGTTGCCGGCGAGGAACACGCCCATCAGGGTCAGGTAGGTCGCGAAACGCGGGAATCGGGCGGAAATCGCGGAGCCGAGCGGCGTGACCGGCGCGTATACGAACGCGAACAGGGCGACGAGGTTGCCGACGGTGACCTCGGAGACCTTGAGCCCCTGCGCGATGTCCGGCAGGATGCCGACGACGACAAACTCGCTCATGCCGAGCATGAAGCTCGCGAGGATGAGGATCGTCACCGGCAGGTTGAAGAATCGATCCTTCGTTGCAGGCATGAAACCACTCGTCATCTTCCCCGTTCCCTCTCATCATTTCCGTTTCATGTGCATGCTATTGTTCCGGCCCTACAACGGAAGCGTGAGACACGCGGGACACCCGGGGGCGAAGAAGCACGGCATAAGGCAGGCAAACGAACGAGGACCGGTCGACTGGAGTCAGCCGGACAATCAATTCGACAGACAGCAAAAGGCCCCCTCTGACGGGACGTTGCCGTGAAGCAAACAGCAGAGCTGTTTGTAGGCAACGTGCGAGCCGACAGGCGAGCCAACCAGCCTCGCGCGCAGCGCGTCCTTAATTGCGGGACGGGCTGGCAGCCGCAGACTGACTACAGCTTCGGCAGATACGTCTTCAGCTCGTACGCCGTGACCTGACGGTTGTACTCCTCCCACTCCTGACGCTTGTTGCGCAGGAAGTACTCGAAGGCGTGCTCGCCGAGGACGTCAGCCACGAAGTCGGACTTCTCCATGATCTTCAGCGCGGCGCCGAGCGAACGCGGCAACGGCTCGATGCCCATCGCCTGACGCTCCTGATCGGTGAGCTCCCACACGTCGTCGCTGGTCGGTTCGCCGAGCTGCATCTTCTTCTCGATGCCGTCGAGGCCGGCGGCCAGCAGCACGGAGTACGCGAGGTACGGGTTGGCGACCGGGTCGAGGCCGCGGAACTCCATACGCGCCGAGTTGCCCTTGCCGGGCTTGTACTGCGGGATGCGCAGCAGCGCGGAACGGTTGTTGTGACCCCAGCAGATGTAGCTCGGAGCCTCGTTGCCGCCCCACAGGCGCTTGTACGAGTTGACGTACTGGTCGGTGACCGCGCAGATCTCCGCCGCGTGGTGCAGGATGCCGGCGGCGAACTGACGGGCCGTGATCGACATGTTGAACTCCTGACCGGCCTCGTAGAAGGCGTTGGCATCGCCCTCGAACAGGCTCAGGTGGGTGTGCATGCCGGAACCGGGCGCGTCGGCCAGGGGCTTGGGCATGAAGCTGGCGTGGATGCCGCGCTCCAGCGAGATCTCCTTGACGACGGTGCGGAACGTCATGATGTTGTCGGCCGTGGTCAGCGCGTCCGCGTACCTCAGGTCGATCTCGTTCTGACCGGGACCGGCCTCGTGGTGCGAGTACTCCACCGAGATGCCCATCTGCTCGAGCATGTTCACGGTGGCGCGGCGGAAGTCCATGCCGGGGCTGCGCGGGACGTGGTCGAAATAACCGCCCTCGTCGATCGGGGTCGGGGCCTTGGACCAGTCGTCCTGCTGCTCGAAGAGGTAGAACTCCATCTCCGGGTGCACGTAGAACGTGAAGCCCTTCTCCTTGGCCTTGGCCAGCGAGCGCTTGAGCACATGGCGGGGATCGCCGAGGCTGGGCTCGCCCTCCGGGGTGAGCACGTCGCAGAACATGCGGGCGGTGCCCTGCGGGCCGCCGCGCCACGGCAGGATCTGGAACGTGGACGGGTCCGGCTTGACGATCATGTCGTCCTCGGAGACGCGGGTCATGCCCTCGATGGCCGAGCCGTCGAATCCGAGCCCCTCCTCGAACGCCGCCTCCAGTTCCGCCGGTGCGATGGCCACGGACTTCAGGGTTCCGAGCACGTCCGTGAACCATAGGCGAATGAAGCGCACGTCGCGTTCCTCGACCGTGCGCAGGGCGAACTCTTGCTGCTTATCCATAGGCACATATCCTCACACCCGCGTGTTATCGCTTTGTTTCGACGGCCGATTATCGGACAGGGCCGGCCGGAAACCGGCCGGCCCCGGATATTCGGCCGGGTTCACGCCCTGGCCGGGTTCACGCCTTGGCGGGGTTCACGCCGTCCTTGATGATGCGGTTCAGGCGGCGTTCGATGTCGGCGGCCTTGGCCTTGGCACGGTCGACGTCGAGCGGCTTGTCCTCGTCGAAGTAGTCGAGGTACGGGGCGATGCGCCTGCGGTAGTTCGGCCAGTTGCACACGGTCAGCTGGTTCTGGTCGCCGTCGTACATCGCACGCCACTGGATCCACGATTCGTTCGTGATCGGAATGACCGTGTTGCTCCTCGCCTCGCAGATCGCGAACACGAGGGGGACGGATTCGTCGCGCCTGTCCGTGAGCTGCCAGTGGTCAAGCATCTCCTTGAGCTGCAGCGTGTCGGACGTGTAGATGTACCTGAACTCGCGGCCGTCCGTATCCGGGTCGATCTCGGTGACGAGCTTCGGGGAGATCAGATCGCGCTGTTCGATCGAACGGGTATCGTAGGCGCTCCATTCGGCCTCGCCCGCGCCCGGATCGTAGGCGCGGAAGCTGTACGGCTTGTCGCCCCACGACTGGTCGTAGCGGAGCTCCTGCAGGTACATCTTCTCGTCGTTCGCCCAGCTGAAGTACTTGACCGACAGCTGTTCGTGGCTGAGTTCGAGGCCATCGAGCCACTTCTGGATGTCCTCTATCGTGGTCTCCTTGGACATGCGCAGGTCGTCGTAGGCGCCCGCGTAGACGTGCGCGCTCTCCTGCAGGCGTTCGATCTCGGCGTCAAGATCGGAGGCGTCCATAGCGGTGTCCGCGGCGGCGTCCGACTCGGAGTCGTCCGAGGTGTCCGAGATGTCCGAGATGTCCGAGACATCAACCCCGCCGTCACCGACCGGGTTCATCGCCGGCCTGTCGTCGTTCAGCGTGATCTCGCCGAACCCCGGCACATGCTCGATCGCGCACTGACGCACCTCGTCGGGGGTCGTCGCCTCGAGCATGCCCGGGCACGTCTTCAGATGGTCGAGCTTCAGCCCGAGACTGATGATGTAGTGACGCAGGCAGTAGCGCGAGGCGTGGTCGTCCTTGCAGTTGGGATAGTTGCAGTACGAGAGGATGTAGTGGTCGGCGAGCTCGTCGCACCAGCCGTCCTCCCACTGGCAGCTCGTCGGGCCGTCGCCGCCGAAGAAGTCCGGCTCGTCCGGCTCCGCGGGTTCCATCTGCGGCGCCTCCGCGGCCTTCTGCTCGACATCCAGCTTGGTCTCGGTCTCCGACGCGGTCTTCAATGCGCTCATCGCGATCTCCTTACGTGCTCCCCATATCGGCTGATTCCGGTCTACCACAGACGCCGCCACCCCGCCGACCCGGCCGCGGCCCCTTACATCAGGGTTAACCGGACAACGCGCCGGGCGCACCCACGCTAAAGTAGAAGCTTATGAGTGAAGTTAGCGAAGTCGCACAGGACCATCTGACCCCGTCCCCCAATCCGCCCGTCGACGTCACGTCGTGGCGTCAGGCCGACAACCCGCGAGAACGCTCCCGCGCCGGCATCGCCGCCCGCACGAAGGCGCCGCTCGAATCGCACGCCATCTGGCAGGTGAGGCCGGGTCGTCGCGAGTCGATCGCACTGCTCGAGGAACAGTCCGCGATCCGTGTGCCCGACCTGATTCCGCTGAGATACAAGCGCATGAGCGTCAGCCCCTTCACCTTCTACCGCGGCACCGCGCTCATCATGACCAACGACCTCGCCACCACACCCGTTACCGGCATCCCGGTGCAATGCGTCGGCGACGCGCACATCGGCAACTTCGGCATCTTCCGCTCCCCCTCGGCGCGACTCGTGTTCGACATCAACGACTTCGACGAAACCGCGATCGGCCCGTGGGAGTGGGATCTCAAGCGCCTCGCGGTGTCGGTCGAGATCTGCGGCCGCGCGAACAAACTCAAGGAGAGGGACGTGCGCGCGGCGGTCCTCAGATGCGTGCAGACGTACCGCGAGTGCATCAAGCAGTTCTCCGAAATGGACTATCTCGACGCCTGGTACGAGCATCTCGACGTCGAGGAGACGCTCGACCGCTTCGAGACGAACGCGGGCGGCAAGCGAAACCGCACGCTGCGCGAGGCCGCGATGAAGGCGCTGCTCAAGGACAACGACGCGGCCGCCGCGAAGCTGTGCAAGCTCAAGGACGGCAAGTTGCGCTTCAAGTCCAATCCGCCCGAACTGGTGCCGATCAACGAGCTGACGAGCTACGCCGACCCGGAGGCGCTGCAGGCACGTCTCGACACCCTGTTCGAAAACTACCGCCACTCCCTGTACGAGGACCGTCGCTGGGTGTTCGACCACTTCCGCTACCAGGACGGCGCGCGCAAGGTGGTGGGCGTCGGATCGGTCGGCCAACGTGCATGGGCGAGCGTGTGGATCGCGCGCGACATCGACGACCCGATGATGATCCAGATGAAGGAGGCCACGTATTCGGTGCTCGAGCACTACTGCGGCGCCTCCCCGTACGCGACGCACGGCGAGCGCGTGGTGCAGGGTCAGAAGCTGATCCAGTCGACCGCCGACGTGCTGCTCGGATGGACCAGCTTCCTCGCCGAGGACGGCAGGAAGCGCGACTACTACGTGCGTCAGCTGTGGAACGGCAAGGGGTCGATCGACATCGACAATCTCAACGCGACGGCGCTGTCCGATCTGTCGCGCATGTGCGCGTGGTGCCTCGCGCACGCGCACGCGCGGACCGGCGATTCGATCGCGATCGCGAACTACCTCGGCGGCTCGGACGACTTCGACCGGGCGATCGCCTCGTTCGCGGTGAGCTACGCCGAGCAGAACGACGAGGACTACGCCGTGTTCAAGAGCCTGATCAAGAAGGGCGAGCTGCCCTGCGCCTGACTGGTAGCCGTATCTCGAGAGAACCTGACGCTGAGAATCCGTCAGCGACGGTTTCTCTCGAGATATGGGCTGATTATGAGAGAACCTGACGCTGGGATGCACTCAGCGTCAGGTTCTCTCGGGGTTCCTTATGTATCAGCGCGCGACCTCCAGCGCCTCCTCGAGGGTGAAGGCGCGGGCGTACAGCGACTTGCCGAGGATGGCGGAGTCGACGCCGAGATCGGCGAGCGTGCGGATGTTGCGCAGGTCGTCGAGCTTGGCGATGCCGCCGGATGCGGTGACCTTGGCGTCGGTGCGTTCGGCGACCTCGCGCAGCAGGTCGAGGTTCGGGCCGCTCATCATGCCGTCGCGTGCCACGTCGGTGACGACGTAGCGGGAGCAGCCGGCGTCGTCGAGCATCTTCATCGTCTCGAACAGGTCGCCGCCCTCGCGGGTCCAGCCGCGTGCGGCAAGCGTGTGGCCGCGCACGTCGAGGCCGACGGCCACGCGGTCGCCGTACTTGGCGATCGCCTTGCGCGTCCACTCGGGGTTCTCGAGCGCCGCGGTGCCGATGTTCACGCGGGCCGCGCCGGCCTCGAGGGCCGCGTCGAGCGAGGCGTCGTCACGCACGCCGCCGGACATCTCGATGTTGACGCGGTCGCCGAGTTCGTGGACGATCTCGCGCAGCTGGGCGCGGTTGTCGCCGGTGCCGAACGCGGCGTCCAAATCGACCAGATGGATCCATTCAGCGCCGGACTCGACCCACGTGCGGGCCGCCTCGAGCGGGGAGCCGTAGTCGGTCTCGGAACCGGATTCGCCCTGACGCAGGCGCACGGCCTTGCCGTCGCGCACATCGACGGCGGGAAGCAAAGTCAACGACATGTCAATAACCTTTCGTTTTGAGCTTTTCTCGGCTCCCCTTGTCGGACGTTGCCGTGAAGCAAACAGCAGAGCTGTTTGTAGGCAACGTGTGAGCCCGACAGGCGAGCCAACAGAACGCGCGCGTAGCGCGTCCGTAATTGCGGGACGAGCTGGCCCGCAAAGCGGGTCTGAGGGGTAGTCAATCCGTCAACGAATGTATGGGGATGCCCTATCTCTCCCCCAGTCAGCTTCGCTGACAGCCCCCTCGTCAGAGGGGGCCAAGATTACGGAGCCGAAGGGCCGCTAGCTAGGACTAGCTAGAACGTGGCGATCCAGTTCTCGAGCAGCTGGGCGCCGGCGTCGCCGGATTTCTCCGGGTGGAACTGCGTGGCGAACAGGGGTCCGCGCTCGTAGGCGGCGACGAAACGGCTGCGGCCGTACGTGCACCAGGTGACCCGCTGCTCGTCGGGCAGTTCGATCTGGAACTCGTCCAGATCCTTCGCCTTCGCGTCGAGCGCCGCATAGGAGTGGACGAAGTAGAAGCGCTCATCCTCCACGCCCTTGAGCAGCGCGGAGCCTTCGGCCGCCTCGACCGTGTCCCAACCCATGTGGGGCACGACGTCGGCGTCGAGCGGGTCGACGCTGCCGCCGATCAGGCCCACGCCGCGGGTCTCCTCGCCGTGCTCGTGACCGAGCTCGAAGAGCACCTGCTCGCCGACGCACACGCCGAGCACGGCGCGGCCGGCGCGCAGACGGTCGGCGATCACACGGTCGCCGCCGACTTTCTTCAGGCCGTCCATGCACGCGGCGAACGCGCCGACGCCGGGTACGACGAGACCGTCGGCCTCGAGGGCCTGACGGTAGTCGGAGGTGAGCGAGGTGTCGACGCCGAGGCGCGCGAGGGCGCGCACCATCGAGCGCACGTTGCCGAATCCATAGTCGAACACAACCGCGGTGGTCATTGCTCCTCCTTAGGTACGTACAGTGTGATGCGGGTCAGCCGATGCTCGACCCGCGCGTGGCGCCGCCGCGGCCGAACCGCGTATGCTCGGCGATCACCTTCATCGCCGACTCGCGGTCGAGGCTGCCGGAGTCGACCACTTCGAAGCCCTGCGTCTTGAGCTGGGCGACGGTGGTGATGCCGAGCATCAGGTCCTCGACGAACCGGGGCGTCGAGTTGAACAGGATCGGCGGGGCGAGCGTCTCCCCCGCCTTGCCGCCGGCGTAGATCGTGACCTCGAGCTTGTCGGCGCGGTTCACGCCGAGCACGACGCTCATGCCGCCGACCACGGTGGTGATGTCGCGGGCGGCCGACTCGGGGCCGTCGCCGTCGAGGTTGCGCAGCACCACGATCGCACCCTGGTTCGAACCCACGCAGTCGGCCGAGATGTCGGACAGCTGGCAGAACGCGGCGAGCAGCGGCGCGGACGCAATGCGCGTGACAAGCGCCGCCATCTTGGCCTTGTTGCCGAGCAGCCCGGCCAGCGCGTCCTCGAAACCGACCGACGGGTCGATCGACGAGGCGTCGTCCGGGATGTCGATGTCGATGTCGTCGGACAGGCCGTCGATATCGCCCATATCGACGTCGTCGACGCCCATTCCCGCGCCCGAGCCCGGATGCGGGTCGAGATCGTCCACGTCGGACAGATCGGAGGTCTCCTCGTCGGCGAACTCCTTCTCGAAGCCTTCCAGAGCCTTGGCGATGTCCTCGTCGGTCAGATGCTGGTCCGGGGACTGGTTCTGATCGCCCTTGCCGGCGTCGTCACGATCCTTGTCGTCGAAATCGTCAGCCATCACAGGCTTCCCTTCGTGCTCGGGATCAGTCCCTCGATACGCGGGTCCGGCTCGATCGCGAACCGCAGCGCGCGGGCCAGCGCCTTGAACTCGGCCTCGGCGATGTGAT
This sequence comes from Bifidobacterium rousetti, assembly GCF_008698235.1. GTDB lineage: Bacteria > Actinomycetota > Actinomycetes > Actinomycetales > Bifidobacteriaceae > Bifidobacterium > Bifidobacterium rousetti. Next base: position 309,987 of record NZ_PEBH01000002.1, read on the forward strand.
GCGGGTCGCGGCCGGCGAGCACCTGCAGATGCAGGCAGATGCCGGCGTGCAACGCGATCGACTCCATGACGTGGCGCACGAGCGAACCGGTGAAATGCCCGCCGATCATGCAGTATTCGAAGCCCTCCGGCTCGCCGGAGCACACCACGTACGGGCGTCCGGAGATGTCGACGACGGCCTTGGCGAGCGCCTCGTCGAGCGGCACGGTGGCGTCGGCGAACCGGCGGATGCCGCGCTTGTCGCCGAGCGCCTGCTTCAGCGCCTCGCCGAAGACGATGGCCGTGTCCTCCACGGTGTGATGCACGTCGATGTCAGTGTCGCCGTGCGCGTGGATCTTCAGATCGATGAGCGAGTGCTTGCCGAGCGCGTTCATCATGTGGTTGTAGAACGGCACGGAGGTGTCGATGTCGGTCTGTCCAGTGCCGTCGAGGTTCAGCTCGAGGTCGATGTGCGATTCGCTCGTCTCACGGACGATGTGCGCGGTGCGCGCCATGGTTCCATACTCCTTGTATCGATTGGTATCGATTGTTCCGGGCCGTCAGCGGGCCTCGACGATGTGCATCGACTCGACGAGGGCCTCGCGGAAGCGGGCCATCTCCTCGTCGGTGCCCATGCACACGCGCATCCAGCCGTCGGGGCCGACGACGCGGATGAGCACGCCGCGCTTGAGCAGCTCGTCGAAGATCGCGTCGCGGTCGTCGAAATGCCCGCCGAACAGCAGGAAGTTGGATCCCGATTCGGCGACCTCGAGCGGCTCGCCCTTGTAGGTCTGCGCCTTCAGCCACTCGGCGGTGGCCTCACGGGTCTCGCGCAGGTGCTCGACACGGCTCAGCTGCTCGTCGGTGTGCTCGAACGCGGCGATCGCGGCGGCCTGCGTCACGGCGGACAGGTGATACGGCATGCGCACGATGCGCACGCAGTCGATGATGCCCTTCGACGCGGCGAGGTAGCCGACGCGCGCTCCGGCGAAGGCGAACGCCTTGCTCATCGTGCGCGATACGGCGAGGTTCGGATGATCCTTGATCAGCGTCACCGCGCTCGGCGTGCCGGGCTTGCGGAACTCGACGTATGCCTCGTCGATGACGAGGATCGGGTGCACGCCCTCGCCGGCGCCAGCGACCTCGGCGCTTTCGCAGGCCGCGAGGATGCGTTCGATGTCCTCCATCGCCAGCGGCGTGCCGGTGGGGTTGTTCGGGCTGGTGAGCAGCACCATGCTTGGCTTGACCTCGTGGATCGCCTCGATGGTCTTCTCGACGTTCAGCGTGAAGTCCGCGTTGCGGTGGGCGAGCTTCCAGCCGGTGAACGTGTCGCGCGCATACTCCGGGTACATCGAGTACGTCGGATCGGCGCCGAGCGCGGTGCGTCCCGGGCCGCCGAACGCCTGGAAGAGCTGGAGCATGATCTCGTTGGAGCCGTTCGCGCCCCACAGCTCATCGACGTCGAGCCTCGTGCCGGATTCACGCGCGAGATAATCGGAGAATGCCTGACGCAGTTCGATGTGCTCGCGATCCGGGTAACGGTTCAGCGTCGGCGCGATCTCGCGCACGCGCTTCGCGATCGAGTCGCACACGGCCGGGTCCGGCGCGTACGGGTTCTCGTTGACGTTGAGGCAGACGGGCACGTCCAGCTGGGGCGCGCCGTATGGCTCCTCGCCGATCAGGTCGTTCCTCAGCGGCAGGCTCGCGGGGATCGCGTTGCCGTTGCTCTCGTTGCTCTCATTGCTCTCGCTCATGGCCTCGCTCACAGCAGACCGGCCTCCTTCTCCTGCTCGTGCAGGGTGGCCTTGTCATACGGGTCCTTGACGAAGCGGGACAGCACGCACTCGCCGTGCGCGGGCAGGTCCTCGGACACCGCGAACGCGTTGATGCGCGCGGCCAGGGCCTTGAGGCCCTCCTCGTCGTATTCGATGACCTCGACCGGCTTCATGAACGTGTGCACGCCGAGGCCCGCGGCGAAGCGGGCGGTGCCGCCGGTGGGCAGGACGTGGTTGGAGCCGGACATGTAGTCGCCCAGCGGCACCGGGGAGTACGGGCCGCGGAAGATCGCGCCGGCGTTCCTGATGCGCTTGACGACGGCGTCCGCGTCGGCGGTCTGGATCTCCAAGTGTTCGGCCGCGTAGGCGTTGGCGGCGTCGATCGACTGGTCGAGGCCGTCGGTCAGCACGATCGCGGACTGCGTGCCGGACAGGGACGTGTGCACGCGCTCGGCGTGCTCGGTGCGCGGCACGCGGTAGTTGAGGTTCTCCTGCACCTTCTCGGCGATCTCGGTGGAGTCGGTGAACAGCACGGAGCCGGCGAGCTCGTCGTGCTCGGCCTGACCGATGAGATCGGCCGCGAGCAGGCTCGGGTTCGCGGTCTTGTCGGCGATGATGCCGATCTCGGTGGGGCCTGCGACCGCGTCGATGCCGACGAAGCCGGAGACCAGCGACTTGGCGGTGGCCACGAAGATGTTGCCCGGGCCGGTGATCTTGTCGACCGGATCACACAGCACGTCGCCGTCCTGCGGCTCGGAGCCCTTGGCGCCGTAGGCGAACATGGCGATGGCCTGCGCGCCGCCGACCGCGTACACCTCGTCGACGCCGAGGATCGCGCAGGTGGCGAGGATCGTACGGTTCGGCAGACCGGAGCCGTCACGCGCCGGCGGGGTGGCGATGGCCAGCGATTCGACGCCGGCGGCCTGCGCGGGCACCACGTTCATGATCACGGAGCTCGGGTAGACGGCCTTGCCGCCGGGCACGTACAGGCCGACGCGCTGGATCGGAATCCAACGCTCGGCGACGCGGGCACCCTCGGCGAGGTCGGTGTAGAAGTCCTTCGGCACCTGGTTGGCGGCGACGGCGCGGGCGCGGCGCACCGACTCCTCGATGGCGGAGCGGACCTCCGGGTCGAGGGTCTCGAGGGACTCCTCGAACGCCTCCTTCGGCACGCGCAGGTGCTCGGGGCGCACATGGTCGAACTTCTCCTCGAAATCGCGCAGGGCCGCGGCTCCGCGCTCCTTGACGTCGTCCAGGATCGGACGCACCAGATCGGTGGCCTCGGAAGTGCCCATGGCGGCGCGCGGCATCGCGGCCAGCAGCTCGGCACGGGAAAGGTTCTTGCCGCGAAGATCGATGATTCGCATGATGTTTTCGCTGTTCTCGCTCATAACTGACCATCGTAACAACGTCCGCGCATGAATCGGCGGGAGGAGTCCAATTCCAGCCAAATCGTGAGATTCCAAGGTGACGACGCTGTTCCGCGACCGCGGAGGGCGACTCTCTTCCCCGCCCCGGTTGCCTTTGTCGCTACTTCTTTTGCTCCGCGACCGCCGCACGACCGCGGAGGGCGACGACGCGCGGTTCGGGACACGCTCAAGGCCGCTCGGCCAAGCCTACGGTCCCGAACAGCGCGTCGTCGTCCTCCGCTCCTTTGCGTTGCTCTGTTACGTTTTGTTTTTCTCCTCTTACATCAGCGATGACAGTGCGGGATAGAGCTTCAGAAACTTGGGGTAGAGCGTGTCGTATACGGATGCTGCGGCCGGATCGGGGGTGTAGGTCGTGCCTTGGGCGGCGTCGGTGAGGATCTGCGGGTTTTGGAATACGAGCGAGGCCAGTGCTACTGCGGGGAGGATGTCGGCGTTGGCGAAAACGGTGATTGCGCTGCCAAGCACATCGGCCATGATCTGGCACCAGGCGGGTTCCCGGGCGCCGCCTCCGATCAGGGAGATCTCCTCGGGCGCCGTGTCGAAACTCTCCATGCCTTGGCGGATCGAGAACGCGACACCCTCCAACGCGGCCCGGACGAGGTCGGCGCGTGTGGTGTCGGGCGAGATGCCGACGTACGCGCCGCGGATCGACGGGTTCATGACCGGGAACCGCTCCCCCACGAGGTACGGCAGGCACAGGACGCCGTTCGCGCCGGGCTGGGATCGTTCGATGAGATCGTGGGCCTTGGCGTAATCGGGGGTCTCGCCGGTTCCGGAGTCCGCGCCGGCGTCCGTGCTGGCATCAGCGACACCGGCGAGCGCTCTTGTCACCCACTTGTGGACGTCGCCGGCGTTGAGGAACGGGACGGCGTTGACGAATCCCGGGGCCACGCCGAACGCGAGGTTCGCGGCGCCCGGCTTGTCGACGAACGGCTCGGACGAGACGGTCGCGATCCAACCGGACGTGCCGAGGTTGATGTTGTACCGCCCCGGCCGGTCGACGCCGCTGGCGAACGTGGTGGCGCCGGCGTCGCCGATGCCGGCGAACACTGGGGTGCCGGGCGCGAAACCGGTCAGGATCGCGGCCTGCGGAGTCACCTCGCCGACGATGTCCTGCGGGCGATGCAGTTCGGGCAGAATCCCGTGGTCGATGTCCGCTGCCTTGAGCAGGCGTGCATCCCACTCGCCGGAGCGGATGCCCATCGCGCCGGCGGTCGAGCAGGCGGCGACATCGCCGACGCAACGGCCCGTGAGCCGCGCGATGAGATAGTCCTTCGAACTGATGAGCACATGGGCGGTGCGGGCGGAGGCGTCCGGCTCGTGAGCGCGCATCCACATGAGCTTCGGCAGCGGCAGGCAGCCCTCGAGACGGTTGCCGACCACGTCGAGGAATCGCCGGGAACCATAGCGTTCCGCAAGTTCGGCGGCTTCCTCCTCCGCACGGCCGTCGGAGTAGAGGATGGCGTTACGCACCGGGTTGAGGTCGCGGTCCAGCACGATCACGTCCTGCATCTGACCGCTGAAGATGATGCCCGCGATGCGGCCGGCTACAGCCGAATCGTTCGAATCACCCGAACCGCCCACATGGAGACCGGGCTCGTTCGCGACCGCCTCGGCGAGCATCCGCCGGCTCACCGCGACGAACGCATGCCACCACTGGTCCGGGTCCTGCTCGCGGTATTCGCCGTGCGGCCCCGCGATGACGAGATCCAGATCCTCGCTCGTGCTCGCCACGATGCGGCCGTCTTGCGCGACCAGCGCGCCCTTCAGCGCCGTGGTCCCCGAATCGAACGTCGCCGCATAGCGAGGCGCATCAACGCAAGCCTTTCGCGTTTCATCCCGCATATCCATGCCGCCCATCGTAGTCAGTGGCCATCATCCGATCGCGCGTCAAAACGTCAGCCGCATCTGATGCCAGATGACGCCGCCGTGCGCGGAGCCGCTGATCCCCTCGTCCACATAACCGAATCGCGCGTAGAAGCCGACGAGCCGGTCCTTGCAGGTGAGGACCAGCCCCTTGCGCCCGGCGGCGCGGGCGTCGGCGATGACATGGCGCATCAGGAGGCTCGCATAGCCGCGATGCCGGTATTCCGGCACCGTGTCGACACCGAAGATCATCTGCCACGCGCCTTGCGGGTTGTGCCCGGAGGGGTCGTCGTACATGTCATCGGTCAGATCCGGTCGGTTCGTGGCGAACCCGTTGATGAACGCGACGATGCGACTGGCGTCCCGGCCATTGTCGTCGCACAGCAGACAGAAGCACTCCGGATACGCCGCGACCCGTCCGCCGATCGTCTCCCGATCGGCGGCCTCCGCCGGCGGGAAGCACGCGGATTCGATCGCCGCGATCGCGTCGACATCCGATGCGGTCGCGTGCCGGATCGTCAATCCCGATAGCTCGGGACCGATCGCGTTCCCATTTCCATCGCCCATTCCATCCATGGCCCCATTATCCATCGTCCATCGTCGGTCGCGCAGCACATACGCAACGCATACAGTGTCGTCCCGCCACGTGTCCCGCCATGTGTCCACCGCAGCTACAAAATCATCACCACAACCACCACATCATCACCACAACCACCACATCTCAGCGCAACAAATTCCGGAAATGAGCCCATTGCTCCGGAATATGTTGCGCTGAGTCGGAGTGAGTGCAACAATCTCGGGAGCTCAAGGCCGATTTCGGGAAATTGTTGCGCTGACGACCGGTCAGTGCAACAATCTCCCGAAATGGCCGTTCCGCTCGGGAAATTGTTGCGCCGGGAATCAACGTCGAACCACCGAGAACCATCAAGAACGGACGAGAACGGACGTCCCCGGACGCCATGGCCGACCGTACAATGGCTGACGGATGGGCGATGGGCCATCATCGGACAGGGCATCCGCAACCATTGCCACGAAGGGAGCATCATGGCGATTCAATCGACGATCACGCTGAACAACGGAACGGTCATCCCGCAGGTGGGACTGGGCGTGTTCCAGACGCCGGACGGCGACACCACGGTCAACGCGGTCACCGCGGCGCTCGAGGCCGGATACCGCCATATCGACACGGCGATGATCTACCGCAACGAGACGTCCGTCGGCGAGGGCATCCGCCGTTCCGGCGTGCCGCGCGACGACATCTTCGTGACGACCAAGCTGTGGAACGACGACATCCGCGCCCGTCGCGGCCAGAAGGCGTTCGAGGAGAGCCTCGATCGCCTCGGCCTCGACTACGTGAACCTGTACCTGATCCACTGGCCGGCCGACGGCTGGCAGCAGGCGTGGGACGACCTGCAGGCGATCTACGCGTCCGGCCGCGCGAAGGCGATCGGCGTGAGCAACTTCCAGCGGCATCACCTTGAGGAGCTGCTGGCGAACTCGGACGTGAGGCCGGCGGTCGACCAGATCGAGTCCTCCCCGCAGTTCGCGAACCAGGAGCTCGTCGACTTCGCGCACGCGCAGGACATCGACGTGGAGGCGTGGAGCCCGCTCGGCGGCACCGGCGGCAACCTGCTCGCCGACCCGCGTCTGGCCGAGATCGGCGCGAGGTACGGCAAGTCGGCCGCGCAGGTCGTGATCCGCTGGCACATCCAGCGCGGCGTCGTCGTCCTGCCGAAGTCGACGCACGCCGAGCGCATCCGTCAGAACCTCGACGTCTTCGACTTCAACCTGACCGACGCCGACATGGCCGCCGTCAGCGCGATCGACACCGGCAAGCGCAACGGCGCCGACCCGGACGATTTCGATTTCTGATCGGCGAACCGCCTCGGTTCTCTCCCCCCGCCGGCTTCGCCGACAGCCCATCCCGCAATTACGGACGCGCTGCGCGCGCATCCTGCTGGCTCTCCTGCCGGCTCGCACGTTGCCTACAAACAGCTCCGCTGTTTGTAGGCAACGTCCCATCAGAGGGGGCCGACTCCCAACCCGTCAGATGACGTGGTACTCGCGCAGGAGGGTGGCGATGTCGGTGCCGTCGAGCTTCTTGAGGATCTTGCCGAGCACGGCCTTCTCCACGAAGTTGAGCTTCATGTCGGTCACGGGCGCGCCGTCGCGCAGCTTGACGGTCGCGTTGAGGAGGTTGCGCACGTCGTAGACGCTGCCCCACACCTCGGGCACGCCGCGATCGACGTCGAGCAGCGTGTACACCGCCTCCATGCCGGTGCGCATCGAGTACTCGGTGGTGAAGATCGTGTCGCGCGGGGTCTCGGCGAACTGGCCGAGGAACGCGAAGTTGACGGCGCCATCGGGCACCACGTCCGGACGGTCGCCGGCGGCGCGCGGCATGAAGAAGGCCGTGATGTACGGCATCATCACCGGCACGGTGTTGGCGTGGGTTTTGGCGAGCGCCTCGATCTTCTCCGTCGGCACGCCCATGTGGTAGAGCCACTCGGCGCAGATCTCCTCGCCGGTGCATTCGGTCATCGGCTTCTTGACGTAGTTGCCGGGCTTGTCGGGGAACAGGCCGTAGACCCACACGCACAGCTGGTCCTTGGGCTGGTCGCGGAACTGCTGCTGGCGGTTCAAGGTCCAGCTCATGAGCCAGTTGGAGTCGGTGACGGTGACGATGCCGCCGGTGACGACATGGCCGGTGAACGGGTCGCGCTTGCAGATGCGCTTGATGTACGGCGGGATCTCGCCGTCGAGCGTGGTGACGGTGGCGCTCATCCACTTGGTGGCCTGCGGGTCGGAGCAGAACTTGTCCGGGTGGCCGAAGCTCGGGTCCTGCTTGGCGATGCGACGCCACATGTCCCAGCCGCCGCCGGGCTTCAGGTCCGGGTTCCACGCGGCGGGCGCGTGCTGCGATCCCATCGTGGAGTTCTCGACACAGCCGCCGTTGGTGATGAACACGTAGTCGTCGGGGGTCAGGTCGATCGACGACTTGTCGCCTTCGTGGTCGATGTCGATGCGCACGGCGAGCTTCTTCGTGTCGGAGCCGAACGGGTTGCGCTTGAACACGCCGGAGGTCGCCTGGATCTTGAGGATCGTGTCCTGGCCGACGCCGGTGCGCTCGCGGCGCGGGCCGTCGCCTCCGCCGATCGCGAACTCGACGTTCTCGACCTTGGTGTTGTAGTGGAACTTCACGCCGAGCGATTCCAAGTACTTGACCATCGGCAGGATCATCGACTCGTACTGGTTGTAGCGGGTGAAACGCAGCGCGGAGAAGTCGGGCAGGCCGCCGATGTGGTGGATGTAGCGCTTGATGTACAGCTTCATCTCGAGCGCGGAGTGCCAGTTCTCGAAGGCGAACATCGTGCGCCAGTACATCCAGAAGTTGGAGTTCAGGACCTCGTCGTCGAAGAAGTCGGTGATCGGCTTGTCGTAGAGCTCCTCGTCGGGTGTGAAGAAGAGCTTCATGATCTCCTGCGACGCCTTGTCGGACAAGCCGAACTTGCCGTTCGTCCCGGCGTCCTTCCCGAGATCCTTGGTGGCGCGGCACAGCGAGTAATTCGGGTCCTCCTTGTTGAGCCAGTAGTACTCGTCGAGCACGGAGACGCCGGGCGTCTCGATGGACGGGATGGAGCGGAACAGGTCCCACATCACCTCGAAGTGGTTGTCCATCTCGCGCCCGCCGCGCATCACGTATCCGAGTCCGGGGATCTCGGCGCCGTCGCATGCGCCTCCGGGGACCGCGTCCTTCTCGAGGATGTGGATGTGCTCGCCGGGCATCTGCGCGTCGCGCACGAGGTAGCACGCGGCGGACAGGGCCGCCAGTCCCGTGCCGATGATGTAGGCCGACTTGCCGTCGACGCCTTCGGGCTTCTTCGGGCGGGCGAACGCCTCGTAGTTGCCGTTGGAATAGTACATGTTCCGCCTCCTTGGGGATGTGTTGACACAGCGTCAACTTTTCTTAATGGACATAATGTCGCATTTGCTTCCCTCTCGCCATAGACACTACGCCGGGTTTCGCCGAATATCCAGCATCCGTTCCGTCCGTCGACGCCGATCAGCGGATGACCAGATACAGCAGCATCGCCGTGACGATGACGACCAATCCGATCGCGACGACCGCGACCAGGCCGGCGCGCACGCCGAGGATGCGGCCGTGGCCTCTGCGGCCATCATCCCCATCGCCCGGTCCGACGGCCCGGCCGCTTTCCAGCAGGGCCGAGAACGCGCCGAACGCCACGAGCAGCGATCCCATCACGACGAGCACCATCAGGGCGCGGGTCGGGAAGGTCAGGCCGTCGCCCAGCTGGATCGAGGCGATGACGAAGGAGATGATGCCGGCGAAGAAGCCGATGAACTCGAGCATGTCGATGCGCTCGTTGTCGAATCGCCTGCCCAGCTCGTCCATCTTCCCGTCGAGCTCGCGGGCGCGGGCGCGTTGCGCCTCCTGCGCGTCGTCGATGACCGACGACAGCGAGCGCATGTTCGACAGCATGTTGCAGGTGTTGCGCGCGTCGAAGATCTCGTTCATCTCGGTCACGTACGTGCTGCCCTTGAGCACGCCGTCGCCGGAACCGCCGGCCGCACCGCCGGAACCGGAGGAACCGACATCATCCCCGACCCGCGCGTTGTAGCGCGAGTTCTCCAGATCGACGGCGCGGGCGAACTCGGCCTGCGCGTCGTCGTATCGTCCGAGGCAGGCGAGCACACGCCCATAGCTGACGTGGAAGATCGGATGCCAACCCTCGCGCGGCATCCCCTCGAACAGGTCGACGAGCCGTTCGAGCGCATCCCGGTCGCCGTCTTCGGGCATCTGCCGGCCCGACGAGATGAGCTCGCGCTCCACGCGCCCAAGAATCTGCTCGGTGTACGTGTTGATGAACCCGATATGCCCGGGCGCGATCTCGTGGGCGCGCCACGACGCCTCCTCGGCGAGCCGGGCGTCGCCCTCATACTGATGGAACATGGACAGGGCGTACCGGTACAGCGAGAACCCTCCCAGACACACCTCGAGCAACGGTACGAAACGACGCCAGTACCGCAACCGCCTGTCGGCGTCGAACTCGCGCCGGTGGAACCATTCGAAGGCGATAAAGAACGGGACCAGCAGCGCGACGTCGCCCTTGTGCCTGGCGCTCGCGTCGAGCACCGAGTCGATGATGTCGACGGCGTCGGAGCGCGTGAAGACGCCGTGCTCGATCACGTCCTCGCGCAGATACCGTTCGAATTCCGGCTCGTCCGGAGACACCGTCGCAAGGTGCGCGTAGACGTCCCGCAGACGCTCGACCGTCGCGGAGGAGACGGGGAACTCGGACCCGGCGAGCTCGCCAAGCAGCGCGTCCGCACCGGGGAAGACGGTCGCGTCGCCTGCGACGCCCGGACCGGCCGAGACCGTATCCACCGCGGATACCGTCTCGGGTTCCGTCGTTGGTTCCGTTGTGGAAGTACTGTCAGCCATTGATGAGACCTCCGCTCGTATAATGCGAACCGTGGGACCGGCCGGATCGCCCCGACAGGCTCCGGCCGCGCGGTTCGCGGAATCGATCGTACGGCCATACTATCGCCCGAAGACCCTGTGAGGGAAAGGAAACGCGTATGCAGCCCGTCGTGGCGCTGATGATGCAATGCTCGGAGACCGTGCCCGGGGCCTTCGACATCGATCCGGGGTATGTTCGGCTGCTGGAGCACGCCGGCGCGCAGGTGCTGCGCGTGGACCCGTCCGACGACGACGCCTACCTGCACGACATGATCGGGCGTGCGGACGGCCTGATGATCCCCGGCGGCAACGACATCGACCCCGAGCTGTACGGCGGCGCCCGCCTGGATTCGACGGACGAGCTCGTGCCCCTGCGCGACCACGCCGAACCGGTGCTGCTCACCGACGCCTATGAACGCCGGATGCCGTATCTGGGCGTCTGCCGCGGCCTACAGATGATGTGCGTGCTCGCGGGAGGCAACCTCTACCAGCAGATCGCCGACGATGTGCCGGGCGCACTGAATCACTGGCAGGACAAGCCGTATGCCGAACCCAGCCACGAGGTGTCCATCGCCGCCGGCTCGCCGTTGCGCGGGATTCTGGGGCGGGATACGCTCGCGGTCAACAGCGTGCACCATCAGGCGGTGCACGAGGCCGGGCGTGGCGTCACGGTGCAGGCGACGGCGCCCGACGGGATCATCGAGTCCGCGTATCGGAGCGACCGTGACTTCTTCATGGCGGTGCAGTGGCACCCCGAGCAGACGCCGGACGCCGAGGACAGCCATCGGCTCGCCGTGGCGTTCGTGGACGCCTGCCGCAGGTATCGCGACGCGCGAGGAGAGTGATCGCGCGCGTTTCGGCGTCCGGATCAGAACAGCGGGGTCATGCCGTCGGGGCGATCGGAGTGCGCCGGACGGGCCGGATGAGCCGGACGGGCCGGATGCACCGGATGCGCGGCGAGGTCGCGTTCGATCCACGCCATGACGAGGTCGGCGAGGCGGTTCACCTCCGCCTCGCTCAGCGCACGGCCTTTGGGGATGTGATGCCATTTCTCGATGCACCCGCGGCAGCAGGTCGCGGTCGCGTGCTGCGCGGTGAACACCGGATGGCCCCGCCACGGGGTCTGACGGCCGTCGTTCCTCGGAGTCGCATCGCCGACCCGGTCTCGTAGCATCTCATGGGCGTGGCGGTCGATCACCTCCCGTCCCTTGGCGCGCGCATACGCCCGATCCTTGGCCGCAAGCGCGAATTTCGCCCGGAATGGCGAATGGGACAGCCGTTCCAAGGTGTCCGCTATCCATCGCCGTTCATCGTCGTCCATACGCCGCCCCATCCGATCCGCCGCGTCCCGTCGAATCCAGGACCGTCGAATCCAAGACGAGCGTACCGCTTGTCACAACATGCGATTTCGGATGATTTTCGCACGTTGTGACACGAATCATCGACGCGGCACGCCACCGACCGCGATCGAAGCAACAAGCAATATCGTGAAAATGGCGGAATTCCAAGCATTTCGATGACGCTCTCTCAACCCCCATCCGCGCGAGCGATACACCGATCCTGTCACAACTCGCAATTCACACCGATTCAGTCGAGTTGTGACAACGAAATTTGTCACAACGTGCCGGAGGGGCGATGGAAAGCGAGTTGTGACAATCCGTGGCGTTCCCGGCGGACATGACTCGCGAAAGATCCGAACCGCCGTACCCTCCGACCGCGGAAACGCCCGATACCCCCTACTCACCAACGACGGAAACGACTACAATACCGCTTTAGCCAAGGAATTCCGAGGGCGGGGTTCCCTACACCGCCTCCCGCGACGCCGATGACGTCGGACGCGGACGGCGGCACGCAAGCCAAGGAGTCATCATGACCGGCATTGACGAAAAGGAACTGGACGAGAAGCTGGCCGAGGCGCAGACCATCGACGAGGTGATGGCGATCGCCAAGGAGGCCGGGCACCCGCTGAGCTACGAGGAGGCGGACGCGTTCTTCGGACGCATCGAACAGGCCAAGTCCGACACCGCCGAACTGGTCGGCGATTCCGTCAGGACGCAGGCCGAGAAGGAGTTCGGCATCTGAGGAATCTGGCGCATCCCCCTGATACGCGAATGGCTTCCGTCCCCACGCAACACCCATGCGACGCGGGAACGGAAGCCATTCTCGTTATGAGTCGGATCAACTACCCCTCAGCCCCGCTTTCGCGAGCCAGCTCCCCTGACAGGGGGAGCCTTCAGCGGTATCAGACCCGTGAGGCGGACTCGGCGTCGATCAGGGCGCGGCCGGAGGCGAGACGGTCGAGGACGCCGGTCCGGGCGAGGCCCAGCATGAGGAACCACGGCATCACACCGCTCAGCAGCGCACCACCCGTGAGCTCGGAGATCAGGTGGACGATGCCGCGGGGGCTCACGATCGCGACGCCCTGATAGCGGAAGAGCAGCAGATAGAAGCCGTATTCGAGCGCGACGAGCAGTCCGGAGACGACCGAGATCGGCAGGTTGAACCTGCGGTAGCGGGTCAGCGCGAACGGGATCTCGGCGAACGCGCCCTGCAGCAGCGCGGAGACGATCACGAATCCGACGCCGTACTGGCTGCCGATCACCGTCTCGACGAGCGTGCCGACGACGTTGACGTACAGCGCGGCGCCCGGCCTGCGCAGGATCAGCAGCGCGAGCGTGCCGGAGAAGTACCACATCGCATGCGTCACCGACGCGAGTCCCGGAAGGACCGCGCCGAGCACCGAGGAGATCGGCATGTACGCGAAGTTGAATCCCCAGAAGATCACGCCGCAGGCCGCGCCGAGCGCCGCGCCGACGGCGATGTCGACCGGTCGCCACTTGAGGCTGGAGAGGCCGGAGCCGTTGGCATCATTGGAGGAAACGGATGAAGACGAAGGCGAAAACGAAGACGATGGACGATTGTCGATTGCGGACATGGTGCTCCCCTGCCGGTTACGGCCGCGCACAGTGATACTTGACTACTTGGAAAAGACGCCCCTTGACCTGCACGGCTCGGGCGGGAGCGCCGCACGCCAGTATAGGGGCGATTCGTGCGATTCGGGTAACAAGGTATCCGCGCCGGACGTTCACCGGCGAACTTCACTACCCCTCAGTCCCGCTTCGCGGGCCAGCTCGTCCCGCAATTACGGACGCGCTATGCGCGCATTCTGCTGGCTCGCCTGTCGGCTCGCACGTCGCCTACAAACAGCTCTGCTGTTTGCTTCACGGCAACGTCCGACAAGGGGAGCCAGTGCGTATGGTTTCCGCGGTTCACGGCTGGAAGTACCCTAAAGAGTTATGAAGCTTACCGATATTTCCCCCGCAATCGCACTGACGCCGCTTGACGGCCGCTATCACTCCGCCACCGCCCCGCTGGTCGAATACCTGAGCGAGCCGGCCCTGAACCGCGAGCGCATGCGCGTCGAGGTCGAGTGGATGATCCTTCTGGCCAACGGCTTCGAGGGCAACGGCAACCAGCCGATCATCGACGGCGTCGAGCCGTTCACCGACGCCGAGCAGGCGTTCCTCAGGGCGATTCCCGAGGACTTCGGCGCCGAGGGCATCAGGCAGCACGCCGCGCACGAGGCCGTCACGCATCACGACGTGAAGGCCGTCGAGTACTACATCGACGACCAGATCGACAAGGCCCCGGCAGAGCTGACGCACATCAACGACGCGCTCAAGACCCTCGTGCACTTCGCCTGCACCTCCGAGGACATCAACAACCTGTCGATCGCCCGCTGCGTGAAGAACGCGATGGAACAGGTGTGGACCCCGGCGTTCGAGGAGATCATCGACCATCTCGCCGTCAAGGCCGATGAGTTCCGCGACCTGCCGCTGCTGTCCCTGACGCACGGCCAGCCGGCCACGCCGACGACGCTCGGCAAGGAGCTCGCCGTCTACGTCTACCGTCTCAACCGCCAGCTGAAGCACCTCGCCGCGCAGGAGTACCTGGGCAAGATCAACGGCGCGACCGGCACGTTCGGCGCGCATCTGGCCGCCTGCCCGGACGTCGACTGGATCGCCGTCTCCCGCGAGTTCGTCACCAACCGCATGGGCCTGACCTGGAACCCGCTGACGACGCAGATCGAAAGCCACGACTGGCAGGCCGAGCTGTACTCGACCGTCTCCCACGCGAACCGCATCATGCACAACCTGTGCGTGGACGTGTGGATGTACATCTCGCGCGGCGTGTTCGCGCAGGTCCCGGTCAAGGGCGCGACCGGCTCCTCGACGATGCCGCACAAGGTCAACCCGATCCGCTTCGAGAACGCGGAGGCCAATTTCGAGCTGTCCTGCTCGCTGCTGGACACGCTGTCCGCCACGCTGGTGGAGTCCCGTTGGCAGCGCGATCTGACCGATTCGACCACGCAGCGCAACATCGGCTCGGCCCTCGGCTACTCGCTGCTGGCCCTGCACAACCTGATGGGCGGCCTGAAATCCATCCACCCGAACGAGCATGTGATCGCCCACGAGCTCGACACGAACTGGGAGGTGCTCGGCGAGCCGATCCAGACTGCGATGCGCGCCTGCGAACTCAAGGGCCTGCCCGGCATGGACAAGCCGTACGAGAAGGTCAAGGAGCTGATGCGCGGCCACACGATCGACAAGACGCAGGTCGAGGCGTTCATCGACCAGCAGTCGTTCGACCCCGAGACCGCCGCGCGCCTCAAGGCCCTCACCCCCGCCACGTACACGGGTGTGGCGAGCAGGCTGGTGGACTTCGACCGCTGACGGACCGCTGGCACCCACCGTGACTTCCATCGACCTCGACCTCGATGAGACGGCGCCGGGCGACCCCGCCGACCCGCATATCGACGATGTGCCGCCCAAGCGCATCCACGATTTCGGCGACCTGCTGCACGCGGGCGCCGCGGTGCTGCTCGCCCTCGTGGCGATGCTGTCGGCCACGTATCTGAGCGGGTTCGTCACCGGCATCGAGTCGGACGCCCATCACGTCGCCGGGCAGACCCTCAACTGGATGGTCGACCTGCCCACGTCGATGCTCCAGCAGCTCGCGATCGTCGCGATCGTCGTGATGGCGATCGCGCAGCTGCTCGTCGCACGCGAATGGCTGCAGGCCGTGCTCGCATTGCTGGCGCTGTTCGGCGGCATGGCGTTCGCGTGGGGCATATCGCTGGCCGTCTCGTCGATCGGCAACGCGACGATGGTCTCCGCACTGGGGTCGGCGAGCAGCACCTACGGCGCCGGCCTGCTGCCCGACTTCTATGCGGGGGCCGGCGCCCTGCTGACCGTGGCCGGGCCGCGCCGCACGCGTTCGACGGTCAAATGGGGATGGAACATCCTCTACGCGGTGGCCGCGATCCTCATCCTCCTGTCGGTCAACTCCGTGGCCGGCGTGCTCGTCTCGTTCGCGGCCGGTCGTCTCATCGGCATGCTGCTGCGCTTCGCGATCGGCACGAAGAACCAGGGCACATGGGGCGCCGACCTCGTGCAGGCGTTGAACGGCATCGGCCTGCGCATCACGTCGCTGGAACGCCGCGTTGAACCGAGCCCGGCCGCGCACCGCTCGTTCCGTTCCACGTCCGTCGCTCTCGACGACGATCTGGTCGAAGGCTCGCGCGTGTACGACGCGCGCGACGATCTCGGTCGCCGCTTCGTCGTCTCCGCGCTCGACAGCCAGGTGCACACCGCCGGATACATGCGCCAGCTGTGGCAGTGGATCCGTTTCACCGGCGTGTCGATGCGTCACGACCGCTCCCCGCGCGAGGCGACGCAGCATCACATGGCGATGATCCTGGGACTCAAGAACGCGGGGCTCTCCACGCCGCACGTCTACGGCGTGGCGGACACCGGGGAGACCTCGATCCTCGTGCTGCGCGGCAACGAGTCGATGCGCGAATTGAACCTCAACACCCTCTCCGACGACGACGCGATCGCCCTGATGCGCTACCTGTCGGTGGCGAACCGGCGCGGCTACACGCACCGCCGCATCACCCCGGACACGCTGGCGCGCCTCGAATCGGGCACGCCGATCATCGCCGGATGGCAGAACGGCGACGACGCGAGCACCGCCCCAAACGTGGCGCTCGACCAGGTCCAGCTGCTCACCCTGCTCGCCGTGCTCATCGGTCCGGAACGCGCGGTCGCCGCCGGACGCGAGGTGTGGGGCGACGACCAGATGATCGCGCTCACGCCGTTCATGCAGAACGCGGCGGTCCCGACCGGCACGCGCGCGCTGGGCGGGTGGGACAGGCATGTGATGGATGACCTGCGCGCCAGGACGCGCGCGCTCGCCCCCGAGGAGGACGTGCGCTCGATGGAGCCGGTGAAGCTCTCCCGCTTCTCGCCGCGCTCGTTCATCGGCACGGCGCTGCTCGTGGTCGCGGTGGTCGTCGTGTTCACGCAACTGAAGCCGAACGAGGTGATCGCGGCCGTCAGGAACGCGAACCCGATGATCGCGCTCGTCTGCCTCGTATTCGAGGTCCTCGCGATCCTCGGCTCGGCGATCGAGCTCGGCGCGTTCATCGAGAAGGACAAGCGCCGTCCGCTCGGCATCTTCATGTCGCAGGTGGCGCAGGGCTTCGCGGTGGTCTCGATGCCCGCGGGCGTGGGCCCGGCGTTCGTGAACCTGCAGTTCCTGCGCAAGTCCGGATACCGCAACACGACGGCCACCGCGATCATGACCGCGGTGATGGCGGTCTACTACGGCGGCACCGTGATCATCCTCGTCCTGATCGGCCTGTTCACCGGGTCCAGCGCGTTGAGCACGATGATCCCGACGAACACGCTGATCACCATCATCGGCGCCGTGCTCATGGCGATGGCGATCGCGATGATGATCCCGCCGGTGCGTCGGCTCGTCGCCGACAAGCTGCTGCCGCTGGCCAAGGCGTACGCCCGCCAGCTGGTCGACGTACTGTCCAATCCGCGCCAGCTGGCCGTGAGCGTGCTCGGCATGCTGCTGCTCAACGTCGCCACGGGACTCGAGTTCTGGGCGGCGCTGCTCGCGTTCGGGCAGATGACCAACCCGTTCGAGACGCTGTTCCTCTTCCTGCTCGCCAACGCGATCGGCTCGGCGGTACCCACGCCGGGCGGCCTCGGCGGCGTCGAGGCCGCGTTGACGTTCTCGTTCGGAGCCGCGGGCATCCCGGCCGGCGTGGCCCTGTCCGCGACGCTGCTGTACCGGGCGCTGTTCTACTGGCTGCGCATCCCGCTGGGTGCGCTGGCGATGCGCTGGCTCGACAGGCGGAACATGGTGTGAAACCCGTAAAAACCACGGTATGAGACCCGTAAAAACGTTGGAAAATGCGGCGTCTGGTCACATCATGCGCTATCATCATTCATGACAACCAACGGACCGGCAATGCAGTAGCCGGTCCCCGGACAAAGAAGGATGCTTTATGGCATACAACAAGTCTGATCTCGTCTCGAAGATCGCTCAGAAGTCCAACCTGACCAAGGCTCAGGCTGAGGCCGCTGTCAACGCCTTCCAGGATGTGTTCGTCGAGGCCATGCAGTCCGGCGAAGGTCTGAAGCTCACCGGCCTGTTCTCCGCGGAGCGCGTCAAGCGCGCCGCCCGCACCGGCCGCAACCCGCGCACCGGCGAGACCATCGAGATCCCCGCCACCTACGGCGTGCGCATCTCCGCCGGCACCCTGCTCAAGAAGGCCGTCACCAACAACTGATTCACCAACAACTGATTGTTGGCTGATTCTCCGGCCTCCGGATAGGCGGAACAGATAAACCCCGACCATGACGGTCGGGGTTTTCGCGTATCGGGGCGACTGCTCCGCAGCCCGCCGGGAAACCACCAAGAACGTACGCTGGCTCGGGCTGAGTGTACGCTCCGGGTGACTAAAGGACGCTCATCCCCTGTTTTCGTACGGATGCCAGCGGTAGGCGTACGAAAACAGGGGATGACCGCTTTCTAGCCACGAGGAACGTACGGATGGGGAAAGTCACCGTACGTTCCTCGTGGGAGGGAGGGATTTGACCACGGGGAACGTACTTTCGGCTCACGGAGGCGGACGACCCGTATGCACGCGCTACAGCAGCGCCATCAGGGCGTCGTACTCCGGCGTCCTTTCGGCGCTGAACGGGTCGAGGAGGGTCGCCTCACGCCGCACCGGCGAGGAGACGACCAACGTGGTCCAGTCGCAGGAGAACTGGACGCCGGCCGCGAGCGCCCGGTGCACGAACGCGCCGCGCAGGGCCGCGCGTGTGTTCGCTGGCGGGGTGTGGCGGGGGTCGGAGTTGATCGGATCGGCGGGCACGGCGGAGTCGTTCGGATCGGCGGAGTCGACCGCGGCGAGGCCGTTGTACGACAGTCCCGGGTCGATGGTCTCCTCCAGCTGGCCGTGCGCCACCAGCGAGCCGTACAGCCGGCCGTTGGCGATGTCATGGTAGTCGAGCTCCATGCGTTCGAGCTGTGCGAAACCGGTGTCCGGGCGACGCCGGCGCATCGCCTCGGCCAGACGGTGTTTCGCGGCCCAGTCGACGCGTGCGGCCAGCGCGGCGATGTCGCGGCGTTCCAGCGCGTCCAGCGCCCACCGCCAGCCGTCGAGGACCAGTTCGACCGGCGTCGACGGCAGGGAGGCGTTCATCTCGTCCCTGTGATCGCGCACGAACGCCTCGACGACCTCGAGGTAGCGGCGCTGCATCGCGAGGGCGCCGGCGGGGTCGGCATCGGTCGAAACTGCGCCGTCGAGCCAGCGGCTCACCGCGCGGTTGGCGGCGGCCGGGTCGTCGAACGCGAGATCCTCGAACCCGCTTGGCACGACGCGTCGCACCGCGTCCTCGATCACGCACAGCACGAGGTGCGTGACGGCGAGCTTCATCCATGTGGCCCATCGCGAGCGGTTCGAGTCGCCGATGATCACATGCAGACGGCGGAACGACTCGGGGTCCGCGTGCGGTTCGTCGCGCGTGTTGACCATCGGGCGCGAACGCGTGGTGGCCGACGAGACGGCCTCGTCGAGGAAGTCGGCGCGCTGCGTGATCTGGAAGCCGGCCGCGCCAAATGCATCAGCCGCATCAGCCGCATCGGCCGTGAACCGTCCGGCTCCGGTGTACAGCTGACGGGTGATGAGGAACGGCAGCAATTGCCGTTCGATCGTCTCCAACGGCACGATGCGGCGCACGAGGTAGTTCTCGTGGCAGCCGAACGCATGCCCCGCGGAGTCGACGTTGTTCTTGAACACATGGATCGCGGCGTGCTCGCCGTGGCTTGCGCGCAGCTTCTCCTGCGCCTGCGCGGCGAGGGAGGCCATGATCCGCTCCCCCGCCGTGTCCTGCGCGAGCGCGTCGAACGGGTCGCGCGCCTCGGCGGTCGCGTACTCGGGGTGCGATCCGACGTCCAGATAGAGACGTGAACCGTTGTCGAGGTACGTGTTCGTCGACCTCGCGCGGGAGACGACCGGCTGGAACATCGTCATCGCGACCTGCCCGGCATCGACCGGCCGGTCCGCGCCGGTGACGGCGACGCCGTATTCGGTCTCGACGCCGAAGATGCGCGCGAAGCCGTTGAGCTCGGAGGCCGAGGCGACGCCCGATGCGTGCGCCGCCCGCGTGCCGCTGTCACGCAGCTGCGGCATCACTCGCCGCCCTTTTGCACGAAGCTGTTGACATACTCCTCGGCGTTGGTCTCGAGCGTGCTCTCGATGTCGTCGAGCACCGCGTCGAGCGCATCCACGTCGGTGTCGATCTCGGCGTTGGTTCCGGTCTGCGCGGCTGCGAGGGGCGCGTCCTGCTCGTTCCCGTTCTGCTGCGGCTGGCTCTGCTCGAATTGCTGAGGCATGGTTCCTCCCTTCCCTTCTCGGCTTGCCTCACTCCTGCACGAGGTAGGGCTTGAGTTCGCGGTCGATCATGCCGTTGGTGCACAGCACGTCGTTGGCGCGACGCCAATGGATGCCGTTGCCGTTCCAGCGGTGCAGCGTGCCCTGCGCCTCCCAGACGACCACCGCGCCCGCGGAGATCGCCGGGATGTCCCATTCGTGCAGCATCGGCTCGAAGTAGGCGTCGTACGTGCCGTCCGCCACCTTGCACAGATCGAGCGATGCTGGGCCGACGCGCTTAATGTCGGCAGGTCGGGCCTCCGCGAGACCCGCCACGGTCTTCAGGGCGCGGGCCGACTCGCTCGGCACGTAGGACATGCCGTAGCTGACGACCGCGCCGTCGAGCGTCGAGGTCATCGACGGGACGACCTTCTCGCGCTTCTCGCCGACCGGCGTGTTGCGGATGCGCACCGCGCCGGCGCCACGCGCGGCCAGATACGTCTCGCCCAGGGCGGGGGCGTGCACGATGCCGAGGATCGGCTGGGCGGATCCCTCCTCGTTGAACTCGAACAGGGAGATGGTGACCGTCCATTCGCTCATGTTGCGGATGTAGTTGATCGCGCCGTCGATCTTGCCGACGCACCAGTAGCGCTGGCCGGGGCGGGACTTCGCGGGGCGGGTCTGCCAGAATCCGTCAAAGTGCTGCATGTCGGCGAGACGGCCGGAGATGTACCGCAGCAGTCGGCCGTCGACGTCCACGTTGAACTGCTCGGTGGGGTTCTCACGGGAGATCAGCATGTTGTGCGGGGCCATCTGGTCCTGCAGCGCGTGCTTGCCTGCCGCCTGTGCGATGTCGGCGACCTTCATCGCGAGGTCGCGGAGATTCTCTTGTTGTGCCATGACTCACAATCTTACCTGCCGCCGGCTCATCTGCCGCGAGCCGCGAGCTCGCCGATCGCCTCGGCAGCGTTCGCGGCGCGCGCGACGACGGCTTCGACGTTCTCCTTGCGGAAGGCCAGCGGATCGGACATGTCAAGGCTCACAAGGTCGCCGGGACGCACGCTCGTCGCCTCGGCGGCGGACGCGTTGCCGTACGTGTCGGACAGGGCGTCCTCCCCCGCCGCACGCGGCATGCGGACGGTCAGATGCGACCAGCTGGCGGCGACGACGTCGGACGGGAACGAGCGCACGATCGCGGCGCGCAGCCAGGCGCGGGTGTCGGCCGGCGGCTCGGCGGCGGCGCGCGTGAGACGGTCGTCGTCGACGAGGCGTTCGACGCGCCCCGCCTTCTCGAGTTTGGCGAACACCGATTGGGCCGGTTCGAGCGCCGCCCATGACAGGTCGATCGCGGCGAGACGCGGATCGCCCCACCCGTCGCCACTGCCGGCGGCGAGCTTGCGGCGCAGCTTCTCCAGCAGCTGCCATTTGAGCAGCCATTCGATGCGGGACGCCTCGGCCTTCATCGTCAGTCGCGTATCGTCGTCGGCGTGCCTGATCGCGGCGACGTCGGCGAGCGCCTGCCCCCACATGGCCATCACGTTGCGGGTCTCGCGATCCTCCCACGCCGGCTCGCCCTTCGTGTCGGTGCCGAGGACCGCGGCGGCTACCTCGTAGACGGCGCGGCGCAGTTCGATCTGCATGAGCCACGCGGTGGTCTCGCCGCCGGTCTCACCGCCGGTCTCGAGCTTCAGCGGCGCGGCAAGCGTCAGATCGTGCGAGACGGCGTGCATCGCGTCGACCGGGTCGGCGAGCTGGAGGCGGCCGAGCAGGGCGTCGAGGTCGTATCCGGCGTCCCGCGCGTGTTCGAGCGTCCACAGCAGCATCGAGGTGATGCCGAGCTTCAGCACCTGCGGCACGTCCATGCGGTTGGCGTCGCCGACGATGACGTGCAGGCGGCGCTTGTCCGAGGTGGAGTGGGATTCGTCGCGCGTGTTGATGATCGGACGGTCGAACGTGGTCTGCAGGCCGATCTTCGCGTGGATGTAGTCGGCGCGCTGGCTCAGCTGGAATCCGGCGGCCTCGCTGCGTTCGCCGATTCCGACGCGCCCCGATCCGGCCCAGATCTGGCGGGAGACGAAGTGCGCGGTCATCAGGGCGGCCACGTCCGTGAACGGCACGGCGCGATCCATCATGTAGTTCTCGTGCGTGCCCCAGCTGGCGCCCTTGCCGTCGACGTTGTTGCGGTGCAGGACGATCGGCCGGCCGGTCTCGCCGGTCTCGGGGTCGGGGCGTGCGCTTGCGGCCCGGGAGGCGGCGCGGGCGGCGGCGAGCATGATGCGGTCGCCGGCGTGGTCGTAGGTGAGCGCCTCGAACGGATCGGTCGTCTCGGGCGCCGAATATTCGGGATGCGCGTGATCGACGTACACGCGCCCGCCGTTGGGCGCGATCACGTTGGTGATGTTGAGCTGCGGGGAGTCGGTGAGCATCTCGGGGCGGGCCGCGGCACGATCGAGCCGCGTGCCGCGTGCGTCGTTGACCGGGTCCTCCTGCCGGTAGTCCCATCTGATGTGTCGCGTGGCGTCATCGGCCGCAGCCCCCACCACATCGAAGCTCAACCGGACCGGCTGGTAGTGCGCCACCCCCGGCTGAGAGACCGCATACTCGGTCTCCGTTCCCATCACTCGTCGAACGCTCATGGTTGTCCATGATAGACGGGTGATGCGGCGGCGTGACGCGTCCCATCCATCCGGGCGCCGACGAGAAAAGCCGTCGCTGAGGACGACTCAGCGACGGCTTTTCTCGGGAATGCGGCTGGTTTCGAGAGAACCCGACGCTGAGCGAACATCAGCGTCAGGTTCTCTCGCCAGCGTCAGCTTCTCTCGGGGATCACGACGGGGCGGATGGCGACGACTCGGCCGGCGTCGAAGCCGTTGACGCGGGACCATTGGACCGGGTCGGCGTCGAGGAGCGAGTCGCGGGTCTCCGCGTACTCGTCCTCGACGGCCTTCGCGAGCAGGTCCACGCCGATCGCCACGTCACGGCCCGACGTGATCGACGCCTTGACCGCGTAGGTCTTGGCGCGGTCGACGACGTTCTTCAGGGACGCGCCGGAGACCACGTCGGCGAGGAACAGCGCGTTCCACACGCCGTGCTCGTCGCGTACGTCGGCCAGATGGCGGCGTTCGGAGCGCGTGTAGATGTCGCGCACGAGCACGCGGGTCAGCGCCTCCGCGTCCACGCCCGCCTCCAGCGGCAGGTCGTCGGTCAGATAGTGGCGCACGATCGAGGCCGCGGCCTCGCCGTCCGGCCGGTCGATGCGGATCTTCACGTCGAGGCGTCCCGGGCGCAGCACGGCCGGGTCGATCATGTCCACGCGGTTCGACGCGCCGATCACCATCACGTTGCCGATCGATTCGACGCCGTCCAGTTCGGCGAGGAACTGCGGAACGATCGTCGTCTCCACGTCGCTCGAGACGCCGGAGCCGCGCGTGCGCAGCAGCGAGTCCATCTCGTCGATGAACACGATGACCGGACGGCCGTCGGCGGCACGCTCGCGGGCGCGCTGGAAGATGAGACGGATGAGACGCTCCGACTCGCCGACGAACTTGTTGAGCAGCTCGGGGCCCTTGACCGACAGGAACACGCCCTTGCCGCCCATGTGCGACCCTTCGGCGAGCGCATGCGCGACCGCCTTGGCGATGAGTGTCTTGCCGTTGCCGGGAGGGCCGTACAGGAGCACGCCCTTGGGCGGGTTGAGGTCGTAGCGGCGGAACAGCTCGCGGTGCAGGAACGGCAGCTGGACCGCGTCCCTGATGCGTTCGATCTGCGCGTCGAGGCCGCCGATGTCGGCGAAGGTGACGTCCGGGGTCTCCTCGAGCACGAGGTCGGCGTCGTCCTCGTGCGGCAGCGCCTCCAAGGCGAGGCGCCCGGACGGGTCGACGATCACGCGGTCGCCCTTGTCGAAGGAAGTGCCGGCGAGCGCGGAGGCGCGGCGGATGACGGTGGGGTTGCCGCCGCCGTCCGTAACGACGAGACGGCCGTCGACGAGCGCTTGGGAGATGCTGCGGATGGAGCCGACAGCGTCGATGTCGCGCTGTTCGACGAGGACCATCTTCTCGTTGAGGATCACGGTGCGTCCGGCGGCCAGACGCGAGGCGTTGAGGCTCGCGGCGACGGGCACGATGAGGCGGCGCGTGCCGCAGATCACCTCGGCGGAGGCGTGCCGGACGCCGAGGTCGTCGGTGTGCATGGAGTCGACCCGGACCATCGTGGCGAAGCTCAGCGGCGGCTGGGCGAGCTGCGCCAGCTGCGACTTGGCCTTCGTCAGCTCCTTGCCGGCGCGGGTGAGCGCCTCGGCCAGCGCGTGGTTCTTGGCCATGAGCCGGTCGTTGAGCGAGGCCAGCTCGCGGGCCGTCTGCTCGCGCGCCTGCCGGTCCAGGGTCTCCTGATCGTCCGTCATGCTTGTCGAAGGCTCCTTGTCATTCGTCGTGTCGTCCATCGTGTCGTTCGTGGTCTGTCGATCGAATGTCGATCGCCTACCGCTTCCTGTCACGCACCACTGTACGGATCTTACGCACGGCGAACACGACGATGACCACGATGAAGGCGACGATGACCACGTCCTCGAACACGTTGAGCCATCCCTGGATCGAACACCAGCCTTCGCCGAGGAAGTATCCGGCGGACACGAGGATCGTGTTCCACACGGCCGAGCCGAGGAGGGTCCAGCCGCTGAACCGCGCGAAACTCATCCGGTTGAAGCCGGCCGGGATGGAGATGAGCGAGCGGACGACCGGGATCACACGGCCGATGAGCACCGACCAGGTGCCGTATCTCGTGAACCAGTCGTTGGCCTTGTTGACGTCCTTGCGGCTGACGCCGGGGATCACGTCGACGGCCTTGTGGATGCGATGCAGCCCCACCCAGCGGGAGATGCCGTAGAGCGCCCATGCGCCGAGCAGGGATCCGACGGTGGCCCACACGATCGCCTCGAGAAGGCCGAACGAGCCGCGTGATGCGGTGAATCCGGCCAGCGGGAGGATCACCTCGGAGGGGATCGGCGGGAAGATCGATTCAAGGGCGATGGCGAGGGCGACGCCGAGGCCTCCGACCGTCTCCATCAGGGAGACGAGCCAGTCGGTGATCGACCCGATGAGCCCGCCGTCGCCGGTCGGGCAGACCGCGTTCGCGGTGTTCGCCGCGTCGGCGAGGGTCATGTCGGCGAGGGCCGTGAAGGTGGCTGCGGGGGTGGTCGCGGAGGTCGGTTGGATCGCTGCGGTCGCCTGAGTCGCGACGTCGTGGAAGGCGTCAAAAATCATAAGGCGCATTGTCCCAAGGTTTTCCCACAATCGAAGCCATGATCGAAGAACATGCGCAATCCCTTGACGAGTACGGCACCGCGGACGCCGGCGCCAACGGCGCCGAAACCGGTTTCCCGGAGCCTCCGACCCTCGCGGAACCCGGCCTGCTGGTGATGGACGTCGACTCCACGCTGATCGACGAGGAGGTCATCGACCAGCTCGGCGAGGCGGCCGGCGTGGGCGAGGAGATCGCGTCGGTGACCGAGCGGGCGATGCGCGGCGAACTCGAGTTCTGCGACGCGCTGCGCGCCCGTGTGGCGTTGCTCGAGGGGCTGCCGGTCTCCGTGTTCGACACGGTGCACGACGGGCTGCATTTCACGAACGGCGCGTTGGAGCTCATCGACACGCTGCACGCGCACGGCTGGAAGGTGGGCGTCGTCTCCGGAGGCTTCCACGAGGTGGTCGACAGGCTTGCCGCCGAGGCGCATATCGACCATTGGCTGGCGAACCGTCTTGAAGTGAAGGACGGCAAGCTCACCGGCAGGGTGCTCGGCGAGATCGTGTGCAAGACGACGAAGCTGCATGCGCTGCGCGAGTGGGCGAAGCGCGACGGCATCGACATGGCGCAGACCGTGGCGGTCGGCGACGGCGCGAACGACATCCCGATGATCCAGGCCGCGGGCCTCGGCATCGCGTTCTGCGCGAAGCCGAAGACCCAGCTCGCCGCCCCGGAGGCGCTCAACGAGCGCGACCTGACGAAGGTGCTCGGGTTTTTGCGCGGCTGATTCCGCAATCTCTCCCCCAGTCGGCTTCGCCGCCAGCCTGCCCTGCAATTATGGACGCGCTGCGCGCGCAATTGGTTGGCTCGACTGTCGGCTCGCACGTTGCCTACAAACAGCTCTGCTGTTTGCTTCACGGCAACGTCCCGTCAGAGGGGGCCAGAATAGGGAATTAGGCGAGATTGGCTTCGGGGGTGAGTCGGGCGCCTCGGGCCCAGTCGGCGGCGCGCATGGCCTTCTTGCCCTGCGCCTTGACCTCGAGGAGTTCCAGCGGCGTGGTGCCGGTGCCGACCCACACGTTCTTCTTGCCGGCCCTGAGCTCGCCGGAGGCAAGCGTCTGCGGCGCGTTCGGATTGGCCAGATCGGCCGGACGGGCCGCGAGGACGTGGAGGGTCAACGGCTTGGCGGGGGCGGACGGCTCCTCATCGCCGGTCGATATTCCCTCCGGATGCAGCTCGCACCACGCGCCGGGGGCGGGCGTGCAGGCGCGGATCTGCCGGTCGATCGCCTCGACGGGCAGCGTGAGGTCGATGCGCGCATCGTCGACGGTGATCTTGTGCGCGTATTCGAACTCGCCCTCCGGCTGCGGGGTGAACACGGCGGTCCCCTCCCCCACGCTGGCGAGCGCGTCGACGTACATCGGCGCGCCTTCGCGCGCGAGCCGGTCGAGCAGTTCGCCGGAGGTCTCCCGTCCGGTCAGTTCGACGCTCATCGTCGCGATGACCGGGCCGTCGTCCAATCCCTCGCCGACCTTGAACACGTCGGCGCCGGTGATCCGGTCCCCGGCCCAGATGGAGCGCTGCACGGGGGCGGCGCCGCGCCATGCGGGCAGGTTGGAGAAGTGCAGGTTGTACCAACCGAGCGGCACCGCGTCGAGCACGACCTTGGGCAGGATGTTGCCGTAGGCGATGACGGCGGCGATGTCGACGTCGAGTCCGGCGAGCGTGTCGAGGAAGCCGGGATCGCGCGGTTTCGCGTCGATAACGGGGATGCCGAGTTCGATCGCGGCGGCCTTGACCGGACTCGGGGTGAGCCTGCGGCCGCGGCCGGTGGGCGCGTCGGGGCGGGTCAGGACCGCCTTCACGTCGAATCGGGGATCGGCGGCGAACGCCTTCAGGGACGGCACGGCCACATCGGGGGTGCCGGCGAACAGCAGTTTGAGCATATGGATGGTGATTCCTTTTGTCCTTACTTCATGGGCTTCATGGGCTTCATGGGCTACTTCATGGGCTTCGTGATCACTTGACGGTCTTGACGTCGGGGATGTCGATGCCGGCGTCGATGAGCAGCTCGCGCAGCTTGACCGGGTCGCGGAAGCGCACGCCGCGGATGCCGGCCGCGTTCGCGCCGACGATGTTCATCGCCTTGTCGTCGATGAACACGGCGCCGTCGGCCGGGATGCCGAACTCGCTGAGCGCGCGCTCGTAGATGTCCTTGTGCGGCTTGCGCAGCTTCACGTAGCCGGAGACGACCTTGCCGTCGAGCTTGGAGAGGATCGGCGTGGCCTTCTCGGCGATCGGGAACAGCTCCTTCTCCCAGTTGGACAGGCCCCACACGCCGATGCCGGCGGCCTTGAGGTCGTTGATGAGCACGCGCGCGCCGGGCACGACGCCGACGAGCGAATCCTCGAAGTTGTCGAGATAGTACCGGAGCATGTCGGCCCACTGGTCGCCGCTGTGCTCGCGCATCCACGCGACGCCCTCCTCGGGGGTGGCGCCGCCGTCCATCAGGTCGTTGGCGTCGTAGAAACGGGAGACGTCGTTGTCGAGGAACCGGTCGATGGTCTCCTTGTCGTAGCGCGGGATGAGCACCGCCGACGGATCCCAGTAGATGAGCACGTTGCCGAAGTCGAAGATGACGTCGGTGATCGGCTTGCCGGCGTTCGCCGCCGCTTCGCCGTCCGCCACCAGCACGTCGTAGTCCATGTCCGGTTCCCCTGGCCAACCCTTCATCGCGGTTCCTCCATTCGTGTGCGTCTGCGTTGCGGTTCCGGGCGACGCGCGCCCGTTTTCCGCCATCATGTTCCCATGCGAGCGGGACGGCAACGGATCGGTTCAGATCAGGTCCTTACGGTCGAGCTGGAAGCGCAGTTCGCCGCCTTCGCGCGCGGCGACGTGGCGTGCGACTTCGGTTTTGAGCCGCGCGGCCAGCTCCTCGCGGCGCGCGTGCGGCACGCGGACGACGGCGCGCACGCGGTCGGCGGTCACCTCCAGCTCGCGCGCGTCGATGGTGCGCGGCTGCGGAATCGGCACCGGGCCGAGCACGCCGGGCATCGCCGACGCATCATCGCCACCCGGCATCGGGCAGACGGCCATGTCGCCGTCCAGCGCTCCGATGGCCTTGAGCGCGCGCATGACCGCGTCGCGTCGGCCCCACACGCAGGCGACGGCGACGGCCGGCGGCATGCCGGTCTCCACCCGTTCGGCGAGTTCGCGCGAGGCGAGCAGCGAGGAATCCCACAGCATCAGGGACTGGGCGATGGCCGGGTCGGTCTCCCCCAGCAGCAGCGCCTGTCCGCCGGCGGTGCGTGGCGCGCACAGGGAGACGACGCGCATCCACGCGGCGAGCGTGTCGACGCGCGCGTCGAGTCCCGGCGCGTACAGGCTGGTCCATGCGTCGAGGATCGCGACCGCCGCGTAGGAGGCGTACCCCGATCGTTCCTTCGCGCGCACGCGCGGTTCGGCGCCGGGGGTCGCGATGACGATGACCGGACGGTGGTCGATCTCGTCGATGACGCCGCGCGGCTGGCTGGGGCTGGACAGCAGCATCGGGACGCCGCGGAACAGGCCGCGCAGTTCGTCGGCGGTGCCGGCCGCGCCGACGCGCACGACGCGCAGCCGGTCGCCGTGGCAGTGCGGGCATGTCCAGTTCGACGCGGCGGCCCCGCACCAGCGGCATCGCGGCACGGCGACGCCCGGCATGCGCTGCAGCGGGCCGGTGCATTTGCGGCATCGCGCCTGACGCAGGCATTTCGGGTTGGCGCAGCTCAGCGCCTCGGCCACGCCGTCGGCGGGGATCGAGAACAGGACCGGGCCGCCGGCGTTCAGCGCGGTGCGGATGTTGGCGACGGCGGTGTGCGGCACGCGCGCGCCGATCGACGGGTCGGCGAGTCGGGCGAGCTCCTCGCGGTTGAGCCAGCGCACCCACGGGGAGGCGTCCTTCAGCACGCTGGGCAGCGGGCGGATCGCGACGCTCGGTCCGCTCACCGCGTCGGACAGGGAAGTCGGGGTGACCGGAGCGACCGGGGTGACCGGGGTGATGTCGCTCTCGCCCGGCAATCCTCCGCCGGTTCCCGGCAGCCCGGCGACCTCCATCTGGCTCAAGGGGCCGCGCGCGTTGGCGAGCGCGACGAACACGCCGCCGTGCGCCTTGGCGCGCAGGCGCAGCACGCCGCGCGCGTGGGCGTAGGGCATCATGCCGTCGGCCTGCTGGTAGGCGATGTCGTCCATGATCGCGAACAGTCCGGGACCGTCGACCGGCGCGTACATGGCGGCGCGCGGGCCGATCACGCATCTGACCTGTCCGGTGGCGATGGCGAGGTAGGCGCGATACCGGTCGATGGGCGGGGTTTCGGCGCTCAGGACCGCGACGTCGCCCCGCCATCCGCCGGTGTCGGAGCGGCCGGGGCCGAAGGGCGTGAACCCGAGCGCGCCGAGCGAGTCGAGCACGTCGTGTGTCTCCTTCATGCCAGGCAGGACGATGACGGCGGCGCGGCCGGCGGCGAGCGATTCGGCGGCCATCCACGCGAGCGTCGCCGCGGCCTGCCCGACGCCGGGCAGCGGGTCGAACACGAACGCGCGGAAGGCGGCGGCGCGGGCGTGCAGCGCGTCCTGCAGGGCGGCCAGATTGCGGTCGTACATGCCGGAGAGGCGCTCGAAGCGGGCGGCGACGCGGGCGGCCGGCGAGCCGGAAGTGGTTCCGTCGCCGTTCCCCGCGCCGAATCGCCCGTCATCCCAGCCGTCGCGCGCGAATCCGGCGACGAGACGCTGCTCCTTCTCGACCTTGGCGACGCGCGGGGGCACGGCAAGGCGCAGGATGTTGGCGCGCGTGCCGCCGTAGGCGTCGGCGATCAGGGTGATGTCGCGGCGCATCGAGGCGGGTACGAGCACGTCGCCGCCGAGCACGCGCTCGAGGTATCGCAGCGAGGAGGATGGCGTGTCGCTGACGGCGGCGCGCTCCCAGATGACGCCGGTGACGCGCCGGCCGCCGAAGCGGACACGCACGAGAACGCCGGGGCGGGCCCCGTCCGACTGCTTCTCGTCGATGAGATAGTCGAAGGTCTGGCCCAGATGCGTGGCCTGCACGTCGAGGACGACGCGGGCGATGGGGTTGTCGGGGGCGGGTGTGTGCTCCGCGGGCGCGCGACGCCGGCGCTTGCGGGGGGCGAGCCCGTCAAGCGTCAGCTGTTCCGCGTCCATTTCACTCATAGGAGCCATCGTAGCGGCACATGCACGCCGCCCGACGCGCCCCGGCCCGCTCCATCGCGCGGTCGGACCTCCCATCGCGCGGTGAATACGACATGACGCGGTGAAACACCCATGACGCGGTGTGGGAAAACGGCTTCATTCCAACGATTCGGATTTCGGCCTCACCGCGCGATGGGATACTCACCGCGTCATGGGTGACATCACCGCGCGATGCGAGGGCGCGAGTGGTGTCTCGTCAGGCCGATCAGGCGAGTTCGGCGATGGCAGCCTTGAGCTCGTCGACCTTATTGGTCGCCTCCCACGGGAAGGCGACGTCGGTGCGGCCGAAGTGGCCGTAGGCGGCGGTCTTCGCGTAGATCGGGCGCTTCAGGTCGAGCTCGTCGATGATCGCGGCGGGGCGCAGGTCGAAGACCTTGCGCACGGCCTGCTGGATCCGATCGCGGGTCACGCCGCCGATCTCGGTGCCGAACGTCTCGACGTTGATGGACACCGGGTCGGCCACGCCGATCGCGTACGCGACCTGCACCTCGACGCGGTGCGCGAGGCCTGCGGCCACGATGTTCTTGGCCACCCAGCGGGTCGCGTACGCGGCGGAACGGTCGACTTTGGACGGGTCCTTGCCGCTGAACGCGCCGCCGCCGTGGTGCGCGGCGCCGCCGTACGTGTCGACGATGATCTTGCGGCCGGTCAGACCCGCGTCGGCCGCAGGGCCGCCGAGGATGAACGAACCGGTCGGGTTGACGAGCTGGCGGTAGTCGTCGTGCTTGAGCGTGTCGCCGAGGATCTCGTCGAGCACCGGATCGATGACGTGCTCCTTGAGCTCCTTCTCGAGCCACTCGTGGGTGGCCTCGGGGTCGTGCTGCGTGGAGATGAGCACGGTGTCGACGCGCAGCGGGCGGTCGTTCTCGTCGTATTCGATGGTGACCTGCGTCTTGCCGTCCGGGCGCAGGTGCGGCACCTCGCCGCTCTTGCGCACCTGGGCGAGGCGGTAGGCGAGACGGTGCGCCAGATGCACCGGCAGCGGCATGAGCACGTCGGTCTCGTCGGTGGCGTAGCCGAACATCACGCCCTGATCGCCGGCGCCCTGCGCCTCGTAGCGCTCCTCGCGGCTGGCGGCGGACTCCTCGGCCCCGCTCAGGCGGGAGACGCCCTGGTTGATCTCGGCGCTCTGGCCGGTGATGGCGACGATCACACCGCAGGAGTCGGCGTCGAGGCCGACCTCGGACGAGGTGTAGCCGATGCGGCGCAGCGTTTCGCGCACCTTCGCCTGCACGTCCACGTAGCCTTCGGAGGTCACCTCGCCGAAAACGAGGAACACGCCCGTGGCGGCGGAGGTCTCGACGGCGACGTGGGACTGGGGGTCCTGCCTGAGCAGGTCGTCGAGGATTTCGTCGGAGATCTGGTCGCAGACCTTGTCGGGGTGGCCTTCGGTGACGGATTCGGCGGAGATGAGCTTGCGCTCGTGGTTGGTCATATCATCCCTCTTTCGGACTTATCGCCTCGCATACGCGGCCGCTTCGGGCCCGGGAGTGCGGGGCACAATGATACGTTTCTTGAATTGTTGGTTGTACATCAGGACCGACACTGTCCACGGCATCACGAAACGGCTGCCTTCGGCGGTGATACAAAAGGGCTCGTGCCAGACCTTGCGGTCGGCGCGAGCCCTACGTTGTTCGCTCCTGATGGTCAGTTGTACTCGTCCGCATACGCTTGGGCAAGCGTGTCGAACGAGTTCGGACCGGAGTTTTTCGATTATCGGTCGATAATCGGTCGATCGTGCGTCCGGTGTCTACCGGACCGGCGATCAGTTGCCCTCAGTCAGATCGTCCTCGCCAAGGGTCTCCTCGAGCAGGCCGTCGTTGATCTCGCGGAAGGCGATGGACAGCGGCTTCTCGTTGTTCTGGTACTCGACGAGCGGACCCACGTTCTGCAGCAGGCCCTCGTTGAGCTGGGTGAAGTAGGAGTTGATCTGGCGAGCGCGCTTGGCAGCGAAGATGGCCAGCGCGTACTTGGAATCGGCGTGCTGCATGAGCTCGTCGATCGACGGGCTGACCAGACCCTCCGGGGTGGGCTTGGTGCCGAACTCCTCGCCGGCCTTCGGCTCGACGTCCTTCGGCTCGGTGTCATTTGCCATAATCGTGCATCTCCCAACATGCGGAAAAACTATCTCAACCGCAACGAGTATAGCCATATCCGCGGACGCGCGGAAGACTTCCGGAGCATCTGACACAGGCCGTCCGCCTACTCCCAGGGCACGTATTCGGTTTCGGACTCGCGCAGGCAGGGGCGCCCCTCGACGACCTCGACCTGCGGCTGCGGGGCGTCGGCGCCGTCGCGCTTGGCCGCGATCTGCTCGTAGAGCATCCGGAACGCGCGCTCGCCCATCTCGTGGAAGTTCTGGCTGTAGCTGGTGAGCGCCGGCCGCCAAAGCGGGGCGAACCGCTGGTCGTCGAAGCCGACCACGCTCACATCGTCCGGCACCTGGCGCCCCGACTCCTCCAGCCCCTTGATCACGGCGATCGCGGTCTCGTCGTTGCCCGCGAACACCGCCGTCACGTCGCCACGCTCGCCGAGCCTGCGCCCGACCTCGACGGCCTCCTCCAGATCGTCGGGCGAGACGATGACCGGTTCGTGGATCACGGCGCCCCGCTCCTCCAGCGCGTCCCGCCATCCGTTGGTGCGCGTGTTGTCGGTCGGCCCCTCGGGGCGCGCCACATGGAACACGGTCCTGTGTTTGAGGTCCAGCAGGTGCATCGTCATCCAGCGTCCGCCCTCGCGCTCCGCGTTGACGACCTGGTAGTCGCCGTCGCCGAAGCTGCCGCCGACGACGACGATCGGCAGGTCCTTCGGGATGAAATCGAGCGCCCTGATACCGGCGCGGTCGTACTGGTAGACGATCGCCCCGGCCGGGCGGACGGACAGGCCCATCCGCACCCGCTGCTCGACCGAGTCCATGTCGGATTCGTCGAGCGAGACGATGTTGAGCAGGAACCGGCGGCGGCGCGCGGCCGCCTCGACGCCGTGGTTCGTCTCGGAGGTGGAGAAGGCGGACGGGTTGGCAGCGAACACGACCACCGTGTCCATCTCACGGTTGGACAGGGCCCGGGCGACGACGCTCGGCTCGTATCCCAGCTGCTTGATGGCCCGGGCGATGCGCTCGCGCTTGTCCTCGGAGACCTTGACGGTGCCGTTGAGGTAGCGGGAGACGGTCGGCGCGGACACTCCGGCGAGACGCGCGACGTCCTTGATCACCGGTCGGGAGTGTCCCGTGCTTCTCGCCATATCCGCCCCGCTCCTTGCCCGTCGGCACCACGCCATATGACTTCCATGAAAATGCACGCATCAGACAAGGTGCACGACAAGGTGCGCGTGCCGGGAAGAGGCTCGGGGGCACACGCCACCGCGTCCACGACACGCCGAACGGTTTCACCGTGGGACGAAATCCGCCGTCCGCGCCGGTCACCTCGCCGGCGGTCCGCGACACTGACCGCCCACCTTCGGAGCCGGCCCGGGAGAACGGGTTTCGCGCATCGCGGTATCGAACCGGTTTGATACACACGTTACGAAATCGGTTTCAGAAGTGTGAAGAAATACCGATATGGCATATCCGAACTTGATTTCTCCCTTGATGCGCGTTATTCTGAAACCGGTTTCAGAAAGAAGCCGAAAACGAAGATATCGAAGCCGCAAGGCTTTGACCTGATGAAAGAAGGACATTATGTCGTTCAAGGATTCGATGGTCCGCGGTCTCGCTCTCTACGGCGCCAGCATGATGGCCCAGTACACGCCGGGCAACGCCAAGGTGATGGCCGACATCATCAGCGACAACAAGACCGCCCGCTGAATCAAGCTTTAATCAAGTCTTGAGGAGCGCGCCCGACGGCCGCCTCTGGCAAATCTGGCAAACAGAGTCAAGCTGAGCCGCGCGCACTCCCCCGCAACCGCAGCCGCCGAACGGATTCCGGCGGTTGCGACACACAACAACCATACGTATACATCACGGGGCTGCCCCGAACGGGAACGCCCCAATCGAAAGGAAGTTCATCATGTCGTTCAAGGATTCCATGCTGCGCGGTCTGGCCATGTACGGTGTCAACTCGATGGCCCAGAACGGTTACGCCAACTACAAGGTCATGTCCGACATCATCAACGACGTCGACAAGACCAACCGCTGAATGTTTTGATGGCCGGCTCGCTCCGGCCGTCACGGCTTCGGCCACTTGGCTTCGGCCACCTAGGGGAACGGGATTCCGCGATCATGCGCGGGATCCCGTTTTCGTTGCCCCGACGGACATCATCGATGAGCATCCGGATCATTCCGCGATCGTCGGCAGCGGTCCCAAATCGGCTCCTCCATCCGGCGAATAAGCATCGGCCGGCTGTCGTTTGAAATACTGGCCGACCATCCAAAGCGGAACATTGGTCAGCCAATCCTGTTCCTTGTACCCGCGCATGGACGTCCGGTAGCCGCGGATGGCGTATTTGTCACACAGCCATTTCAGGCTTCGTTTATTCCGCTCCGTTCCGGCCTTGGCCTCCAACGGAATGACGGAACCATTGGCGGAGAACACGAAGTCAACCTCTCCGGTGCTGTTCGAGTTGGACCAATACATCGGGGTCACCCCGGAGGCAACGAGCTGCTGACAGACATACTGCTC
Organism: Bifidobacterium rousetti; assembly: GCF_008698235.1. Taxonomy (GTDB): domain Bacteria; phylum Actinomycetota; class Actinomycetes; order Actinomycetales; family Bifidobacteriaceae; genus Bifidobacterium; species Bifidobacterium rousetti. Next base: position 345,358 of record NZ_PEBH01000002.1, read on the forward strand.
GGTCAGAGCACCCCGAAATTCAAGGAAACCATCATTGCCAAGAATCACGTCCGCAGGGGTCAGGTCCAACGTGGCAGCCAGAATGCCTACATCATGCATGTATAGCTTGAATGCCGAATCATCACGATAGGAGGGAAGCGGAGCAACCGGCTTCTCGACTCGGTACACCCGTGTGGCCAATCCGGAATCGACGATCTGCTGAATGGCTGACTCATACTGAGCCGCCCTGGCCCCACGAGCGATGTGACCGAAGATAAACTTGTGGTTCTCTCTCGACAGGTGCGACGGGATGGAGGAGAACACGAGTCGCACCTTTTCACCGTCTACGCCGGTTCGAGGGTGTTTAGAAAAGTCCATGTCATAGTTGGACAGCAACTCCCGCTGGACATTCCTCGCCGCCTGATATCCATCCGCGACGAACGCCGAAACCACCGCCGGCATGCCACCGGTAAAGCAATATTGACGCACACGTCGTTCCAAACGCTCTTCGAATAAGGTAAGAGTGTCGACACGACCGTCACGAATACGCCGGGCGATCGCGCCATCCCCGACAGCATCAAGAAATTCGATGAACGTCATGGGATGCACATCGATGGACATGACGCTGCCGACAGGGAACGACAGCCCGGCATGTTGAGCCATGCCAAGGTATGATCCGGCCACCGCCACGTGAAGTTCAGGCATCTCCTCATGGAACGCTTTCAACAATGTCAGCAACCGCGGGATCTCCTGAACCTCATCAATGCATAGCAATGTTGTCCCGGGCCGCACATGGACGCCGTTGAACGCTTCGGCGGAGTCCAGCAGCATATGGACGGAATCGGCCTCCATCAAAGCGTTTCGAGCACCGCCGTCAAACAAATTGATGTAGGAGAACGAGTCAAACCGCTTCCGCCCAAGAAGCTTCAAGGCGTGCGTCTTACCTACCTGCCTCGCGCCACGCAACACCAGCGGCCTATGATCCGACGATCCAGCCCAAGCGTCAAGTTCGGCATATATATCCCTTGTGAATTCCGGCATACGCACCTCACTTCAATATCACAGCTTCAATATCACGACGCATCAACGGCATCACCAACCGGCATTCTTGATGATAACACTTTTCCTAGGGTTGAAAAATGTGTTTTCCTCATTTTCATGGGCATATTTTTTACAGTTATTACATAATTTCTAGTGTTCAAAGTATATAGAATCACATTTTTCCTAGGGTTGGCGGCAAAGAAAACAACACTTTCTCCACGGCTGAGGATGCACTGCACAAGCAAACGCCTCGCCCCACACACATCGCCTCCCACATCAGCGCAGCCATGTGCGCCTTCGGCTGGACAATGATTGCGCGTGTGCGTACAATTAAATTAAATCATCTAACTATATGGGCGACGGAGAAGCCGTATGTACCGGGCAGACCGCCGCCCACAGGGAAGATCAGTGAATATCAGGGATCACCAACGAAAGGAACACCCATGGCACAAGTTCTGGTCGCCGGAGTCGACACTTCGACGCAGTCGACGAAGGTCCGCGTCACCGACGCCGCGACCGGCGAGCTCGTCCGGTTCGGACAGGCGAAACACCCCGAGGGCACGAGCGTCGACCCGAACGCATGGTGGAACGCGTTCCTCGAGGCGAGCGAGCAGGCCGGCGGACTCGACGACGTGGCCGCGCTCTCGGTCGGCGGCCAGCAGCACGGCATGGTCATCTTGGACAAGCAAGGCAACGTGATCCGCGATGCGATGCTGTGGAACGACGTGAGCTCCGCGCCGCAGGCGGCCGCCCTGATCGAGCGCCTCGGCAGCGTCGACCCCGCAGAACCTAGCGAGCCGGAGGATGTCATCGCACGCGGCAAGCAGCGCTGGGTCAAGGCCGTCGGCTCCTCGCCGGTCGCCTCGTACACGCTCACCAAGGTCGCGTGGGTGGCCGAGCACGAGCCGGAGAACGCGAAGCGCATCGCCGCGATCTGCCTGCCGCACGACTGGCTGAGCTGGCGCATCGCCGGCTACGGCCCGGTTGCGGAAGGCGAGGACGCGCATCTCGACGCCCTGTTCACCGACCGTTCCGACGCCTCCGGCACGATCTACTACGACGCCGCGCATGGCGAATACCGCCGCGACCTCATCGCGATGGTGCTGGCCGCGGCCGAGGGCGAGGATGCCGCGGAGGCCCACGCCGACGCGATCACGCTGCCCGAAGTGCTCGGTCCCCGCGAGACCGCCGCGGTGAAGGCCTCCCCCGCCATCGCCGGCAAGGACGTCGAAGGCGGCTGCATCCTCGGCCCCGGCGGCGGCGACAATGCGATGGCCGCGCTCGGCCTCGGCATGGCCGTCGGCGACGTGTCCATCTCGCTCGGCACCTCCGGCGTCGCGGCCGCCATCGCCGAGAACCCCGTGTACGACCTGACCGGCGCCGTCTCCGGTTTCGCCGATTGCACCGGACACTACCTGCCGCTCGCCTGCACGATCAACGGATCGCGCATCTCCGACGCCGGCCGCGCGGCGCTCGGCGTCGACTACGACGAACTGGCCGCGCTGGCCGCGCAGTCGGTGCCGGGCGCGGCGGGAATCACCCTGATCCCGTACTTCGACGGCGAGCGCACGCCGAACCGTCCGGACGCGACGGCCGCACTGCATGGCATGACGCTCGCCAACACGACGAAGGCGAACATCGCGCGCGCGTTCGTCGAAGGACTCCTGTGCTCGCAGCGCGACTGCCTCGAGCTCATCCGCTCGCTCGGCGCGGACATCACGCGCATCCTGCTGATCGGCGGCGGCGCGCGTTCCGCCGCGGTGCGCGCCTACGCGCCGGGCGTCCTCGGCATGGACGTCGAACTGCCGGCGACCGACGAGTATGTGGCGATCGGCGCCGCGCGCCAGGCCGCATGGGTGCTTTCGGGCAAGGCGGAGCCGCCGGCGTGGCCGCTCACCATCGAGGAGACCCTGACCGGCGAGCCGACGCCCGAGGTCTACGCTCAGTACGCGAAGTATCGCGGCTGAACGCGTCAGCTCGAGCGGACGCCGAATCCGCGAGGCGCCTGATTGTCGCTGTCGTCAATGACGACAGCGACAAGATTCGCCGGGGTCACACCGAGGCGCAGCGCGATGATAAAGTACAATCGTCCGGAGAGTCGCACGACGACATGCGCCATCGACTGCAGGACAGGGAGGTGCACATTGACCACATTGGAACGCCAACAGGTCGACTTCTCCGTGTTCCTCATACATCAGCTTGCACGGAAATGGCGCAAGAGCAGTCCCGAGGTATACGCCATCCTCGATAGGACCGATGCCCTGAACCGCTATATCTTTCCCGCATATGACGTGCTGCACACGCTGGGAAGCGACTATCTGACCGACGACCTCACCGAATACGTTCGTGCCAAAGGGGTGGACGTATGAAGCTGTACCACGGTTCGGACTGTGTCATCGAATCACCCGACATCTCGTTTTCCAGAAAGAACCTCGATTTCGGCCCCGGTTTCTACGCGACCAGCTTCCGTCAGCAAGCGGAACGATGGGCGTTGCGACGGACCATGAGATCCGGCGGGACCGCCGTCATCAATGTCTTCGATTTCTCGCAAACCAGCGACCCGAACATCCTGACGTTCGACGACGACAGGTCATGGGTTGAATTCGTCTGTGATTGCCGACGGGGCGGCCGACCCCCGGCAGGAACCGATATCGTATATGGCGGCGTCGCGGATGACAAGGTGTACATGGCGATCGACATGTATTTCCGTGGCCTGTGGGACATGGACACCACTCTGCGGGCATTGAAATTCTACGGTCGGAACGACCAGTACTGCTTCGTCACGCAATCAGCCATAGATCACGCATTGGCATTCGCCGAATCATACGAGGTGGATCGATGAACGTAACCAAGGATATGCTGACCGAACTTGATTCCCTACGCAAGGAGCATCTTGACGCGGACATCATCGTGTTGCTGACGGAACGCCTTGACATCCCCGCCGAACACGCCATGGACCTGTACTACCGGAGCAGGCTGGCCCGCCAAATCGACGCCGGCACCTACGACATACAGGCGCTGGACTCGCATTATCTGGTCGACGACCTGCTGGACAACGAATCCGACCTGTTCCGCGGCGTGGACGGCAAGTAACGCCGCGACGGTCCGGCCCAAAACGCGAATATCCGCCTGTGGCCCTCGTCAGCCGCAGGCGGATATTCGCATGATGGAAGGAAAGCGCCGATCGATCACGCCTCGGCGAGCGCGTCGACGATGTAGTTGTTGATCGTGGCCTTGACCTGCTCGAGGTGATCGGACTTGGTGGCGGCGCGCAGCTCGGCCTGGGTCTTGTCAAGGCTGTACTCCTCGAGGGAGGCAAGGGTGGCCTCGCCGGATTCGATGGCGGCGCCGATACCGGACTCGTAGGAGCTGTAGCGCTCGGCCTGCAGGTTCTCGATGTACTTGTCCTCGTGCATCTTGGCGGCGACGAGCAGACCTGCGGCGTAGGAGTCCATGCCCACGATGTGCGCGCGGAACAGGTCGTTGGCCTCGAAGGAGGTGCGGCGCGGCTTGGCGTCGAAGTTGAGACCACCGTGGGGGCCGATCGAACCGTTGGCGAGGACCTCCCACATCACGGCGACGCAGTCGTACAGGTCGGACGGGAACTCGTCCATGTCCCAGCCGATGAGCTTGTCGCCCTGGTTGGCGTCGAGGGAGCCGAGCACGCCGTTCTCGCGGGCGAAGCGCACCTCGTGCTGGTAGGTGTGGCCGGCCAGGTTGGCGTGGTTGCCTTCGAGGTTCAACTTGAAGACGTCCTCGAGGTCGAAGGTCTTGAGGAAGGCGAGCGCGGCGGCCGCGTCGAAGTCGTACTGGTGGCTGGTCGGCTCCTTCGGCTTTGGCTCGATGAGGAACTGGCCGGTGAAGCCGATCTCCTTGGCGTAGTCGGCGGCGAGGTGGAAGAGCTTGGCCATGTGGGCCTGCTCGCGGTGCATCTGGGTGTTCCACAGGTTCTCGTAGCCTTCGCGGCCGCCCCAGAACACGTAGTTCTCGGCGCCGAGGCGCTTGGCGATCTCGAGGCTCTTCTTGACCTGGGCGCCCGAGTAGGCGAAGATGTCGGCGAACGGCGAGGTGGCGGCGCCGGCGACGAAGCGCGGGTTGGTGAACAGGTTCTGGGTGTTCCACAGCAGCTTGACGCCGGTGGACTTCATGTTCTCCTCGATCTTGTCGACGACCTTGTCGAGGTTGGCGTTGGTCTCGCGCAGGGTGTCGCCTTCGGGTGCGATGTCGCGGTCGTGGAAGCAGAAGTACTCGACGCCGAGCTTGGTGTAGAACTCGAAGGCGTAGTCGACCTTGGCGAGGGCGAGGTCCATCGGCTTGGTGTACTTGTCGTACGGACGCTCGGCGGTGCCGTCGCCGAACGGGTCGACGAGGCGCTGGTCGAAGGTGTGCCAGTAGGCCACGGCGAAGCGCAGCCAGTCCTTCATCGGCTTGCCGGCGACGACCTTGTCGGCGTCGTAGTAGCGGAAGCCGAGGCCTTCCTTGTCGCCGCCCTTGCGGCCGACGTATTCGATCTTGTCGATGTCCCACAGACCCATTGCTGTCTCCTTAGACTTCTTGGACTTCGGAATGTTCGTGTGATTGTCCGTTGCGCCGTTCGGCCTCCGCATGGCGTTCCATCCGCCATGACCTCGGAGCGAACCGGCTGACGGTTCTTATGTTAAATGACTGAACTATATTTGTCAAACGAATGAACTTATCTGCCGGATAAGGCGTGTTCCAAGGGATGTCGAGACGTCACGACGGCTATGCCGTCATGTATTTGAGGGGCGAGTCGAACAGGCAGCGCAGGCCCATCACGGCGGCGCCGTGCAACGCGGGATGGTCGGTGACGGGAGAGACCATCACACGCATGTCCACACCGTCGCGCGCGAGGATGCGCGAGGCGACCCGGGCGCGCAGGACGTCCGCCATCGCATCGCCGAACTCCCCCAGCAGGCCGCCGATCACGATGTTCTCGATGTCGACGATGTTGACGACGCTGGCGAGCGCCGCGGCGAGCGCGGTCATCGCATGGTCGACGGCGAGCACGGCCTTCGGATCCCCGGACCGCCACGCCTCGAGCAGTTTCGGCGTAAGCGTCGTGTCGGCGGCATGCTCCTCATCGGCAAGTCCGGACGCGACCATGAGCGCGCGGCGGCCGGCGAGCGTCTCGAGGCATCCGTGCCGACCGCAACGGCACAGCTCCCCGTGCATGTCGACGCACACATGGCCGATCTCGCCGGCGAACCCGTGGTCGCCGCGCACGATCTGGCCCTCGCGCACGTAGGCGCCGCCGATGCCGATGTCGGTGGACACGTAGATGAAGGAGTCGAAGGTCTTCAGCGGCCAGTCGCCGTCGGTGCGCTGCGAGGCGTAGCCAGGGATCTGCGCGAGGGCGGCGAGCGTCGCCTCGTTCTCGGCGTTCGCACCGAGCCGTTCGATCACCGGATAGCGGTTCAGATCGAGGTCGCGCCAACCGAGGTTGCGCGCGACGAGCAGTTCGTTGCCGCTGGCGACAAGGCCGGGCAGGGCGAGTTCGGCGCCGGCGATCGTGTAGCCGCGCCGGGTGAGGCGGGTTTCGACGGGGGCCATCATCGCGTCAAGCTCGCCGAGGATGTCGTCGGGGCGCACATCGTCCATCGTGCGTTCGCACCAGTTCGATTCGACGACGTCGCCGTTGATGTCGAGCACGAGATAGCCGAGGCCGTCGGTGTTGACCTGCATGCCGACGCCGGCCCAGCGCCCGGGGGCGAAGGCGAGCGGGGTGCTCGGCCTGCCGTAGGCCGCGCCGACCGCGGGGTCGAGCTGGCGGATCACATGGTTCTTCAGCAGCAGGTCGCCGAGCAGCGAGAGCGTGGCCTTGGTGAGGCCTGTCTCCTTGGCCAGTTCGGCGCGGCTCAGCGGCGTGCGCGAGCGGGCGAGCGTGGAGAGCACCACCGACAGGTTGTGGTTGCGCAGGTCGTCCTGGTTGATGCTCCTGACTCGCGGCACTGCGGCCCTCCCCTCGTTCCTTCTCACGCTTCCTGTCCGGCGTCCCGCCGATGTCTTGACCGGCACCCCGCCGGCGTCCCGTGCGCGGCTCGCTTTTCGGACGTGTCAGAACACCGGCGTTTCGTTCTCCCCTGATTGTAAAGGCACTGAACGAAATAAGCCGTCACCCGCCTCTGCGTCTATCTGCGTTATATCTGCGTTAGGAGGGGTACTTTTGCCGTTTTGCGGACCTCTACCTGCGTTACGAGGGGTACATTCTGTAGGTATAAAGCTCCCGAAACGGCTTGGCACCAACGCCATAAAGCCGTTTGGTATGTCTGATACTCAGGATGGGTACCCCTCGCAAGCAAGATAGACGTCCGCCGAACGCCGAATGTACCCCTTGCAGACGAGATAGCATCTATACTGCACCACTATCTGGCACAACTTTTACTAGTATAAGAGTAAAACTCTCAAGATGACTGAACTTTTACTAGTGTACTAGTAAAAGTAGTCCACATCTCCTATACTTTTACCAGTACGACAGCAAAAGTTCGGAGCATCATGGAGCTGAAAGCGCGACCGCTGTATCTGGGCAAACTCCTTGCCGCCAGAGATAACGGACTCATCAAGGTCATCACCGGCATGCGCCGATGCGGCAAGTCATCACTCCTGAAGCTGCTGGGGCAAAGGCTCGTCTCGGAAGGCGTTCCACCGGATCACGTTCTCACCATCAATCTCGAATCGTTCGAATTCGCCGCGTTCGATCGAACGCGGCTGCACAGCCATATCACAGATCTCATGCGTGATGGCGAGCGGTATTATCTGCTGCTCGACGAGGTGCAGCTCATCGACGGATGGGAACGCGTGGTCAACGCGTTGCAGGTGGATGCGAACGTCGACATCTATCTGACCGGTTCCAATGCGCACCTGCTGTCAAGGCAGCTGGGAACGCTGCTGTCCGGACGCTATGTCGAGATCAGGGTGTTCCCGCTGTCCTTCGCGGAGTTTCTTCGATACACCGGCGAGTCCGACCGCAACACCGCGTTCGAACGGTACATGCGATACGGCGGACTGCCTCCGGTCGTCGATCAGGGAACCAATCAGGAACTGGCGTACACCGTACTCTCCGGCATCTACGACACGGTACTCGTGCGGGACATCTCCCAGTATCTGCGGATACGCAACCCCATGGCGTTCAACGACGTCGCCCGATATCTCGCCGACACCGCCGGCTCCCCCGTATCGATCTCCAAGATCGAGCACAGACTGAGAAGCGCACGGCGTTCGGCGACCAATGACACCATCGAACGGTACATCTCCGGTCTGCTCGACGCGTTCCTCTTCCATCAGGCCCGGCGTATCAACGTGAAGGGAGGCGACTACCTCCAAGGATTGAGCAAGTACTATCCCGCGGATCCCGGTATCAGGAACATGCTGGTCAGCTATCATCAGGGCGATATCGGGCCGCTGCTCGAGCTCATCGTGCACAACGAGCTCAAGACACGGGGATACGACGTGCAGGTCGGCAGGATGGACAATCTCGAGATCGATTTCGTCGCCGACCGCATATCGGCCGATATGACCGATGAACGACTGTTCATCCAGGTGAGTGCGACCATCATGGACACCTCGACCCGTGACCGTGAATTCGAGCCGCTGCGCAGGCTGAACAACGCACCTGGACGTCGGATGATCCTCACGCTCGACACGTTCGGACTGGGCAGTGTCGACGGCGTCGACGTGGTCAATGCACTCGACTGGCTGACAAGCCCCAAGTGATCACGACTCACCACGACGGGCGAGGTCGAGCGTGCGCACGATCTGTTCGGTGGTGAACGCGACGTTGCGCGCGGCGTCCTTCAGGAGGCTGTCGAGACTCGCGGCGCCGGGCGCGATGCCGAAGACCGCGTCGATGCCGACCCCGTGGAGCTCGCCGACGCCCTCGCCGATGTGCCCGGCGACGGCGATGACCGGCCTGCGATGGTTCTTGGCGGTCCGGGCGACGCCTGCGGGCGTCTTGCCGAACTTGGTCTGGAAGTCGATCGAGCCCTCGCCGGTGAAGACGACATCCGCCCACTTGGCGGCCTCGTCAAGTCCGGAGATCTCGATGACGATGTCGACGCCGGGGCGGAATTCGGCTTCGAGGAAGCCCTTGAGGGCGGCGCCGATACCGCCCGCGGCCCCTGCGCCGGGCACGTCGGCGACCTCGACGTGCAGCTGGTCGGCGATGACCCGCGCGAATCGCCCGAGCGCATGGTCGAGACGTTCGACGTCGTCCGGCGATGCGCCTTTCTGCGGACCGAACACGGCGCTGGCGCCGTCCGGTCCGGTCAGCGGGTTGGTCACGTCGCAGGCGGCGGTGATGCGCACATGGCGCACGGCCCCGTCGAGCCCGCTCACGTCGATGGTTTTCAGGCTCTCGAGGGCCGCGCCGCCGGGGGCGAGTTCGCTGCCGTGCCCGTCGAGCAGCCGCACGCCCAACGCCTGAAGGAGCCCCGCGCCGGCGTCGTTGGTGGCCGAGCCGCCGAGTCCGACGATGATGCGCGTGGCCCCCGCATGGGCCGCCGCGCGGATCAGCTCGCCGGTGCCGTACGAGGAGGTGACTAGGGGATCGCGTTCGGCGGGCGTGAGCAGGGCGAGTCCGCTGGCCTCGGCGGTTTCGACCACGGCGGTCACTCCGTCGCCGAGCATGCCGTAATGGCCGGTGATGGACCGTCCGAGCGGGTCGTGGACCATCACCTCACGCATCACGCCGTCCGTCGCGTCGACGAGCGCACGGGCGGTCCCCTCGCCGCCGTCGGCCATCGGCAGGCACCGGACCTCGGCCTGCGGGTCCGCGTTCCTGATCCCCCGGGCCATGGCCTGCGCCGCCTCCATGGCGGTCAGGCTCTCCTTGAAGGAGTCAGGGGCGCATAGGTATCGCGTCATGGCCCCAGCATATCTCACGCCGAAATGGAAGCAGCGAATCGTTCTCAATAGCAGATGTGTGAGCCGATCGCACACCATCGCACAAACGCACAACAGGGGATGCCCCGGAATTCCAACGTTCCAGAGCATCCCCTGTTCGATTGAGGCCGAAAAGGCCTCACACGTTTCTTACTGAGAACGATTCGCTGCACGCGGACCCGCAAGGTAACATCCTCGTGAATTCCACATACTGACTCTTGACAAAAACCGTGTCCCGATTAGGGACTTGAATGGAAGCATGACTGAAATGCGATCTGCAAAACTCATGTCGGGCCGCGTCTTCGCAGGCGCCCGAGCCCTCTACCGCGCCGCCGGCGTCAGCGGCGACGACATGGGCAGGAAGCCCATCATCGCCATCGCCAACTCCTTCGACGAGTTCCTTCCCGGCCACGTCCACCTCAACAAGGTCGGCCGCATCGTCTCCGAGGCCATCAAGGAGGCCGGCGGCATCCCCCGCGAGTTCAACACCATGGCCGTCGACGACGGCATCGCCATGGGCCACACCGGCATGCTGTACTCCCTGCCCTCCCGCGACATCATCGCGGACACCGTCGAATACCAGTGCAACGCGCACTGCGCCGACGCCCTGATCTGCATCCCGAACTGCGACAAGGTCGTCCCCGGCATGCTGATGGCCGCCCTGCGCCTCAACATCCCGACCGTGTTCGTCTCCGGCGGCCCGATGGAGGCCGGCACCACCGTCCTCGCCGACGGCACCGTCAAGAAGAACACCGACCTCATCTCCGTGATGTACGCCTCCGCCGACGACAACGTCTCCGAGGAGGACCTGCTCAACTACGAGAAGACCGTCTGCCCGACCTGCGGCTCCTGCGCCGGCATGTTCACCGCCAACTCGATGAACTGCCTGACCGAGGCCATCGGCCTCGCGCTGCCCGGCAACGGCACGATCCTCGCCTCCCACGGCTTCCGCAAGGAGCTGTTCCGCAAGGCCGCGCGCCAGGTCGTCAAGATCGCCAACCAGTACTACAAGGACGACGACGATTCCGTGCTGCCGCGCTCCATCGCCACCAAGGAGGCGTTCGAGAACGCGATGACGATGGACGTCGCGATGGGCGGCTCCACCAACACCGTGCTGCACATCCTCGCGATGGCGCAGTCCGCGGACGTCGACTTCACGCTCGACGACATCGAGCGCATCTCCCACACCGTGCCGTGCATCTGCAAGGCCGCGCCGTCCGGCAAGTGGGAGATCTCCGACGTGCACCGCGCGGGCGGCATCTGCGGCATCCTCGGCGAGCTCGACCGCGCCGGCAAGCTGCACAGGAACGTCCATTCGATCGACTACCCGACGCTCGAGGACAAGCTCGCCGACTGGGACATCATGCGCGACACCTGCACCGAGGAAGCCAAGACCATGTACCACGCGGCGCCGGGCCACATCATCTCCCCCGAGCCGTGGACGCACGAGACCCTGTTCGACTCCCTCGACACCGACCGCGTCAACGGCGCGATCCACGACATCGACCACCCGGAGATCCACGAGGGCGGCCTCGCCGTGCTGCGCGGCAACCTCGCGCCCGACGGCTGCGTCGTCAAGACCGCCGGCGTGCCGCAGGAGATCTGGAAGTTCCGCGGACCGGCGCTGGTCGTCGAGTCCCAGGAGGAGGCCATCAAGGTCATCCTCGACGACACGCTGAAGCCGGGCATGGCGCTCGTGATCCGCTACGAGGGTCCGAAGGGCGGCCCGGGCATGCAGGAGATGCTCTATCCGACCTCCTTCGTCAAGGGCAAGGGCATCGGCAAGCAGGTGGCCATGCTCACCGACGGCCGCTACTCCGGCGGCTCCTCCGGCCTCGCGATCGGCCACATGGCCCCGGAGGCCGCAAACAAGGGCCCGGTGGCGCTCATCAAGAACGGCGACATCATCGACATCGACATCGAGGCCCGTTCCGTCAACGTCGAGCTGACCGACGAGCAGCTGGCGGAGCGCCGCCGCGAGCTCGAGGCCGGCGATGGCTACGTCGCGCACCGCGACCGCAAGGTGAGCCAGGCCCTCAAGGCCTACGCCGCCTTCGCCCGCTCCGCGGACAAGGGCGCGACCCGCGATCCGGAGCTCATCAACAAGCTCTCCGGCCTCGCCTGATCGGCATCGCCCGGAATCGTAAGCGAAAAGCCCGTGGCTCATTCCCGATGAATGAGCCACGGGCTTTTATGCCGCATGCGCCATATGTCATAGCCGGCCGCCACAGGCCGCCGATTCCGTCAGAGGCGCATCACTCGCCGACGATCGAGCCGACGATGCCGGAGACGATGGCCATGATGATCGAGCCGATCGTCGCCCACAGGAATCCGTGCACGTACACGCCCACGCCGAACAGGCCCAGCGCGAGCCACGAGGCCAGCCGCATGCACAGCCAATTGACCACCAGATAGAAGACGCCGAACGTGAGGACCGTGATCGGCAGGGAGACCAGGTGCATCAGCGGCTTGACCGAGGCGTTGATCAGCGCCATGAACAGGGAGAACGCGGCGACGCCGAGGATCGGCGGCTCCCCCACCGTCGTCATGCCGGGCAGCAGCACCACCATCACCGCGGCCGCCACGGTGAGGATCAGCCATTGTGTCAGAAAGCTTCTCATGCCCCCATGCTATCCGCGGGGCCGGCAGGGTACGGCCTGACAGGCCCTTGTTTCACACAAGCCCCTCTCTCCGCGGCCACCGGTGACCGCCAACCACCGAATGCATCGGCCCATGCGAGAGACACCCGTCACACCGTGACAGCGACCTCTCGCCGACGACCCGTATCCGGGAGATTCCCGTCATGACCTGACGCACGTCTCTCGCTGAGAGGCTCCCCGGCGAGAGATATGCGTCACATGGAAACCGGTATCTCCCGCTGACACGCCATACGCGGGAGATTCCCGGCACATCGCAACGGTTGTCTCCCGCAACAGGGCATCCCCCACACACGATCCACGCCATATGTACGGATGTACGCATGGCGAGCCGTACGGGGGAACGCCCGTCTATGCGGTGTATCGTTTGACGTATGGTTACGATGAAGCAGATCGCGCAGGAGACGGGGGTTTCGGTTTCGACGGTGTCGCTGGTGATGAACCACCGCGACGAGGGGCGCGTCAAGCCGGCGATCGCCTCGCATGTGCGCGCGGTGGCCGACCGGCTCGGCTACAGGGTCAACCCGATGGCGAGCTCCCTGCGCACGAACCGCACGCACATCCTCGGCTTCATCAGCGAGGAGGTCGCCACCACCCCGTACGCCGGCGGCATGATCCTCGGCGCGCAGTCGGCGGCCAGCCAGTACGGCTACATGCTCATCACCGTGAGCACCGACGGCGACATGGACGAGGATGACGAGATCGCCGCCCTGAAACGCTACGGCGCCGATGGGTTCCTGTACGCGAAGATGTCGAATCGCGTCACCCGGGTGCCGCGTTCGCTCGCAGACCTGCCGATCGTGCTGGTCGACGCCACGGACGAGGCAGGCGCGGACGGGACGATCGCCGGGACGACATCTGATGCGACCGACGGGACCACGCCCACCTCCCCCACGCCCAGCGTCGAACCGGACGAGTTCCACATCGGCTACGACGCGACCCGACGGCTCATCGACGCCGACTGCGAGCGCATCGCGTACATCGGATGCAGCGAGGACATGATCGCGCAGCACGGCAGGCTCGCCGGCTACCGCGCCGCGCTCGAGGACGTCGGGCGCAAACCCGACGACCGGCTCATCGTCAACGTGCTCAACAACGGCCCGGCGCTCGCGGCCGTCTCCGACCTGTTCGACTGGGAGCGGCCGGACGGGTTCTTCTGCTTCAACGACGCGCGCGCCTGGTACGTGTACGAGTGCGCGGCGAGGCGCGGGATGACGGTGGGACGCGACCTGTCCGTCGTGGGCGTCGACAACCACCGCGTGTTCGCCGAGACCCTCTCCCCGCAGCTGACGACGATCGAGCTGCCGCATTTCGAGATGGGCTACTGGGCGGCGGCGAAGCTGATCTCGCTGATCGAGGGGCGTACGCTCGACGAGGGCGAGTGGCCGAGGACGACCGCGCCGATGCCGCCGCTCGACGCCCCGGTCCCGGCGAAGATCCACTGCACCCTGATCGAGAAGGAGTCGGTCAGAAGGGGCTGAGCCGGGGTTCGGCGTTGGAGGGTTCGCATCACATCGACCACCCCTCAGTCCGCTTCGCGGCCAGCTCCCCTGACAAGGGGAGCCGTACATGAGCGCAATCGCGACACGCCGGGGCGGCGTCGAACGCGATGTCGAACCGGTTCGCAAAACGGCGTTATATCAATCGTTTGACGTGTTGCCGTCATTGAACTGGAAACGATTTACATAGAACGTTTGACGTAAATCGTTTGACACGTTATAGTGAAAGCACATCAACACGATTCCCCACACGGCGTGGCAGCCGCGGGAGGAACCCCGCCGGACCGATGACGGACATCGCAACGACACCGCGACGCGACGACACCAGCCCGGCACCGGCAACACACCGACAACACGGCATACGCCATACACGGCCATCCGCACGGCAGCGGGTGGGAGAGACAAGGGAAAACACACATGGCAAGCTCATCCAAGTCCGCATGGAGGAACCCCTCCTATCTGCAGAGCTCCTTCGGCATCTTCATGTTCTTCTGCTCCTGGGGCATCTGGTGGTCCTTCTTCTCGAGGTGGCTGACCGACCCGACGCACGGCCTCGGCATGACCTCCGCCGAGCAGGGCCAGATCTACTCGATCAACTCGCTGGCCACGCTGATCATCATGTTCGTCTACGGCGTGATCCAGGATCAGCTCGGCATCAAGCGCAAGCTGGTCGTCTTCATCTCGATCATCGCCGCGCTGGTCGGCCCGTTCGTCCAGTTCATCTACATGCCGATGCTCACCGCCGGCGGCACCACGCGCTTCCTGGGCGTCCTGATCGGCTCGATCGTCCTGTCCGCGGGCTTCATGTCCGGCTGCTCCCTGTTCGAGGCGATCACCGAACGCTACTCGCGCAAGTTCGGCTTCGAGTACGGCCAGTCCCGCGCCTGGGGCTCCTTCGGCTACGCGATCGTCGCCCTGTGCGCCGGCTTCCTGTTCAACATCAACCCGCTGATCAACTTCTGGGTCGGCTCCGCCTGCGGCCTCGGCATGCTCCTCATCTACGCCTTCTGGATCCCGTCCGAACAGCGTGAGGAGCTCAAGAAGGAAGCTGATCCGAACGCCGCCCCGACCAACCCGTCCTTCAAGGAGATGCTCGGCGTCCTCAAGATGCCGACCCTGTGGATCCTCGTCGTCTTCATGCTCTTCACCAACACCTTCTACGTGGTGTTCGACCAGCAGATGTTCCCGAACTACTACGCCGGCCTGTTCCCGACCACCGAGATGGGCAACAGCACCTACGGCGTGCTCAACAGCTTCCAGGTCTTCCTCGAGTCCGCGATGATGGGCGTCGTGCCGATCATCATGAAGAAGATCGGCGTGCGCAACGCCCTGTTGCTCGGCGCGTTCGTCATGTTCGCCCGCATCGGCCTGTGCGGCGTGTTCCACGACCCGGTCACCGTCTCCATCGTCAAGCTGTTCCACTCCATCGAGGTGCCGCTGTTCTGCCTGCCGGCGTTCCGCTACTTCACCTTGCACTTCGACACCAAGCTGTCCGCGACGCTGTACATGGTCGGCTTCCAGATCGCCTCGCAGATCGGCCAGGTCATCTTCTCCACCCCGATGGGCGCCTTCCACGACTACATGGCCGCCCTCATGCCGGCCAACGACATGGGCTCCCGCGTGACCTTCTGGGTGATTTCCGGCATCGTCCTGCTCGCCCTGATCTACGGCTTCTTCATCATCAAGAAGGACGATCAGGAGGTCGGCGGCGACCCGTTCTACACCGATCGTCAGCTCAAGGCCATGGAGGCCGCCAAGGCCTGATCGCGCACCAGACTTGCGTCCGGCCGTGACGGTTCCCCCTTCCCCGTCCGGCCGGGCGCAATCCCACATCCTCCCCAAAACTCCCCGCATCACACCATCACAAGGAAGTGCCATGACCGACCACAACGCAACCACCGCAACCACCGATTTCACCCCCGCCTCCCCCGTGCTCACCCCGATCCGAGACCACGCCGCCGAACTCTCCAAGGCCGAGGCGGGCGTCGCCGCGCTGGCCGCCAAGCGCGACGACCGCTGGTACCCGAAGTTCCACATCGCCTCGAACGGCGGCTGGATCAACGACCCGAACGGCCTGACCTACTACAAGGGCCGCTGGCACGTCTTCTACCAGCTCCACCCGTACGGCACCCAGTGGGGTCCTATGCACTGGGGCCACGTCTCCTCGGTCGACATGGTCAACTGGAAGCGCGAGCCGATCATGTTCGCCCCCTCGCTCGAGCAGGAGAAGGACGGCGTGTTCTCCGGCTCCGCCGTGATCGACGACAACGGCGATCTCAGGTTCTACTACACCGGCCACCGCTGGGCCAACGGCCACGACAACACCGGCGGCGACTGGCAGGTCCAGATGCTCGCCACCCCGGACAACGACGAACTCACCTCCGCCACCAAGCGGGGCATGATCATCGACTGCCCGACCGACAAGGTCGACCACCACTACCGCGACCCGAAGGTGTGGAAGACCGGCGACAAGTGGTACATGACCTTCGGCGTCTCCTCCGCCGAGCGCCGCGGCCAGATGTGGCTGTTCTCCTCCGACGACATGGTGTGCTGGACCTACGAGCGCGTGCTGTTCGAGCACCCGGACCCGGACGTGTTCATGCTCGAGTGCCCCGACTTCTTCCCGATTCGTGACGAGCACGGCACCACCAAGTGGGTCATCGGCTTCTCCGCGATGGGCTCGAAACCGAAGGGCTTCATGAACCGCAACGTCAACAACGCCGGCTACATGATCGGCACCTGGGAGCCGGGCGAGGCGTTCCAGCCCGAGACCGAGTTCCGCCTGTGGGATTGCGGCCACAACTACTACGCGCCGCAGTCGTTCCACGTCGACGGCCCGGAGCACGGCGGCGAGGGCCGCCAGATCGTCTACGGATGGATGAGCCCGTTCGTCCAGCCGATCCCGATGGAGGAGGACGGCTGGTGCGGCCAGCTGACCCTGCCGCGCGAGATCACCCTGCGCGACGGCGACGTCGTCACCGCGCCGGTCGCCGAAATGGAGGGCCTACGCACCGACACGTTCGATCACGGCGCGATCACGCTCGACATGGACGGCGAGCGCACGATCGCCGACGACGCCGAGGCCGTGGAGATCGAGATGACGATCGACCTCGACGCCTCCACCGCCGAGCGCGCGGGTCTGCGCGTCCACGCGACCGAGGACGGCGCGTACACGTCCGTCGCGTACGACGACCAGCTGGGCGCGGTGGTCGTGGACCGCGGGGCGATGCGGCACGGCGATCGCGGCTACCGCGTCGCCCCGCTGACCGAGGCCGAGCTCACCTCCGGCAGGCTCGAGCTGCGCGTGTTCGTCGACCGCGGCTCGGTCGAGGTGTACGTCAACGGCGGCCGACAGGTGCTGAGCTCCTACTCGTACGCCTCCGAGGGGCCGCGCGCGATCCGTCTCGCCGCCGAATCCGGCTCGCTCAAGGTCGACTCGCTGAAGCTCCATCACCTGAAGTCCATCGGACTGGAGTGAGCCGGAAACTGGCTGACTCCCCTTCACGGCAACGCCCCCAAGTATGCGCCGACGTCGACTCCGCACGTCCGTCTATACTTGGGGGCGTTCGCGCGGTTGGTGGCAGCAACCGTGCCCACGACATTGGCAGACCCATCCCGCATCACCCGGCACGACATGGCCGGCGTCGGGATGGTCGGTCCGGTGTCTCGCGCGGGCTCCTCACCTTCCCGCCTTCCGAGCGCCGGACATAAGGCGCGTGTCACCCACGCGCGGAAAGCAAGGTGATATGAAGATGAAGAAGATCGGTTTCAAGCGGGCCCTCGCCCCTGTCGCGGCGGCCATCGGCGCCGTCGCCCTCGTGTTCTCCGTGGCCGCATGCGGCTCGTCCAACGGTTCGACCGGCGCCTCCGGCTCCACTGCCGACGGCGGCTCCGAGTCCACGCCGACCGTCTCGTTCATGCTCGACTGGACGCCGAACACGAACCACATCGGTCTGTACGTGGCCCAGAAGCTCGGCTACTACAAGGACGCCGGCGTCAACGTGAAGATCCTGCCGACCGCGCAGGCCGGCGCCGAAACCAGCGTGGAGAACGGCGTCGCCAACGTCGGCTTCACGACGCTGAGCAACGTGGCCGCGTTCAACTCGCAGGGCGCGAACCTCAAGTTCGTGTTCGACCTGACCCAGAAGCCGGTGGCCCGCTGGTGCGCACTGGCCTCCCGCACCGACATCAAGACCCCGAAGGACCTATCCGGCAAGACGTTCGTGAGCTTCGGCTCGGCCGAGCAGACCGCCGTCGTCCAGCAGATGATCAAGTACGCGGGCGGCACCGGCGAGATCAAGACCGCCACCGCCGGCACGAACACGTTCGAGACCCTCACCAGCGGCAAGGGTGATTTCGGCGGATTCTACGTGACCTGGGAGGGCGTGGAGAGCGAGCTCAACGGCCCGGCCCTCAACTGCTTCGTCGCCTCCGACTGGGGCGTGCCCGGCAACCCGGACCAGCTCGGCTTCGCCGTGAAGTCCGACTGGCTCAAGGATTCGAAGAACGCCGACGCGCTCAAGAAGTTCATCGAGGCCACGAAGAAGGGCTACGACTACGCGCTCGCCAACCCGGACAAGGCCGCGGGCATCCTCGTCGACGAGGCCAAGGAGGCACAGCTCGACTCCAAGCTGACCACCACCTCGATGGAGGAGATCGCCAAGAACGGCTACTGGACCACCGACGACCCGAAGTCGCTGCCCGGCACCGTGAACTTCGACGACGCGCAGCCGTACCTCGACTTCCAGTACAAGGCCGGCACCTACAAGGACAAGGACGGCAAGGACCCGGCCGAGGCGCCGCAGGCCAAGGATCTCGCCACGAACGACTACGTCTCCTGACCCTCGTTTAGGCTCTCGTCCAAGTTCTCATCCATGGATAACCTCCGCTCCTGGCTGGCGCGCGTCGCGCCGCCGGCCATCACCATCGGCGGCCTCCTGATCATCTGGGAGGCCGCCGTTCGCGCCGGGCACATCTCCGAGCGCGTGCTCGCCTCCCCCACGCAGATCGTCGCCTCGATGGTCGACACATGGCCCGACCTCATGACGGCCGCGTCGATCACCACGTACGAGGGGCTCACCGGCTTCACGATCGCGATCGTCGCGGGCGTCCTGATCGGCATCGGCCTGTACGTCTCGAAGACGCTGTACCGCGCGTTCTACCCGCTGCTGGCGGCCGCGCAGACGATCCCGCTCATCACGGTCGCCCCGCTGTTCATGATCTGGTTCGGCTTCGAACCGCTCGGCAAGATCGTCATCGTCGCCGTGTTCGGCGTGTTCCCGATCGCCGTGCAGACCGCGCGCGGACTGACTGCGGTGCCTGGCTTCTACGAGGACGTGGCGCTGACGTGCGGAGCGACGCGCGTGTGGACCCTGTGGCATGTGAAGCTCAGGGTCGCGGCGCGCCAGATCTTCGGCGGCGTGCGCATCTCCGCCGCCTACATCTTCGGCACGGCCGCGACCGCCGAGTATCTGGGGGCGATGAACGGCCTCGGCATCTGGCTGCAGGCCGCGTTCAACTCGTTCCGCACGCCCCTGATCTTCTCCGCGACGGTCGTCGTGATCGCCGAGACCGCGATCCTCCTCGGCGCGATCTCACTGGTCGAGCGCCTCCTGCTCGGCGACGGCAAGGACGAGGACCTCGACCAGTAGGGTCCGTTCTACACGCCGCGAATCCATGCATGATCACAGACCCCAGACCATAACTCCACCGCGGTGAGACGACGCTCATTTATGACGGCCATGGCATCGTTTCCGACGTCATCAGTGCGTTTAGCGCTCCGGCTCCATACTCTGACTCTTGGTACGGGAAATCCCCCATACCAACCTGATCGGAAGGAGGCTGACATGCCTGACATTCGCGACGAAGATGGCTGGTACGCCGGTCATATCGATGACGACGGCACGATCCGCGACAAGGACGGATGGATCGCCGGCAGCATCGATGACGACGGCACGATCCGCGACAAGGACGGATGGATCGCCGGCAGCATCAACTGAGCATCTCGACGCGTCGCTGCCGAATGAGCAACAAGCAAGTGCGGTTCGGCGACGACCGGTACACCTGAGGGGTCAGGAACGCAAATAGCACGTTCCTGATCCCTCATTCAAAAATGCTAACTGCTAGTTAGTGGTAAAATCAGCGCCGCTCATTTTGCATATAGCTGTGCAAACTGACGGTTATCACGACTTCCTGCTGTCCATTGGCGACAACATCCGCGCCGCGCGCAAGGCCAAGGGCTATTCCCAGGAGAAACTGGCCGAATTGAGTGGGCTCGACCGGGTCTCCGTCGGATATATAGAGCAGGGCCGCAGGTCACCCAAGCTGCTGACGCTGTATACGTTCGCCTCGGTTCTGGACGTCCATGTGAAGGACTTCTTCGCCTAGGAACCTCGCCACCAGGGACCTGACATTCGACTTCGACGACGAAGCCATCGATGTCGCCGCTTTCTGCTAACTGCTAGTTAGCAGAAAGCATGAGCGGGAAACCATGCACATCGATCGCGAACGCATCGTTTCTTACACCAGTGCCGGCGATTATTACCTCGCCCCATCGCACTGCGCAACGGCAATTTACGATCAATACGTCATATCCGAGGAGCGGGGAGAGAGCACGAGGAGCGGGCGATATGGGACAAGCACCATCGGAAGTCTCCTTTTGCGTGGCCGTGGTGGACAGTGACGATCAGGAACGTTCCCGACTGGAAAAGACGATACAGCGGATCAGCCTTCCGGCGACGACGGGACTCGTCTCCCCGCTGTCGCTGCTCGGCGCATCATCCGATTCGAACACCATCCGATTCCGCACCACGTCATTCGCCTCGATCGCCGCGCTGGAAACGGCACTGACATCGAACTCGTACAGCATCGCCGTCATCGATCTGCATCCGGGTGATTCCGCGGATAGCATCACGGCGGTGCAACGCCTGTTCCCCGACGGCTCCGACTGCCGGATCATCTACATCACGGACATCGAGGATTACGACGCCCGGATCTACGAGACCGAACACACCTATTGCCTGATCCGCCCCATCGACGACGACGAGATCACCGCCGCGCTCACCCGCGCGGTCCTGCAATTGACCGGGCAAGCGGGACTGCCCATCATCGTGCCTTCCGGCAACATCATGTACGTGCTGGACCCCGGCGAAATCCGCTATATCGAAAGCAACCTCCGAGTGCTGCACATCCATGCGAGGATGACCATCACCCTCTACGCGACGATCACGCAATTCGGCGCGCTCCTGCCCGGGTACTTCCTGCAATGCCATAAGAGCTTCCTCGTCAACATGAAATTCGTCAAGGTCGCGACCCGCGACCGCATCATATTGCTGACCGGCGAGTCGATCCCGATCAGCCAGCGCCGGCGCAACAACGTCAGACAGCATCTGCATGCGTTCATCCGCGGCATCTGACCCTCGGCATCCGGCAGGACCATACGTCCGTTGCAGGCGACCGGTGCAAAAATTACGCAGAACCCATCACTCCTGTCGTTCAGGGAACGCCGGCGCCGCTTCCACCCTACCGTAGGAAGCAATCGCTCGGATAGCGGGAGGAAGAAGGGAGCGTCCGATGGCTGTTATCGGCATAGATCTGGGGACCACGTACTCGGCGGCCGCGATATCCCGTGACGGATACAGCGCGCAGGTGCTGCCCAATCAGGAGGGGAAGAACACCACACCGTCGGTCGTGTTCTTCCCCGACACCGATCAGGGCAACGAGGAGCCGCTGGTCGGCGAGATGGCGAAGAACTCCGCGGCCTCCGCCCCGTACAACGTCGTGCAGTTCATCAAACGCCAGATGGGCGACCCGGATTTCAGGGTCCAGACCCCGAACGGCACGGTGTTCCGCCCCGAGGAGATCTCGGCGTTGATCCTCAAATACATCCGCCAGTATTCCGAACTGGCGTTGGGCGAGCCCGTCCACGACGCCGTGATCACCGTTCCCGCGTATTTCGATGATGCGCGCCGCACAGCGACCAAGCAGGCCGGCGCAATCGCAGGGTTCAACGTACTGGGCGTCATCAACGAACCGACCGCGGCGGCCATCGCCTACGGACTCGCGTCGCACAACTCCGGTCGCGTGCTGGTCTATGACCTGGGAGGCGGCACATTTGACGTGACGTTGATGGACATACACGACGGCTCGTTCAACGTCATCGCCACCGGCGGCGACTCCCACCTTGGAGGGTTCGATTTCGACGGCGAGCTCAGTCGTCTCATCATCGACGATCTGGCCTCGCAGGGGTATACGGTCGACGAGTTCGACGACCGGCTCAACGCCGAGATCGGAGAAAAGGCCGAGATCCTCAAACGCGGTCTGACCAATGTGGAGCAGAGCACCGCGATCTTCTCCATCGACCACAAGATATACCGGGTGCGCGTCACACGGGACCAGTTCGAACAGGCCACCCGTTCGCTACTGAACCGCACGCGCGAACTGTTGGAGACCATGATGGAGGAACAGCACTGCACATGGTCGGACGTCGATTACCTGCTCATGATCGGCGGTTCGACCCGCATGCCGATGGTGCGCACGATGCTGGAGGCAATATCCGGCCGCACGCTCAAATACGAGATCGACCCTGACACCGCGGTGGCGGAAGGCGCTGCGATCTACGCGGCCAATCTGGCCACGACAGCCTCCTCCGGCACCGACGCCGGATCCGCCGTCGTCCCGACGACGGGAGGCGGCACGAACGCCGGAACGACGATCGCCATCTCCGACGTCACATCCCAGTCATTGGGCGTGAAGGCACTGGGCAAAGACGGAATCGCCTACAACGACATCATCATCCCTCACAACACGACGATTCCGGCAAAACACTCCAAAGAGTACAGCACGATCATAGACAACCAGACGGCGATCAAGGTGGAGGTCACTGAAGGCGACGACACCGATCTTGACTATGTCACCATCATCGGGTCGAAGACGCTTCCCATCCCTCCCCATCCGAAAGGCTCACCGGTGAAGATCACCTTCGCCTATGACATCGACCAGACCGTGTTCGTCGAAGTCGAGGACCTGACCGACGGCACATCACTCGGGCAGTTCGACATCGACCGAACCTCGAACCTGTCGGATCACGAGGTCGACGGACTCATCAGGAAGATCGGCGGCATGCCCGTCGAGTGACCGCGCCGAGCAATCGACATCACGATCCACAAGCGCTCAACCAACAGATCAGAGAAGGAGCAACATCATGTACTGCAGATCATGCGGAGCCCAAATGGAGGATACGGCGAAGTTCTGCGCCAAATGCGGCACACCGGTCACCGCGGCCGCGTCCCCGAAGCCGACCGCGACGGCGTCGGGCGGCAAACGGGACGAACTGACGGAGAACTACTACCAGCTATTGGAGATTCCGCAGAATGCCGACGACCAGCAAATCAAGGACGCACTCAGGAAGGCGCGCGTCCAATGGTCCAAACGCGCCGGTATGCGCGGCCCGATGGGCTCTTATAGTGTGGCGGTCGTAAAAAGACTCGACGAAGCGGAGAAGACTCTGCTGGACCCCACAGCCCGTGCGGAGTACGACAAGAGCCTGCTCGGCGAGCCCGCGCCCGCGGACGAGGTGCGCGTTGTCTCCCCGTGGGCCGAAAAGGCACGAGACTACATAGAAGATCAGGATTGGGAAATGGCCAAAGAGGCCGTAGAGAAAGCCATCAGTCAGGATCCTGAACTACGTACCACTTGGATATTCGCAGCCACAATCTATCTTCATCTTGGCTACTACGACGAGGCCGATAATGCCGCCAGAAAGCTCCTGCTGATTTCTCCGGACTCCCTCGCCTATGAGGTACGCGGCGATGTGCTGTTCGATTCCAAACACCGTTTCGATGAGGCAAGGACCCAGTACGAGAAGATGCGCGACTGCGCCCAACAGCAAGGCGACGATGGCGATGTCAAGACCGCGCAGGAGAAAATCGTGCTCTGCCAGGTCGCGCAGACCCTCGACCCAAAGGTGGTCGACTACCAGAACCGCATCGAATCATTCGACACCTCGGACGGACCGCGCGTCAGCGCACGCAACAAGGAGGCCATCGAGTCCTTCATCAGGGAAGGCAAATCGCTGCAGAATGAGATTCGCCGCGTGTACGGGCAGATCGACGATCCGTCCGAAATGTTCGCCAATTACCGCGATCGGGATCTCGCCCAAATCCAACAAACACTTGACGCACTGAACAGCTATTCAGCCGAGACCGAAGGTCTGCTCAAGAAACCGGCGACGATCATGGCCGTTATGGCCGGCATCGCGCTCGTCCTGGCAATCTTCTCACCGGGATTCAGCATCTTCGGAGCCATCGTTGAAGTGGTGGTGCTGAACTTCGTCATGTTCGGGGCACTGAGCTGGATGAACCGCAGTCCGAACTGCCTTGGCGAGCAAATCGGACTGATGCGTGTGTTCGGCATGTATTTCGTGTTCATCATCGCCCTCGTCATCGCCATCTCCATCGGATCGGGAATCCATGGCGCGTTCGCTTCCTGATCCACGAGATTCCCCTGCCGGGATGCCGGCGGCGCCTGCGGCTTCGACCACAAGCCCCGCCGGCATCCGGACCGACGAGGTCATCCTCAGTCGCATCGAGCAGCTGTCGGATCTCTTCCGGCGACGGTTGCTGGACGACCGGGCGAAGGCCAAGACGATCGCGTCGCTCACGGCGCAACTCGACGGCCTGCATCTGGCACCGCTGTGCCGTGAGTTCATCCTGCTGATCGACCGCATCGACGACAGCGACGACGATGTGGTCCGTTCGATACGAGACGAGATCCTCGGCATCCTGTCCCACTACGGACTCGAGCCTCTGTCCGCATCAGGACCGTTCGCCCCCGCTACGCAACGTGCGGTGGGCGTCGAACAGGTGTCGGACACGACGGTCCCGGACCGTTCGGTCATTCGAACCATACGCACCGGATACACGCTTAACGGCCTGCTGTTGCGGCCCACGGACGTCGTCATAGCCGAAAGGTGACATCATGGTGAATCTCAACGTCGCCCAGCGCATCCAACTGGGCACCCAAGGTCTGGTCCTCGATTGCGTGGGAGCGGGAAACCTGTGGGTGAACGAGGACTATTCGAATCGGGTGGTCCGGCTGACCCGCGAGATCATGATCCGGGCCCTGGCGGGCACCGCGCCGGGCGACTTGGAGATCACCGTGTTCGACTACAACCTGCGCGGAGTCGCAGCGCCGTTCTCCTCGCTGCAATCCGAACACCTGCTGCACATCCTGTCTTCCGAGGACGAGTTGCAGAGCTGTCTGGAATCGCTCAAACAGCATGTGCAGGGGGTCAACAACGTCATCCAAGGCAGACAGGAGACGCTGACCGCGTTCCGTCGGTCGATCGGCAAGGCGGTGGAGGGCTACAGGCTCGTCGTCATCGCGGCCGATCTCTACATGCTTGACGACCGGGTCAAGGAGTCATTGGCCATCCTGCTGACCGCAGGACCGGCGGCCGGCGTGAGCTTCGTCATCGTCTCCCCCACCGACGAACGATTCATCTTCCTGCAGGATCGCTGCCAGCTCATCCCCGACACCCTCGAATCAACATTGCAGGCGCCGGACATCATTCAGGTGTGCGACCGGCTCATCGACGCATACTCACGTTCGGTCATGGACCCGGTGCTGTTCACCGACATCGAGGATTGCGCGACGATGTGGAACGGCGACAGCACGGACGGCGTGACCTTCTCGATCGGCACATTCGGCACCGAAACCGTGCACATCACGATGGGATCCAACAAGGAGCAGCTGCACAACGCCATCGTCACCGGCGCGGTGGGACAGGGCAAGTCCAATCTGCTGGCGGTCATCATCCACAGCATGTGCCAGCGGTACTCGCCGCGGGAACTCGAACTGTACCTTCTGGACTTCAAGGAGGGCGTGACCCTTCAGGAGTACTCGAACATCGATCATCCCGAATACCTGCCCCACGCACGGGCCCTAGGTCTGGAAAGCGACGTGAGTTTCGGCATCGCGGTGCTTGACCACCTGTATCACGTCTATGAACGGCGGATGCGGTTGTTCAAACAGCATGGAGTACAGAACATCAAGCAGTACCGGGAGAAGACGCATGACGTACTGCCACGCATCATGGTGGTCATCGACGAGTTCCAGATGATGTTCGACGATCGGAGCATCGCGCCGGCCGTCCTGGCGAAGCTGTCCAGAAGCACGCGATTGTTCCGTGCGGCGGGCATCCATTTCATCCTCGCATCGCAGACCATCGCCAACGGCACCGTACTCGACAAGAACGCGGACATCTTCGCGCAGACGCCGATCCGCATCGCCCACCGCAACTCGATCCGCGAGTCAGAAGCGACGCTGGGCCTGGGCAACACGGCGGCGGCCGATCTGCATATGGGGCAGGCCATCGTCAACCTCGACTACGGCGCCATCGCCTCGAACCGGAAGGTGTCCGTGGCATGGGCTGACGATAAGTTGCTGTCCCAGCTGCGCCACACCTGGTGGATGCGGGCCAAGGATTCGACGGAGCCTCCATACGTGTTCGACGGGAACAAGACGATACGGCTCGACGATGTCCTGCCTCGCGTGCTGTCCAACCGGAACGGACGTCCCTCGTTCCTCGCCGGCGAGGAGATCACTGTGGACGGCCGTCTGCTCGATCTGCCTTTCGCTGAGGAATCGGGCCGCAACATCGCCATTCTCGGCGCCGGCACAAGCGGCGAGACCGATGACGACGGGCAGTCGGAGACAGACGACGGGCACGGTAACGCCGCCATCGGCATACTGCAGAACGCCGTTTTGTCGCTGGCATTGCGCAACACCACGGGCAATGCGTTGTTCATGATCTGCGACATGACCGACCCCGACACATCCCGGCGCAATGGCATGCCCGAGTTCCTGAGACTCATCACCGACATGGGCTTCGGGGTGCAGCAGCTCGACGCGGACGGATGGCGAACCATGGTCAAGGATCTGGCATCGGGCGACTCGCAGCTGACGGCGGACGGCGACATCGTCTACCTCATCGGCTTCTCCCTGGACAAAATCACCGACATGCCACGAGACTTCGGCAAACTCGCGTTGAACGGACCCGCCCACGGCGTGCATGTGCTGGGATGGTGGGTCAAGTCGAACATCTTCGAATCCCAGTTGGGCATGACCGGACCGTCCTGCTTCGACACGAAGATACTGCTCCGGCTTTCGGATCGCGAGGTGATCCACTTCGCCGGAACCGATGCGCCGAAGACCGGGCAGGACAACCGAGCCCTTGTGGTGGACAACGCGTATCTCAACCGACCGCTCAACGTGATACCGCTCGCCCCGGTGAACCAGCGAACCGCCACGCGAATCGTGTCGGTGTTGCGGGTCTGACCAATCAACGCACATCAACATTCATCATCACCATTACAGGACATATCAGGAAATTACGGAAGGAGTCCCAATGGACGATATTGATCCGATTATCGACGAAATCATTGAGGATCTGCGACATATCAATGCAGAAATCGTGAAACAACAGACATCGCTTGAACAGGATCTTTCGGCCGTGGGACAGGCGTTCAGCGGGCAAAGGAGCGATCAGGTCCAGGAATTCATCGAACTAATCGCGAAAACCCGAGATCTGTACTCTGAAGCCGGCGAAACCGCATGGTCTGCCAAGGAAGCTCTGGAAGAACTCAAGCAGCAGCTGTAGTTCAATGATACGACCACTTATACAACGCAACGAATGGAGCCAAACATGTCAGCACTTAGCGAACGCAACGAACTGCTCCGACAGGTACAGACAAACACCAAGGAAGGCGCAGAATCCGCGGGACAAGCCGAACAGCAATTTGAAAACCTCGCCTCACAGGCACAGTCGTCCATCGGCGACACCGATCTAGGCGACCGTGTAGTGTCCGTTCTGCAACAAGCCGCAGGCGAGATGAACGACATCATGAAGGCCCTCACTGACGCCAGCGAACAGATGGATACGTATCTCAAGGCCTTCGGATCCACCAAATAATCCGAGCGATATGAATGGCGGCAGATTCCCTCAGGGATCCTGCCGCCATTCGTCATCTTGATCTCGCCGCGCTACTTCTTGACCTACTTCTTGACGCCGCCGAAACGGCGGTCGCGGTGGATGTAGTGGTCGATCGAGCGCCACAGCACCTCGCGGCCGCAGTCGGGGAACAGTTCGGGCACGAAGTCGAGCTCGGCGTAGGCGGCCTCCCACGGCAGGAAGTTCGACGTGCGCTGCTCGCCGGACGTGCGGATCACGAGGTCGCAGTCCGGGATGTCCGGGTTGTACAGGTGGTCGGCGATCATCTTCTCGGTGACGCGGTCGCCGGAGATGCGGCCGTCGCGCACCTCGCGCGCGATCGCGGCGCAGGCGTCGGCGATCTCGGCGCGCCCGCCGTAGTTGATGCAGAACACCACGTCGATCACCTTGTTGTGCTTGGTGCGCTCCATCGCGACCTCAAGCTCGTCGATGACCGACTTCCACAGCTTCGGACGGCGTCCGGACCAGCGCACGCGCACGCCCCAGTCGTCCATCTGCGCGACGCGGCGGTGGATGATCTCACGCGAGAATCCCATGAGGAAACGCACCTCCTGCGGACTGCGCTTCCAGTTCTCGGTCGAGAACGTGTACAGGCTCAGGTAGCGCACGCCGGCCTCGATCGCGCCGGCGATGGTGTCGAACACGACCGGCTCGGCCGCCTGATGGCCGTTCGTGCGGATCATGCCGCGCTGCTTGGCCCAGCGCCCGTTGCCGTCCATGATGACGCCCACATGGCGCGGCACCTTGTCCTTGGGGAAATCGGGGATGCGCGACGGGTCCGAGAAGGGGGCGGCGGGGATGTCCAGCGAAGTGTAGTCGACGTTTTCGAAAGCCATGACTGTCAATCTAGCAGTCGCATCGAACGTAGGGGGCGCTCGAGATAGTACTCGGCCCAATCCTCCACCAGATGTTCGGTTTCGGGCGTGAGGTCGACGCCGTCGAGCGCGCTCCAGTCGCCGTCGACGAGGGCGCGCAGCTGGGTGAGCGCCGCCGGTGAGAGACGGTGCGACTCGGGCGTGTGGTCCTTGCCGCACATGAGACCGCCGGCCGGCATCGACAGGTACATGCCGAGCCCGTCCGCCGCGGGCCTGCCGCCGCACACGACGCAGCTGTACAGGCGCGGCTCCCAGCCGGCGAGCGCGAGCGCGCGCATCACGTAGGACGCGGAGATCTGCGCCGGCACGTGCGCGTGTTTGGCGAGCGCGTTCAACGCCCCGATGAGCAGCCGGTACTGGCCGGTGACGCGCTCCTCCTCGGAGCTCACGAGCTTGTCGGCGGTCTCGACGATGACGTTCGCGGCCATGTAGGCGTCGTAGTCGGCGGTGATCGGCCCGGCGTACGCAGAGACGGATTCGGCCTGCGAGACGACATCGAGCGAATGGCCCTGCGCGATGAGCAGGTCGGCGCGCATGAACGGCTCGAGCCTCGCGCCAAAACGCGACTTGGTGCGTCGCACGCCCTTGGCGACGGCGCGCACCTTGCCGTGCGAGCGGGTGAGGATCGTGACGATGCGATCGGCCTCCCCCAGCTTCGCGGTGCGCAGCACCACCCCTTCATCCCTGTACAACGGCATGGGACCATAGTACGCACCCGTCCCCCATCGCTTGTTCCGTCAGCGGACGGCGGGCGCCTGTCAGTAGACGAACAGGCCCCAGAAGGCGAAGAAGAACAGGACGTGGAGCATCGCGGCGGCGGTGAGCCAGAACAGCACACGGCCGAAGCGCGTGGTCGCGAGCACCGGTTCGGCGCCGCTGACCACGCCGCGGATCGACCCCTCGCGCGGCGGCCAGGAGAGGATGCCGCGTTCGGAGGCGACCTCGATGAGCCGCGCGAAGACACGCGACCACGCCCACACGACCAGCGTGCACACGATCTGGATGACCGGCCAGCTCCACCACATCACGCCGGGCTCCTCGTCGGGGGCCGCGCCCCATGCGAGCCGGACGACGCCCATGACGACCTGTCCGAGACCGGAGACGAACAGCAGCAGCGTCGCCATCGTGGTGACGGCGAGCGTGACGAGGGCGCCGCCGAACCCGTTCCTGAACCCGAGCCCCGGATAACGCACCCCGCGGTTGGCCCGCCTGAGCCGAAACGCGAGATGGCGGCCCAGCGCGACCAGCCACGCGACGAGCGTCGCGACCAGCAGCAGGACCGTGCCCGCGTGCAGCACGGCGCCGTAGACGGTCAGGGCGCGCCGGGGCATGAGGTCGTCCGGCACGGCGATCGACTGGTAGATCTCGTCGCCGGCGACGCGCTCGCTGGTCTGGTGCAGCCCGGCGACCGTGCCCAGCGCCCATGAGGTCACGTCGTCGACGTACTGGTCGGCGAACTTCGTGCCGGTCTCGGCCTCGTCGCCGACGCGCAGCACATGGTTGGCGACCGGGTAGCTGCGCACGGTGACGTCCCAGTTGCCGGCACGGTGCGCTTCGACGAGGATGTGCCGCACGCCCTCGACCTGCGCGGTCATCACGTCCTTGGACCCGTAGGCGACGAGCGTGGGGACCCTGTAGGCGCTCGATTCGGGCAGGTCGAGATCGAAGTTGGTCAGACCGAAGAACGCGGTGTCGGCGTTGAACAGGCGTCGCACGATCGACTGGTAGCCGTCGTTGGCGCCGACGAGCGCGAAGTCCTGCGAGATGAAGAAGCCGAGCGAGCGGCGCGGGGTGAACACCATCGGGCTCAGGAGGATCTGGAACGCGATGTCCGGATCGTCGGCGAGCAGGTACTGGCTGATCCACGTCGACTCGCTGGTCGCGTAGATGCCGACCTTGGCGCCGTCCACGTCGTCGAAGCCGCGCAGCAAATCGATCGCGGCGTCGTACACGCGCGCGGAGGCCGGGTAGTCGCGCGTGATGTCGGTGGTGGACCAGACGGGCTTGTCGATGACGGCGGTGACGAAGCCCGCGGAGGCGAGCGTCTCGGCCACGTCGCCGAAGGAGTTGTAGGCGGTGCCGAAGCCGGCGCCGTGCATGAAGAGGACGCCGGGACGCCCGCCGGTCGCGCCGACCGGCTTGCGCACGAGCACGGTGACGGTCTGCGTCTCGTTGTCGCCGGAGCCGTGCACCTGCCATGTGGCGTCCGCGTCCGCGTCGACGGCGATGCGCCGGGCGTCACCGACCTGCGTGCCGTCGCGCGCGACGTCGATGGCGTAGGCCGTCTCCTCGACGCCGTACGTGCCCTCGCCGCCCGAGGCGAGGCCCTGCGGGTCGTCGAACGTGACGGCCGTGTCGTCGGTGAGGGTGGCGATGGTCTGGCCGGTGGGCTCGTTGTCCCACGGCACGGTGGTGAGGTTCGACACGCTGACAAGCAATCCGATGAGGATGATGAAGATCGGCAGGCTGACCGTCAGGCGACGCCACGACGACCACCGCGCGTCATCCTCCCGCCCGGCCGTACCGGCCGCATGCCCGACATGCCCGTCCGTGTGCACGAATCGTACCTTCCGCGCGGTATCAGCCGTTGCGGCGGTTGGGATGCTGGATCGGGACGACGACCGGGCCGGTGGAGCCGTCCGGCACCTTGCCTTCGGCCTCCATCTGCGCGGCCATGTCGTTTGCGATCTCGAGCAGCGTGTCGACGATCTGGTCCTCGGGCACGGTCTTGATGACCTTGCCCTTGATGAAGATCTGGCCCTTGCCGTTGCCGGAGGCGACGCCGAGGTCGGCCTCGCGCGCCTCGCCGGGGCCGTTGACGATGCAGCCCATGACGGCCACGCGGATCGGGGCGGTCACGTCCTTGAGCCCGTTGGTCACGGCGGAGGCGAGCTGGATCACGTCCACCTGCGCGCGACCGCAGCTCGGGCAGGAGATGATGTCGAACTTGCGGGGCCTCAGGCCCATGTATTCGAGCAGCTTGCAGCCGACCTTGACCTCCTCGACCGGCGGGGCGGAGAGGGACACACGGATCGTGTCGCCGATGCCCTCGGCGAGCAGCGCGCCGAACGCGAGGCACGACTTGATCGTGCCCTGCCATTGCGGCCCGGCCTCGGTGACGCCCAGATGCAGCGGCCAGTCGCCCTTCGAGGCGAGCAGGCGGTAGGTCTGGACCATCGTGATCACGTCGTGGTGCTTGACGGAGATCTTGAAGTCGTGGAAGCCGACGTCCTCGAACATGTGGGCCTCCTTCAGCGCGGAGGCGACGAGCGCCTCGGGCGTGGGCCCGCCGTACTTGGCGTACAGGTCCTTGTCGAGCGATCCGGCGTTGACGCCGATGCGCAGGGAGATGCCCGCGTCGGTCGCCGCCTTGCAGATGTCGGGTCCGACAGACTCGAATTTGCGGATGTTGCCGGGGTTGACGCGCACGGCCGCGCAGCCGGCGTCGATCGCCTGGAACACGTACTTCGACTGGAAGTGAATGTCGGCGATGACCGGGATCGGGGACTTCCTGCAGATCTCGGGCAGCGCGTCGGCGTCGTCCTGGCTCGGCACGGCCACGCGCACGATGTCGCATCCGGCGGCCGTCAGCTCGGCAATCTGCTGGAGCGTCGCCGGCACGTCCGCGGTGAGCGTGTTGGTCATCGACTGCACGGAGATCGGCGCCCCGCCGCCGACCGGCACCGGCCCGACCATGATGCGGCGGGACTTGCGGCGCGGGTGCAGCGGCGACTCGCTGGTGAGCGCGACCGGGTCGCCGGTCTTGCGGAACGGCTTGGACGCGGGTGATGTGGGAGTTGTGTTCAACGTATTCATCACTGCTTGTCTATCAGGTCGTCGGCCAGGCGACGGGCCTCACGCTCGAGCTGTTCCATTTCCTCCACGTCGCGGAACAGCGGGTCGCCGCGCAGCTCGGCGTCCATCTCGTCGAGCACGGCCTTGACCGTATCGACGATGCCGAGGTACGGCAGGCGATGGTCGAGGAAGGCGTGCACGGCCTGCTCGTTGGCGGCGTTGAGGACCGCGGTATGCTTCTCCGATGCGGCGAGGCAGTGGCGGGCGAGGGAGACGGCGGGGAACGCCTCGTCGTCGAGCGGCTCGAACGTCCATTCGGCGGCCTTGGTCCAGTCGCACGCGGCGGCCACGTTCGGCATGCGCGCCGGCGCGGACAGGCCCAGCGCGATGGGCAGGCGCATGTCCGGCGGGGACGCCTGGGCGATGGTGGCGCCGTCGACGAACTCGACCATCGAGTGGACGATGGACTGCGGGTGGACGGTCACGGCGATGCGCTCGGGCGGCACGTCGAACAGGCGGCTCGCCTCGATCACCTCGAGGCCCTTGTTCATCAAGGTGGACGAGTTGATGGTGACGACCGGTCCCATGTTCCATGTGGGGTGGTTCAACGCCTGTTCGGGCGTGATGCCGGTCATCTGCTCGCGCTTCATGCCGCGGAACGGGCCGCCGGAGGCGGTGACGATCAGGCGCGCGACCTCGGCGTGGGAGCCGGAGCGCAGCGACTGCCAGATCGCGGAATGCTCGGAGTCGACCGGGTTGATCTGGTCCTCGCGCACGCGGGCGCCGAACAGCAGGTGGCCGCCGGCGACGACGGACTCCTTGTTGGCGAGCGCGAGCTGGGAGCCGGCCTTCAGGGCCGCGATGGACGGCTCGAGGCCGATCGAGCCGGTGATGCCGTTCAGGACGACGGTCGCGCCGAAGCCGGCCATCGCGACGACCGCGTCGGGGCCGGCCTGGATTTGCGTGTAGCGCGCGCCGGCGCGGTCGAGCGCCTCGCGCAGCTCCTTGGCCTTGGACTTGTCGTAGACGGCGACCTGCGGGACGTGGAAGCGCGCCGCCTGCAGGGCGAGCAGGTCGATGTGGGAGCCGCCGGCCGCGAGGCCGACGACGGTGAAGCGTTCGGGGTGCCGGGAGATGACGTCAAGACCCTGGGTGCCGATCGAACCGGTCGACCCGAGGATGACGACGGTGTTGCTGTGGATCACAGGTGGGTCACTGTTCCTTCGTATCGCTCCTGACGTCCCCGGCGTCGTGCCCCGCGATGGACGGGAACGACAGGTCGGGGATGTCAAGGTCGTTGTTGTTGGCTGACAGCAGGGAGAACGGCGGCTTCGGCGGCTGGACGGGGGCCGGGGCTGCCGTGGGGGCTTGGGCCGGAGCCGAAGCCGGAGGCGTGTAGGTCGGGGCGGTGGAGGCCATGGACGGAGCCGGGGACGCCGCGGAGGTCGCGGGCGTTGCCGGGGTCACGGCGGGCATCGAGCTCAACGTGTTCGGCACGTCGAGGCTCGGCATGTGCGGCTCGAACGGGGCGGTGCCGGTCACCTTCGGGAACTCCTGCGACGCCTCGGCCATCTGCGCGAGCGCGTCCAGCGAGGACGTCGTGTACTTCTGGTCGGAGCCGTGGGAGGACGGGGCCGCGGCGGAATACGTCGGGGTCGCGGGCGGTGTCGCGAAGGACGGCGGCATCGCGGCGGACACGGCCGGAGTCGGGGTCGCAGACGGGGCCGGAGTCGGGAGGACGGACGGCGCGGCGTAGGACGGCGTAGGTGTGTAGGAGGGTGCCGGCGACACCGGGGTCGTCGGAGCCGCCGGGGACGCGGCCGGGAACTGCGCCGCGGGGGTCGAGGCCTGAGTCGAGGAGGAGGCGACGCGGGGCGCGGTCCGGGAGACCGGCTGCGTCGCGCTCGGGGCGGGGGTCGCGGCGTAGGCCGGGACGGCGGGCGACGCGGCCGGCCACGTCACCACCGGTTCAGAGGGCGCAAGAGCCGGAACCGGGGAGGACGTGGTGCGGGAGGCCGACGCGAAGAGGTCCTGCTCGGCCTGGCTCAGCGCATCGAAGCTCTCCCCCTTGGCGGCCGACGCGGACGGGGAGACCGACGCCGCCGGGGCGACCGGCGCGTAGCCGACCGGGGAGTCGTCGGACTCGGACGGGCGCTGGAACCGCGCGTCCGAGGAGAACAGCGGGGAGACCGGCGCGGCCGACACCGGCACGGACGCGGACGCGGTCGGCAGGGACGGCGCGTGATCCGCGGCCGGAGGCACGGAAGCCGCCGGCGACGCGTCATCCGTCACGATCGCCGCGGCGCGGGGCACGGAGCCGAGCGAGGCGGCCGAACCGTCCGCGTCGCCGTCGGCGGCGATGTAGTCGGCGAGTCGGTCGAACGATTCGATGCGGCTCAGCAGCTCCACGCAGGTGTTGAGGAAGTAGTCGACCTGACGCTCGTCGTAGCCTCGGCGGCCCTTGCGCTGGGTGAAGACGACGTCGGTGACGTAATCGGACGTGATCTTGTCGAGCTTGGCGGCGTCATCGGCGCTCGCGCCGTCGAGACCGAGCTCAGCCGCGCATTTGTCGACGATCTGCTCGCACAGTCGGTCGACCTGCTTGCGGTCGTAGGAGGGGGCGCGACCCTTGCCGTCGGCGAACCGGGCACGCTCCTCGCGGTCGACGTGGCCGGCGATCTCGCGGTACAGCTCCTCGGTGCGCGCCTTCCATGCCACGCGACCCTGATGGGAGATCTCCCATGTGGTCTGCTTGTCGACCACCGCGCGCTCGAGACGGGCGAGCGCCGCGTCGACCTGGGCGATGACGTACCCGCCCCTCGTCGGCGTGAAGGACACGTTCTGGATGTCCCGCTGGGTCAGCTGGGCGCCCTCGCTGTCATACAGCTTGTGCGCCTTCTCCAGAAACTCGTCCACCTGGGCGGGGTCATACCCCCACTTGCGCTTGCCTGCCCTGGGGATTCCGGCTTCGGATTGCTGCGCCATGGGCTTTCAACCTCCTCGAGGAACAAACGGTACTGTCTGCCACATTACGTGACCGAGGCGACTGACCGAGGCGACGCACGCGCCCGTTTTCCCCGTTCCCTGAGTCTTTCCCGCGTCTGCGACGGGGGGAATCCACATGTTGTGCCCGGGTCACGCTATGGTATTTTCCTGCGGGCGATTAGCTCAGTTGGTTAGAGCGCCACCTTTACACGGTGGATGTCGGGGGTCCGAGTCCCTCATCGCCCACACAGGCGAGGTATTCATGGCGAAGGCCCGGAACCGTGCACGGCATCATGCATGGTTCCGGGCCTTCATCATTCGATCACCTGCCCTTGCCGAAGGCGCGCAGCCGGATGCCGTTCCAGTCGGGGCTGACGGTCAGCGGGGTCGCCGCGTTCATGCCTGCGGTCTTGGCGGCGGACTGGACGGTCGAGGAGCTGGCGGCGCCGGGGCGGCCGGGCTTGGGGGTCAGCACCCACAGCGGGCCGTCGTTGCCGACGACCGCGTATGCGTCGACGATCGTGTCGGACAGCTCATCCTCGTCGTCGCCGTCCCTCCACCACAGAATCACGCCGTCCACGGCGGAATCGTAGTCCTCGTCGACGAGGTCCTCACCGGTCAGGTTCTCGATCTTCTCTCTGATCGAGTCGTCCACGTCATCATCCCACAGCCATTCCTGCACGATGTCGCCGGGCTTGAAGCCAAATTCCTCTGCGTTCTGTGATGCGGTTTCATTCACGAGAGTCAAGAATAGCAACACTTCGCGAACAGCCGCGTTAACACGCGATGAAATATGGACGGGACGCCCGGAGAGGCAGGGGGCGCGCCCCTGTCACCCGACGGACTTGGCGGACTGCTTCTCCACGGTGCAGTGCGGCAGGGAGTCGCCCTTGCCCTGCCCGATCGCGACGAGCGCGTCGTACGCGTCGTCGAGCGTGGCGACCTTCACGTCGCGCAGGCCGGAGGGGACGTGTCCGACGACCTCGTCGCAGTTGGACTCGGGGGCGAGGAACCATGTGGCGCCGTCGCGTTTCGCGCCGAGCATCTTGAGCCGGATCCCGCCGATCGCGCCGACTTTGCCCTTCTCATCGATCGTGCCGGTGCCGGCGATCGTCTTGCCGCCGGTCTCCTCGGCCTCGGTGAGCTTGTCGATGAGTCCCAGCGTGTACATCATGCCGGCGGACGGGCCGCCGATGTCATCGACGTGCATCTCGACCTTGAGCTTGGCGGCGTCCACTCCCCCGGCGACGTCCGGATTCGACTCGAGGAATCGTTCGGCGGCCTTGATCGCGTTCGACTGCGATCCGCTCATCTCCTTGTCGGTCTCCTTCTTGTACTCCTCGGTCGTCTGTCCGACCGGCACGACGGCCTCGCGCGGCATGACGACGCGGTCGGGCATGAGCCAGCCCCACAGGACCTCGGCGTTGGTGACCGGATAGCCGGGCACGCCGTTCGCGGAGACGGTGACGAGCAGCAGCTTGCCGGAGTCGCGATGCGTGTCGGCGCCGGAGACGCGGATCACCTGGTCGGTGTCGGAGGACTTGCCGGTCGTGCCGGACTCGCCGGACTTGCCGGAGCCGGAGACCGTGCCGAGCACGTCGCGGGTCGGGCCGGGCCATTCGACCGAGTACGCGCTCGGCAGGCACATCACCAGCACGCACAGCGCGACGGCGAGGAATCCGGCGAGGAAGCGGGGCGAACGGGACGTGAAGTACCGGCCGACCGCCTTCGGCAGGGCCGCGGGCGAGGGGACGCGGCGCGCGGGACGGCCGTCGACGGGACCGTCGGCGCGGCCGTCGGCGTTGCGGCGGGATGAGGGGAGCTTGCTCAGGAACGGCATACCGCGCATGATACCAGCGCTTGCTTTGCGCGGAAAACATACGATCGGCCCGCCTTAGGACGCCACGGCCCCTAGAATGGCAGGAAAAGACCGCGAGCGACCAAGAGGATCCGAATATGGACGAGAACGCAATTCACGAGTGGCTGATCAAGTGCTTCGGCCCGGTCCAGGGCGAGATGGCGTGGCAGCAGATCTCCCAGCTGCCCGAATCGATCCGCGAACAGCTGATGAGCCAGGATCCGAGCACACTGCCGAATCCGGCGGAGGTGCAGCAGATGATGGCCGCGTTCACGGCCGGCGGCCTCAACACGATGGGCGACATGCGCCAGGTCGTCGAGGACGGCCCGATCAACGTGAAACTCGCCAAGTCGTTGGCCCTGCAGCAGGCGAACGCCGGCGGTTCGCGCACGTCGGTGACGGCCGTCGAGGGCGCGAAGGTGCGTCGCGCGATGAGCGAGGCGAACCTGTGGCTCGACACCGCGTGCGAGTTCGATCCGGCGCCCGGCGAGCCGGGTGCGCTCACCCGCGCCGGATGGGTGGAGGACACGCTCGAGGCGTGGGCGAAGTTCGCGGCACCCGTGGCCGCGTCGATGGGCGACGCGCTGGCCTCGGTGGTCTCCGAGCGTCTCGGCGGCGCGATCGACGGCGAGATCGCCGGCATGTTCGCCGGCCCGGTGCCGATCCCGATCCCGGACGGGATGAAGGACCCGAAGCAGCTCATCAAGCTGCTCGGCAACACGTCGTTTGCGATGCAGCTGGGCAACGCGGCCGGCACGTTGAGCCGCGAGGTGCACGGCGGGTTCGATCAGGGCATCGCGCTGCTGTCCAACCCGGCGGGCGCGCTGGTCGCACAGAACGTCGAGGAGTACGCGAGGCAGCTCAACGGCGAGGGCACGGACGGGACGGACGCTGCGAATGCCACGAGCGCTGCGGGCAACCCGATCGGATTCACGTCGGCTTCGGCGGACTTCACCGGTGCGCCCGGTTCCGCCGTCCCCTCCGGTTCCGCCGTGTCCGAGGATTCCGACGCGCATCATCACCCGGCGTCCGACCCGCAGACCGAGGCGCTGTTCGCCGAGATCGTGCGCCCGGACGACCCGATCCCGGCCGACGAGGTCATGGCGTTCCTCGCGCTGCGCGAGGCGGCCCACGCACGCCTCTACTCCGCGGTGCCGTGGCTGATGCCGCGCTTCGAGGCGCTGATCGGCAAGTACGCGCGCGGCATCACCATCGATCTGGACGCGATGGAGGAGCAGCTGCGCGACGCGGGCGCGCTCGACGCCGACTCGATCTCCGGCGCGGTGAACCTGACGAAGGTCGCGATCCCGGACACGCCCGAACAACAGGAGGCGCTGCGCTCGATCGAATCGCTGCTCGCGATGGTCGAGGGATGGGTCGACTGCGTGGTGTGGCGCGCCGGCATGGCCCATCTGCCGCACATCGAGCAGCTACGTGAGATGATGCGCCGCGAGCGCGCGACCGGCGGCCCGGCGGAGCGCACCTTCGAAAGCCTGCTCGGACTGGAACTGCGCCCGAAGCGCATGCGCGAGGCCGCCGGCATGTGGGAGCTGATCACCTCGGCCGAGGGTGTCGAGGGACGCGACGCGAAGTGGTCGCACCCGGATCTGCTGCCGGTGCTGGCCGACGACCGTGGCGCGGCGGCGGGATCCGGTTCGGCGGGTTCCGCCTCGGGCACAGCCGGCTCCGGTTCGGCCGGATCCGCCTCGGGCACTGGCTCCGGCGCCACGGGTGCCGAAGGAACCTCAGGTTCCACCGAGACCGGCACGGGCGCCGACAACGGCTCCACGCAAGGCGACGGTTCTGCCGCTGGCACATCCGGCACCACCGATTGGGACGCCGAACTCTCCAAGCTCCTCGACGAGGAGAACGGCAAGGACGGCGACTCCTCCGACAACCAATAGGTCCCGGCCATCGGCCACACGTCACAACCCATCAGTCACACGCCACATGCCTTGCGGAACGTCCAACCGTCATACTCGACGTACGTTTCCCATGGGTTGACCAGACCAGCCCACGGGGAACGTACGTTCACCTTGTATAGGCGTACGTTCCCCGTGGCCTGACGAACGTTGTCCCCCGATTTCGTACGTCTACCGGTGGCAGGAGTACGAAATCGGGGGACAACGTTGATATAGCCCCGGGGAACGTACGCATACCATCAGTCAGCGTACGTCCCCGGGGATTGGCCCGTATAAGCCACGGAGGGCGTACGGCCGTTGCGCACGGTGCACGCCCTCACGGGGTCCGGTGGCCGTCGGTGGCCGTCACCGACCGCCCGGCGGCCACCCGACCGACCGCCGACGGCTACTCCAGCTCGACCGCGCCGGTGTAGAGCTGGTAGTACTCGCCCTTCAGGGCGATGAGCTCGTCGTGGTTGCCGCGTTCGATGATGCGGCCGTGGTCGAGGACCATGATCACGTCGGAGTTGCGCACGGTGGACAGGCGGTGGGCGATGACGAACACCGTACGTCCCTTCATCAGCGCGTCCATGCCGGCCTGCACGACCTCCTCGGTGCGCGTGTCGATCGACGAGGTGGCCTCGTCGAGGATCAGCGCCGGGGAGTCGGCCACGGCGGCGCGCGCGATCGAGATCAGCTGGCGCTGGCCCTGTGACAGGCCGGAGCCGTCGCCCTCGAGCACGGTGGAATAGCCCTGCGGCAGCATGCGGATGAAGCCATCGGCGTTCACGAGCTTGGCGGCCGCGATGCACTCCTCGTCGGTGGCGTCGAGGCGGCCGTAGCGGATGTTGTCCATCACGGTGCCGGTGAACAGGTTCACGTCCTGCAGCACGATGCCGAGGGAACGGCGCAGGTCGGGCTTGGCGATGTTCTTCACGTCAATGCCGTCGTAGAGGATCTGGCCCTCCTGGATGTCGTAGAACCGGTTGATGAGGTTCGTGACGGTGGTCTTGCCGGCGCCGGTCGCGCCGACCAGGGCCATCTTCTGGCCGGGCTTGGCGAACCAGGTGATGTCGTGCAGGACCGGCTTGGCGGGGTCGTAGCCGAACGTCACGTCGGTGAATCGCACGTCGCCCCGCAGGAGGGTCAGTCGCCCGTCGGGCGAGGTGACGGCTTGCTCCTTGGCCTTCAAGGCGACCTCGCGGGCCTTGCCGTGCAGCTTGGCGGCGGCGGCGAGCGAACGCGTGCCGTCGTCGCCGGCCTCGCGCTTCCACGCCCAGTGGCCGGTCTCGTGGTCGACCTCGCGCATCGTGCGCCCGTCCTCACCAAGCTCGACGTTGACGAGCGTCACGGTGCCGCCGTCGGATTCGACTGGCTCGTCCATCAGCGCGAAGATGCGGGATGCGCCGGCGAGCGCCATCATCACCATGTTGAGCTGCATCGAGACCTGGCCGAGCGGGTTGATGTACGAGCGCGACAGGGTCAGCAGGGAGACGAGCGTGCCGAGGGTCAGCGGGCCGGCGCCGTTGAGGCCGAAGTTGCCGACGCCGGACAGGGCCATCGCGCCGCCGATGATGGCGAGCAGGATGTAGAGCACATAGCCCATGTTGCCGACCACCGGCATCGTGACGTTGCCCCATGTGTTCGCTTCGGCGGAGGCGGCGAACAGCTCGTCGTTCTTCTCGTCGAAGGTCCTCTGGGTGGCGTCCTCGTGGTTGAAGACCTTGATGACCTTCTGCCCGTTGACGGACTCCTCGACGAACGCGTTGACGTCGCCGATCCAGCGCTGCTGCTGGACGAAGAACCGCCCGGCGCGCCCGACGATCTTCCTGATGATGAAGTACAGCATCACGGTGAACAGGAGCACGAACAAGGTCAGCGGCACGGACAGCCACAGCATCGAGAGGACTGCGGCGAACGCGGAGACCAATGACGCGAACATCTGCGGGAACGACTGACTGATCGCCTGCCGCAGGGTGTCGGTGTCGTTGGTGTAGCGGCTCATGATGTCGCCGTGCTCGTTGGTGTCGAAGTAGCGGATCGGCAGCTTCTGCTGGTGGGCGAACATGTCGTCGCGGATCTTCTTGAGCGTGCCCTGTTCGACGGCGACGATGAGGTACTGCCACGCCCACATCGCCACGATGCCGGCCACGTACAGGCATCCCATCATCGTGATGGCGCGCAGCAGCGGGCCGAAGTCGGGGTTCGTCTCGCCGACCAGCGGGATGATGTACGAGTCGATGAGCGACTGGAGGAACAGCGCGGACCCGGCCTGGGCCACCGCGCCGATGAGGATGCAGGCCACGACGGTGACGACGTGCCAGCGGTAGGAGAGGATGTAGCCGAAGAGGCGCCTGGTGGTGCCGGGCGCGGGACGTCCCATGGCGGGTTTGCGACCGGCGAAGGTCTGCTTGTCTCGCTCGTCGCGGGTGTCGCGCTCGTCGCGCGTGGTGTCGTTGCCGCTCATCGGGTCTCCTCCTTCTGCGCCTGATCCGCCGGCGTCTGATCCGCCGGCTGCGTCTGGTTCATCCTGTCGAGTTCGGCCTGCCCCTCGGCCGTGTTGCGGGTCTGCGACTCGTAGATGGACCGGTATTCGTCGCAGGTGGCGAGCAGCTCGTCGTGCGTGCCGCGGGCCATGATGCGTCCGTTGTCCATCACGAGGATGATGTCGGATTCCTGCACGGAGGCGACGCGCTGGGCGATGATGATCTTCGTCGTATCCGGGATCTCGTGGTGGAAGGCCTCGCGGATGAGCTTGTCAGTCTTCGTGTCGAC
Organism: Bifidobacterium rousetti; assembly: GCF_008698235.1. Lineage (GTDB taxonomy): Bacteria > Actinomycetota > Actinomycetes > Actinomycetales > Bifidobacteriaceae > Bifidobacterium > Bifidobacterium rousetti. Next base: position 387,632 of record NZ_PEBH01000002.1, read on the forward strand.
GGCCGAGGTGGAGTCGTCGAGGATGAGGATCTTCGGCTTCTTCAGGAGCGCCCGGGCGATGCACAGGCGCTGGCGCTGACCGCCGGAGACGTTGGTGCCGCCCTGCTCGATGTACGTGTCGTAGCCCTTCGGGAACTCGCCCACGAAGCCCGCGGCCTGCGCGAGCTCGCAGGCGTGGCGGATGTCCTCGTCGGTGGCGTCGGGGTTGCCCCAGCGGAGGTTCTCGGCGATCGTGCCGGAGAAGAGGATGTTCTTCTGCAGCACCATCGCGACCTGGTCGCGCAGCACCTCGAGGTCGTAGTCGCGCACGTCGCGGCCTCCGACCTTGAGGGAGCCACCGGTCACGTCGTACAGGCGCGGAATCAGCTGGACGAGGCTCGACTTGGCTGAGCCGGTGCCGCCGACGATGCCGACGGTCGCGCCGGACGGGATCGTCAGGTCGATGTCGTCGAGGACCGGCTTCTCGGAGTTGTCCGAGTAGCGGAACATGACGTGGTCGAATTCGATGGACCCGTCGGCGACCTCGGTGACGGGCGAGGCCGGATCGACGACGGTGCTCTCCTCCTGGAGCACCTGGCAGATGCGTTCGGCCGAGGCCTGGGAGATGATCACCATGACGAAGATCATCGAGAGCATCATCATCGACATGAGGATCTGCATCGCGTAGGTGACGAGGGCCGTCAAGTCGCCGGTCGTCAGGCCCACGGCGGCGTTGTTGCCGGAGGCGACGATCTGCTGGGCGCCCATCCACGAGATCATGATCATCGAGGCGTAGATGCAGAACATCATGATCGGGCTGTTGAAGCTCATGATGCGTTCGGCGAGCTTGAAGTCCTTGAAGATGCGCTGGGAGATGCGGTCGAACTTGGAGACCTCGAAGTCCTCGCGGTTGTAGGACTTGACCACGCGGATGCCCTGCAGGTTCTCGTCGACGACGTTGTTCAGCGCGTCGTATGTGTGGAACACGCGCTCGAAGACCGGGTGGACGAGCACCGCGAGCCCGCACAGGCCGATCGCCAGGATCGGGATGCAGGCGAGGAACACCATCGAGATCGACGGGGAGATGCGGAACGAGAAAACCCAAGCGACGATGACCATGATCGGGGCGCGCACGCCGAGTCGGATGATCATGCCGTACGCCATCTGCAGGTTCGTCACATCGGTCGTCAGGCGGGTGATGATCGAGCCGGTGGAGAACCGGTCGATGTTGGTGAAGCTGAACGCCTGCACCTTCTCGAACTGGTCGTGACGCAGGTTCTTGGCGAACCCGGCCGCCGCGATCGCCGCGAACTTGCCGGCGAGGAAGCCGGTGACGAGCGAAACCGCCGAGCAGCACAGCAGTATCAGACCGAATTTGACGATGGCGTTCATGTCGCCGCCGGTGACGCCCTGGTCGATGAGCGTGGCCATGACCGTGGGGATCACGATCTCCAGCACGCTTTCGACGACGACGAACAGCGGCGTCAGCAGGCTTTCCTTCCTGTACTGGCGCATCGATCCGGCCAGCGTGCGGATGATGTGCTTCGGTCGGGCCGGTTCGACGGCCTTGCGGGACCTCTCGATCGCGGCCTCGGTCGCGGCCGCCTCGGCGTCCGCGCCTGTGGTGACGTTGTCGTTCACTCGTGCTCCTCCTTCGTGTCGTTCTTCGTGTCGTTCATGTCTTCCTTGTCCGGATCATCCTTGTCCGGATCGCCCCTGTCCGCCACGAGGTCGCGCCGCGCGGCGTCGATGTTCGCCCGCATGCGTTCGACGTAGCCGGCGAGCGCCGCGCGCTCCTCGTCCGTGAAGCCGTCGACCAGCCGCGTCTCGATCCGTTCGCCGTTCTCGACGAGGATGCTGACGATGGCGTCGGCCCTGTCGGTCAGGACGATCTTCTTGAGCCGGGCGTCGTGTTCCACCGGGACGCGCTCGATCAGGCCCTTCTTCTCCATCAGCGCGAGCACGCGCGAGGCGGTGGACCTCGTGATGCAGAACTTCTGCTCGATCGTGTGCTGGTAGATGTCACGATCCCGGTTGCGGGCGAGGAACATGATGATGCGGGCGTTGCCGCCGGTCGCGATGCGCGCCGATTCGGGCATCGTCTCGCCCAACAGCCGGTTGAGCGACTTGACCAGCGCCCTCAGGTCGAAGCTGAGGATGTGTTTGTCCACGATTCCCCTCACTTCCAACTTCATATGCGATTCATATGTCATATGTCATACGTCGAGCAACTTGTTGCATATGCAACCATTGCCGAAGGGGATACTAATACGTCCCATATACAACAGTTGTAGATACAACAATCAGCGTGTCGCCGTGACCATCGACGCAGGACGCCCCGCGATGCGTCCCATCGATGAGTTACGATGAAATCATCGATGACATCTGCGCCCATCATCAGGAGAACGCCATGATCCGAATGCGCGAGAACACGACCACCGAATTCAAAAGGCAGCTCAACGACGCCATCAAACGGGAGATCATCGCATTCGCGAACACGGAGGGCGGCGATCTCTACATCGGCATCGACGACGACGGCAATCCCATAGGCGTGGACGACGTCGACGGAACGATGGGCGCGATCGGCGACGCGATACGCAACGCCATCAGACCGGATCTCACCTCATACACCTCCATCGAATGCGAACCGATGGAGGATGAGGACGGAACGAACCGCGACGTCATCCACGTCACGGTACTGCGAGGCACCAAACGACCGTACTACCTCGCAGGCAAGGGAATGAAACCGACCGGCGTCTTCATCCGGCATGGAGTATCCGCCGTCCCGGCCAGCGAGGAACGAATCCGCAGGATGATCCGGGACGACGACGGCATGGCGTTCGACGCCGCCGTCAGCAGCGATCAGGACCTGACGTTCGGCTACGCCGCCGGAACGTTCAGACGGCAGCACCTGACATGGTCGACGGCGCAGCAGCGCTCGCTGGGGCTCATCAACACGGACGGCCTGTACACGAATACGGCGATGCTGCTGTCCGATCAATGCCGCAACACCATCAAATGCGCGGTCTATCAGGGAAACTCCAAGGCGCGGTTCCTCGCCCGGCAGGAATTCCAAGGCTCGGTCCTTCAACAGCTGGACGAAGCCAGCCGCTATATGGAGCTCAACAACCCGGTCCGATCCGACATCACGGGCCTGTACCGGACCGACACCTACGCCTATCCCCCGTCGGCGCTCCGCGAGGCGTTGGTCAACGCGGTGACCCACCGCGACTACGACTGCTCCGGCCCCATACTGGTCAGCATCTTCGACGATCGCACCGATTTCGTCTCTCTCGGCGGGCTGCCCACGGGAATCACGTTGCCGGACCTGACCAACGGCATCTCACACCCACGCAATACGACGCTGGCGAACATCTTCTACCGGTTGAAGCTCATCGAAAGCTACGGCAGCGGCATCCCACGCATCATGGAGGAATACGCCGGGAACGGCCTTTCCCCCGTCATCCGTGTGACGCCGGGAGCCTTCACGCTCAGTCTGCCGCGTCTCGACGACGGACGCGACAACGGAGGAGCACACGCTCACGCGACCGGCCCCCGGCCGGATACGGACGGCTGGTTCACCGCGCGAGATCCGTTCCCGGCGGGTCCTCCGATTCATGTCGAATGGGATGTGCAGACCGCCGTGCTCGCCGGCTACCCCACCGGCGGGGGAACCGGCACACTCGCCTTGACGCCGGTCGCCGGTGCATCATCCGGCATCACACCTCCGTCCGACGCGGCCGAACCAGCCGACGCGGAGGCGCGATCCTTCAGCGATCTGGAATCGGCCATGCTGGATCTCATCACCAAGACGGAAACCGGCATCTCCCGGATGGAGCTTCAGCGGCGACTCGGTATCAACAAGAACCGTGCCGCCTACGCACTGCGCAAACTCGAGCGCGCAGGCAGCGTTTCCTCCACCGGTTCGGCGCGCAACACCCGTTACGTCATCGCCCGGTGACGCCGGTGGCGGGCGATGACGCTGGCGGCGCCGGTGGCGGGCGAGCTCAGCCCTGGAACACCTCGGGGTGCTTGGGGTCGCCGGGGATGTCGTCGAGGAGGCCTTCGAGGCCGAGGAACTCGCGCCAGAAGTCGAGGGGCTGGCCGTACGGGTTGGACTCGCGGCCGTGGGCCTGGATGTTGGCCTTGGCCTCGAACACGTCCTCCTCGGTGAGCCCGTCGAAGTAGCTTTCGAGGCGGATGCGGTTGGACGGCACGTAGTACAGCGAGTTGATGATCTCGGTGAGCCTCTCGGCGCGTTCGATCGGCAGGGAGTCCCAGTGGCGGAACTCGATGAAGTTCTTCAGGCGCACGTCGTTGAAGTGCGTGGAGATGATGTGGTTGATCTCGTACGCGTTGAGCTCGCGGTCGGGGTACACCTCCCCCGCGTTCTCGCGGAACGCCGCGTGGTGCAGCTCCTTGCGGCTCAGACCGGCCTCGAGGGCCTCCGGCGTGTGCGTGAGGTCGGCGAACATGAGCGGCGTGGACAGCACGTCGATCGCGTAGTCCTCCCAGCCGAACCGCTGGTCGTAGAGCCCCGGGATCACGTTCGTGCGCTGGAAGTCGAGGTAGTCCCACATGCGCTGGCGCAGCAGCGGATACGGGTTGAGCCGGCCCTCGAAGTACGGGGTGTTGCGGAAGAACCATGCGAGGATCGGGCCGATGGCGGTGCCGACGCGCATCTTGTCGATCGAGTCCTTCTCGTCGACGAAGTCGATGCTCACCTGCGTGGAGGCCGAGCAGCGCATCATGCACGGGCCGAACTGGCCGACGCGGCCAAGGTAATCGGTCATCGCGTCATAGCGGTCCTTCGGGTTGACCGGCACGTCGGCGAAGCTGGACTTCGGCTGGTAGCCGTAGTTGACGAGTCGGAAGCCGAGCTCGTCGAGCACCGGATCGACCTCGCGGCGGAAAGTCGCGTAAGTCCGCAGCAGGTCCTCGGGCTTGCTGAGGATGCCGATCGAAGTCTCGACCTGGCCGCCCGGCTCGAGCGAGACCGCGATGCCTGGGCGCGAGAGACCCACCAGATGGTCGTTCTCCCAGTACTCCTTGTCGTGGTCGTAGTACGGGGCGATGCGTTTCAGCAGCGCTTCGATGCCGTTCGGCTCGTAGTAGCTCACCGCCGTGTCGTCGCTGTTGTGGACCGGCAGGTGCTCGATCTCGACGCCGAAACCGCCGGTGCCGCGCTTGGAGCGGCCGGCCTCGAAGAACTTCAGGAGGCTGTCGACGTGCTTCGGGTTCGGCTTGGCGAGCAGATGCGCATAACTGATTCTGGGTGTGACCATGAAACGTATCGTATCCGCACCGTCGCCCCGCCCCGCCGGCAGCCCGCCATTCGGCTATACGAAAAACCGATAGCGGGCGATTTCCATGGGTTTCCAGCGATTCCCAGCCGAAGACCCGGCGTTCAATCGGCGGTCGTGAAGCCCTGCGGCTCGTCGCCGTCGGCGAACTTGGCCTTGTGGGCCTTCTTCGCCGCCGCGATCATGAGCTTGATGCGGTTGAGCTGGTTGGCTTCGGAGGCGCCCGGATCGTAGTCGATCGAGACGATGTTGGCCTCAGGGTGCAGTCGGCGGATCTTGCCGAACATGCCGCGGCCGGTCACGTGGTTCGGCAGGCAGGCGAACGGCTGCGCGCAGATCACGTTCGGGCATCCCTGCTCGATGAGCTCGAGGATCTCGGCCGTCAGCAGCCATCCCTCACCGGCCTGCACGCCGATCGACGTGACCTCGGCGGCCTTGCTGACGAGCTCCGGCATCGGCTCGTCACGGCGGAACTTGCCGTGCGACAGGTCGAGCGCGGCGTTGATCGGCGCGAAGTAGCGGTCCAGCCCCCAGCGCATCACGGCGTAGGCGAACTGGTTGCCGCCCATGCCGAGGTTGTGCTCGTTCCAGTCGGTGATGTACGGCTTGGTGGTCATGAACTCCATGATGCCGGGCACGACGGCCTCGCAGTCCTGCGATTCGATGACGTCCACGACGTGGTTGTTCGCGTCCGGCTGGTACTTGACGAGGATCTCGCCGACCACGCCGACGCGCACCTTGCGCGGCACGTCCTTCAACGGCAGGGCGTCGAACGACTTGACGATCTCCTTGGCGAGGGTCGGGTACGGCAGCCAGCCCTTCTTCAGCCACGGGGTCCTGGCGCCGGTCTTCGAGTAGCCGTGGTGTTCGATCGTCTCGCGCACGATCGTGTCCCACTGCTCGTAGAGGCGGTTCGCCGAGCCCTTCTCGACCTCGTACGGGCGCACGCGGTACAGGCACTTCATCAGGAGGTCGCCGAGGATCAGCGCCTTGACCGCGCGATGCAGCATCGGCACGGTGGCCTTGAATCCGGGGTTGTCCTCCAACCCTTGCGTCGAGATGGCGATGATCGGGATCTGCGGGTAGCCCGCGTCGATCAGGGCCTTGCGGATCAGGCCGAAGTAGTTGGTCGCACGGCACATGCCTCCGGTCTGGGTGATGGCGAGCGCCACATGATCCGGGTCGTACTTGCCTTCGATGATCGCGTCGATGAGCTGGCCGATGACCATGATCGCCGGATAGCAGGCGTCGTTGTTCACGTATTTGAGGCCGGTCTCCACGTCCGCGCGGGAGGCGTGCTTCAGCACGTCGAACTTGTAGCCGCCGGAGCGGATGACCGATTCGACGAGCGAGAGGTGGATCGGGCTCATCTGCGGGGCGACGATCGTGTAGTCCCTCTTCATGTTCTTGAGGAACTTCTCGCGGTGCGCGTAGCGGGACATGGTGGCGTTGTTGTGGCCCTTGGTCTTCTTGGCGGCGGCCTTGTCCGTTGTCGTGGCGCCGTCGGTCGTGCCGTCGCCGAGCGCGGCGAGGCGGGCGGCCTCGATGTCGCGCTTGGCGGCGCGCTTGGACGCGTCGCGCATCGCCTTGGTAAGCCTCGGGTTGGCGGCCATCGTCGTGTCGAGCAGGACCTGACGGCCGGGGGTCGGGGCCTTCGAGCCGGTCTTGCGGAAGCCGGTGGACTTCGGGACGTTGGCCGGGACGTCGGCATCGGCATCGGCCTGCTCGGCTTTGACCTTGGCCTCGGCCGCGTCGACGGCGGCCTGCGCTTCGGCGAGCGCGGCCTTCGCGGCGGCCAGGTCGGCCTCGGCCTGCTCCTCGCGGCGCTTGTTGGCCTCGCGCTCCTCGACGGCGGCCTTGAGCGAGCGCAGGCGGATCTTGGCGGCGCCGAGGTTGGAGACCTCGTCGATCTTGAGCAGCGTGTACACGTCGGCCTTGTCGGCGAGGATCTCGGCGACCTGATCGGTGGTGATCGCGTCGAGGCCGCATCCGAACGAGTTGAGCTGGACGAGCTCGAGCCCCGGATAGGAGGCGACGAAGTGGGCCGCCGCGTACAGGCGGGAGTGGTAGGCCCACTGGTTGGTCACGCGCAGCGGCATGCGCTTGACGGTGCGGTCGCCGACGTGGCGGAACCCGTTCGCGTTCTTCCTGCGCGGGTCCTCCTCGCCCTGCGCGAGGAACTCGGTCAGGTTGAGCTTCTCCCCCGGCTGCAGTTCGCAGATCGAATCCTCGGAGAGGACCACCATGCCGAGCGCGCAGATGGTTTCGGGGATGCCGTGGTTGATCTCCGGGTCGATGTGGTAGGGGCGGCCTGCGAGCACGATGCCGCGGCAGTTGTGCTCCTTCATGTAGGCGAGGGCCTTCAGGCCCTCCTGCTGCACGTCGTGCTTGAAGACCTTGTCCTCGGCGTAGGCGGCCTTGACTGCGGTCTCGGCCTCCTCACGCGTGACGTTCGCCCACGCGAACTCCTCGACGATGCGGTCGACCATGAGCTCGTGGTTGGCGAGGTTGAAGTAGGGGTGCATGTAGCGCACGCCCTCGTCGCGCAGCTCGGGCATGTTCGCGCCGACGACGAGCGGGTAGTTCGCCACGACCGGGCAGTTGTAGTGGTTGTCCGTGTTGGGCACGAGGTCCTCCTCGTAGCTCACGCACGGGTAGAAGATCGTCTTGATGCCCTTGCCCAAGAGCCACTTGATGTGGCCGTGCACGAGCTTGGCCGGGTAGCAGATGTTCTCGGAGGCGATCGATTCGATGCCGGTCTCGAACAGCTCGTGGCTGGATCGTCCGGAGATCATCACCTTGAAGCCGAGGGAGGTCAGCAGCGTGAACCAGAACGGGTAGTTCTCGTACATGTTGAGGGCGCGCGGGATGCCGATCTCGCCGCGCGTGGCCTTCTTGTCGGTCAGGCGACGGTAGGCGAAGCAGCGCTTGTACTTGTAGTCGTACAGGTTCGGGCGGTCGGAGCGCTTCTTCTTCGCGTCGCCGCCGCGCTCGCAGCGGTTGCCGGTCACGAACCGCGATCCGTCGGAGAACGTGGTGATGGTGAGCTTGCAGTGGTTCTGGCACAGCTTGCACACGTCGCGTTCGGTGGTCATCGACATGTTGTCGAGGTCGTCACCGGTGAGAATCGACGAGGCGGTGTGATGCACGCCGTCGACGACGACCTCGCCCTCGTGCGCGTCCGCGTTGGGGGTGTCGCCCGCGGCGGACTCCGCGGCTTCGACGGAATCGGCCGCATCCTCGAGAGAGCTACCGTCCGCCGCGACGTGATCGTGGTCGTCGTCGGCGACGTCCTCGTAGTGCATGCGCGCGGTCAGGGCCGCGCCGTACGCGCCCATGAGCCCCGCGATGTTCGGGCGCGTCACCTCGCGGCCCGTGAGCAGTTCGAACGCGCGCAGCACGGCGTCGTTGAGGAACGTGCCGCCCTGCACGACGACGGTGTCGCCGAGCTCGCCGGCGTCGCGCAGCTTGATCACCTTGTACAGGGCGTTGCGCACGACGGAATAGCACAGGCCGGCGGCGATGTCCTCGATCGAGGCGCCTTCCTTCTGCGCCTGCTTGACCGAGGAGTTCATGAACACGGTGCATCGCGATCCCAGATCGACCGGATGCGTGGAGGCGAGCGCCTTGGCCGTGAACTCCTGGATCGTCAGGCCCATCGACATGGCGAAGGTCTGCAGGAACGAGCCACAGCCGGAGGAGCACGCCTCATTGACGGCGATCGAGTCGATGACGCCGTCGGTGATGGCGAGGTACTTCATGTCCTGGCCGCCGATGTCGATGACGGCGGTGACGCCGGGGCTGACCATTTCGGCGCCGCGGTAGTGGGCCATCGTCTCGACGACGCCCTCGTCCAGATGGAGGCCTGTGGTGATGAGCCCCTCGCCGTAGCCGGTGGCGCAGGAGCGGGCGATCCACGCGCCTTCGGGCAGTTCGGACTGGATCCTCTTGACGATGTTGATGGCCGCGGTCAGCGGGCTGCCCTCATTGTTCGCGTAGCTGGACCACACGATCTCGCGGTCGTCGTTGACGAGCGTCGCCTTGATGGTGGTCGATCCGGCGTCGATGCCGAGGAAGTGCGGGCCGTGCGCGCCCTCGAGCGTGCCGATGTGCACATGCTGGGTGTGGTGGCGCTTGTTGAACGCCTCGCGATCCGCCTCGGTGGGGAACAGCGGCGGCATCGTGGGGGTGTTGGACGGCAGGTTCTTGAGCTCCTCCAAGCGCTTGAGGATGTCGGCGCAGGGGTGCGCCTCGAAGTGGTTGCCCTCGTCGTCGGAATCGGTCTCGGCCTGCAAGGCCGCGCCGTACGCGACGTACAGGTGGGCGTTGGTCGGCACGATGAACTCGTCGACCTTGCCGTCGAGCGCGCGCTGGAACGCGGCGCGCAGCTCGCTCATGAAGAACAGCGGTCCGCCGAGGAAGATCACGGTGCCATGGATCGGGCGACCCGAGGCGAGACCGGCGATGGTCTGCGTGGCGACGGCGGTGAAGATGGATGCGGCGAGATCCGGCTTGGCGGCGCCGTCGTTGATCAGCGGCTGCAGGTCGGTCTTCGCGAACACACCGCATCGCGATGCGATCGGATACAGGTTCTGGTAGCTCTTGGCCATCTCGTTGAGGCCAGCGGCGTCGGTGTCGAGCAGGGTCGACATCTGGTCGATGAACGCGCCGGTGCCGCCCGCGCACGAGCCGTTCATGCGCTGTTCGGGGGTGGGCTTCAGGTACGTGATCTTGGCGTCCTCGCCGCCGAGCTCGATGATGACGTCGGCCTGCGGGTACTCCTTGTCGATCGCCTCGGTCTCGGCGATGACCTCCTGGACGAACGGGACGTGCAGGTTGTCCGCGAGCGCGAGACCGCCCGAGCCGGTGATGGCAAGGCGGATCGGCTCATCGCCGCGTCCGCGGTTTACCAGTTCCTTCTGAATATCGACGAGCAGGCCCGCGACGGTGGCGCGCACGTTGGCGTGATGTCGGCGATAGTCGGAGAACAGGGTCTCGGACAGGGAGTCGGACTGATCGAGCACGACGGCCTTGACGGTGGTGGAACCGATATCCAGTCCCACGCGCAAAGGCTTCGTATCGTGGTTCGCCGCCACGGTATGTGCTTCGTTCACCATGTAAACCTCTTCAACCGATTTTCCGGGACGCATCTTGCGCGTCGCGCACAGATAGCGTATGGCCCGGCCGCTCAAAACCCATACTGTAGTCCGTAGCCCCGCCCAAGAACGGTGGGTGACGCGGGAGCGAAGCGTGATTCATCTAACAGGGAAAGCCGCAAACACAACGTTCCCGCGTGTCCTGTCGGGATTGAAGAGCACTCGTTCAGAAGGCCTGGGCGCCTGCTGACACGTGCGTGGCATCAAGGCCGTACCGAGGGAAGGCGTACGAAGGTACGTCGACTGAGGAACAACGCAGATGACGCGCCGCGTCAGGAGGCCTGGGCGCCTTCGCCGGCCTCGCGGTCCTTGAGATATATCTCGGGGATGTCTCGTTCCTGATCGTGGAGCTTGGCCCAGATGATCGGACGTCCTGCGTCGAGGGATTTCGGCACGTCGATGATGCGCTGGTTCTTCGAGCCGCGGAACTGCAGCAGCGAGTCCTTCTGGTCCTTGAGATACCGCCCGTCGACGAGGATGTCGATGAGGCGCAGGAGCTCGAGCTTGTCGGGGGTCTCCCCCGGGCGCATGAGCTCCTCCCATGTGTACCCGGTCCACGACCAGATGTCCTTGGAGTCCCCGAACTCGCGCCGGATGCGCTGCGCCAGGGGCAGCAGCACGGGCGTGTTGAGGAACGGCTCGCCGCCCAGGAACGTGATGCCCTGCACCCACGGGGCCCTGAGGTCCTCGATGATGCGGTCCTCGAGCGCCTGCGTGTACTCGTGTCCGGCCTTGAAGTCCCAGATCGACGAGTTGAAGCAGTCGACGCAGTGGAACGGGCACCCGGACACGTACAGCGAGTTGCGTACGCCCTCGCCGTCGGTGACGACGAACGTCTTGTAGTCGGCGATCATCCGCTTGGACATCCGCCGCCCGTCCCACTGCCCCGCGCGAGGATCATTGGCGAGCCCATGCGAAGGCACGGACGGCCCTCGCCCGGTTTCCCCGGAAGCAAAATCCCGTCGAACCATCTCTCGCTCCGTCACGCCGCTCCCTCTTTCCGTGACCATATTTCCGCCGCTCCACCCAACCGAAACGTTGAGCGAAACGAGCATCGGCCTTCGCAATGGATTGACTGACCGTAGGCTTGGCCGAACGGCCTTGAGTGTGTCAGGCGATCCATTGCGAAGGCCGATGCGGACCCTCGCGATACCAGTAGTTACTTGGTCTCTTCGAACCATTCGCGCGTGGAGCCGTCGTCCAGCGTCACATGGCCGGTCTCGCCGCTCATGTGCTTGACGCGGTGGGAGATCTCCTCGTGACGGCCGTGGACCATCGGACGGGACACCGGGTTGCCGAGGTAGCCGCAGGTGCGCTTGGTGACGTTGCACTTGTCCGGGTCGGAGTTGCCGCACTCGGGGCACTTGAAGCCCTCGTCGGTGGGCTCGAAGTCGCCCTGGAAGCCGCACACGAAGCAGTGGTCGATCGGCGTGTTCGTGCCGAGGTAGCCGATGCCGACGTTGTAGGCGTAGTCCCACACGGCCTCGAGCGCCTTCGGGTTGTCCTGCAGGCACGGGTACTCGCAGTAGTTGATGAAGCCGCCGGAGGCGTAGTACGGGAAGTCCTTCTCGTAGTTGAGCTTCTCCATCGGGGTGGGCTGCAGCCACACCGGGTAGTGGAACGAGTTGGTGTAGAAGTCGTGGTCGGTGACGCCCTCGATGCGGCCGAACTTCTCGCGGTCCATGCGGTTGAAGCGGTCGGTCAGGGATTCGGCCGGCGTGGAGTACACGGAGTAGTGGTAACCCTCCGCCTTGCTCCACTGCTTGCACAGCTCGTTCATGCGCTTGACGATGGACAGTGCGAACTCCTTGCCTTCCGGGTCCCAGCCGTGGTCGCGGATCCAGTTCTTGCCGTAGAACACGGCGGTGGTCTCCGCCAGGCCGATGTAGCCGAGGGAGACGGTGGCGCGCTCGTTCTTGAACAGCTGGTCGACGTTGTCGTTGGCGCCGAGGCGTCCGAAGGCGCCGAAGCGGAACAGCGTCGGGGCGTTGACCGGCGTGGCCTGCTTGCAGCGCATGATGCGGAACTGCAGGGCCTGGTGCGCGACCTCCATGCGCTCCTCGAACAGCTTCCAGAAGCGGGCCTTGTCGCCGTGGGATTCGATGGCGATGCGCGGCACGTTCACGGAGACGACGCCGAGGTTCATGCGGCCGTCCTCCTCGTCCTTGCCGGTGGCGGGGTTGATCCAGCCCTGCAGGAAGGAGCGGCAGCCCATCGGCGCCTTGAAGGAACCGGTGATCTTGACGATGTTCTCGTAGAACACGACGTCCGGGTACATGCGCTTGGTGGCGGATTCGAGCGCCAGCTGCTTCAGGTCGTAGTTCGGGTCGCCCGGGTCGGCGTTCACGCCGTGGCGGACGGTGAACACGAGCTTCGGGAAGATGGCGGTGTGATGCTCCTTGCCGAGGCCGCGGATGCGGTTGAGCAGGATCGCGCGCTGGATCTCGCGGGCGAACCAGTCGGTGCCGAGGCCGAAGCCGACGGTGACGAACGGGGTCTGGCCGTTGGAGACGCGGTTGGAGTTGATCTGGTACTCCATCGTCTGCATGGCGTCGTAGATGGCCTTGCGGGTGCGGATCTTGGCGAGGATCTCGCGCTCCTGCTCGAGCTCGTCGACGTCATCGTGGAACGGGGTGTCCATCGGCAGCGGCTCGCGGCCCTTCTCGAAGTGCAGCTTGGCCGGCTCGTTGGCCTTGGCGTTGGCGACCTGACGGCGCGCGAACTCGATCGGCATGTCGTCGGGGATCATCTCGCGGGCCTCCTCGAGGAACTTCTCGTAGTCGAGGCGCGCGTAGGTGGCGAGGTGCTCGTCGGCGCGGTTGGCGGTCTGGCCGCCGTACTGGCTGGAGGCCACGTCCTTCATGATCTGGGTGATCTGGGTGGCGGCGATGGCGATCGACTTCGGGGAGGCCATCGGCGCGTTGCCGAGGGTGAAGCCGTTGGCGAGCATGTCCCAGAAGTTGGGCAGCGAGCAGTTGGACTGCGCGGTGAACGGCGAGTAGTCGGCGTCGTGGAAGTGGATGTCACCCTTCATGTGGGCGTTGGAGACGGCCGGCGGCAGCATGTTGAACGCGGCGGCCTTGGAGACGGCGCCGGCGAGCAGGTCGCGCTGCGTGGCGTAGACGTTGGCATCCTTGTTGGCGTTCTCGTGGATGAGGGTCGGGTCCTGGTTGATGAAGCGGGACACGGCCTCGTTGACGTCCGTGGCCTTGGCGCGCTGGATGTCCTTGTCGAGACGGTAGTTGGTGTAGGCGCGGGCCACGTCGTACAGGTGCGCGTCGATCAGGGCGTGCTCGACGAGGTTCTGGATGTCCTCGATCTTGGCGGGGCCGGCGTAGCGCTCCTTGATCTCGCCTTCGACCTGGTTGGCGAAGCCGCGGATCATGGCCTCCTCCTCGGGGCCGACCTGCTTGTCGAGATCGCCGAAGGCGGCCTTGACTGCCTCGATGATGTTGATCGGGTCGAAGTCGACGATACGGCCGTCGCGCTTCTCCACCTGCACCTGACGGGTGGTGTTCCTGACGGTTGTGGTCGCGGTATCGATCGCTGCGCTGTCCATCGCTTCTCTCCCTCTGCACGTATCATGTCATGGGCCGTTTCCGGCCGGTCCTCCATGTGATTCGGCGCAAATCACATGGGCGTAATTCTTTTGGCCTCAGATACTGTACGGCAACCACTCCCCCATATCTAGTCGTGACGCGCCGCCACAACACTAGGGGTAGTGGTTTTCGGCGGAATAGAGCCAAATCACAAGCGTGTGATTCATACGACAGCCCCGTCTTCCGCGTGTCGCGAAAGACGGGGATCGGGTGTCTCGTTCGGCGGCTGGCCCGGCGGAGGAATCAGCGGGATTCAGCCGGAATCAGCCGGAGACTCAGTCGAGGTTGGACTGCGTGCCGGCGGTGTCGGCCGTGGCGGCCTGCGCGTTCTGGGCGGCGTCGAGACGGGCGCGCACGTCGCCCAGGAGGCTCTGCGCACGGCGGGCGAGGGCCTCGCCGATCTCCCACTGGCGCATCGACTGGTCGAGGTTGAGGCCGCCGGCCTCGAGCGCCTGCACGGCCTGGATGAGCTTGTCACGCGCCTCCTCGTACGGCATGTTGGCGATGGCCTCGCGCTCCTTGTCGGTGAGCGTGGACGCGGGGGTCGCGGGCTGCGCCGCCGCGGAGGCGGCCTGCGCCGTGGTGTTCTCGGTGGTTTCGGTGGTCATGATGTGTTCTCCTTGCACTTGCATTGCCATTAGCGCTATTAACCGGATCAGTCGGCCTTGGCGGTGACGACGCCCCGCTTCAGGGTCAGGGTGAGTTCGTCGCCGGGGCGCACGGACGCGGCGTCGTCGAGTACGCGCCCGTCGGCGGTCTGCACGACGGCGTACCCGCGGTTGAGCGTGGACTGCGGGCTCAGGGCCGTGAGCGAGGCGTGCGCCTTCTCGATGGTGAGCGAGGCGTCGTCGACGATGCGCCTCAGACCGATGTCGAGGCGATTGCGCGCGTCGTCGACGAACCGCTGATGCGGCTCGAGCATCGTGAGCGGCTGCGTGAGGCTCGGACGGTTCGCATAGCCCTCGACGAGCCGGATCTCGTTGTCGACGCGCGCGGAAATGCGAAGCCGCATCTGACGCACGGCGTTGTCGACGAGCTGCCACTGCTCGCGCACGTCCGGCACGACCTTCTTGGCGGCGTCGGTCGGCGTCGACGCCCTCAGATCGGCGGCCAGGTCGATGAGCGTCCAGTCGTCCTCATGCCCGATGGCGGAGACGATCGGCGTGCGGCACGCGGCGGTCGCACGCACCACGCCCTCGTCGGAGAAGCCGACGAGATCCTCGAACGCGCCGCCGCCTCGCGCCACGATGATCACGTCCACCTCCGGGTCGGCGTCGAGCCGATGGATCGCCTCGATGATGTCGGGCGGGCATTGCGCGCCCTGCACGTGCGCGTGCACGATTCTGAAGCGCACGGCCGGCCATCTCAGGTTCACGTTGGTGACGACGTCGCCCTCGGCGCGGGCCTGCGGGGCGCAGATCAGGCCGATGCACTTGGGGAACTCCGGCAGCGGGATCTTGTTCTCGGCGTCGAACAGACCCTCGCCCTTGAGCCTCTTGCGCAGCTCGTCGATCTGCTCCTTCAGACCGCCGGCGCCGATCTTGCGGATGTCGTCGCCGATGAAGCTCAGACGGGTCTGTTTGACCCAGATGTCGGCGCGGCCGTGGATGACGACGCGATCGCCCTGACGGAACTGCGATGCGGCGGCCGCGAAGCCGCGCCAGCCGGACACCGACATCGCGATGTCCTCGAAGTCGTCGCGCACCGTGAGATAGGCGGAGCCGGCGCGACGCGTGTTGATCTCGGTGATCTGGCCGCAGATCCACGCCGCGGGCCATTTCGCCACCGCGTTGTGGAACTTCTGACTCAGCACGCTCACCGGCCACGGGTTCTCGGCCGTGGTCTCGGCGGCGAGGCGCGGCAGCTGGTCGAGCGGACGCGGGCCGTTGCCGGGGCCGACTCCGGCGCCCGGGCCGTTGGCGTTCATGTCATAACTCATGGGGTCCACTATAGTTCAGCGGCGTCGTCAGGCCGGAGGATATGTGGATAACCTCTTGGGCTCACTCGAGCGCCAGCGTCGCCAGCAGGGCCGCGTGATCGGAGCCGGCGATCCGCTTGACCTGCATCTGCCCGGCGATGATCCCCCTGTCCACGACCACGTGGTCGATGCCGGCGAAGGCGGGAGGCACGACGCGGTCGGCCGGCCAGGTGAACGTGAAGCCGTGTCCGGCCTGCCGCGCGGCGTCGGAGAACCGGTCGCCGAGGAACTCGCGGAACGGCGTGTGGTCGTACGTCGCGTTGAAATCGCCCATGAACACGTACGTCGAATCCGTGTGCGAGCGCATCAGCGCCAACTCGTCGAGCGAGCGCTTCCACTGGCGCCAGTAGCCGGGGACGGGCGCGGTGGTGTGCACGGAGACGAACCGGACGTGTTTCGCGCCGCCGGAGAACGCGACGGTGCCGCCCGGCATGAACGAGGCGCTGGAGGTCACGTCGTCGTCGGCCGGATCGGCGAGCGGCGTCGCGGACCACAGGCCGTTGCCGTACACGCCGTCGGAACTGGAGACCTGCGAGTACGGCAGGTAGTCCTCGATGCCGGCGGCCTTGAGACGGGAGACGAACGCGTCGGTCGTCTCCTGCAGGGCGAGCACCTCGACGCGCTGGTCGCGCACCGTGTCGACGATCGCCTGCGCGTCGGCGCGTCCTTTATATACGTTGAACGTCATCACACGCGCGTATGCGTCGTCGGTGATCGGATTGGGCTGCGCGACGGCGGACATCGCGCGGCCGGGCAGTTTCTCCTGCGTGTGGAAGAACGGGTACTGCCACCAGACGTTGAGCGCGAGCAGCGCGATCGCGACCACGGCGGTCACGACGCGGCGGGAGACGAACGCGAGGATCAGCGCGAGCGCGGACAGGAGGATGAGCCACGGCGCGGCCGACACGATGATCGGCACGTAGGGCAGCTCCTGCAGGTCGGACGGCAGGGCCCGCGCGAACGTGCCGACGACCGCGAGGATCGCGAGGATCGTCGAGAGCACTCCAAGCACAAGGTGACGGCGTTTGCCGTCGCGTCCACCGTATCCGTTCATATTGCGCTTCCTTACCGAGGTCTTTCTCGCCGCGGCCGCGCCGCGCGAGGTGCCGCGCGGCTTCCCGGAGCCGCGCGACGAGCCTGTGCGGGCGCGGTCACGGGCGTCGGCTTCGGCGCGGGCGATCAGTTCGTCCCTGCCGGAGTCGAACCTCGCCGACGAGCGGGACGAACGGGACGAACGGGTTGGGCGAGGCGAACCCGCCGAACGGTATCCGCCGGACCCACCCGTCGAACGCGACGCGCCGCGTCTGTTTCTTCCCGCCGATCGCCCTGCCACCGCACCTCCTTGCATCTTCGGTCACATTACCGTGCACGCGATGCCCGCGGACTCGTTCCGCAGGACGATTTCACAGTTCGATCGCACGCGGGGCACGACCGCAGGGAGGCGCGCGGGATGCGCGTTGACCGCACCCCGTGTACAATGGACCGCTGTCGCCTCGGTAGCTCAGGGGATAGAGCACCGCTCTCCTAAAGCGGGTGTCGTCAGTTCGAATCTGATCCGGGGCACCACAACCCCTTGGAACCAGTGAGTTCCAAGGGGTTTCTGCTTATTCGGCGCTGTCGTCCGGGGTGTGATGGGGTGTACTGACCGCAGTATCTTGCCTGACAGCAAACCCAGCTCACTGCAATCCAGTGAATCATCCATCGCGGCCGTTCCCCGAGGACCTGTCATGTCGGGAGGATTGGTTCGATGCTCTCGTTGGCTTTCGCCCAGCACGATCAGAGCCTGCCGGCGATTCTTTCGTCCATTCCCTCGACAGTTTCGGGCATGCGCGCGAGTACGAGGCCGGCGATGTGGCGGGCCGTGTCCACGACCCTGTCCGGGTCAAGCCCGTGTCTGGACGCCAGCGCGGCCCAGTCCTGGGGTGTGGTCCATTCGGCGAACTGGTGCTCCGGAAGGACGTGTCCCCGTCCCCGTCGCGCGTGAACACGCCCACAAGACGGTCACCGTCCCATGCGTACGATCTTCTGCTCATCGCCCCGGCTCCCGTTCTATGGCGTATTCGATCGGGAACACATGACTGCGTATTCCGAGCGCATCGAGCACGGCGCGCGCGTCGGCGATCGGCACCGGTTTCTCGCCGAGCATGTCGGTGACGACGTCCACGGACACACAGGCCATGGCGGCGAGACGGACGGCATCCAGACCCCGCTCCCCCATGCGCTGCGAGACCGCTTCCGCGACCTTGTTCATGTCCGACAGGTAGCGCAACGGATTCGACTCGACGACTATTCGCGCCCCCTCCGGGGGTTGCAGCCGGTCGTACTTCTCCAGCGACTCCCGTGGAAATCCCATCGGATCACGTCCCATGCCTGTATCGCCCGTCATACACCGTATCGTACCCGTCAGGGACGGCGTCCATCGGAGCACTCGATCAGCTACAATGTATATACTATGATATACATATCGTTTATGTTGAGAGGTGATGGACAATGGCCACACTGACCCTCAGTAAGTGGGGCAACGCCCAAGGCGTGCGTCTGCCGAAGGACATGCGAGAACAAGTGGGTATGACCGATGGTTCTCGCGTTGAGGCCACCGTCAAGGATGGCGCCATCGTGCTTCGCCCGATTCACACCAACATCAGAATCGTTCGAGTTCCGCGCCTTGCCGAGGTGTTCCGCGACCGCACCGAGGAATACAAGACGACCGAAGAACTCACCGGACCAGCCGTAGGCGGGGAGGCGCTGTGACCTCGTGGCGTTATGGGGACGTGCTCCTCGTTGATCTCGATCCTGCCAAGGGACATGAGCAAAAGAAGCGTCGGCCCGTCATCGTGGTGAGCAACGATGATTTCAATCGCAATTGCAGTCTCACCGTCGTTATTGCGATCTCGCACGGCAGGGGCGACTTCGAACTGCACCTGCCCGTCACCGCGGTTCGACGCGATGACGGCGATGGTTGGATCGACGGTTACGCGCAAGTCGAGCAGATCCGCGCTCTCGACCTTGCAGAGCGCAACCCCGTACACATCGGACGACTCAAAGATGACGACATGGACCGCATCACCGGGCTCCTCATCAGCTGCTACATCCAGCCCGAAATGATGGTCATCCCGAATTACGCGCAGCAGGGTTAGCGCAACATCCTCCCCACACGCACCGCGATCACACGTCCACGGCAACGCCCCGGTCGGCCAGCCATCGCCTTGTCTCATCCGCGCCCGTGAAGCGGATCGCGCGCAATCCCGCCGCACGGGCGCCGTCCACGTTGTACGGCGAATCGTCCACGAACACGGTGCGTTCGCGGACAAGCCCGAATCGCGAGACAGCCAGATCGAAGATCCCGCGATCCGGCTTTTTCAAGCCTTCGATTCCCGAGACCACGACGCCGTCCAGCAGTCCGACGAGCTCCGGGAACCGGCGTTCCATCACCGGCCAGGTGTCCCGACCCCAGTTGGTCAGCCCCCACACGCCGACGCCGCGCGCCTTGAGATCGGCGATCAGCGGCATCATGCCCGGCATCGTCCCGACCAGCGTGCGGTCGATATGCCGGGCGTATGCACGCATCATCGCGCCGAGACGCAGGCCGTACTCCTCCTCGTACGCGTCGCACAGCCGGTCATAATCCATGCCGCCGTCGTGCAGGTCGTCGAAATACATGAATCCGCAACGATCGTCGTCGGCGAGGAAATCGTCGATCGACTCCTGCGGGAACAGCCCCTCCAACGCGAGACGCGGACGCCAATCCACCAGCACGCCGCAGAAATCGAAGATCACATCGTCGATCGTCGACTCATGCGGCGAGCCGCTCGTCCGCGCGACACTGTTCACGCCATCCATGCCACCACCCATCCATCCACCATCCTTCAACCGGTCTGACCGGGCGAACGCCGGCAGCGGCGACAACCGCTCTACGCCACTACGACGCGCCCGTCACTGCATATCACCGCCCATCACCGCACGTCACTGCATGTCGAGCGGCTCCTTGTCCGTCGGCGCGGGGAAGGCGTCGTCCAGCGCCGCGAGCTCGCCCTCCGTCAACTCGACCTCCCGCGCACGCAGGTTCGCGAGCACATGGTCGGCGCTTCCGGAACATGGGATCGCGATGACGTCGTCACGGCGCAACACGAACGCGAGCAGGATCTGCATCGGCTCCACGCCGTGCGCTTCGGCGATGCGTCGCACGACCGGCGAGGAGAGCAGACCGTCACGCAACGCGCCCGCCTGCGCCAGCGGGCAGTAGGCCATGAGCGGCACGCCGTGCGCGTCCATCCAATCCAGCAGCGAGAACTCGACACCGCGCGAACCGAGATGGTACAGGTCCTGATTCACCGCGCAGGCGTCGCCGCCCGGCACGCCGAACAGCTCGCGCATGTCATCGATGTCGAAGTTGGAGACGCCCCAGTTGCGGATCAGCCCATCGGACTTGGCCTCCTCCATACACGCCACGGTCTCGGCCAGCGGGATCGAACCGCGCCAGTGCAGCAGGTACATGTCGAGGTAATCAGTGCCGAGCCGGTCGAGCGACGCCTCCAGACTGCGCCGCAGCCGGCCGCGGCCCGCGTTGTGCGGGTAGACCTTGGACACCAGGAACAGCCGCGACCGGTCGTATCCGACGATCGCGCGCCCGGTGAGGCTTTCCGCCCGGCCGTCCGCGTACATCTCCGCGGTGTCGATCAGCGTGATTCCCGCGTCGAGTCCGGCGCGCAGCGCCTCGACCTCCCGCCGTTCGGACCGTCGTCCCTCGGCCAGATGCCACGTCCCCATGCCGAGCCGCGGCATCGACGTGCCGTCATGCAGCGTCACCGTCTCCTTGAATGCCATGTTGCTCCCCATGTTCGTTTCGCCGATCGTCGCAGATTGCCACCAATCGACGACCGGATACGTTTGATCCCGATCATAGGACAAGTTTCCGCTCCTCCACCCTGCGACGCCTGTCTCGTGGATCACAAGACGGACCCGACATGGGACGAAGCCGGATCGGATGGCGAGACATCGGATGAACGCACCGATTCCACACACCTATACGGATTCCCGTTCCACGATCGTCGTAGGTAGCAGCTCTACGTGATAGTCGGGCACACAAGTTCCATCCATCATCGAAAGCAGCAGCCGCGCCATGGTCTCGCCGTGGAGCGCTGAATCCTGATGGACCGTGGTCAGCGGCGGTTCGCAGAGCGCAGCCAGAGGAGCATCGTCAAACCCCGTGACGGCGATGTCATCGGGCACACGGTAACCGAGACGTTTCAATGATCGGACCGCTCCTACGGCGATGCTGTCGTTGGCGCAGACGATCCCGTCAATACCGTCCAGCATCGGCCGCAGATCACGGACCGACTCCTCACCACTGCTCATCTCCCAGTCCCGCGCACGACGGACAAGGGTTTCGTCGAACCGACCGCTCATCGCCTCACGGAAGCCGCATAGGCGTTTGGCCGCGGCGGGAGAATACTCCGGCCCCGCGATGTAAGCCAATCGGCTCCTCCCCGCAGCAAGCAGATACCGTGTGATGTCCCGTTGGCCTTCCATATTGGTGAAATCGACGGCCGGATACGGCAGCACGGAGTCGCGGCCGCTACCCGATTCCGAACGCACGGCCGGCCGATCGACCCGGCAGAACGCACGTGCCAGCGAATCGTTTTCGATCAGGGAGAACAGCAGGTACCCGTCCGCGAAGTCGCTGTATGCGAACCGCATGATCCGACGGGTCGATTCCTCAGTATTGGCGATGAGTGTGACCATCTGGTAGCCCGCTTCGCCAAGCGTCTGGTTGGCGCCGGCGATCGCCTCGGAAACGCTGTGCTGCCCTATCGTCTCGTTGGATTCGATCTGGATGATCATCGCCACCGTCGACGTCCGCTGCCTGACAAGCGCGCACGCCGCGTTGTTCGGCGTGTAATGCACGACGGCGATGGCCGAGGCGATGCGTTCGGCCGCCGACTGCGACACATACCGGTTGCCGTTGAGATACCGGGATACCGTGCCATAGGAGACGCCCGCCAGACGTGCCACATCATGAATGGTCGCACGCTTGCGCCCCCGCTGCGTATCCTGCGATTCCACCGGCGTATGCCGTGGTTTCCCTTGGGCGGTGGGCTCACTGGCACCGTCGTCTCCTATGTACATGAAAATTCTCCGATCCCGGGCTCCATCGCCCTGTCTGTTCCACATCTTAACACCGTTCCTTCGATTGTTGTGATCGTTTACAACCTGCGCTATCATTGTCTGTAATCGATCACAGAGCGTTGATCGAGACGACTCAACGGAGAATCGAACATACATTGCACTCGACAACCCGGAGACTCAACGAAGAGAAAGGCAGTCACATGAAGTTCACTACGAAGAAGGCCGTCGCCGTGATCGGCGCCGCGGCCATGTTGGTATCGGTCGCGGCCTGCGGAGGGAGCGCGGGCGATTCGGATTCCCAGTCGTCCTCAGGAGGCAAGACCGAGATCACCGTCTGGGGATGGGAGCCGACACTCAAGCAGGCGACGGCGGCCTTCGAGAAGAAATACCCCGACATCAAGGTCAAGGTCACGAACGTCGGCACCTCGGCGCAGACGCAGACCGCGCTGACCAACGCCAAGCAGGCCGGCTCCGGCCTGCCCGACGTCACGCAGCTCGAATACCACTCCATGCAGCAGTATGTGTATGAAGGCGTCCTCAAGGACATCACCGACAAGACCAGCGGCTATGAGAGCTTCTACAACGAAGGCCCATGGAAGGACGTGCAGGCGGGCGGCAAGGTGTACGGTCTGCCGATGGACTCCGGCCCCAACGCATTGTTCTACAACAAGGAGATCTTCGACAAGGCGGGCGTGACCGAGGCGCCCAAGACCTGGGAGGAGTACTACGAGGCAGCCAAGAAGATCCACGCGCTCGGAGACAACTATTACATCACCTCCGACGCCGGCGACGCCAGCCAATCCACCACCTTCTTCTCCTATCTGTGGCAGGCCGGCGCCGATCCGTTCAAGGTCGACGGCGAAAATGTATCGGTCGATCTGAAGAACAACGACAAGGTCAAGACCGTCACCGACTACTGGCAGAAGATGATCGACGAAGGCCTCATCGACACCAAGACCACCTCCTGGAGCGACGATTGGAACCGCGGTCTGGGCGACGGCACTATCGCATCCCTCGTGATCGGCGCATGGATGCCGGCGAACCTGCTTTCCGGCGCCCCGAACGCCTCCGGCAAATTCCGCGTCGCCACCACCCCGCAGTGGAATGAGGGCGATGACTCCAATGGCGAGAACGGCGGCTCCATGCTCGGTGTCGTCGAAGGCACCAAGAACGAGGACGCCGCGTGGAAGTACATCGAGTTCGTCAACCACGACGCCGAGGGCATCAAGGCACGCACCGACGCCGGAGCGTTCCCCGCCGACAAGGCCACTCTCTCGAGCGACGACTTCCTCAAAGGCTCCGATGAACTGACCGAGTACTTCGGCGGGCAGGAATACGCCAAGGTCCTCGCTGAGGCCGCCGGCCAGAAGGTCCCCGACTTCCAGTTCCTTCCCTACTGGGGCTGGGCGCAGACCTCCTTCGGCGACTACTTCGGTCAGGTGTACAGCTCCAAGAAGGGCACGCTGAGCGATGCGGTCGCATCCTATCAGAAGGCCATCGTCGAGCACGGCAACCAGCAGGGCTTCACCGTCAAGGAGAGCTGAGCGTCCACGGTTGGTGATCCGCAACGATCGCACCAGTGTGAACTACCCATGGACAATGGTGGGGCCATTATACTCGTAATTAGATGAATACTTCGCGTTAAGCATATTTCATAAATGTGTGGAATATTGACATGGGTCTATGTTTGAATTGATGTCACTATTTCAGTTGTGTAAAGACACTCAATTTAATCCAATTGATTGCAATTTGGGTGCGGTTTGAAAGATGAAGCTTCGATAGAATTCGACTAACATAGCGTTTGACTGATTTGGTTTCCAGAAATAGTTTTTTTGCTATGTCGTCATTACTGAGTCCTTGTGCAATTAAGGCACATATGTCACGCTCTCTAGTAGTAAGACTCTTGAATGATTCAATAAATATATTTTGCTGGTCTTGAAAAATGAATTTGCTTTGTTGATATTCTACTAGTTTCTTTGTTATTCGTGGAGTAAGAATTTTACCATTTCCAAAAACAGCTTTTATCGATTCCATTAATTGTGATTTACTTATGTCTTTCAGTAGGAAGCCGCTGGCTCCGGCGTCGAGTCCGCCGAAGGCGTAGTCGTCTTCGTCGTAGGTGGTGAGGATGAGGATTCTGATGGTGGGCCAGTGTTCGGTGATGTGTCGGGTTGCTTCGATGCCGTCCATGTCGGGCATGCGCACGTCCATGAGGATCACGTCGGGCAATGGTTGGTGATCGGCGTCCAACTGGTTGAGTGCGTCGATGGCGGTTTGCCCGTTTTCCGCCGAGGCGATGACAGTGATGTCGGTCATGTCGTCGAGCATGAGCCGGAAACCGAGCCGTGCCAGTTTCTGGTCGTCCACAAGCATCACGCGGATCATGGTCGGACCTTCCTTTCAATCGGCTGTTTCCCGGTCGGGGGAATGACCGCTTTGACCTGCCATTCGATGCCATCGACCGGCCCATATGCGAACGTGCCGCCAACGTCCCGTACGCGCTGTGACAGTCCGGCCAATCCGGTGCCGTCATCGGGTGCGACGGCTTGCGCCGCACCGGTGGCTCCGTCGTTGCGGATGATGACGGTGACTCCGTTGGGCTGGTGGTTCCATGAGACGTTGAGATGCGTGACGTGTCTGCAGTGGCGGATGGCGTTGGTTATGGCCTCGCGTGTCACGTCGAAGCAGAGGTCCGCCTGGGGTTCGTCGTCGGCACGGATGCCGGTTTCGGTGAATACAGTGATGATGTCGAGCGTGCGGGCGTGTGCGAGGATCGGACGGATGTCATCCCATGAATGCATGCTCCGGGAACCCGGCCTGGCGGGATCCTTGTCTTCGTCGATCGTGTCGGTTTCGGTCAACGCGCGCACGGCCTTGCGCGTGTCCTCCAGGCTTTCCCGTGCGATCTCGTTGATGCCTTTCAGAGCCTCCTCCACGCGCGAGTCGCCGGTCTTACCGGTCAATCCTTCGGATAGGGCGATGATCGCGGTCAACCCGTGCCCCACGCTGTCGTGCAATTGTCCGGCGATGCGCGAACGACGCACGGCGGCGTCACGCTGCTTGGCGGCGGTCTGCGCGCGCCGGTGTTCCAGGCCGGCGGCGGCCGTGGCGTTCCTGGCTTGGACCATGCCGCGGCGTGCCAGGGCGATCGCGCCGGCGAGGGCGAGCAGGAGGATGCGGCCGGGCCATTCGCCAAGGAACCGGCTGGCGGGCCATGACATGAACGTCGCCAAAGTTACGGTCAACGTCGTCGCGAGGGATCCGATGTACATGCGGCGTTCCCCGGCCGTGCGCATGAACGCGTAGAACGCCGCGACCAGCTGGACCAGCAGGATCGAGTCCGCATGCCAGAAGGACAGGGCCAGGGTCAGGATGAGCTGCGATGCCAACGTGACGGATGGGGCCCGGTAACGGAACACCAATGCCAGGCATGACAGGAGCTGGAACAGCAGCAGCATTATGAATCCGCCGGTCTGCTTGGCGAGTGTGTACATCGGATCCAATGGGGTGCCGATCATGCGCTCCCACGTGAGCATCGCCATCTCGACCGCGAGCACGCATAATGGCATGGCTATGGCAGTGACCCTGCCGACGTTCACCGTTTGTCGCTCCATACGATCCACTGTGCCACCTCGTCGGGTCATCGGCGTATTCACTGTGCGAGGCAGTCCGCGCCGGGCATCAGGCAGCCGAGCATCGTGACCGAACCGGTGAACAGCACAGTGGACACGATGATGATGGCCAGCCATACGAACGGCGAGAGCAGCGCCCCGATCCATGCGGCGACGCGGCCGCCATGCTCCCATCCGTGTCCGTCGCGGACGGTGATCCACGCGATCAGCACGCCGGGCAGGGACAGGAACAGGCCGAGCAGCAGGAAGCTGATAATCGAATCGTTCGGCGTGTTCGCGGCTGGCAATGGCCGGGGCGGGTTCGGCCGGCCGGGTTCCGGGATGGGCGGTGGCGCCGGCAGGGGCTTGCCGGATGACGGTTCGTGATGTGTGGGAATGTCCATGAGTGCCGATCCTTTTGAGTGTCATGGGAGCTTGTTGATGTTGATGGTGCCGTTGTCGCCAGGCAATGCACTGATGGAGACCTTGACGGTGCCGTCGTCGGCCGTGTAGTCGTATACACCGGCCTGTTCCTCCTCGGTGGCGTTGCGGGTGAAGCCCGCGTCCTTGATCTTTCGCGTATAGTCCTTCGCCTCGGCGATGGTCCATGACACGTCGATCAGATAGCCGTTGTCGGTCTCGTCCCTGATACGGGTCGTCACCCGATCGGGTTCGGGCACCCGGCCGGCATACTGGCCGTCCGGCCAGGAACCTTGGACGGAGCCACACGCCGCCAGCCCGAACAAGGCCGTCAAAATCAGCAAGAACGCGAGCAGCATGGATGCCGGGGCGCGCCTCGGCATTGCCGTGTATCGGACAGGCATTATCATCCTCCTTTTCCGAATCTGATGCCGTCAACGGCTTCTGATCGCGTCGGCCACGCTGCGGCGCAACGCGGGCCGGATCTGCATGTACTGGATGAGGAACAACGCCAGCCAGCAGGCCGCTCCCGCGCCGATCACACCAGCCCACGGGATCCCGGCCACTGGAACGCCGACGAGCGTGATGGAGCGTGTTGCGAGCACGAGCGAGCTGACGGCGACCGGGATGAGCGCGAGGACGACCGCGCCGGCGGCCAGGTGCAGGCTCTGCCACAGGATCATGCGCGTCACCCGGCGCGGCGACATGCCGATGCTGCGCAGCAGCGCCTGATCGGCGACCATGCCACGGTTCGACAACGCGATGACGGCCAGGCTCGTGGCCAGGGACACGATGCACAGCATCGCGATCATCAGCAGCGAGTCCGCGTAGTTCAGGCTCGTCGGATGGCCGCCCAGGGCCAGTATCCGCCCGTAGGACCGCGCGCAGGTCAGCAGGGTCGTGGACAATCCCAAGGCCAGTGCGAGCGGGGCGATGATGTTCATACTGGACACGGCCTTCGCCTTGGCGGCACGGGCCGCGAGCACGCCGGTCGCCGACCCGCACAGGCGGCACACGGCGCGTCCCGCATCCAGCAGGATTGGGACCAGCACGCCAGTGAGGACGTACATGCCGAACGACGCGATGATCCCGGCCCATAATGCGCTGTTGAACGTCTGGCCGGCCTCCTGCCCGAACGCGTGGGCGCGCGGCATGCCCATGCCGGAGAACGCCAATGCCAATGCCGCCGCCATGACGACCAGTCCCAGCGCGCAACGCGCCCAATACCGCCATCCACGTCTTCCAATCTGTGCGTCCCCGCCACGGATCGCCTCGATGGGACGAACCTTCGCCGCACGCATCGAGGGCACGAACGCGCCCAGCATGCACGTGGCCACGCCCAGCAGCAGCGAGCCGAGCCATGCCGTCGCGGACGGCGCGAACGCGGGAGGGACGAACGAGCCGAGCCCGCCGGCGAAGCTCTCCGCGGCCATCGCGTTGAACTCGGGAACCGCGAGCAGACTGGCCGGCATCGCGAGCAGTGAGCCGAGCAGCGAGCCGGTGAGGCTAGCCACGCCCACGAGCATCCACATGCCCGCGCGCACCTGACTCGGACTGGCGCCCATGAGACGCCATTGCGCGAACGTGCCGCGGATGCGGTCAACCGTGGCCGAACCGACCACCGTCAGCGAGAAGAACGCAAGCAACGCCACCACGACATAGATCGTGGCCGACACCATGCCGAACTCGGCCGGGTCCAGACCCGCCAGCCGGGCGGCCGATGCGAACGACGGCGACGAGGTCCACACGAACTGGTTCATGCACACGCCCACCAGCGTGGTCACCACCGCGACCACCATGATCGTGGGCACCCAACCCGCGAGATTATCGCGGAACACGCGAAGCACATACCTACCCACGACGGGCCTCCTGACCGTGCTGCGGCATGGCCGGCTCGAACGTGCGGCGCATGCCCTCGACGATCTGCCCAGCGGTCAGTCTGCCCGCGATGTGGGTGATTCCGCCGTCACGCAGGAAGACCACGCGGTCGGCCAGGGCGGCGGCGTCCGTGTCATGCGTGACCATGACCACGTTGGAACCCGAATCCGCCAGCTCGCGCAGCACCTGCAGCACGAGCTCGCTGTTCGCGGTGTCGAGCGCGCCGGTGGGCTCGTCGGCGAACACCACCGCCGGGCGCAAGAGCAGGGCCCGGCACAGGGCCACGCGCTGCTGCTCGCCGCCGGACAGGGCGCTCACCACGGTCCTCGCCCTCCGGCGCAGGCCGAACCGGGACAACAGCTGCGTGACCCGAATGTAGTCGGCCTTGCGATGGGCGAGCGAGAGCGGCAGCATCACGTTCTCCTCGACCGTCAGATACGGCACGAGGTTGTACTGCTGGAACACGAAACCGATATGCCCGCGGATGAACCGCGAACGACGCTCCTCGTCCAACGCGTAGATGTCGGTGCCGCCGATGACGACCCGACCCGAGTCGGGCCTGTCCAAACCGGACAACACGTACAACAAAGAGGTCTTACCCGCACCCGAAGGCCCGACGATCGCCGTCAACCCGGCACCGGGAATATCCAACGAGACATCATTGAGAATCACACTCGGACTGGAACCATCAGCGGAAACCACACGCTTGACCAACCCACGCGCCTGAACCAATAAATATGTATTTACCCCAATGAAGTCATTTGGTTGTTTTTTCATGGACGAGAATCCTTCCTACGAGAGTGCTACTGCCGACAGTATCCATAAAGACAAGTCAATCGTCTATGCCGGAGAGACGATTGACATCAAAAGATGTCAATCTGTCCGGGGAGATAACCGGAAAGCCCCACCATTGGTGTTTCATGCCGTCAATGCCATCAGGCAGGGAGGGGACGTACGGCAATGGATGGAAAAAGACATGTTTCTTTGGATGGGGATCGGTGGACTCGCGATGGTCCTCGGACTGGTCCTCATCGTGATCTCCGTACGCATCGGCAGGCGTCGGGCCGAACGGAGGTCCCGTTGCACCAGCGTCACCGAAGGCGTGGTGTCGCGGCTGATCGAACACGATGACAGCGACGGGGCACGCTGTGGAGTACGGCACACGGGACAGCGATTCACCTACTCATTCACTTGGACTTGGCGGCCTGCGAGTCGATCCACTGGTTGGCGGCGTCGACGGCCTCCTGCAAGGTGACGGCGGCGGCCTTGTAGTAGCGCGAGTCCTTCACACCGGAGTCGTCGAACAGCTGCTTGGCCTTCTCGTAGGCGGCCTGCAGCACCGGCTTGATCGCGGCCGCGGCACCGCCGAGCCGGTCGAGTTCGCCGAGCGATTCCTGCGCCTCGGAAAGCGTCGCCTCCAGCGCGCTTTTCGCGGACTGCAGGTCGGTGGCCGCGGAACCGTCAGTGCCGCCCTGCTGCGACTGCGCCTCCTCCTGCGCCTTGCGCTGGGCCTCCTGCGCGGCCTCGCGCTCGGCCTTCAACTCCGCGGCGCGCGTGCGCAGCCGCTGCGCGCCCGACTCCAGCTGGGAGGCGTACTGGCGCAGGTCCGATCCGAACGCGTTCGACGGGCAGACGGCCGGCGGATCCTCCCGCTTGGCCCCCGCGGCCACGGCCGCCGCGGACGCCTCGGTCCACTCGCTTTCGGCGGCCATGCACGCGTCGAACGCACGACGCTGGTCCACGACGAACAGGATCGCCGCGATGACGGCGAGCGCCACCAGCACCGCGATCACGCGGATCGTCCAGTTGCGCCCGCGGTTCCCGTTCCGACCGTCGCCGAGTCCTCCGCCGGCACCGCCGTCATACCCGGCGTCGCCACTCCGTCCGACGACGGGGAACACGACGGTCGGCGTGTTGTCGGATCGCTCACCGGATTCACTGGCCATATCCTCTTGACCTCTCTTCGGTCCCTTCCGGCCTGTCACGCCGGTCGACGATGACTACCACTCTATATCCCACTCCCCCGCCATACGGGTCTTCATCCCACATAACCGGACAACGCGCGACGCCGACAGGTCTTTCACTCGCAAGCATCGCCACCGCGTTCCGGAAGGCGTCGCAGACTGTCATGAAACGCCGACTGGAAACAGGCGGGTGCTGCTGGATTGTGGGGCAAATTGTGAGAGAATGGTAATGGGAGCTGTCGGTCTCCTCGGGGAAAGGCCCTGGGGTCGCACGTTCGAGTCGTGCAGGAGATCCTCGGCCGGGCGCAATAGGGCGGCCGGCAGAAGGGAGAAAGGCGACAGCCATGTCCGACGACAAGAACCAGTCACAGGTTCCATTCGATTCCCGGCCTTCCCAGCCAACGACGGCCGAGGAGACACAGGGCACGCAACCGCTGCAGCCGTTGCCGCAGCAGCCGATTCAGGAGACGCAGCCGTTGCCGACGCAACCGGCCCCGGAGGAGCAGCCCACGCAGGCGATTCCGTCGTTCGCGCAGCAGCCGACGAGCGTGTTCCCGCCCGCCGCCGACGCGACGCAGCCCATGCAACCCGCACAACCCGCGCAACCGCAGTATCCGGCGGCGAATGTTCCTCTCCCCTGCACCGCCGCGCCGACCGGGGCCGCGCCAGCCGCCCAATCGAACGGCGTTCCGAACGGCGCCGCGCCGTATCCGCCTCAGCCGGGTGTTCCGGGCGCTCCCGTTCCCGGCGCCCCGGGCGTCCCGTACCCGCCGCAGCCGAACGGGCAGCAGCCCTACTATCCGCGGGCCGGCAAGTGGAACGTCTGCGCGATCATCGGCTTCATCCTCGCGTTCCTGTTCTCGCTGATCGGCCTGATCCTGTCGATCGTGGGCCTGAACCAGATCAAACGCACGCATGAGAAGGGCCGCGGGCTCGCGATCGCGGGCATCATCATCAGCATCATCATGATGGTCGGCGGCGGCGTGGGCGCGTACTACACCGTCTCGCAGGCGATGAAGGTGGCGTCGTCCCAGTCCGCCACAGCGAAGGGCGGCACGAGCTCCGATCAGATCGGCGAGGACCTCGACAAGGGTCTCGACGAGCTCGAGCAGGATGATTCCGCCGGTCTGGACGGCACCGGCTCGGACGGCACGGATGGCGACTCCACGACCGACGGCACCGACTCCGGCTCCGACGACGCATTCGACTATCGCTACCCGTCGATGAGCGAGATGGTCGCCGATCCGACGTTCCAGAGCGAGATGCAGTCGTCGATCGGCTCGTCCTTCGACGGCACCGGCGCCACCGTGACCACGCGCGCCGAGGGCGACACGCTCGTCATCGACATCCACCTGCCCGCCCAGTACGACGCGGCCGCGAGCGAACTCGCCGCGCAACTGGCGTCCACCTCGGATCAGGCGATACAGCCGATGGCCGACAGCCTGCCCGACATGGTCAAGACCACCGGCCCGGCGCAGGCGCGCATGTACGTGCACACCGACGCGCAGACCATCTTCGACAAGACCTACACGGCCTCGTCGTCTTCCGCGCAGTAAGTGCGGCGGCACGTGCCGCAGGTCTCTCCCCCAGTCAGCTTCACTGACAGCCCGTCCCGCAATTACGGACGCGCTGCGCGCAGCTGACTGGCTCGCCTGTCGGCTCGCACGTTGCCTACAAACAGCTCTGCTGTTTGCTTCACGGCAACGTCCCGTCAGAGGGGGCCAAACCAGTTGAAGCCCTAGAAGCCGAGGCGGGTGCGGCCGAACTGGTCGAGCCAGCGCAGGATCGCGCCCTCGCGCAGCGCCCACGGGCAGATCTCGATCTCCTGGATGTTCAGGGCCTTCATGATCTCGTCGGCCACGACACCGCCTCCGACGATCTGCATCGTGCGCTCCGGGGTGATGCCCGGCAGGGCGACGCGCTGCTCGGGGGCGATCGCGGCGAGGCGCGGGATCCAATCCTCGAGCTGCTCACGCGTCATGATGAGCGTGTCCTCCCGTCCCGGCTGGCGCAACACGGCGCCGGCGAGCCGGGCGAGCGAACGGAACGTCTTCGACGTGCCGACCGCGTGGTTCGGGTGCTTCGACTTGGGGAACGCCTCGACCATCGGCTCGAGGATCTTGCGCACATGCCGACGCACCTCCTCGAGCTCCTCGGGCGTGGCCGTGCCCTCAGGCAGGTACTTGGTGGTCACGCGCCCCGCACCGGCCGGCACGGACAGCGCCACGGTCGGCTCCTCGTCGGAACCCATCGCGACCTCGAGCGAGCCGCCGCCGATGTCGAGCATGAGCAGTCGGCCGGCGTCCCAGCCGTACCAGCGTCGGGCGGCGAGGAACGTGAGCCTCGCCTCGTCGGTGCCGGACAGGACCGTGACGCCCTGACCGATGCGTTCCTCGATCTTGCGCAGCACCTTGTTGCCGTTCGGCGCCTCGCGCAGGGCGCTGGTCGCCATCGCGAGCAGCTGCGTGATGTCGTACTCCTCGGCGAGCTTCATGCTTTCGTCGATGGCCTCGAGGATCGCGTCGATGCCGGCCTTCTTGATCGAGCCGTCCTCCTTGAGGTACTTCATCAGGCGCACGGTGCGCTTCGTGCTGGCCTCCGGCTCCGGTCGGGCGCCGGGCGCGGCGTCGACGATGAGCATGTGGATGGTGTTCGATCCGATGTCGAGCACGCCGAGTCGGGTGGTGTGCGAGCGCAGGTTGACCATGTGGGTTGGATTCCTTCTTCTTGTTCTCTGATCAGATATGAAATCTTACTTCAGGGTCGGCAGCCAGCGGCCGAGACGGTCGAGGCCCTCGGCGAGCGCCTCGCGTGACGCCGCGTAGCTCAGGCGCACATGCGTGTCGGCGGTGGCGGCGCCGAAGTCGCGTCCCGGCGTCAGGGCGACGTGGGCCTCGTCGAGCGCGCGTTCGCAGAACGTCCATGCGTCCAATCCGGTGGAGGAGATGTTGAAGTACGCGTAGAACGCGCCGTTCGGCTCCACCTCGACCGGCAGTCCGATGCGCTTCAGGCCTTCGACGACGATATGACGCCGGGCGAGCAGCTCCTGACGTCGGCGTTCGCATTCGGCGAGGCTGTCGGGGGTGAAGCAGGCGAGCGCGGCGTGCTGGGTGGGCGTGTGGGCGCACAGGTAGTAGTTGGTGGCAAGGTCGTCGACCGCGTCGAGCACGGCGTCGTCGTCGGGGACAATGGCCCAGCCGAGCCTCCAGCCGGTCATGCCGAAGAACTTGGAGAAGCTGTTGCATACGATCGCCCCGTCGTCGCAGGCGAGGACGGACCTGACCTCGCTGCCGTCGGGTTCGCGGTCCGCGAGATCGAGGTAGGTCTCGTCGACGATGCGCCATGCGCCGTGGTCGCGCGCGTACGCGGTGACGTCCTTCAGGACGTCGAAGTCGATGGTGGTGCCGGTCGGGTTGGACGGCGACGTGATCATCACGGCCTTGGTGCGATCCGACCAGTGGGCGGCGACCAGTTCGCGGTTGAGATGGAAGCGGGTGGCGGCGCTGGTGGGCACGTCGACGACCCTGCCCTCGAAGCTGTTGACCAGTTCGCGGTTGCACGGGTAGGAAGGGTCGGCGACGATGACCTCGTCGCCCGGGTCGACGGTCAGGGCGGTGGCGAGCAGGAGCGCGGCCGAGCCGCCGGAGGTGATGACGATACGTTTGGGGTCGATGTCGAGGCCGTGGCGTTCGCGGTAGAAGTCGGCGATCGCGTGGCGCAGTTCGGGCAGGCCCATCGCGGCGGTGTAGGGCAGGGCGCGGCCGTCGTACTGTTCGCGCATCGCGTCGCGCACGGCCGGGGGCGCGCCGAAGTCGGGTTCGCCGAGGGAGAGTTTGATGACGCTCACACCGTTGGCGATCATCTCATCGGCCTTCGCGCCGAACACCATCGCGCGGAAGGGCTGCGCCTCGCGGGCGCGGCGGGACATCATGGGCTGCTTCGCTTCACCACTGGTCATACGCCCGTTGTATCGGCATGGCCCGACAGAACAGGCGCGACGACGGTAGGATGGGGATGTCCGCACGCGACCACTGATTCAAGGAGGAACGATGAGCAGGTTGAACGGCAAGCGCGCCGAAATCGAGGCGAACGGCGAGAAGGTGAACGTCGCGATCCTGGGCGCAGGTTCGATCGCGCGCACGATGGCGACGACGCTGGTGAGGATGGCCGCGGACGACCGCTACGCCGGATGGATCCACCCGTACGCGGTGGCGGCGCGCGACTACGATCGCGCCGAGGCGTTCCGCGGCGAATACGGCTTCGACCGTGCGTACGGCTCGTACGAGGAGCTGGCCGCCGATCCGCTGGTCGATCTCGTGTACATCGCGACGCCGCACGTCTTCCACGCCGAGCAGGCGATCCTGTGCCTGAAGGCCGGCAGGAACGTGCTGGTGGAGAAGTCGTTCACCGCGAACGCGGCGCAGGCCCGCGAGCTGCTCAAGGTGGCGGACGAGACCGGGTTGCTGGCCACGGAGGCGATCTGGACGCGCTACCAGCCGAGCCGCGCGATCATCAACGACCTCATCGCCTCGGGCGAGCTGGGCGACGTGCGCGTGGTGCGCGCCGACCTGAGCTATGAGAACCACGGCCGCGACCGCATCACCAACCCCGCGCTCGCGGGCGGCGCGCTGCTCGACGTGGGCGTGTACGCGCTGAACTTCATCGACATGGCCGTCGGCGCCGACCACGGGCGTTCGATCGCCTCCCTGAGCACCGTGATGACGCCGTACGAGTCGGGCGTGGACCGGTCGAACGCGACGATGATCGTCTATGACGACGGGCTGATGGCGGTGGCGACCAGCTCGCGCGCGGTCGCCTCGGATCGCGCCGGCGTGATCGAGGGCGACCAGGGCTATGCGGTGGTCGACAACATCAACAATCCGACCGGCATCGACGTGTACGGGCTCGACCACGCGTTGAGGCGCCACATCGACGTGCCGGCGCAGTTGACCGGCTACGAGTATGAGGTGGCGGCCGCCGCGAACGCGATCCTCGACGGTCGCGGCGAATGCGCCGAGATGCCCCACGCGGACACGCTGCGCATCATGGAGCTGATGGACCGCATCCGCGGGGAATGGGGATTGGTGTATCCGTTCGAACGGTGAACCGCCAGGAAGTCACCGACGTTTGGCGAGGGCCCAGCCGAGGAGGGCGAGCGGGACAGCGCAGGCGGTGAACGTGGCCGGCAGCAGCATGCCCATGTGCGGGCCGGCCGCGTCGAGCACGACGCCCGCCGCCGACGAGCCGATCGACGTGCCGACCGTGCCCGCCGTGGTGACCCAGCTCAGCCCCTCGGTGAGGCTTTCGGGCGGCACGAGGTCCTTGACGATGAGGTTGCCGGTGGTGAACAGCGGCGAGACGAACAGGCCGGTCAGCACCTCGACGGCGCCGAGCAGCAGCAGGTTGTCCATCGCGAGGCGGAATCCCACGTAACCGACCGCCAGTAGGCACAGGAACAGGATCATGTGCCCCCAATGGGAGCCCTTGAGGCCGCGCGAGCCGAAGACGATCGCGCCGATGCACGAGCCGAGCGCGAACATGGCCAGCTGCAGGCCCAGGAACTGCTCCAGCCCCATCGATTTGATGGTCGCGGTGATCGACACGTCGAACGCGGTGAAGCTCATGTTGAACACGATGAAAACCACGAGCAGGGGCAGCACGCCGCCGTAGAGCAGCACGCTCTTCGGCTTGGCGCCGGGCCTGCGCAGCGGGTCGAGGGTGAGCCGGTCGACACCGGTCGCGGCTGTGGCGGCTGTGGTGTCCCCGTCCGCGTCCCCCGCCTTCGTCTCGGCTTCAACGGGCACGTCGACGGACTCGGTCATGGCCGGCGGCTGTGTGGACTTCAGCGAGAAGAACACGAGACCGCCCAACCCGCAGGCGAGCGTCGGCACGAACAGCTGGCTGACCGGGTGCACGGAGGTGGCGAGCCACGCGGCGAGGATCGGGCCCAGGATGAACACGACCTCGTCGATCGCGGCCTCCATCGCGTACGCGGTGTTGAGCAGGGACTCGCCGTCGTCGACGCCGCGCAGCGCGTACGCCCAGCGGGTGCGCACGAGCGCGCCGAACGAGAACTGCGTCAGTCCCATCACGACGGCGAGCGCGAACAGCAGCGGGATCGGCACGCGCACGAGGGCCGCGAACGCGAAGGCGAGCATCGAGACGACCTGCACGGCGAGGGCGATGCGTCCGACGCGGCGCTGGCCGAACCGGTCGAAGGCGCGCGCGTAGAACGGGGTCACGCATGACAGGGCGAACACGTAGGCGGCGCTCATCGTGCCGGCGATCGTCCAGTTGTCGTACAGGTGGTTCAGGGCGAGCACGATGCCGAGGCTCATCATGGAGATCGGCAGTCGGGCGACGGCCCCGGAGACGCAGAACGCCTTCGCACCGGGGATGCGGAACAGGCGCGCGTAGGGGGATCCGGCCGTGGCGGCCGCGGGGGTCGAAGAAGTCGGGGAGGTCACGGGGGTCATGC
Source organism: Bifidobacterium rousetti (assembly GCF_008698235.1). GTDB lineage: Bacteria > Actinomycetota > Actinomycetes > Actinomycetales > Bifidobacteriaceae > Bifidobacterium > Bifidobacterium rousetti. The sequence continues at coordinate 424,124 of NZ_PEBH01000002.1, forward strand.
TCACGCCCGCACCTCGCCCTCGTAGATGAAGACGTCCTCGCCATTGCCGGCGGGCTCGTCGGGGTGGTCCTTGGCGTAGCGTTCGGCGACGCGTTTCAACCCCTTGTGGTCGTAGAAGCCGACGTCGCAGCTGGAGTCGGTGTGCAGGTAGTAGCGCGGAACGCCTTCGGACGCGAGATAGGCGAGCATCCGGCGCCACAAGGTGCCTCCGACGCCGTGGCCGCGGGCGGCTGGCGCGACGAGGAACAGCTCGAGTTCGGCCGTGTCCCGCTCGTTGATGGCGAGCTCGTCCTCCATGCGGGTTTCGAGCGCGTGCCATGCGTTGGTGCGCGCGAGCGCCGTGACGCCTTCGGGCGTGGCGTTGAGTTCGGCGTCGACGTTCGCCAGCTCGTCGGCGGTGTCGTCGAACAGCGTGGGCCGGCCGGCCACGCGGGTGAGGGTGACGCCCATGAACGTGCCGTCGGCCCCTTCGGCGATGTCGCCGCGTGTGGCGGGTTCGAGGTAGTGGAGGGTGAAGTGGCGCGAGGTCATGCGCGCGATGGCGGGGTCGCCGGGTTCGTCGACGCCCCAGGTGAGGTAGAACTGTTCGACGATGGTGTCGATGTCGTCCCGGCGGATCGGCCGGTAGGTGACGGCCGTGGCCTTGACCCCGGATTCATCCTTGGGTGCGGCCACGATGCCGTCGGTTGCGGTTGCGGTGGTGGTTGCGTCGGTTGTCGCAGCCATGGTGCCTGATACTCCTTCATGGTTGGTCGTTCGGCACGTGCGCCCGCCCACACGTGCACGCACGAGGGTCGCGGCTTCCCCCGACGGGACGTTCACGGCGCGTTCCAGCCGCGGGACCCGCTGTCCCGCCCTCAGGGGCGGGATGGGTCTAGTCGTCGTCGGATTGCTCGGGAACTCCGGAGCTCAACTCGGCAATGATGTCCTGTTCTGTTTTCGCCTCGGCGTCCAGCTGTCGCAAGCGTTCGTCGGGCTCACTGACATAGTAGAGAGCCGCGTCGATGCTGTCCAGCGGCACGCCTTCGATCGCGCTGAGCAGAAGCCGGTACAGGTCGAGCTGCACGAGTTTTTCGGCGACCTGCTTGGCGCCGTGGGGCCGGTGGCCGGTCTTCCAGTCGATGATCGTGTAGCGCTTGGTCGCGTCGTCCGGATCGAGGCCGCCGACGAACACCGCGTCGAGCTTGCCGTTGGCGATGATGCCGTCGAGTTGCGGCAGGGCGGCGACGAGCTGGCGTTCCGCCCACGCCGGGGTGCGCGCGGCCCACGCCGATCCGGCGAGGCGACGCTGCCAGACGGCGAGGTCGCGTTCCACGGCGTCCGCCGGGCCGAGTGCGCTCTCGCGTTGTGCCAAGTCCTCGAGCAGCGCGGCGCGGGTGACGCCCGACGCGCCGCCGGCCACGTCCGACACACCGACCCCGGCCACGGCCGTATCAAGGAGCACGCCGGGGATCGCGGCGTCGACGAAGCGTTCGGCCCACGCGTGGAAGCGGGTGCCGGCGGACGCGGCCGGCGAGGCGACGGACGGGATCGGGCGGACGATGCCGCGCCAGTAGCGGCGTTCGTCCTTCTCCGTCATGCTCCCCGCCCTCGCCTGCAGGCTGGTGACCGACTGGCGCGAACCGGCAAGGATGCGCTGCGCACGGGCCTTGACCGTCTTGTCCACGTCGGTGTCGTCGCCCTCGCGGGAGGCCGCCATGAGGTCGGCGTCGGCGGCCAGCACCTTGGCGCGGGACAGCAGTGCGCCACCGCCCGGCAGGCTCTTCGAGACCTCGTCCAGCGCCCTGTCGAACGCCTTGGCCTGTCGCTCGGCGTCCGATTCTTCGGGCGTATCGGATGCATCGGATGCCTTCGCCTTATCGGAATCGGCGAGTTCCTTGGCCCGCTTGGACAGCCGCCCGCGGATCGAGCGCACCGCGTCGGCGGCGTCGGCGAGTCTGGATTCGACCGTCTCGCTCAGCGAGGCGGGCCAGGGCAGGACGGCGTCGCCGTCCCGGCGCTCGACCGGTTCGAGCATCGCCTCGCCCACGACCGCGTCCTCGAACTCCTGCGCCCGTTCCCCCACGAAGTAGCCATCCGGTGCCATGTCCCTGGACTGCATGCTCTCGGGCACGTTGTCGGGCTCCCACGCCACGTCATCACGGGAGTGCAGCGCGTCGTGCACCTCCAGCCAGAAGTTGGACGGCTTGGCACTACGCGAGCCGGATGCCACACCGTCGTCCGCGACGCGATCGAGGCTGTTGGCGCGCGAATACGTGAGCAGCACCTCCTCTTTCGCACGCGTCAGGGCGACGTACATGAGACGGCGTTCGTCGGCGTGCAGGCGCCGTCCGTACTCCTCGCGCTGCGTCAGATGCCAGGAGTCGGGGTCGACCTCGTCGACGCCGTCGCCGATGCCGCGCAGCGTGCCGTACACCTCGTCGTCGATCGCCTCGACGCCGTCCAGCTCGTCCAATGCGGTGATCGGGTCGACGTCGGCCGGCGCGTCGTGCGGGAACCGCGGCAGGATGCCGGCGTCGGCGCGCACGGGCACGGGGGCCGCGGTCGGGTCGTCGAGCCATGTGCGGGCCGTCTCCCGGTATTCGGGCGCCCGCCACGCGCCATCCGACGTGCCGCCGGGGTGGTTCTCGTCGAGTTCGACCTTCAGATGGTCGCCCTTGTTGCTGGGGAACCCGCCGTCGGTGAGCCCGACGACGGCGACGGCGTCCCATTCGAGGCCCTTGGACTGGTGGATGGTCATGAGCGACACGTCGGCGTGACGGTCGGCGTTCAGCGTCGAGGTCTCGTCCTCGATGCTCCTCAGCGCGTCGACCCACGCCATGAACCCGCGCAGCGTGGGGGTCGAACCGGCCGCGATCTCAGCGGTGTACGTGTCCACCAGATCGATGACCGCGTCCATCGGGATGTGCGCGAGCGTGGGGTTGACCCGGTCGGCGTCGCGCAGCGCCTGCGCGAGCACGGTGTCGACGTCCAGGTCGAGCGCGCGCACGGCCTCGCGCACCACGTCCGCGAGGGGGCGGCCGACCATGTCGTGCACGCGGCGCAGCACCGCCGAGGCGCGCAGCACGATCCGCTTCGCCTCGCCTGTGAGGACGGGCCGCTTGCCGTCACCGGGATCGAGGAGCCGCTCGAGGTCGCCCCTGAGCAGCACGTCCGGCAGGAACACGGCGTTGGCGACCTCGTTACGGTGCTCGCGCACGATCGCGGCCCACTCGCCGCGGGGCGCGTCCGCGGGGGCGATGCCGGCGGCGACGAGCGCGCGGTACCGGGTCTCCATGTTGAGCCGTTCGGCGGTCGACGACAACGCGGTGAGCGTCCTCGCGTCGAGGCCGAACCGCGGGGTCGCGAGCAAACGCATCAGCGAGGCCGAATCGGTGTGATCGGCGGCCACATGCAGCAGGGCGAGGACGTCACGCACCTCGGGGCGATCGAGCATCGCGGAATAGCCGACGACCACCGTGTCGAGCCCGGCCCGTTCGAGCGCCTCCTGGTATTCGGCGATATGCGCCTTGGTTCGGAACAGCACGGCCACGCTGCGCTTGCCCTTGTCCGGATTCCACGGGTCGGCCTTGTCCGCCGGCAGCGGCAGGTCGCGGTACACGCTGTGACGGCAGAAACGCACGACCGCGTCGATCTCCTGGCCGAGCGTGTCGTATCCGAGCATGCCGATCGTGCCGAGCGGCGCGTTGGCGCGTGCGACGAGCGGGGAGACGTCGACCTCGCGCATCAGCGAGCTGCCGGCGCGGCGCGGCGTCCCGCGCAACGGCAGGGTCAGGTCGTTGGCCGCATCGAGCAGCAGGCGTGAATTGCGTCGGGTGGCGCTCAGCGTGTACGGCTCGGCGTCGGACGGCATGCGGAAGTCACGCTGGAACATGCGGAACGCGCCCGGGCTGGCGCCACGCCACGCGTAGATCGACTGGAACGGGTCGCCGACCGCGCCGACCGAGGTCCCCTCGCCGTGGAACAGGGCGGCGAGCAGGGCGGCCTGCGTGGTGGAGGTGTCCTGGTATTCGTCGAGCAGCACATGGCTGAACCGATGGCGGTAGCGCTCGCCGATGGACGGGAACCGGGTGGCCAGCTGGTAGGCCGCGATGGTGAAGTCGCTGAACTCGGCCATGTTGAGACGGCGCTTCTCCGCGGCGTACGCCTCGACGAGATCGAGGAGCACGTCACGGGTCTCGGCGACGGCGACGAGGTTCGCGCAGGTGAACACGCACGCCTCGTGCTGGCGGCGCTGGTAGTCGTTGAGCTTCTCGGCCCACGTCTCGTCGGTGTCCTTCTTGCGGCGGGTCGGCGCCTTGAGCTTCGGCGCCTCGTCGGGGACGGGCTCGCCGCCGATGGCGTCGCGCACTCGTTCGGCGAAGGCGTTGTCCCATGCGCGCACCTTGGCGACGGCTTGGGTCATGTCGGTGACGTCGCCGCCGATCATCGAACTGCCGATCGCGTCGGACAGGGCCAGCACACGCGAGGCGAGGGTGTTGAACGCGCCGAGGTCGCGCCCGCGCAGCATGTCCATGTTCCGGTCGATGACGTTGGCGGCGATCTGGAGCGCGCCGGCCTCGCTCAACGGCTGCGTGTCGCGGTCGAAGCCGACGAGCAGGCCGTACTGCCGGACGATGGACTGGAAGAACGCGTCGTAGGTGAACACCGCGGGCTTCAGGAACATGGCGTCCCTGCGCATGGTCGTCACCGCGGCCGAGACGCGTTCGAGCAGTTCGCCGGCGGCCTTGCGCGTGAACGTCAGGCCGAGGATGCGTTCGGGGGCGACGCCGCGTTCGATGAGACTGGTGATGCGACGGGTCATCGTGAAGGTCTTGCCCGACCCTGCGCCGGCGACGACGAGCACGTCGTCGCCCATGGGCGCGTCGATGACGGCCGCCTGTTCCTCGGTGGGCGTGATGACAGGTGTGATGACGGGTTTTTCGGTGGCTTCGGACAGTGTGATGGATGCGTTCATGCTTGCCTCGTTTCGAATACGGTGTCGACCTCGCCGGCGCACGCGGGGCAGACGGTGCGCATGCGGCAGAACTGCAGATGGGTGTCGGTCGGGTGGGCGGTCAGATGCTCGGACCGGCTGGCGGCGGCTGTGTAGAACACGCGGGCGATCATCGTCAGCGACCACAGGGCCTGCGTGTCGTTCAGCGACGCGAAGGCGCGCCATTGCGCGTCGCTGACCTCGTCGAGCCCCTCGGGCTTGATCTCGGGCGCGAGCGCGGGCATGTCGAGCAGTTTGCCGATGCTCGGATAGTGGTAGCGCGGCGTGAACCCGTCCGCGTTGAGCGAGCCTCTGGTGAACAGCGGCGGCTGGTGGAACGCCTCGGGCGCCCAGCTGAGCGCGGGGGCGGCGCGGTGTTCGACGTGGAACAGGGCGCACTGGCCGATCACCGGGGCCGCGGCGAGCGCCTCGGTGCCGCGGAGACCGAAGGTGGCGCCCGATGTTCCGACCGGCCGTTCGGGGAAGGTGAGTCCCAGCTGGTAGCACACGAGCTGCAGGTCGTTGGCGATCTGTCTGGGACCGGGAACCTGCCCGGTCTTGTAGTCGATGAGCCTGATCCGCTCGCCTCCGCCCGGCATGACACGGGTCTCCTTGCGGTCGATGCGCCCGGTGAGGCGGACGATGAGGTCGTCGCTCATGCCTTCGGGCCAGCCGCCGACCAGCGTGCCCATGAGGAGGGCCAGCCGGTGCCGGTCGACCGGTTCGACGCCGGGCGTCGCGTTGTAGGCGGCGAGGATGTCGTCGAGGTCGAAGCGCGCGGCGAACGCCTCCTCGCAGGAGGCCTGTTCGAGCCGCCCCACCTGGAAGTTCTTCGCGTTGGCGCCGAGGTAGTCGTCCTCGTTGCTGGTGACGAAGTAGGAGGCGATGTTCGACAGGGTCTCGGCGGCGTGCTCGTCCTTGCGGATGGCGTTGTACCGGCTGGCGGGGTCGTCGATCGCGGACGTGTCGGGCTTGAGCTCGTCGTAGATGGCGGTGAGCCTGGCCGTGACGGCGGCGAGGCGATCGTCGCGCGCGGCCGCCGGCATGAGGTTCGGCCGGTCGAGCCCCTCCTCGCTGCCGCGCTGGGCGACCGCGTGGATGAGCGTGCCGAAGCTGGTGGCGACGCTGCCCGGACGGGGGCCGGCGAACGTGTTCTCGAGCATCCAGCACACCGGGCAGTCCCACAGCCGGTCCACCGACGACGGAGACAGGGACGCCATCGGATGGGACGCGGGCTCGTCCGGCCGCTCGGTGTGGGCGGCCGGCTCCCCGCCCACGCCCGACGCCTCCTCGATCCTGGTCTGCGGCGGGTACGCCCACTCGTCGGGGTCGGCGGATTCGACGCCGTGCTCGGCGAGCAGCGCCAGCGCCATGGCGGCGTCCCTGGCCTCGGCGGAGTCGGCCGGACAGGTCGCCAACACGATGCGCGCGGCGGCGACGACGCCCTTGGGGTCGGCGTCGAGACCGGCGAACTCGCCGCCCTCCCCCACTGCGGTGAAGCGCGCAGATTCGCGGTCGAAATGCTCCGGCAGGTAGCCGTAGAGGAAGTCGGATGGGGTCGTGTCATTGTTGGCGACGGCGCTGACCATCACGGTCTCGTCGGCGCGGGTGAGCGCCACCAGCAGGCTCTTCTTTTCGCCGGACAGCACCGACGCCAGCCGCGGATCGTGCGCGGGACCGCCCGCGGCGGGGCCGGTGACGCCCTGCGCGATGCCGCCGTACAGGATGATGTCGGCCAGATCCTCGCCGCCGAACATCGTGTTGCGTTCGGCGAGGTTGGGCCACACATCCTGCTGGAGGGCCGGCATCCACACGAATTTCCAGTGGCGTCCTGCGGCGCCGGCCGGTGTGGTGAGCGTGACGGCCTGCTCGATCGGCCCGATGTGGGCGAGGGAGTCGGCCTCGATCTGCATGGCGCGCACCTGCGCGATGAAGCGGACGATGTCATGGCCGGCGGTGCCGCCCTCGGCGTACTGGAACAGGCGCATCGCCGTGTCGAGTCGGTCGTTGGCGGCGCGCCCCTCGGCCGTGTTCTCGAGCGCGGCGCGCTGCCAGACGCGGGCCACGCCGGTGGCGTCCCACGCGAGGGCGAGCGTGAACTGCGGCTCCTCGCTGACGAGTTCGCCGAGGCCCTGCGCGACCTTGTCGACGAGCAGCCACAGGCGCTGGAACGCCTTGAGCTGCGGATCGGAGCCGACCACCTGACCGATGGCGGCGAGTGCCAAGTCGGCCGGGGCCTGCGGGTCGTCGAGCGCGAGCATCGCGTACAGCGCGTTCACGCCGAATGCGGGGGCGTCGGTCGAGGACGAGGGATCGATCAGCGAGTCGTCGACCGCGACCGGGGCGGACGCGGTCGACGCGGCCTTGGCGTGCGTCAGATCGTCCCATGCGCGGACCAGCGCGGGCAGGGTCGTTCGCGCCTCGTCGGCATCGGCGGTGCCGGCGATTGCGGCGTTCCCGTGGTCGTCGCCGTTCTCGGAGACGCCGCCGACGACGGCCGAGAGCGATTCGAGGGCCTTCATCGCGGAGTCGATGATCTCGACGCGCGCGGGACGCCCATCGCCGGGCCTCGCGCCGACGGTGATCAGCGGCCCGCCCATCAGCGTGGCGACGCGGGAGCGGGCGAACGCGGCGATCTGGCGCAGGGTCATGTCGGTGCCGTCAAGGCCCTGCCGGCGCAGTCGCGCGAGTTCGATCAGGGCGAACAGGCCCTGCACGAACGGCTCCTCGCTTAGGGGGCGGGTGACGGACGAGTAGCGTACGGGTACGCCGTCGCGGCGCAGGCGCTCGCCGAACGTGCGCACGGTGTTGTTGTCGTGGGCGATGACGGCCATGTCGTTCCATTGCGCGCGGCCGTCGAGCTTGGCGCGTTTGATGCGCCATACGACGTCGTCGAGCTCCTCGCGCGGCGAACGGTAGAGGGCCGAGGCGAACGATCCGTCCGAGCGCTCCTTGGCCTCGGGGTCCAATGGCGCGATGGGCCACGAGCCGTGCAGCTTCGGCGTCTTGCCGGGGCGGTCGGGCAGCGGCGTGGGATCGTCCAGCGGCGAGGGGATCGACAGGGAGACGCGCGCCGCGACGATGTCGCGGTAGGTGACGGGATGGGCGTCGGGTTCGTCCTCGGCGTCTTCGGCCGCGTCCGTGTCATCCTCCGGCTCCTCCGGCTCGATGCGGACGATCCGGGCGCCGAGCGATCCTTCGACGGCCTGTCTGAACAGGTACTCCGGGTAGGAGCCGCGGAAGGTCTGGACCGCCTCGTCCGGGTTGCCGACAAGCAGCAGCCCCGCGCCCGCGTCGGCAAGCGCCTCGAGGAAGCGCAGGCCGGCGAGCGTGGTGTCCTGGAAGTCGTCGATGACGAGCAGCTTCGGCAAGCCCTTGTCGGATGCGGTGCCGTCGCGCAGCACGGCCGCGCCCTCGACCAGCAACCGCGAGGCGTCGAGCCGGTACTGGCCCTGGTACGCCTGTTCGATGGCCGCGAGGTATTCGCGCCGCAGGGCGAACGCGAGTCGCCACTGCAGTTCGAGCCGTTCGCCGTACGTGCCTTCGGCGCGCGCGGCCTCGATCAGCTGGTCCTCCCATTCGGGGAACGCGCCGAGCTCGTCCATGCGCGCCAGCATGTCGCGCAGCTGGGCGACGAACGCGGACGAGACGCCGCGCTCGAACATGCCCGCGGTGGTGCCTTCCGCGGTATGGGTTTCTTCGGTCCCGTCATCGTCGGCGGCCCCGACCGCCTTCGCCCAGTCGTCGGACGCGAAATAAGCGCGCAACAGCCCGCACACCGCGCACGGCTCGCCGGCCTGCGCGTGCGCCAGATGCACGGCCATCACCCCGCGAAGCAGCGCGTCCTGTTCGGCGCCGTTGATCAGCCTCGGCGCGGACAGGCCGGCGGCGAACCGCGCGTCGGCGATCACGCGGAACGCGATCGCGGACAGCGTGGTCACCGGACGGGTCTGCGCGGACGCGCCGAGATGACGGACGACATCGTCGCCCAACCGGTCGGCGATGGTGCGGTTGGAGACCGTCATCATCGCCCCCGACCCGCCGAACCGGTCCAACGCGCCCAGCAACACGCGGAACGCGAACCGCGTCTTGCCGCCCCTCGGCGGCGCGTACGCCAGCAGGGCGCGCGACGCGGCATCGTCGCCGGCATTCTCCGCAGTCAATGTGTCCAGCGCCTCACGCGCGCTCATCGTCACAGTCGTATCGCTCATGGTTCCAGCCTAGATCCTTTCCTCCCGACCGACGCCTTCACTTGGGATAAACCGGACAGACGAATTGGTCAAACGTAAACGCGGGCGACTAAACTTGGCACAAGCGAGGAAGTCGGCGCATCGCCCACGACTTTGCGAACCTGTTGTAGCCATCCAAGGAGAGCCGGAATGGTCGATTATGACGCCGCGGTCGCGGCTGTGCAGGATCCGGACGCGGATCCCGTCTTCCTCGCGAAGATCGCATACGAAAACCCGGAGTTCGGCGCGAACGTGGCGGTGAACCCGCGCGCCTACCCCGGACTGATCCGCTGGCTCGCCGAATTCGGCGACGACCGTGCGCGCGAGACCGTCGCGCAGCTGGGGTACGCGGTTCCGGACAATCCCAGCGGCGCGGGTCAGACGGCGGGACAGACTGCGGCGCAGCCGGAACCCGTACGGTCCGAGTCCACGCGGTCCGCGACGTCCGGACAGTCCGCGACGTCGGACCGCCAGCCGCGATCCGTGCGATCCGAGCAGTACGTCGTCACCGGTCAGGGCACGGGCCAGACCACCGTGCAACCGGTCTCGTTCACCTCGCAGCCGACCGCGGCCTACGGGCAGGACGCCTACGTGCAGCCGGCGCGCAACCCGTACGGTTTCACCGCGGCGCAGGCGGCCACGACCACCGATCAGATGCAGATGGCGGAGATCGCCCGCAGCGCGCCCGAACTGTACGCCGATCTGGCGTGCAACCCGAATCTGTACCCGGCGCTGGTCGACTGGCTCGCCCAGCTGCATGATCCGGCGGTCGACGCGGCGCTCGCACGGCGTTCGTCGCGGTTCTGAGACGCTGCGGTCGAGTCGATCCGAATCAGAAAGGAAGCAACTGCCGATGCACAGGACGATCCCGTTCCCTCCCCCGCCCGAACCCGGCTGGTATGAGGACGACGCCGTCGGCCAGCCCGCCCAACCACCGGTCCGGGCCGCCGGCGCGGAACAGGAACACGAGGGGAACGTCCGGAGCGCGCAGACCGTCCACGAGCTGGTGGACGACATCGAGTCCGTGGCCGACGAACCGCTCGACGCGGAGGCGCTGGACGGCGACGGCTCGGTGGGTCCGATGCCCGTCACCGGTGCGGCCGACCGGTTCGATCGAACCGGTCAGGACAGCCAGTACAGCCAGAACGGTCAGGACGGCGTGTTCCCCAGCGGGTTCGACGGCGATCCCGAGGACGGCTCCGAAGGCGTGTATCCGGCCACCGTCGCCGGATTCCCGGCGCAGGCCCGACAGACCCCGCACACGCCGCACACCGTGCCGATGACGGTGCGCACCGCCGCCGATTCCGCCACGGCCCCTGTGGCCGACCCCGCGTTCACGGATGATCCGGTCACCGGCGACGCACGCAGCACCCTGCCGCGCCGTCAGGGTGACGGTCAGGGGACGGATGGCCGGCGGGCGGACGATGCCTCGGCCAACCCGTCGGCCGGCGACGCCGCCCGGTCCGATACGACAGGCCAACCGCATGCCTCGCCACGCCACGCCCGCACCTATTTGATGCGCAATGACGCCACCGGCCAGTCGATCGTCGTCGACGCCAGCATGCTGCTCGGACGCCGGCCGTCCAATCCGGTGCCGGACGGCGCGAAGGTCGTGCAGGTCGAGGACCCGACACGCACGATCTCGCGCAACCACGCGACGCTCACGATGGACGAGAACGACCGGCTGTGGCTCGACGACTGCGATTCGCTCAACGGCACGTACCTCGTCGTCGCCGGCCATGACGTGAAGGTCGATCCCGGCTCCCCCGCCGAGGTCGCGGCGCCGGCCGTCATCCGCCTCGGCGACCAGCTGTTCGAACTGCGCGAGATGGCCGTGCGCTGAGTACCGCGTGGGATCGGTCTCCGGCCGATGCCGTGTTTCCCGCGGCCCCTTGGGCCGCTCTTCTTCTCTCCCCAGTCAGCCTGCGGCTGACAGCCGTCCGCAATTACGGACGCGCTGCGCGCGCAGTTTGCTGGCTCGCCTGTCGGCTCGCACGTTGCCTACAAACAGCTCTGCTGTTTGCTTCACGGCAACGTCCTTTCAGAGGGGGCCAGACTCCTCCCAACGAACAGAAAAAGGGTTGTGTTCTTCCCACGTCAATGGGAAGAACACAACCCTTTTCGGTCTCAGTCAACCTTCAGTCAGTCAGCTAGACCTTTTCGGATCAGGCGTTCTGGTCGGCGTCCGAGGAGGCGTCGGCCGAACCGTCGGCATCCGAGTCGCCGGAGCCGGCGTTCGAGTCGTCACCGCCGAGATCGCCGAGGAAATCGGTGTGGTCGATGTGGTGCTCGTCGTCACCGTCACCGAAGCCGGCGGTGCCGCCCTGATCGTCGAGGAAGTCGTCGGGGTTGAAGTCCTCGCCGAGCTTCAGGTCGCCGAAGTCGATGTTGGAGAAGTCCACATCGCCCATGTCGCCGTCGCCGAAGTCGACGCCCTCGCCATTCGTGTCGCCACCCAGACCGAAGTTCGGGTAGATGGTGTCGCGGATCGCCTTGTCCGGCTCGACCACCGCGTTGCGGTAGCGGGCCAAGCCGGTGCCGGCCGGGATGAGCTTACCGATGATGACGTTCTCCTTGAGACCCTTGAGGTCGTCGACCTTCTGGTTCAGGGCGGCGTCGGTGAGCACGCGGGTCGTCTCCTGGAAGGAGGCGGCGGACAGCCACGAGTCGGTGGCCAGCGAGGCCTTCGTGATGCCCATGAGCTCCGGACGGCCGGAAGCCGGCTTCTTGCCGGACTTGACGGCGGCCTTGTTCACGTCGCGGAAGCGGCGCTGGTCCACCAGCTCGCCCGGCAGCAGGTCGGTGTCGCCGGAGTCGATCACGGTGACGCGACGGCTCATCTGGTGCACGATGACCTCGATGTGCTTGTCGTGGATGTCGACGCCCTGCGAGCGGTACACGTTGTGCACCTCCTCGACGATGTTCATCTGCGCGGCGCGCTTGTTGAGGATGCGCAGGATCTTCTTCGGATCCACGGAACCCTCGATCAGCTGGCGGCCGGTCTCGACGTGCTCGCCGTCCTTGACCAGCAGCGGCACGCGGCGGGAGACGCTGTACGTGATCGGCTTGATCGCGCCGTCCTCGGTCGGGGCGCCGGAATCGGCGTCCGGGGTGAGGATGACCTGACGGCCGCGGTCGTTCTCCGTCACCTTGATGGTGCCGGCGAACTCGGCGATCGGGGACTCACCCTTAGGAGTACGGGCCTCGAACAACTCGGTGACACGCGGAAGACCCTGCGTGATATCGGACGCGGAGGCGACGCCACCGGAGTGGAAGGAACGCAGGGTCAGCTGCGTACCGGGCTCGCCGATGGACTGGGCGGCGACGATACCGACGGCCTCGCCGACGTCGACCAGCTTGTTGGTGGCCAGCGACCAGCCGTAGCACTTGGCGCACACGCCGCGGCTCGACTCGCAGGAGAGCACGGAACGGCACTTGACGAACTCGACGCCGTGGGCGACCAGATCGTTGAGCACGTCCATCGACAGGGCGTCGTCGCGCTTGTACAGCACGGTCGTGCCGTCGGCCGGGTCGACGACGTCGGCCGCGAGCAGACGGGAGTACGGGCCGCCGTCCGCGTTCTTGACGAGGACGAGGTTGCCGTCGGCGTCGCGGTCCGCCACGCGGATCTGGATGCCCTGCTTGGTGCCGCAGTCCTCCTCGCGCACGATGACGTCCTGCGCCACGTCGACTAGACGACGGGTCAGGTAGCCGGACTCGGCCGTACGCAGTGCGGTATCGGCCAGACCCTTACGCGCGCCGTGCTGGGAGATGAAGTACTCCAGCACGGACAGGCCGTCGCGGTAGTTGGACTTGACCGGACGGGGGATGATCTCGCCCTTCGGGTTGGCCACGAGGCCACGCATGCCCGCGATCTGGTTGATCTGCATCATGTTTCCTCGCGCACCGGACTGGACGATGATGGCGAGGTTGTTCGACGGGTCGAAGTCGTGCTCGACGGCCTTGGAGACCTCGGCCGTGCACTTGCTCCACAGGTCGATGAGCTCCTGGCGACGGTCCTCCTCGGTGGAGAAGCCCATCTCGTAGTTCTCGTTGACCTTGGCGGCCTCCTCCTCGTAGCGGGCGACGAGCTTGGTGCGCTCGGCCGGCTCGATGACGTCGGAGAACGCGAAGGACACGCCGGACCACGGGGCTCGGGTGAAGCCGAGATCCTTCAGGGCGTCCAGCGAGGCGGCCACCTGCTCGGTGGGGTAACGCGTCGCGATGTCGTCGACGATCTTGGCGAGACGCTTCTTGCCGACCTGCTCGTTGACGAACGGGTAGTCGATCGGCAGCGTCTCGTTGAACAGCACACGGCCGTAGGAGGTGGCGAACAGTGCGGTGCCGTCGTGGAAACGCTCCTCGTGCACGGTCTCCTCGCCGTTCTGGGCGGCCGGATCGGCGACCTTGAGATCGCCCGGCTCCCAGCTGGCCGGCAGGGTGAACGTGCTCGGCACGCGGATCAGGACCTTGGCCTGCATGTCGATCTCGTGCAGGTCGAGGGCCATCTCGGCCTCGGCGAGCGAGGAGAACACGCGGCCCTGGCCCTTGGCGCCCTCCACCACGGTGGACAGGTAGTACAGGCCGAGGATCATGTCCTGGGACGGCATGGTCACGGTGTGGCCGTCGGCCGGCTTCAGGATGTTGTCGGAGGCCATCATCAGCGAGCGGGCCTCGGCCTGGGCCTCGGCGGACAGCGGCAGGTGGACGGCCATCTGGTCGCCGTCGAAGTCCGCGTTGAACGCGGCGCAGGCGAGCGGCGGCAGGTGGATGGCCTTGCCCTCGACGAGGATCGGCTCGAACGCCTGGATACTCAGACGGTGCAGCGTAGGCGCGCGGTTGAGCAGCACCGGGTGCTCGGAGATGACCTCCTCGAGCACGCCCCACACCTCGGAGTCGCCGCGGTCGACGAGACGCTTGGCGCTCTTCATGTTCTGCGCGTAGTTCATGTCGACGAGGCGCTTGATGACGAACGGCTTGAACAGCTCGAGCGCCATCGGCTTCGGCAGACCGCACTGGTGCATGCGCAGGGACGGGCCGACGACGATCACGGAACGGCCGGAGTAGTCGACTCGCTTACCGAGCAGGTTCTGGCGGAAGCGGCCCTGCTTGCCCTTGAGCATGTCGGACAGGGACTTGAGCGGGCGGTTCGAGGCGCCGGTGACCGGGCGGCCGCGGCGGCCGTTGTCGAACAGGGAGTCGACGGCCTCCTGGAGCATGCGCTTCTCGTTGTTGAGCATGATCTCCGGGGCGCCGAGCTCGATGAGTCGCTTCAGACGGTTGTTGCGGTTGATGACGCGGCGGTACAGGTCGTTCAGGTCGGAGGTCGCGAAGCGGCCGCCGTCCAGCTGGACCATCGGGCGCAGGTCCGGCGGGATGACCGGGATCACGTCGAGCACCATGGCCTCCGGCTTGTTGCCGGTGGACAGGAAGGCGTTGACGACCTTGAGGCGCTTCAGGGCCTTGGTCTTGCGCTGCTCGGACGCGTCCTTGATCTCCTCGCGCAGCTCGGCGGCGATGGCCTCGAGGTCGAGCGACTGCAGGCGCTTCTTGACCGCCTCGGCGCCCATGCAGCCCTCGAAGTAGTCCTCGTAGCGGTCCTGCATCTCGCGCCACAGGTCCACGTCGTCGATGATGTCGCCCGGCTTGAGCTTCTTGAACTTGTCGAACACGGCACCGAGGCGCGCGATCTGGTCGTCGTAGCGCTGGCGGATGGCCGCCATGTCGCGCTCGGCGGAGTTGCGCAGCTTGGCCTTGGCGGCGCCCTTGGCCTCGCCGGCCTCCTCGAGTTCGTGCAGATCGGCCTCGACCTTCTTGGCGCGATCCTCGATCTCGTTGTTGCGGCGGTGCTCGAGGGCGTTGATGTCCTGGTCGAACTCGGCCTGCAGGTTCGGCAGGTCCTCGTGGCGCTGCGCGTCGTCGACGGCGGTGACCATGTAGGAGGCGAAGTAGATGACCTTCTCCAGCTCCTTCGGGGTGACGTTCAGCATGTAGCCCAGACGGGACGGCACGCCCTTGAAGAACCAGATGTGGGTGACGGGGGCGGCCAGCTCGATGTGGCCCATGCGCTCGCGGCGCACGCGGGATCGGGTGACCTCCACGCCGCATCGCTCGCACACGATGCCCTTGAAGCGCACGCGCTTGTACTTGCCGCAGGCGCACTCCCAGTCGCGGGTCGGGCCGAAGATCTGCTCACCGAACAGACCGTCCTTCTCCGGCTTCAGGGTGCGGTAGTTGATGGTTTCGGGCTTCTTGACCTCGCCGTGGCTCCACCCGCGGATATCGTCCGCGGTGGCCAGGCCGATCCTCAGCTTGTCGAATGCGTTGACGTCCAGCACTTGTCTCTTTCGTCCTTACTTACGCTAATTGGCTAGTTGCGTTGTCTCGATTGACTCTTGACTCTTGGCTCGTGGCTCGTCCGGTACCGCTCACTGGTACTCGGGCTGCGGGGCGGCCTGGTCTTCCTTCGCGGCGGCGTCCGGGCGGGCGCCGATGTTGAAG
This sequence comes from Bifidobacterium rousetti, assembly GCF_008698235.1. Lineage (GTDB taxonomy): Bacteria > Actinomycetota > Actinomycetes > Actinomycetales > Bifidobacteriaceae > Bifidobacterium > Bifidobacterium rousetti. The sequence goes on from NZ_PEBH01000002.1 coordinate 439,829, forward strand.
CCGAGGTCGTCGGAGGCGCTGCTCGGATCGTCGTCCTCGTCCTTCATGTCGATGGCCTGGCCTTCGGCGTTCAGCACCTCGACGTTCAGCGACAGGGACTGCATTTCCTTCAGGAGCACCTTGAACGATTCGGGGATGCCCGCCGGCGGCAGGTTCTCGCCCTTGACGATCGCGCCGTAGGCGCGCACGCGGCCGTCGACGTCATCGGACTTGGTGGTCATCATCTCGTGCAGCGTGTAGGCGGCGCCGTAGGCCTCGAGGGCCCACACCTCCATCTCGCCGAAGCGCTGGCCGCCGAACTGCGCCTTGCCGCCCAGCGGCTGCTGGGTGATCATCGAGTACGGGCCGGTGGAGCGGGCGTGGATCTTGTCGTCCACGAGGTGGTGGAGCTTGAGCATGTACATGTAGCCCACGGAGATCGGACGCGCGAACGGCTCGCCGGTGCGGCCGTCGAACAGCGTGGCCTTGCCGTCCGGGCCGACCATGCGGTCGCCGTCGCGGTTCGGCAGCGTGGTGGACAGCAGGCCCTTGAGGACGTCCGGCTTGACGCCGTCGAACACCGGGGTCGCGACCGGGGTGCCCGGCTCGGCCTTCTCGGCGCCCGCGGGGACGAGCTTCTTCCACTCGGCCTCGAGGTCCGGGTCGAGGGAGATGTCCCAGCCGGAGTGCGCGATCCAGCCCAGGTGCAGCTCGAGCACCTGGCCCAGGTTCATTCGCGACGGCACGCCGAGCGGGTTGAGCATGATGTCGACCGGGGTGCCGTCCGCGAGGAACGGCATGTCCTCCTCGGGCAGGATGCGGGAGATGCAGCCCTTGTTGCCGTGGCGGCCGGAGAGCTTGTCGCCGACCGTGATCTTGCGGTGCTGGGCGATGTAGACGCGGATCATCTGGTTGACGCCGTTGGGCAGCTCGTCGCCGTCCTCCTCGGCGTCCTCGCGGGTGATCTCCTTGACGCCGATGACCGTACCGGTCTCGCCGTGGGGCACGCGCAGCGAGGTGTCGCGCACCTCGCGGGACTTCTCGCCGAAGATGGCGCGCAGCAGGCGCTCCTCCGGGGTCAGCTCGGTCTCGCCCTTCGGCGTGACCTTGCCGACGAGGATGTCGCCGGCCTCGACCTCGGCGCCGATGCGGATGATGCCGCGCTCGTCGAGGTTCGCGACCGCGTCCTCGCCGACGTTCGGCAGGTCGCGGGTGATCTCCTCGGCGCCCAGCTTGGTCTCGCGGGCGTCGATCTCGTACTCCTCGATGTGGATCGAGGAGAGGGTGTCGTCCTGCACGAGACGCTGGGAGATGATCACGGCGTCCTCGTAGTTGTAGCCGTTCCACGGCATGAATGCGATGAGCAGGTTCTTGCCGAGGGCCAGCTCGCCGTTCTGGATCGCAGGGCCGTCGGCCATCACGGTGCCGGCCTCGACGCGCTCGCCGTCGTGGACGATCGGACGCTGGTTGTAGCAGGTGGTCTGGTTGGAGCGCTGGAACTTGGCCAGCTTGTAGGAGCTGGTGGTGCCGTCGTCGTTCATCACGCGGATCATGTCGGCGGACACGTAGGTGACCACGCCGTCCTTCTCCGACTTGATGACGTCGCCGGAGTCGTTGGCGGTGCGCCACTCGGAGCCGGTGCCCACGAGCGGGCGCTCGGACTCGATCAGCGGCACGGCCTGACGCTGCATGTTGGTGCCCATCAGCGCTCGGTGGCCCTCGTCGTGCTCGAGGAACGGGATCAGCGAGGCGCCGAGGGAGACCATCTGGCGCGGGGAGACGTCCATGTAGTCGACCTGGCTGACCGGCACATCGACCGCCTCCTCCTCGCCGACTCGGGCGAGGGCCTCGTCCTGGACGAAGTTGCCGTCCTTGTCGAGCTCCTGGTTGGCCTGCGCGATGACGTGGTCGAGATCGCGGTCGGCGGTCATGTACTCGACCTCGTCGGTGACGTGGCCGTCGACGACCTTGCGGTACGGGGTCTCGATGAAGCCGAACGGGTTGACGCGGCCGAAGGTAGCCAGCGAGCCGATCAGACCGATGTTCGGGCCTTCAGGGGACTCGATCGGGCACATGCGGCCGAAGTGGGACGGGTGCACGTCGCGCACCTCCATGGAGGCGCGGTCGCGGGAGAGGCCGCCCGGACCCAGCGCGGAGAGACGGCGCTTGTTCGTCACACCGGACAGCGGGTTGTTCTGATCCATGAACTGGCTCAGCTGGGAGGTGCCGAAGAACTCCTTGATGGTGGCGTTCACCGGACGGATGTTGATCAGCGACTGCGGGGTGATGGCCTCGGCGTCCTGGGTGGTCATGCGCTCGCGCACGACGCGCTCCATACGGCTCAGGCCCGTCCTGAGCTGGTTCTGGATCAGCTCGCCGACCTGGCGGATGCGGCGGTTGCCGAAGTGGTCGATATCGTCGACGTCGACACGCAGGTCCACGTCCTCGCCGTTGCGCTTGCCCGGGAAGGTGGCCTTGCCGTCGTGCAGGGTGACGAGGTACTTGATCGTCGCGATGATGTCCTCGCGCGACAGGCTGCGGTCGTTGATGTCGGTCTCGAGGCCGAGCTTGCGGTCGATCTTGTAGCGGCCGACGCGGGCCAGATCGTAGCGCTTGGTGTTGAAGTAGAAGGAGTCGAGCAGGTTCTTGCCGGCCTCCGGGGTCGGGGTGTCGGCCGGGCGGATCTTGCGGTAGAGGTCGACGAGGGCCTCGTCCTGGGTCTGCAGCTGTTCCTTGTCGAGGGCGTCGAGCACCAGCGGGTAGTCCTTGAACGCCTCGCGGATCTCCGGCTTGGTCATGCCGATGGCCATGAGGAAGACGATCGCGGACTGCTTGCGCTTGCGGTCCACGCGCACCTGCGGCTGGTCCTTCTTGTCGATCTCGAACTCGAGCCACGCGCCGCGCGACGGGATGATCTTCGCGCCGAAGACCTCCTTGTCGGAGGTGCGGTCCTGCTGGCGGTCGAAGTAGACGCCCGGGGAGCGCACGAGCTGGGAGACGATGACGCGCTCGGTGCCGCCGATGATGAAGGTGCCGTGCGCGGTCTGCAGCGGGAAGTCGCCCATGAACACGGTCTGGGACTTGATCTCGCCGGTCTCGCCGTTCTCGAACTCGGCGTTGACGTACAGCGGGGCGGAGTAGGTGTAGTCCTTCTCCTTGCACTCCTGGACCGTGTGGCGCGGCTCCTCGAAGTACGGGTCGGAGAAGGTGAGGGACATGGTCTGCGCGAAGTTCTCGATCGGGGAGATCTCGTTGAAGACCTCATCGAGGCCGGAGGTGTGCGGCGTGGTGACGGTGCCGTTCTTCTCGTCCTCGGCGACGCGCGCCTTCCAGCGGTCGTTGCCGATCAGCCAGTCGAAGCTGTCGGTCTGCACGCCCAGCAGGTAGGGCACATCGATGGGTTCCTTGATGGAACCGAAGTTCACGCGGTCCGACGCCTTGTGCAGGTCGATGTCGTGCTGGTCGGCGCGTGCGGTGATGGTGGTGGTGTTCGTCTTGGACTCAGTAGCCAATGGACGTTCCTTATCGCTCGCTAGATCGTATGGTTTCCCCGGGAGCGCCGGCACGGCCACCATATGCCTGTGCGGGCGCTTCATCGTTGACGGCATGCCCGCAATATGACACGCCATATGCAAATAGATAAATGTAGTGGTAGGGGTGGACGCCATACCGCCGAGGCGCAGGTGCGCTGTACGACGGGGGCGAATCAGCACATATTCTTCACAAATCGGGCGATTTGTCGGCGAATGCGGGCGATTCCGCCCCTCACTGCACCTCGATCGTGACCGGCTGGCTCTTGACCTTCGGCGCGTTCTTGAGGCTCAGCACGCCCACGTACGTGCCGCGATCCACCTTGGGCAGGTCGTCCTGGTTCTCGACGCACTGGTCGGACGTGCGGCTCGCGTTCCATGTGATCGTCTTGACGTCCTTGTCGCCCTTGGCCATGAGGAGCGAGCGCGCCTCGGCCGGGCATGCGTCGGAGCGCCACACGGTCTCGCCGCCGGAGGTGATGGTGAGCACGCGCCCGGAGTCGGAGGCGTCGATCAGACAGGAGCCGGAACCCTCGTGCGTGATCGTCGCGACCCAGTCGAGCGAGCCGCCGACCGCGACCGTCGCGGTCTTCGCGGTCAGTTCGAGGCGCGTGTCCTTCGCCGAGCAGTTCTTCACAGTGGCGCTGTGATGCGGTTCGGGCGATGTGGAGCGTTCAAGCGTGGTGTGGTCGGCGTTGCCGAGGGCGACGTCGACGACGGCGCCAGCACCGCGGCCGAGGCTGTACACGGTGAATCCCAGCACGAACAGGACGACGACGAGCGCCGAGAACACGACGATGCGGCGACGGCGGTAGATCGCGCGCTGGCGCTTGCTGAGCTTTCGTTTCTTCTTGCCCGGCTTGCCGCCGGCCCTGTTGGGCCCACCCGACCTCGCCCCCGGACGACCCGCGCCGCCGGGATTCACGGTTCCGCCCATGCTGCTCCTCCTGACTGCCATAACGTCTCCCAGTGTACGGACGGATGCGCGCGATACGCGCGGGTCAAGTCGATTCTCCCGATTCCTCACACGCCACCCATACTCGGCTCCCCTTGTCAGGACGTTGCCGTGAAGCAAACAGCAGAGCTGTTTGTAGGCAACGTGCGAGCCGACAGGCGAGCCGGTATAACGCGCGCGTAGTGCGACCATAATTACAGGACGAGCTGGCCGCGAAGCGGACTGAGGGGTAGTCGATGCGACGCGCATTCTCAGTACGGGTTTTAACCCCGCGGCAGCCTCAGCGCCCCGTCGGGCAGGATCTCGATCAGCCCGTCCTCGTCAAGGCCCGCGATGCAGGCGTCGAGCTGGACGTGGTTCTTCCACAGCGACTCGACACGCTCGCGCGGCAAGGACTCCGCGGAATCAGCGGAATCGCCGGAATCGGTGGAACCCAGCTCTCGCAACGCTTTGAGCACGATGCCGCGCACCTGGCGGTCGGTGCCTTGGAACCGCTGGCGAGGCCTTGTGCGCCGCTCCCCCAGCCCCGGACGTCCGGCGGCGAGGAACGCGCAGTCAGTCGACACCGGGCAGCGATCGCACAGCGGGTTCTTCGCCGTGCACACCAGCGCGCCCAGTTCCATCACCGACTGGTTCCACACGACCGACGGCGGGGTCGCACGCGGGGCACGTCGTGAAACACCTCGTGAAACACCCTGTGAAACATCTCGTGAAACATCGTTCATACCATCATCGCCATCCGACGGCAGCACCTCGTTCGCGAGCGCGCGCTCCAAGGGACTCGCCGCTCCCCCGCGCGACTCCTCGCCACGGAACAGTCTGGAAAGCACGCGACGGATGTTCGTGTCGATCACGGCCACGCGCTAGCCGTACGCGAAGCTCATCACAGCGGACGCGGTGTAGTCGCCTACCCCGGGCAGCGCGGTCAGGGCGTCGTATCCGCGCGGCAGTTCGTCGCCGCATTCGTTTGAGACGACGCGCGCACTCCTGCAATCGCAGCGCGCGGCGCGGGTAGCCGAGCCGTCCCCACGCGGTGATCACGTCGGCCTTCGGCGCGGCGGCGAGCGCCCTGGCGTCGGGCCAGCGTTCCATCCATTGGGTCCAGTACGGCACGACGCGGCTCATCTGCGTCTGCTGGCTCATCACCTCGGAGACCAGTACGCCCCACGGGGTCGCGCGGCCGAAGCGCCACGGCAGGTCGCGCGCGTTCGCCTCCCACCACGCGGCGAGCCTGAGGCGGACGCGTTCGGCGCGGGTCGCCCGATCAGCCGGACCGGTATCGCCCGCCTCACCGGACGTCCCCACGCCGGTTCTTTCGATCCGACCATCAGCCCGACCGCTGTCAGTCCGATCACCGTTCCGCACCATTTCAACCTCTTTCGTCAAGGATCCCATTGTGCCGGTCACGCCGTACAGCCGCCGACGACACGACGCCCCGCCAACCCCTACGTCATCCCGTACTCGTTATGAGGACAACCCGGACATGAATCAGGGTCCGTTCAGGGCGACTACAGGCAAGTTAGCCGTCACCCGAACCGACAATGAAGTCATCGCGAAATCACGAAGAAGCGAAACGCGAGAGAAGGAGGCTCCCATGCATAACGCATCCACCCTGTCCATCGTGGTGCCCTCCTACAACGAGGAGGACTGCATCCCGCTGTTCCTCTCCGCGATGGCCGACACCGTCGACGACATCGACGCGGCCGCGCCCGGCATGCGCGTCGAACTGGTGTTCGTGGACGACGGCTCCCGCGACCGCACCGCCCAGCTGCTGCGCGAGGCGGCGAGCGGCACATGGCCGTTCGACGTCCGATGGCTGTCGCTGTCGCGCAACTTCGGCAAGGAGGGCGCATTGCTCGCCGGACTCGACGCGGCAAGCGGCGACCTCGTGGCCGTGATGGACGCCGATCTGCAGGATCCGCCGTCGCTCTTGCCTCGCATGGCCGCCATGCTGGCCGATGATCCGACGCTTGATTGCGTGGCGACGCGACGTGTCACGCGCGCCGGCGAGCCGCCGATCCGATCGGTGTTCTCCCGACTGTTCTACCGTCTCATGAACCTCGTGTCGCCGGCCGAGGTGCCCGACGGCGCGCGCGATTTCCGCATGATGCGCCGGTCCATGGTCGACGCGATCACCGCGCTGCCCGAACGCAACCGGTTCTCCAAGGGGCTGTATGCGTGGGTCGGATTCCGCACCGCGTGGATCGAATACCCGAACGCGAAACGCGCGGCCGGACGCACGACATGGAACTTCCTCACGCTGACCGGGTACGCGATCGACGGCCTCATGTCCTGTTCCACGATGCCACTGACCATCGCCTCCTACATCGGACTGCTGCTGTGCGCGGTCGCGTTCGGCGCCACCTGCTTCATCGCCGTGCGCGCGGCCCTGTTCGGCGATCCCGTGGCGGGCTGGCCGTCGCTCGCCTGCATCGTCACGTTCATCGGCGGGTTGCAGCTGCTGTGTCTCGGGGTGATCGGCCGGTATCTGGCGAAGACGTATCTCGAGACGAAGCGACGGCCGAGCTACATCGTGCGCGACGGCAACCTCGGGGGCAACTTCAGGGAACCGGCGTCGCGGTAGGCGCCGGCAACCGTCACAGGAAGTCCAGCCATGTCACGCCCACACCCCTCCTCATGCCGATCCCACGCAGACGTCATCTCCTCCCCCGTCCCGAACCGGATGCGCCCGCACCCGCGTCCCGCCCTTCCCGTCCCCTTCCCCGTATTGGCGTTGTGCTGCGCCGCCGCCGTCACGACGGCCAGCGCGCTGATGGGACGCGGACGATCCCTGTGGTTCGACGAACAGTATTCGCTGATCCTCGCTTCGAAACCGGTGCCGGAACTCATCAGGCTGACCGCCGTGGACGCCCATCCGCCGCTCTACTACCTGATGCTCAAGTCATGGATGCCGCTGGTGCAGGGGAACATCGACATGCTGCGCACGTTCAACTGCCTGTTGCTCGGGGCCGCCGTGCTGACACTGCTTGTCATGCTGCGCGACCTGTTCGGCGAGCGCGTCGCGTGCCTGTGCATGCCGCTGTTGCTCTGCGGCGGGTTCATGCTGCGTTACGGCTATGAGCTACGCATGTACGCGATGGCGATGTTGCTCGCCACGCTCGGCACCTATGCGCTCGTGCACGCCGCGGGCGTCACCGCGATCCGCCGTGCCGGCCAGCCGCGACCGGGACCGGCTGTACCGCCGCCCGAATCGCGCCGCCCGTCCGCCACCCTCGGCTGGTGGGCGGCGTACACGGTGATCGTCGCGTTGGGCATGCTGACGCTGTATCTGACCGCCTTCGTCTGGTTCACGCACGCGGTCTGGCTGGCCGTCCGTTCGGTGAAGGCGGTGCGACGGGACGAATCGGGAGGGACCCGAGCCGATGGCACATGGCATGGCTGGCGTTGGATGCTCGCCTACGTCGCGTCGATCCTGCTGTTCCTGCCTTGGATGCCGGCCGCGATCGGACAGGTCCGCGGCTCCTCCTCCGTACTGCCGCCGGTGACGCGCAGGATGAACATGTCCGGCGTGGCGAACGCGTTCGACGTGATGCTGCTCGGCATGACCGAGGACGAGATTCCCGTGCCGGCGTCATTGACGGTCGGGGCGATCGTGCTGGCGGCCATCGAATCGCTGGTCGCAGTGTACACGGCATGTATGTGCACACCGCGACGGACGGATGCGGGAAACGGGGCGGACCCTGGGAATCGGGAGGATCGGGCAAACGACATGGATCGCATGTCGGTGATGACGTTGATCGTCATGCTGTTCGTCGTACCGACAACGTTGCTCATACTCTGGTCGGCGATCCAGGAGACGGCGAACGGCGGATACGGCATGTTCTCGGTGCGCTATCTGAGCGTAGTCGCGCCGTTCCTCTACGCGACGCTGGGCGTATCGTTCGCCATGCCTCTCACCGAGGGCCGGGCATCGCCGGCACCATCGCCGGGCATAGCCGTACTCCGCCGAACCGCGACCTTCCGACACCTCACCCGAATCGCCTACGTAGTGACTCTGGTCACGCTCCTCGCCGGCGCCATCGTGTTCGGGGTGCGGGGCAATCACAGCTTCGATCGCGATGACACGCCCGGCTCGGCCACCCTGAGCCGGCAGGTCGAGTGCTCCGAGACGCATCCGGTGGTCGCGCAGGACGAATACACGTACATCGACGCGTACTGGTACTACCATGACTGCCCGGCCTACCGCTTCCTCGACGCCGACGACGTGCCGGCGCGCGGCGGATACGCGCCCCTACATGGGTCGGCCGCGCAACTGCGGTCTCTCGACGACCTCGACGCGACAGGGTTCACGCTGCTGTCATGGTCGACGACGCGCGACTATGACCGGTTGCTCGGCTCGGATAAGTGGACGCGAACCGGCATCCTGAAATACGATGCGAACGCGGCCATCACCTATCGGGAGTATCAGAAGTTCCCGGATCAGCGTCCGCCGGCGAAGTTCAACTGACGCCACGCCTCGTAGATCGCGATCGACGCGCAGTTGGTGAGGTTGAGGCTGCGCAGGCTCGGTCGCATCGGGAGCCTCACCTGTTCGGCCACATGCGGCCCGGCCATGATGTCCATCGGGTCGGGGATGTTGCCCGGCTCGGGGCCGAACAGGAGGATGTCGGTCGGACGGTAGTCGATCTCCGTGTACAGTTTCGTGGCGTGCGCGGTGAACGCGATGATGCGCGAGTTCGGCATCGACTCGACGAGGTTCTCGAAGTTCGGGTGCAGTACGACGTGCGCCATGTCATGGTAATCGAGGCCGGCGCGGCGCAGTTTGGTGTCGCGCAGGTTGAAGCCGAGCGGCTCGACCAGATGCAGGATCGTGCCGGTGACCGCGCACAGGCGGATCGCCGAACCGGTGTTGCCGGGGATGCGCGGGCTGTAGTAGCACAGATGGGGGGTGACGGTCTCCGTCTCGGCGGCCTTCTCGGCGGAGAGCATCGCGTCGACCACCGAGATCGGGTTGCCGTGCGCGTCGGTCACCAGTTCGTCCGGCCCGTAGTTCGACTTACGATAACCGTATTCGAACATCTTCTCGACCTTGTCCTCCGGGTTGGAGGAAGTCTCGCCCTCCGGCATGGTCTGGTTCTCGCTCATATTCCTGTTTCCGTCCTATTCCACCACGGGTCTCGTCTTGTCCATATCCGCTCCCTGTCACGGACGACTTCGTATCCGCCCCACGTCACGGCCGACAACCGAGCATAGGCCATCCTCTATCCACATGGGCTCCACATGGGTCCCACATGGGCTCCACACGGGCTCCCGGAACCACAACCCATCTACACACATCGTCACCCCGGAACCACAACCCCTACACCATCACCGAAACATAACCCCTTCACGTCACCAACGAACCACATCCTGATGTGGTCTGGTTTTTGTTCTGTGTTTTATCTCATTGATGGGAGACTAGGAACATGACCGGAAAGACCCGTTACAGCAAGGAATTCCAGGCGAGGGCGCTCAGGCTTCTGGAGGAGTCGCGCGCGAATCACCCGTCGGAGACGAGGGCCGTGGCCTCGGTCGCGTCGAGTCTGGGCATCTCGTCCGAGACCCTGCGTCGCTGGAGGAACAAGGCCGACCGGACGGCCGGGGCCGATGCCGCACGCGGCGCGGAGGAGACCGCCGCCGAGTTGAAGCGCCTGCGCGCCGAGAACGCGGAACTGAGGAAGGCGAACGAGATCCTGACGACGGCGTCGGCTTTTTTCGCGGCCAGGCTCGACCCGACACGGCGTTGAAGGCCGCGTACGTCGACGCGTACCGTGGCCGTTTCGGGGTCGGGCCGATCTGCAGGGTCCTGTCCGCCGGGATGGATTGCGGGTTCCTGACCGAACGCGGCTACAGGGCGTTCAGGGCGAGGCCGCCCAGCCGCATGGCCGCGCGGCATGAGGCGCTGGCGCGCGACATCGCCGCCATCCACGACGACGAGTTCATGCGCGTGTACGGGTACCGCAAGGTATGGCGCCAGCTCATCGTCCAGGGCTGGGATCCGAAGGAGGTCGGCAGGGACCAGGTCGCCCGCGTCATGCGCGGGCTCGGCATCCGGGGCGTCTGCGGCGGCAGGAGGCCTGTCACCACGATCCCCGCCAGGGGCGCGGGCGGCAGGCTCGACCTGGTCGAACGCAAGTTCGCCGCACGGGCGCCGAACCGGCTGCACGTGGCCGACATCACGTACGTGCGTTTGGCGGACGGCTCGTTCGCGTACGTCGCGTTCGTCACCGACGCGTTCGCGCGTCGGATCGTGGGCTGGGCGGCCGCCCGGACGATGCGCACGGAGGAGCTGCCGTTGCAGGCGCTGGACCAGGCCGTCATGTGGGCGCGCTGCCACGGGGGCGCGGACGGGTGCGTGCACCACTCCGACCACGGGTCGCAGTACATCAGCCTCGTGTACTCCACGCACGTGGCCGACGCGGGCATGCTCCCGTCGACCGGCACGGTCGGCGACTCGTACGACAACGCCCTCGCCGAGCGGACGAACAACACGTACAAGCGCGAGCTGATCTGGATCAACAGGCCGTACCGGACGGTCGGCGAGCTCGAGTACGCGACCATGCGGTGGGTGGCGTGGTACAACTCGAAGCGCCTGCATGCCTCTCTGGGCTACAGGACACCGGAGCAGGCAGAGAACGAGTACTATAGACACCAAGCGGCACAAGCCGTCTCACAGTAGAGACAGAACAAAAATCAGGCCACTTCAAACCGGTACGGGACCGGGCGGTGAAACGGATGCCGGAGACGGTCTTCCCTATTACGTCTTCCCTATTACCATTCCCCCGTTACGTCGTCATCGTACTAGGGGCACGCCGGCGTCACGCAACATCACGAACAGACGATTCGAACTGCACACGTCCTCGTAGGTGCAGTGGAGGATCAAGGTCACGCCCGCGGCATACAACACACGATCCCGTTCCTTCTGCTCATTGAGCACCTGTTTCGCGGTACGCCCACGGGTCATGGAGACATCCTCGTACTTGGCCATGCCGTCATATTCCAGGACGATCACACGCCCGTCGTACAGCTTCCATAAGAAATCCACTCGAAATCGACGTGCGGGATACGAGGGGTCACGGATCTCGACCTGCAACTGCGGCAGTGCGAATCCACCGATGATGATGGCCGCGCGAACCAACGACTCTCCCCCGTTCTCGCTTCTCCCATCGGCGTATCCGGCCAGCATCTCGATGGGAGCGCGATCCATATGCAACCCCTTACAGGAGTCACGAACCGACGTCATGTCCACGCCCTTGCGCGCCGCCGAATCGAACACGGCCAATGCGTAGCGGAACTGCATGCACAGGGCGCAGTCGATCAACGTCCGAACGGGATCGGTCACGGTAATGCCGTTCACCGGATGCTTATTCACCGACGGTATATACAACCGTCGTATCTCATACACCCCCGTGGCCGTCATCCCGAATCCCTGACCGTTGGTTGCCCCATGACCGCCGAAGTCCGATCCTGCCGATCGACTGACATTGCCGACTCCCATGGACAGACTGGACAGACGGGATCTATCGACGGTTCCGTCCCCATTGGCATCCGCCACGTATACGGCGTCATCATGAAGCGACCAGGAATGGTCGAATCCGTAGACGTCCGCGGCGGTCAACCCCGCGAACACCCATGTCGGATGCAATACCAGCAGTCCACGTACCACATGGAGCGAACGCTGACAGACGTTGAGCCGATGCCAGTAATCGGGAGACACATACAGGTTCCTGTACGGCGATACCAATTCCCCCGCCTTGTGCCTCCGCTTCAGAGCACGTCTCATGGCGTCCGTGTCCCCGATGGCGCAACGGCGCTCCTCTTGCGCACGCGTAATCGCCATGTTCACTCCCTTGTGCTGCTTCATGCCTTTCACGGTAGACGTGACGGAGGGAAATGGACAATCGACACAAGGGGATTCCGGATAACCCGGACGTTATGTGGATAACTCCGGGTACCTATACCGGACGGAAACAACACCCCTCCCCCATGCCAGACCCGTACACGTTGTACGGGGTTACCGGGTACCGGAATACTGGGGTTATCAGGGTTACGGAGGATACCGGGGTACCGGAGGTACCGGGAATACCGGTTGTACCGGGGTTACCAAGGTACCGGGATACCGGGGATACCGGGATCACCGGCGTACGGTCAACCGGGTATTCCCACCCAACATCCGAACAAACGTACGTTAATTACGGGTCAGAGTACGTTCATCCGGAGGTTTCCGTGGGCTATCCGGGCAACCGTACGTTAAGCGGGACTCACCGTACGGTTGCCCGGAAAAGTTGTGGGAATACCCGGATGAACGTACTCCGACACAGGATGGACTGGGCTGATCCGGGCCGATCCCAGCCGATTCCAGCCAACCCCGGCCAATCCGGTCCAAGCCCAGCCGACCCCGGCCGAGTCCGGCCGATCCGGTCCGACCCCGACCGACACCGGCCAATTCCAGCCGACCCCGACCGACCCCGGCCCGGGTCAGTTCTTGAAACTGTGGATCGGGGCGGGGATGCGGCCGCCGCGGGTGACGAACGCCTCACACGACGTCTGGTTGACGGGGATGATCGGCGCGTAGCCCATCAGGCCGCCGAAGTTCGCCATCTCGCCCACGCCCTTGCCCTCGACCGGGATGACGCGCACGGCGGTGGTCTTCTGGTTGACCATGCCGATGGCGGCCTCGTCGGCGATGAGGCCGGAGATCGTGGCGGCCGTGGTGTCGCCGGGAATCGCGATCATGTCAAGGCCGACCGAGCACACGCAGGTCATCGCCTCGAGCTTCTCGATCGTCAGGCACCCGTTGCCCGCCGCGTCGATCATGTTCTTGTCCTCGGAGACCGGGATGAACGCGCCGGACAGGCCGCCGACGTACGACGACGCCATGATGCCGCCCTTCTTGACCTGATCGTTGAGCATCGCCAGGGCCGCGGTGGTGCCGGGGGCACCGACCTGCTCCAGACCGATCTTCTCCAGTACCTCGCCGACCGAATCGCCGACGGCCGGGGTGGGCGCGAGCGACAGGTCGATGATGCCGAACGGCACGCCGAGACGGCGTGACGCCTCCTGCGCGACCAATTGGCCGACACGGGTGATCTTGAACGCGGTGCGCTTGATCGTCTCGCACAGGAACTCGAAGTCCTTGCCCCTGGCGGCGTCGAGCGCGCGGGAGACGACGCCTGGGCCGGAGACGCCGACGTTGATGACCACGTCGCCCTCGGTGACGCCGTGGAAGCCGCCAGCCATGAACGGGTTGTCGTCGGGCACGTTGCAGAACGCCACGAACTTCACGCAGCCGTACGAGTCGTTGTCGGCGGTGCGGTGCGCGATGTCCTTGATGATGTGGCCGAGCAGCTCGACCGCGTTCATGTCGATGCCGGTCTTCGTCGAGCCGACGTTGACCGACGAGCAGACGACCTCGGTCTCGCTCAGCGCCTGCGGCAGGGAGCGGATGAGCAGTTCCTCGGCCGGGGTCATCGCCTTGGAGACGAGCGCGGAGTATCCGCCGATCAGGTTGACGCCGACCTCCTGGGCCGCGCGGTCGAGCGCGTGCGCGATCTTGACGAAGTCCTCGGTGGTCTTGCAGCAGCTGGCGCCGACCAATGAGATCGGGGTGACGGTGATGCGCTTGTTGACGATCGGGATGCCGTAGTCGCGTTCGATGTCCTCGCCGGTGGAGACGAGGTCCTTGGCGTACGTGGTGATCTTGCGGTAGATGTTGTCGCAGGTCTCGTCGACGGACTCGCTCGCGCAGTCGAGCAATGAGATGCCCATCGTGATGGTGCGCACGTCGAGCTTCTCCTGCTCGATCATCTGGTTGGTCTCGTGGACCTCCATGATATTCAGCATGGTGTGTGTTCCTTTCGAGGCCGTCGATCAGATGCGATGCATCTTGGTGAAGATCTCCTCGCGCTGGCAGCGGATGCGCACGCCGATGTCGTCGCCGAGGTCCTCGAGGTTGCCGACCATGGCGCTGAACTCCTTGTCGGAGTTCGAGTAGTCGACGATCATCATCATGTTGAAGAATCCGTCGATGATGGTCTGCGAGATGTCGAGCACGTTGACGTGGTGGTTCGACAGGTAGGTGCAGACTCGTGCGATGATGCCGACGGTGTCCTGACCGACGACGGTGATGATTGCCTTGTTCATGGCGCTCCTGAAATCAGATGAAAAACGGGTGTTTCCAGTATAGGGAAACACCCGTTGCCGTGTGCCGGAGCGTCCAAGCCCCGTCCGAACAGTTCGGAACGGATCAGGCGGCCTTGGCGACGGTCAGCGAAAACGCCCATCGCTTGACCTTCAGCATCGACCGAAAGACCAGACGGACCAGCGGACCGCAGTAGAACAGCTGCAGTCCCAGCGCCATCGGGAAGTTCATCGCCCAAGCCTTGATCCACATGCCGAAGCTCGGCTCCTTGAACAACAGGGTGGCGATGAGGCTCATCACCGGGCACATGATGCAGGTGATGCAGATGGAGATCGCGTAGGTGATGAACTGCGGGCGATCGTCGGGACGCATGACGCTGAACGCCAGCTTGCGGGCGATGCGGCCCACGACGAATAGCTCAAGCACAAAGGCGATCGGTACCATGATCGGCAGCTCGTGAAGGGCCGCGACGAACGTCATGGCAGTCACGTCGCCCGTATTCAAGGCCACGTTGTACACCACCATGCAGTAGACCATCAGCGTGGCCATCATGGCGGTGAAGACGACATCCTGAAGCTTGTTCTGAGGCATGGAAAGACTCTCCTCTACTGTTTTCCTCTGCTTTTGCGGGATACATGCGAAAAATGCACGCGGATCGCATGCGGATCGCATAACAAAAACCGCATGGCCCCGTGCCGAAATAGAACAATTCGACACAAGGCCATGCGGTTTTCAAACAGTGGAGCAACTTAGCACGCCGTCAGATTCTTCGTAAGTCCGCCGGCGTGTCGGTTCAGGGTCTCACGCCTCGCGGCTAGCACTCGGCGCGGCGAACGCGGCGAGGGCGCGCGGGGCGTGGAAGCCCTGACGCTCGAACTCGTCGGCGATCTTCTGGGCGACCTCCTGGGAGCGGCCCTTGTCGACGAGCGCGATGATGGAGCCGCCGAAGCCGCCGCCGGTCATACGCGCGCCGTAGGCGCCGTTCCTGCGGGCCACGTCCACGGCCACGTCGAGCTCGGGCACGGTGACCTCGTAGTCGGCGGCGAGGGAGTCGTGGGAGGCGTTGAACAGGCGTCCCGCGGCCTGGATGTCGCCCTTGGCGAAGGCGCGCACGAAG
Source organism: Bifidobacterium rousetti (assembly GCF_008698235.1). Taxonomy (GTDB): domain Bacteria; phylum Actinomycetota; class Actinomycetes; order Actinomycetales; family Bifidobacteriaceae; genus Bifidobacterium; species Bifidobacterium rousetti. Next base: position 455,551 of record NZ_PEBH01000002.1, read on the forward strand.
GAGCGCACACGCTCGATCTCGGTGACGACGTGGCGCACGCGCTTCTTCATCGTCTCGTCGGGCAGGGCATCGAGGGTCTCCTTCAGGGCCTGGAACTGGTCGTCGGCCTTGGAGATGCCGTCGGCGGCGACGCGCAGGTTGGCGACGCCGAGGACCTTGGCGGCCTCCTCGCAGGTGGCGCGGCGCTGGGCGTACTGGCCGTCGTTCAGCTGGTGCGGGGCCTGGGTGTCGACGACGAGCAGCTCGAGGTTGTACTTGTCGAGGTCGAACTCCTGCTGGGAGACGTTCTCGAGCGGGGTCAGCTCCGGGCGGCAGTCGAGCAGCAGCGCGTGGCCGGCGGTGCAGCGCATCGAGGCGTTCTGGTCGAGGCCGCCGGTGGAGGCGCCGGCCATCTCGTTCTCGGACTTGATGGCGGCGTTGATCAGGGTCACGCGGCCGGCGTCGGAGTCGCCGTAGCCGAGGCCATACACGTCGTCAAGGGCGAGCGCGGTGGAGCAGGTCATCGCGGCGGAGGAGCTCAGACCACTCCCCAGCGGCACGCAGGAGGTGAACGCGGCGTCGAAGCCCTTCACCTTGGTGAAGCCGGCCTCGCGCAGGGCCCAGGCGACGCCCACCGGGTAGGCGGCCCAGCCGTCCACGCCGCGGGCCTTGAGCCCGTCGAGATCGGCCTCGGTGACCTTGTCCGGGGCGACGTCGGAGACGACGCGCACCTTGGTGTCCTCACGCGGCTTCAGGGCGATGAACGTGCGGTGCGGCAGCGCGATCGGCAGGCACAGTCCGGCGTTGTAGTCGGTGTGCTCGCCGATCAGGTTGACGCGGCCCGGCGCACCCCACACGCCCTCGGGCGCGGTGCCGAAGGTGTCGACGAACAGCTTGGTGGCCTTGGACACGCCTTCTTCGTGGGAAAGCGGCTCAATGAATTCAACATCGGTCATTGGTGTGTTTCCTTGTTTCCTTTTTCTTTTTTGATTGCGATTGCGATGGCGATCGGAGTCGGAACGGCCGGGCGGGCGCTCAGTCGGCGATGTCGATGTCGCCCAGCTCGTGGAAGCGCTTGGCGATGAGCTCCGGGGTGGTGTCGGAGATCCAGGCGGCCATGCCGGACTCGGAGCCGGCGAGGTACTTGATCTTGTTGGCGGCGCGGCGGAAGCTGAAGAACTGGAGGTTCAGACGGTAGTTCGCGCGGCGCGGGTCGTGGATCGGGGCCTGGTGCCAGGCGGCGATGTACGGCAGGTCCATGCCCTTGCCGTCGCCCTTGTCGAAGAACGCGTTGCCGCGCTTGAGCAGGTGCGAGTACATCGAGGCGAGGTCCCAGCGCTCCTGGTCGTTGAGCTCGTCGAGGGTGAGGACGTCGCGCACCGGGGCCACGTGGACCTCGAGGGGCCAGCGGGCGGCGGCCGGCACGTAGGCGACCCAGCTGTGGTTGCGCAGGACGACGCGCTCCTTGGCCTCGAGCTCGGCGTTCATCAGGTCCTTGAGCAGGTTGCCGCCGGTCTTCTCGTGGTAGGCCTCGGTGTGCTGGAGCTCCTTCTCCATCTTCGGGGCGATGAACGGGTAGCAGTAGACCTGGCCGTGCGGGTGGGCGAGGGAGACGCCGATCTCCTGACCGTGGTTCTCGAACGGGAAGATCTGCTCGATGCCGTCCATCTTGGAGATCTCGGCGGTGCGGAAGGCCCACGCCTCGACGACGGTGCGCAGGCGGGACACCGGCAGGTCGGCCGGCAGACCGTGCTCGTCGGGGTCGAAGCAGATGACCTCGCAGCGGCCGGCGGCCATCTTCTTCTCCCACAGCGGGTTGCCGTCGACGAAGGTGACGTCCTCGGAGCGGCCGGGCACGCGCACCATCGACGGGAAGCGGTTCTCGAAGACGACGACGTTGTAGTCGGTGTCCGGGACCTCGCCGTCCTGGTACGGGTCGCCGGGCTTGCGGGCGGCCAGCGGGTTGCCCTTCACGGTGGCGCCGGGGCCGGCGGTGATCGGGCGGTTCATGCGGGCGGTCGCCATCGGGATCCAGTCACCGGTCAGCGGGTCGCGGCGCATCTCGGGGGCCGCGTACGGCACCTCCTCGCCGGCGGCGTTCAGCTGGTTGCTGAAGCGGTACGGCAGGTTGCGCGGGTCCTTGAGCTCGCGGGTCTTCTTGCCGGAGACGTACTCCGGGTCGTCGTCCAGGTAGAAGAAGTCGCGTCCGTCGGCGAGCTTCGTCGGCGTGATGCGGATGTGCTCCTTGGCGTATTCACCGGGTTCGTAGGCTGCGAAATCGGTCATGATTACTTCTGCTCACTTTCCTGTGCGGGCTCGACCTGTTCGGCCAGGACGAGCTCATTGACCAGTTCCTTCGTTTTGGCGGCGGTATCGGGATCGAGCCCGTCGTCTGTGATGACCGTTTCCACCTGGTCGAACCGCGCGAACAACGACAGCGATGTGCAGCTCCACTTGGTGTGATCGGTCAAAATGATGGTCCGATCGGCGATGCCCATCATCGCCATATCGGTTGCGGCCTCCAACGAGTTGGGCATGAGGAAGCCGCGGGGGATCGACACGGAATGCGTGCCGAGGAAGACGGTGTTGACGCGCAGCGAGGCGATGACCTTGTCGGCGATCGGCCCGACGAGCGAGTTGGATCGCGTGGTCACGCCACCGGTGACGATGACCTCGACGTCCTTCGATTCGAGCGCCTGCACGAGTTCGGCGACGGGGATCGAGTTGGTGAGGATGGTGATGCCGCTGGCCTGCTGGCTTTCCAGCAGATGCTGCGCGAAGACGTAGGCCGTGGTGCCGCCTCCGATGGCGATCACGTCGCCGGGGGCCACGTATTTGACGGCCTCCTGCGCGATGGCGTCCTTCAGTCCGATGTCCATCTGCGACTTTACAGAGAACAGCGGTTCGCTCAGCAATGTGCTGGTGGTCACGGCGCCGCCATGGACGCGTTTGAGCAGCCCCTTGTCGGCGAGTTCGGCGATATCGCGGCGGATGGTCATCGCGGAAACGCCGAGTTCCTTACTCAGGGCCGTGATTCGCACGGCACCTCTGGTGCGAAGCCTGCTCAGTATCAGGTGTTGACGTTGTGACGATATCATACGAACATTATCGCACACAATCGCGCATTTACCAAACCGAGTTGTGCGTTTCGCGCGGGTTATTTTTGGTTTTGCAAACGTTAGCGAACAAAACGGCACATCGACGACGTAGTGGGGGTGATGGGGAACGATCTCTCCCCTGATCTCTCCCCCAGTCAGCCTTCGGCTGACAGCCCCCTCATCAGAGGGGGCCACGTCAAGGGGCCGAATGTTTCGTGGTCAGGCGTCGACGCCTACGGCTTCGGAGACGGAGGAGAAGCCGTCGCGGCGCAGCAGGTCGGCCAGGCCGCGCTTCAGCACCGTGATCTGCTGGGGGCCGCGGTACATGAGCGAGGAGATGAACATCACGAGGCTCGCGCCGGAGCGGATCTTCGCGTACGCCTGCTCGGGGGTGAACACGCCGCCGATGCCGGCGATCGCGAGCCGGTCGCCGAACTCGCGGTAGGTGCGGGCCACCAGCGCCTCGCTCGCGCGGGTGCACGGGCCGCCGGAGAGCCCGCCCTCCCAGTCGCGCGGGATCTCCAGACCGGCGCGGTCCTTGTTGAGGTTGGCGAGGGACACGCCCTGCACGTTGTGTTCCGTGAGCACTTCGAGCAGGTCGCGCATCTCATCCCACGGCTTGTTGAGCGGCATCTTGACGAGCGTCGGCTGCGGGCGGTCGATCCCGTCGAGCGCAGTGAACAGGCGGTCGAGGTTCTCGGGGCTTTCGGTGAACGGCTCGCCCGCGTGCGTGTTCGGGCAGGAGACGTTCACCTCGACCATCGCGGTGCGGCCGGCGGCGCGGCGCATCGAGATGCAGTAGTCCTCGATGCCCTCGTCGAGGTCGCCGCACTTGTCGTCGTTCGTGCGGGCGATCGAGACCGACACCTGCATGTCGTGCGCGTGCGTCCACGCCTTTTCGGCGCGGTCGATGACCTTGTCGGAGCCGATGTTGGCCAGTCCCACATGCACCATCATCGAATCGTATTCGGGCAGGCGGTGGAACCACGGCTTGGGGTTGCCCGCACAGGGCCGGGACGTGGTCGAGCCGACGGTCTCGAAGCCGAATCCGGCGTTGTCGAGCAGGACCGGCATGTCGCAGTTCTTGTCGAGTCCGGCGGACAGGCCGAACGGGTTGGCGAAGTCGACGCCCATCACCGTGGTCTCGAGGATCGGGTCGGTGTAGTTGAGCATCGTGCGCTCCGCCCACAGCAGCGGCGGGATGTGCTTGGTGACGCGGCAGAACTCGATCATGCGGTCGTGCGCCTCGTCCGGCGGCACGTTGAAGACGAAATTCGGCTTGATGACGTGCTTGTATCCGAAGGTGAAGAGGTCGGTCGTCGCCTTGTTGACGGCGTCGTGCCAGAAGCTATCCGAAACGTAACTCATGGTGACCATTGTCTCACCATTTCACGCCGGCGTCACGAAAACAACCGCAGCCGACGGTCGGTCGGCGACGGTCGACGGTCGGGAGACCGTCGGCCGGCCGAACGATCAGAAGGCGCCGCGGACGTACTGCTCGGGGTAGGGCGCCTTGGCGACCGGCACGCCGAGCTTGTCGGCGGCGCGAAGCGGCCAGTACGGGTCGCGCAACGCGGCGCGTCCGATCTCGACCGCGTCGGCCTTGCCCTTGACGAGCACCTTCTCGGCCTGCTTCGGCTTGGTGATGAGCCCGACGGCCGTGACCGGCACCTCGGCGCGCTTGCGCACCTGCGCGGAGAACGGCACCTGATACTCCGGCTTGACCGGCACGGTGACGCCGGAGACCATGCCGCCGGTGGACACGTCCACCAGATCGACGCCGTGGTCCTTGAGGATGCGGGCGAGCGCGACGGTCTGGTCGAGGTCCCATCCGCCGGCGGCCCAGTCGGTGGCGGAGACGCGCACCAGCAGCGGCATGTCGTCGGGGATCTCGGCGCGGATCGCGTCGGCGACCTCGAGGAGGAAGCGGATGCGCCCTTCGAAGCCGTTGCCGTATTCGTCCTCGCGTTCATTGACCAGCGGATCGAGGAACTGGGAGATCAGGTAGCCGTGGGCGGCGTGGATCTCGATCGCCTGGAACCCGGCGGCGACGGCGCGGCGTGCGGCCGCCGCGAAGGCGCCGACCAGCCCGTGGATCTCATCGACGGACAGGGCGCGCGGCTTGGCGTAGTCGCCGAACGGGATCGGGCTCGGGGCGACGGTCTGCCAGCCGCCGGCCTCGGGCGGCACGGTCTGACGATCGTATCCGACGGCGAAGCAGCCGGTCGACCCCTTGCGCCCGGCGTGGTTGAGCTGGATCGCGGCGACGGCGCCGGTGGCCTTGATGTCCTCGACGATCCAACGCCACGCATCGATCTGCCAATCGTCCCACAGGCCGACGTCACACGGCGAGATGCGTCCTTCCGGCGCCACGGCCGTCGCCTCGACGATGACCATGCCGAAGCCACCGAGCGCGCGGGATACGTAGTGCTGGTAGTGGAACGGGGTGGGGCGACCGTCGCGGCCGAACGCGGAATAGGTGTCCATCGGGGGCAGCCAGATGCGGTTGCGGATGGTGAGCCCCCTCAGGGTCATCGGCTCGAACAGGGCCGGACCGTCGGAGCCTGGCTTGGCCGCGAACGTGCCGAAGAACGCGGCGACCGGGTTCGGAGCGGGCGTGGGCGTATTGGCCTCGGAAGACGCGCCGGATGCACCGGGCGTAACGGGCGAGACGGTGTCACGGCCGGAATCGGACTTCGCCTTCTTGCCCGACTTGCCCTTGTCCTTAGTGTCTTTGTCCTTGGAATCCTTGTCCTTGTCCGGCTTGGAGTCCTTGGACGGCTTGTCCTTCTTCTTGCCGCCCTTGGAACCCTTGACGTCCTTGCCGTCCTTGTCACCCTTGCCGCCCTTGTCCGAGTCCGCGTCGGCGGAGGGCGTGGCCGGGCCCGCGGGCGCGACCCCGGAAACCGTCAGCCCGCGGAAGTCGAATCCGCTCGGGCTTTCGATGCCGCCGTTCGCCGAGTCCTCGCCGCCCGCGCTGGTCGTGTTGTCTGCCATTGATGCCCCTTCTCTCATGTCCTTGTGACCTATTTGACCGGACAGTGCCCGTCTGACCCCACGGATCGGCCGCATCGCCCCGGCCGCATGCCGCTCGGCCGCTTTTCGGTTGTGAACGTTCCTCATTCTAGTCCGTCGGCGTCGTGACCGATACGAAAGAACGCCCACCATGATGGTGGGCGTTCAGACTACGTACTTGACGGCCGAGCCGGCGATACTGGCCTACTGGGGGGTGCCGCCTTGGGTGGTGCCGCCGGTCGTGCCGCCCGCGGTCTCGCCGCCGGTGCCGTTCCCGCCGGTGCCGGTGGTGCCGCCACCGGTCGTACCACCGGTCGTAGTGCCGCCGGTCGTGCCTTGCGACGTGCCTGTGCCGGTGGTGCCGCCGGTGGACGTGCCGTCGCCGTCGGTGGACGTCGAGCTCTTCTTCTTCGTGGTCGACGAGGCGACCCCGTACGTGTACTTCGAACTCGGTGTGCCGTAGCTGTTGTCTATCGGTATGTTCGCCGCGTTGACGTAGTTCTGCATGAACTCACGCCATGCCGGCTCCGCCAGATACATGCCGTACCACGTCGAGTGGTAGACGCCGTTGATCGTCTTGTAGCTGAACGACTGCGGCACCTCCGCGTTGCCGATGGCCACGTAGGCGGACACCTGCGGAATGAAGCCCGCCGTCAGCATGTACGTGGTCTCGTTGGTACCGGTCTTGGCGAACGTCTTGCGTCCGTTGTCCAGCTGCGCCTTGACCGCGTTACCGCCGGAGCGCACGACGCCCTGGTTGAGCGCGTAGGCGGCGGTCTCGGCCACCTCCGGGTCGATCGCCTGATGGCAGTTGGCGGACGGCACCTTGTAGTTCTTGCCGGTGCTGTCGGTCATCTTGGTGATGGCGATCGGGGTGCACTCCACGCCCTTGGCGGCGATGGTCGCGTACACGTTGGCCATCGTCAGCGGAGAGGCCTGCACGGTGCCGATGACCATCGGCGGCTGGAAGGAGTTCGAGTCGTAGACGTCCTCCTTGCCCTGGATGGAGTTGTGGTAGCCCATCGCCTTGGCCGCGTCCGCGATCGGGCACAGGGTGATCTGCGAGGCCATCGCGGCCTGCGTGGTGTTGTGGGAGAGCACGAGGCCCTGCAGCGGCGTCTCGCTGGCGACGGTGCCGCCGCCGGCGTTCTCGACCTTCCACGGCAGTCCGCCGAAATAGTGGCCGTTGCAGCTGAAGCTGCGGGTGTTGACCGACGTGGTGGTGGACAGCGACTGGTTGATCGACTTGCCCTTCTGCATCCACGCGACCAGGTTGATCGGCTTCCACGTGGAACCCACGTTGAAGCCCCAGCCGCCGCCGTCGACCTGATCGACGGCGTAATTGACGGCCGTTCGGGTCGAATCGGTCTTCGCGCGGTCGGTGGCGTCGAAGGTGCGGTTGATGCCGAAGCCGAGCACCTCGCCCGTTCCCGGCTTGATCGCGGCGATCGCGACCTCGAAGCCGGTCGGATCGTCCGGCGGGATCGTGTTGCGGGCCGTCTGCATCGCGATCGTGTTCGCGTTGACGTCCATCGTCGTCACGATCTTCAGGCCGCCCTCCTTGAGCAGCTTGTTGCGCTCCTCCTCGGTGGCGCCGAACTCGGGGCTCTTGAGGATCTGACGGGTCACGTACTCGCAGAAGAACGCGGCGTCGCCGGCGACCTGGCATCCGGACTCGATGGTCTGCACGTCGAGCGTGTCCTTGAGCGGGGTGTTGACGGACTTCGTGTACGTGGCCTGGTCGATGAAGCCCTGGTCGAGCATGAGCTTGAGCACGGTGTTGCGCTCGTTCTGCGAGCGCTCGAGGTTCTCCTCGACGGTCGGGTCGAACCTCGTCGGGTTCTTGGTGATGGCCGCGATCGTGGCCGCCTGCATCGGGTTGAGCTTCGCGGCGGTGGTGTTGAAGTAGCGCTTGGCGGCGCTCTCGACGCCGTAGAGGTTGTGGTTGCCGAACTGGGCGATGTTGAGGTACCCCTGCAGGATCTCGAGCTTGGAGTACTCCTTCTCCATCTGCACGGCGATGAGCATCTCACGCAGTTTGCGGGCGATCGTCTGCTCGGAGGCATGGTATTCGGCGATCGGGTCGTCGTTCTCTCGCGCCTGCATCGCCAGCACGTTCTTGACGTACTGCTGGGTCAGGGTCGAACCGCCCTGCGTGTCGCCCTTCTTGACGAACGTCTGGAAGAAGGCGCGCATCGTACCCTGGATGTCGACGCCGTGATGCTGGAAGAACCTGCGGTCCTCACGCGCGACGACGGCCTGCTGCATGGCCTTGGAGATCTTCTTCAGGGGCACGACGGTGCGGTTGTCGGCGTAGAAATCGGTGAGCTCCGTCTTGGCGTCGTTCGCGTACATCACGGACTTCTGTGGCAGGGAGGTCACGTCGAAGTCGACGCCTTCCACCTTCAGCGACGGCGCCACGCTTTCGGCGACCGAGTTGGCCGCGAACACGGCCGGCGAGAACATCGTGGCCACCACGATGCCGCCGCCGACGCACAGCATGATATATGTCAGCAGGAGCGTGAACACGCGTCGAACGGTGAGTGAGGACTTCTTTTTGGGCATGCGGCCCATTCTAAGTGGCCGGGTGGTCCGGGTGCGCGGTCATATTGCGGCCATAGTCAATTGTTCACAGTAACCGCACTCTCTGGACGCCGCCTGAAAGAAGGCTTATCGTGCCGCGGGGCCCGTCAGCGGCGGGATCGCCTGATCAGCATGCCGGGCTGGTAGATGATGATCGAACGGCCCTCGCGCGCGATCCAACCGCGGTTGGCGAAGTCCATCAGCGCCTTGTTCACGGTCTCGCGCGACGAGCCGACCAGCTGGGCCATCTCCTCCTGCGTGAGGTCGTGCGGGACCCTCAGCCCCTCCTCGACCGGCTCGCCGAAGCGCGACCCCAGATTGATCAGGGTCTTGGCAAGACGCGCGGGCACGTCCATGAACACCAGATCGGAGATGTGCTCGTTGTTCGTGCGCATGCGGCTGGCCATCACCTGCAGCATGTCGATCGCGACGCGGGGATGCTGGTCGAGCCAGTGGAACAGCGCGTCGTGCTCGAGCCAGACCACGCGCGTGCCGTGGCGCATCGCGAGCGCGGAGGCCGTGCGCGGGCCGCCGTTCGGGTCGAAGACGGGGATCTCGCCCAGCACCTCGCCGGGCGCGTGGATGGACAGCAACTGGATGCGATGGTCGCTCGACTCGCGGATGAGCTTGACCCGGCCGCTTTCCAGCAGGTACATGCGATGGTCGGTGCCGCCTTGTTCGAAGATGGCGTCGCCCTTGTCGTAGACGGCCTGGTTGAGATACGGGATCAGCTCCTCGGCCTCCTGAGGCGAAACCTGTTTGAACAATGCCGTGTGCAGCAGGACATTCTCCTGATCGGGCATCGCATTCGGTTTCTCCGCCACCACGCATCACTCCCTTGTCGGACTATGGCAAACATCACCGGCTTCGTTTCCGCAACATTGTACCGCACCGAGGGCGGGGTGGCCGTGAGCGGTCACAGGGAGATGGGCGCGGACGGATCGGCCGAGGTGGTCGGATCGGCCGGATTTGCCGGATCGGCCGGATCGGCGAGAGAGGCGATGAGCCGCGCGATGATCGCCCCGCGTGTCAGGCCGGTCTGGCTTTTGAGCGGGTCGACGCGTTTGACGGCCGATTTCACGGCCTTGTCGCTCAGCTTCTCGCCGCTCGTGTTGAGCACGCGGGTCATCTTCGCCGCGTCGATGTCGTAGGCCATCGTCACATGGTGCAGGACCGCGCCGGGGGCTACCGTCACGGCCGGGCTGACTCCACCGGCCGCACCGGCCCCACCGGCCCCGGACGCCGGGAACCGCCGCTGCGCCGCGCCGCCGATCTTGCCGTGCGACGAGGCGATGTCGTTGAGCCCGGAGAATCGCACGTCGAGGCCGAGGCCGGCGAGCGCGTCGACGAGCCAGCGGTCGCACAGCCGGTACGAGTCGGCCACGTCGATCCCGTCGACGAACCACAGCGGCGCGTACAGGGAGTAGGTGATCGTGTTGCCCGGTTCGATGAACATCGCCCCTCCCCCGGTGCATCGGCGCACGACCTCGATGCCCTCGGCGCGCGCCACGTCCTCGTGCACCTCGTCGGGGATCGACTGGAACCGTCCGACGACCACGCACGGACCGCTCCACTCCCAGATGCGCAATGTGGGCGGTCTCAGGCCCGCGGCGACCTCGTGCGCCCAGCGCTCGTCGACCTCCATCTGCTCCGCCGGGGACCGTGGCGTGTCGTGTATGACCACAAGGTCCCGGCGCAGGCGCTTCCAGCGTCGGGCGAAGTCGGCGGACTCCCGGTCGGCGGACCCGCGATCGGCGGTGACGGACATCGCGTCGTGTGAGGAAGCTGCGACCGTAGCGGTCGGGCTGAACGCAACGGTCGGACCGGATGCAACAGTCGGATCGACCGAGACGGCCAAGCCGGCCGCGGCAATCCCGGCGTCCCGTCCGATCGCGGCATGGCCGCCGGCCTTGTCGGCCGCCCGGCGGAACGCCGTCACGATCGCGGCGGCGTCGCATCCGATGAGCCGCGCGGTCGAATGCCGCTTGATTGCGCGGTCGATTGACCGTTCGAGCGATTCCGGTTCTCCTGATCCGATGTTCCCTTCCGCGGTCAATGTCTCTTCGATGTCCCCGATCAGCGCGTCGGATTCCGCGTCGGACGGCGCGTCGATGAAGAAGTCGCCGTCGATATGGACGGAAGGGGCCGAGTGAAAACTTCCGGACGGACGCGCCGGGAGAGCGTCCTCGTAGGGGTCCGAGACCCGAGACTTGTCGTATTGGATGGTGACAGCGACCAGCTTGCCGCCCGGCACCTTGTATTCCCCTCGATGGTTCCCTCGCATGGTGACCATCATAGGGGTGTCCATAGGCCGAACACCGCCTGTGGACGCCCGAAGCGCGCGGGTAACGTTCAGTCACATGACTGATAACACCGCAACGAAGAAGTACCGGATCGCCGTCATCCCCGGCGACGGCATCGGCAAGGAAGTAACCCCGTGGGCGCAGAAGGCGCTCGAGAAGGCCGCACAGGGCGTGGCCGAATTCGAGTACGAGCACTTCGACCTCGGCGCCGAACGCTACCTCAAGGACGGGGCGATCCTGCCCGAGGAGGAAGAGGAGCGCATCAAGGCCAACGACGCGATCCTTCTGGGCGCCGTCGGCGACCCGCGCATCAAGGCCGGCATCCTCGAGCGCGGCCTGCTGCTGAAGCTGCGCTTCGACCTCGACCAGTTCGTCAACCTCCGCCCGTCCAAGCTGTACAAGGGCGTCACCTCCCCGCTCGCCAACCCCGGCGACATCGACTTCGTCGTCGTGCGCGAGGGCACCGAGGGCCTGTACTGCGGCGCCGGCGGGGCCGTCCGCCGCGACACCCCGAACGAGGTCGCCACCGAGGTGTCCATCAACACCGCGTACGGCGTCGAGCGCGTGGTGCGCTACGCCTTCAAGCTGGCCATGAAGCGCCGCAAGCACGTCACCCTCGTGCACAAGAAGAACGTGCTCGTCAACGCTGGTGACATGTGGCAGCGCATCGTCGACAAGGTCGGCAAGGAGTACCCGGAGGTCACCCACGACTACCAGCACGTCGACGCGGCCACCATCTTCCTGGTCTCCAACCCGTCGCGCTTCGACGTGATCCTGACCGACAACCTGTTCGGCGACATCCTCACCGACGAGGCCGGAGCCGTCGTGGGCGGCGTGGGCTACTCCGCGTCCGGCTGCATCAACGCGACCGACGAGTTCCCGTCCATGTTCGAGCCGATCCACGGCTCCGCGCCGGACATCGCCGGCCAGAACAAGGCCAACCCGACCGCCGCGATCCTGTCCGCCGCGATGCTCCTCGAGCACCTCGGCTTCGACGATGCCGCGAAGAAGATCCACACCGCCGTCGAGGCGGACATCGAGGAGCTCGGCTCGACCGTCCGCTCCACCGATCAGGTCGGCGAGGACATCCTCAAGCGCATCTGACCCTGTGTGGATGGTTGGGTGGGTATCCCATCACCGGGATACCCACCCAACCATCCACAAGGCCCGGTCACACGTCCCAAGCGTACGTTTGACCGGGCCTTTTTCACACCTATCCGGGGGAACGTACCCTGGGCAGAGGTAAGTGTACGTTCCCCCGGATGTCCCCCGGGAATACCAGACCAAACGTACGCCCAGCAACAGGTACCGTACGTTCGTCCGGATGGGCCACGGGAATACCCGGAGAAACGTACGGAGGTTTCCCGGACGGGAACGGGGGTTCGATGTCTGGTCCTCGGACCCCACCCGGACACCGGAACCCGGTTACTGGCCGAGGCCCATCACGTCCAGACACCAGGCGTTTTCGTAGGAGACCTGACGCCACTGCTTGTAGCGGCCGGAGGTGCCGCCGTGGCCAGCTTCGACCTCGATCTTGGCGATCGCGTCGAAACCACGGTCCTGCATCGCGGCGAGCCACTTCAACGGCTCCACGTACAGCACGCGCGTATCGTTCATCGACGTGGTGATGAACACACGCGGGAACCGTGTGCCCCTTTCGGGCAGGTTCTCGTACGGCGTGTACGACTTCATGTACCGGTACACGTCCTCGTCGTGCAATGGGTCGCCCCACTCGTCCCATTCGGTGACGGTCAACGGCAACGACGGGTCGAGGATCGACGTCAGGGCGTCGACGAACGGCACGTCCGCCTCGATGCCCTGATACGCCTCCGGCGCGATGTTCGCGATCGCACCCATCAACAGGCCACCCGCCGAGCCGCCGTTGGCGACGGTCCTGCGAGGATCGGCCAGATGCGCCTTCTGCAACGCGATCGTCGCGTCGACGAAATCCTCGAACGTGTGCTTCTTGTTGAGCCGTCTGCCCTGCTCATACCACGCGCGGCCCAATTCGCCGCCGCCGCGCACATGCGGTACCGCGTACAGCACGCCGCGGTCGAGCAGGCTCAGACGCGCCACCGAGAACGTCGGATCGGACGAGATCTCGTACGCGCCATAGCCGGTGATGAACATCGGAGCGTCCTGTACGGGGATGTCGCGACGCCACACCAACGAGACGGGGATGCGCTCGCCGTCGCGCGCGGTGATCCACACGCGGCGCTCCATGTAGTCGCGCGGGTCGAAGCCGCCCAATACGGTCGCGCGCTTGAGCAGCCGGTCCTCACCGGTGACGGGATCGAACTCGTGCAGCTCGCCGGGGCGCGTGTAGCTCGTGAACGAGTAGCGCATGCGCGGCGCGTCGTACGACGGGTTGCCGCCGGTGCCGATCGAATACAGGCGGCGCGTCTCGCCCGGCAGATGGTCGTCGCTCGCGCCGTCGGACGACGCCGTGTGATCCGGCGGATCCAGCTGACCATCCGCCCACAGACGCTCGCCGTGGTCGCCGGTCGTCTCGCCCCGGTCGTCGGCGATCGTGTCCCAGTCGTTCTCGAGCGACGGCGGCAATAGTTCGGTGAACCGCCACGGACGCCCGGCGAGGAAGTCCTCGGCCGCGAGATCCTTCGGCATGACCGCGACGTGCGGCAGGCCGTCCGCCCGGTAGGCGAGCGACACGAAATGACGGTGGATCGAGATGCCCTCGATGCCCAAGCCGTGCAACCCCTGCAGGATCGCCGGATTGGCGGGGTTCACGTACGCCTTGGTGATCGGCTGGCACGAGTTCGGCACGAGGCTCTCCCCCGCGTCCGCCCCTTCGCCAGGGACGCCCGTGACCTCGTCGCCGCGCTCGCAACCGTACGGCGAGCCCTGCGCGACGACCACGCCTTCGCCGAGCGAATACGGCGGCTCGTGGTCGCGCATGTCGATCACGTCGATCTCGAAGTTCGGGTTCTTCGCATTGTGGTAGACGACGGCGAGCGGGATATCGGCGCCGTTCTCGCCCGCGCCCTCGAAGCAGGCGAAACTCACGTCGTATTCGACGTCGGTCTTGCGCGGGATGAACGGCTTGAACTCGCCCTCGGGGCGGTTCACCGGCAGCATGAGCACCTCGGTGGTGGTCTTCGACCCGGTGCCGATCACGATGTTGCGCTCGTCGAAGCTCAGGCCGACGCCCACCCAGAATCGCTCGTCCTCCTCGCGGAAGACGCACTTGTCGGACTCGACCGGCGTGCCGACCCGGTGGCGCCACACGGCGCACGGACGCCACGCATCATCCAGTTCGACCCAGAACACGTATTCGCCGTCCGGCGTGAAGCAGGCCCCGCCGACGCCCTCGAACACCTCGGGCAGGTCGGCCTGGGATGCATGGCCCGGTTCGAGCGCGACCGGCTTGCCGAGGTCGCGGATGCGGAAGTCGTAGCGTTCGTCACCCTCGGTGTCGACGCCGTAGAGCATCCAACGGCCGTCACGGCTCAGATCCATGCCGCCCAGACGGAAGAAGTCGTGTCCGGCCGATTCCTCGTTCGCGTCGAACACGACGTGCTCGCCGGGCAGGCTACCGGGCGCGCCGAGCGGATCGACCTCGGGCGGGGTCCAGTCGTCCTGACCCTTGACGGGGATGCGGCACTGGACCGCGTACTGCTTGCCCTCCTGCGTGCGGGCGAAGTACCAGTAGCCGTCCATGCGCACAGGCACCGACATGTCGGTCTCCTGCACATGGGACTTGAGCTCATCGAACAGGGTGTTGCGCAAACCCTCCAGATGGGCGTTGCGGGTCTCGCACAGATCGTTCTGCGCCGCGACGTAGTCGCGCGTGCGCTTCGAGTCCTTGTCGCGCATCCACTCGTACGGGTCGAGGAACAGGTCGCCGTGATGCTCGCGACGCACGTAATCCTTGACCGCCTGCGGCACCAGCGGCGGGATCGTCAGGTCCGGCGACTCCGCTTCGACGACCTCCATGCGCGCGGCCGTCGCCTCGGCCGCCCACGCCATGTCTCGGATCGAGTCAAGCTGTTCGGGGTCCGTCTGACGCCCTTCGGGCGCGACGGCCCGCGGCTCCGTTGCCGTGGTGGTGTTCTTCTCTTCAGTCATACAGGCGATTATAAGCCGGACACACTGACCGCACGGGCGCGGCGCCCGCCTACAGGGCGTGCTCCTTCAGGTACGGCAGCATCGTCTTCATGAGGTTCGCGCCGGTGGGGCCGGTGAACACCGGCACATCGGTGACCGGGGTCGGCTGGGAGGCGGTCATGCCGCCCGCTGTGATCCCGAACGGCATCGCCTCGCGCGGGCTCAGCTGGCGGATCGCGATGGCGAGCACGCGCCCCGGATACCTCCGGGCGATCGTCGCGTACGTAGTCGGGTCCTTCTGACCGTCGTCGCCGACGAGGATGAACTTCATATCGGGGAAATCGCCCATCAGCTGCTCGGCGAACTCGAGCTTGTGCTGCGGACCGGTCGGGATGAACGTCTTGGGACGCGGGTCGAGGTCGCGCAGCAGCAGCGGCCCCTCGGGGAACCCGTGGTTGGCGATGAAGTGGCGGATCGACCCTTCCACGTTCCACGGCGAGGTCGACAGGTAGAAGAACGGCGCGTCCGGGAACAGGTCGGCGAGCTTGGTGAACAGCACGCTCATGCCCGGCACGGACGCCTTCTTCTCCGGGTCGAGGAACAGCAGGTTCCATGCGGCCTTCCACAGGACCGGCGCCTGCGTGATCATGATCGTGTCGTCGACGTCGGAGATGATGCCGACCTTCGCGCTCTTGGGGATCGTGAACAGGCTCGCGGTGACCGGCTTGCGGCCCCTGACACGGTAGGAGACCGTGTGCACGCCGGAGGTGAGCTTGTGCTCGGCGACCAGATCGAGGTATCCGGACGTGTCGGACAGCGCGTATTCGCTGTCGACGTCCGGCTGCGCATCGAGCGCGTCGTAGCGCTCGGAGGCGCCGACCTGCACGGTTTCGAGGGGGACGTCGTCGATGCTGATTCTGACCTGCGTGTGCGGCGAGGGGATCGCGAGCATGCCCTTGAATCCGCGCATGGCGAGACCGGACTGGCTGTGCGCGCCCGCGTACACGGTGCGGCAGATCAGTCGCGAGTAGTCGTTGGTGCCGTATCCGACGTACGGATCGACGCGGGGGAACCAGTCGAGGTCGTGTGCGGCCTTCGTCGCCGCCTTCACCCACACGCTGAACACGCGGGTGATGACGCGTCGGACGATACGCTCATACAGCGGCTGTATCTCGATGCGCTCGCGCCTGGATGCGGCGTCGAACGTCGTGACGACGTGACGGGCCGGAATCGGCACCGTGGGCATGTCGTCGGCCGAGATTCCGCCGTCGCGGCCGTTGTGGCCACGCTGGCCGTTGTGGCCGTTCTGGCCGTCGCGCGACCGGTTCCCCTCGCGGCTCATCGGATGACCTTCAGGTATTCCTCCGCGGTGAGCAGCTCCGGCTCGTCGTCCTCGAGCTCCACCTTGAGGATCCAGCCCTCGCCGTACGGATCGGAGTTGATGACGCTCGGATCGTCGGCGACGGCCTGATTCACGTAACGGATCGTGCCCGCGACCGGGGCGATCAGCGGCTCGACGGCCTTGGAGGATTCCAGTTCGAGGATCTCGTCGCCGGCCTCGACACGGGTGCCGACCTCGGGCAGGTCCACGTACACCAGCTCGCCGAGCTTCTCGGCGGCGTAGTCGGTGATGCCGAGCACGGCGGGTTCCAGCGTGGTGTCGACCCACACATGGTCGTCGGAATATTCGAGGTGCTCGGGCACGTCGAGGTTCAGCGGCTGGTCGTCATCAAGTTCATCGTTCATGGCTACAAGGGTAGCAGGGATTCAGCGCACCGGGCTGGACGGCTGGGAGCCGACGACCTGGACGATCGCGCCGTCCGGGATCGTCGTGTAGATCCAGTTGGCGTCGGCGTCGTACATGTTCACACATCCGTGCGAACCGTGGTTGACCGGGTCGCCGGAGGCGATCGCGGAGTAGTTCCACGGCGCGGAGTGGAAGCCCTCGCCGCCGTTGAAGTAGGTGACCCAGCGCACGTTCGGGGTGACGTAGTCCTCGCCGCGCATCGTCTGCGTCTTGTACTTCAGATACACGTAGAACGTGCCGTTGTCGGTCTGGGTGGAGCCCTTGCCGGTGACGACGTTGAACGTCTTGATGACCGCGCCGTTCTGGTAGACGGTCACCGTCTGCGAGCTCTTGTCCACGACGAGGCGGTATTCGCTCTTCTTCTGCTTGGTGTCGTACTTGGTGACGTCCGCGGCGACCTGCACGGTGCCGCCCTCGCCCTTCTCGAGCGCGGAGACGACCTGCGTGGCGGCCGCGTCGGTGTCCTTGACGGTCACGCCGTTGACGCCCTTGGTCTGCGCCTTGATGACGACCGTGCCGTTGCCGTCGACGATGTCGACCTGCGAGACCATCTTCTGGTTGAGCTGTTCCGGCAGCTGCTGCGCGAGGTACTGCTTGACCGCGTCGGCGTCGTACGAGATCGTGATCTCGCCCTTCTCCGGCTCGCCGGTGGGCTTGATCCACTTGGCGACCTCCTCGGCCGGCAGCGTGAACTGCTTCGTGTCGCCGTTGGTCAGCACGACCGGGGTGGTCAGGCGCTGGTTGGCCTGATCGGCGGCCTGCTGGGCCGTGGCGAGCGTGATCGGGGTCTCGGTGGCCTTGTCCACGACGCTGACGGTCGCGGCCGTGCCCGGCTCGGCGATGGCCTGCTCGACGGCGGCCTTCACCTTCGTGGTGTCGGGCGTGGAGCCGCCCCGGCCCTCGGTCGCGACGAAGGCGTGCGATTCGGCGCTGTAGGCGATCGACGACGGCACCGCGCGGCCGGATTCGTCGATCAGCCGCGAGGCGAGGTAGTCGCTCATCGTGAAGTCGTTGGTGGTGGCGGTCAGCGTGACGCCCTTGTGGCTGAACGGGTTGACGCGCACGAGGTCCTCGAGGAGGTTGGATGCCGCCTTGGCGCCCAGCAGCTCGTCGACGGTCGCGTCGATGTCGACGTCCACGCCGAGGTCCTTGAGCGAGGCGGTGACCTTGCTACCGCTGGTGGTGTCGTTCACCGTGATCGCGGAGTCCTTGACGGCGGTCGAGACGGTGGAGGCGAGCTCGTCGCGGTTCTGGCCGGTGACGCTCACCGCGCCGAACCTGACGCCCGGGGCGACGCGGTCGGAGAAGTACCAGCGCGCGGTGAAGAACGCGCCGACCAGCGCGGCCAGCAGGACTCCCACGACGATCAGGGTGATGACGAGGCCCTTGTGGGACTTCTTCGCGGTCGCGGTCATGCCGGTCATATCGATGTTCCCGTCGGTGGCGTCCGTGTTCATGGTCGTGTTCGCGTTCGGCTGAGCGCCGTCGGCGCGCACACGGCGCGACGCCCCGTAGGACGCGGCCGCCGAGGCGCCGGACGCCGAGAGACCCGGCATCGGCACCGCAGCCGCGGCGCCCCCGATCGGGGCCATGCGCTGCGTGGACTCGAAGTCGCCGCGCATGGCGCCGTACTCCGGCTTCCAGTCCGACATGCGTTGCGTCTGCTCGTCAGTCATTACCGATTCCTTACTTCCCGTGGCTTTCCGTA
The DNA here is from genome assembly GCF_008698235.1 of Bifidobacterium rousetti. GTDB lineage: Bacteria > Actinomycetota > Actinomycetes > Actinomycetales > Bifidobacteriaceae > Bifidobacterium > Bifidobacterium rousetti. The sequence continues at coordinate 474,109 of NZ_PEBH01000002.1, forward strand.
CTTCGTGTTTCGTGCTCCCGACGATTCCCGTCGTGCTTCCCGTATGGAACTGCTCCCGACTGTACAACAACGTCATCCCATCCGGCAGGGGAATTTCCGCGAAATTCCGCGAAATATCGGCGATATCGCGCGATATTCACCGAATGGAAACACGACCGTGACATAGCTCACAGTGAAATATTTGCTTTTGATCGGTCTATTCGTGGGGTTCTCTGCGGTAGCTCACAGCTCGTGCCCGAGCCACTCCTCGATCATGTACCGCGCGATCGTGGCCTTGCCCGGCGCGCTGACCTGTTCCGAGATGATCGCGGCCATGTACTCGTCCGGCGTGAACCAGCGGGCCTCGACGGTCTCGACGTTGTCCACGCGCACGTCGGTCGTCAGCGCGTGCGCCTTGAACGCCATCATGAGGGACGCGGGGTACGGCCACGGCTGGGACCCGAGGTACTTGACCTCGCCGAGCGTGATGCCGACCTCCTCCATCGCCTCGCGGCGGGCGGCGTGCTCGAGGTTCTCGCCGGCCTCGACGAAGCCGGCCGACACCGAGTAGAGCGTCGGGTTCTTCCACGCGGCGTTGTGCTGCATGAGCGCACGGCCGGCGGAGTCGACGATGATCGTGATGACGGCGGGCTCGACGCGCGGGAACAGCAGCCGACGGCCGTCGGCCTCGGACGTGCAACGCTGCGCCCAGCCGCCGTTGGCAGCCTCGACGGGCGCGCCGCAGGTCGGACAGTGACGCTGGCGGTTGTGCCAGATGCTCAGGGAGATGGCGGTCGTGGCCTGTCCGGCCTCACGCGCGGAGGCGTGCGGCGCGAATCCGCGCAGGTCCACCCAGTCGAACCGGTCGAGGGCCTGCTCGAGCAGCCCCTTGCGCGTCTGCGGGCCGTCGGCCGCGTTCGTCTCGTCGAACGCGTCGTCGGCGCCGTGCGCGGCCGACGCCCCGGAGGCGACGCCACGGCCGCGGCCCGCGCCGTTGGTGCCGTCGTCCGTGCCGAACGTGGCCGGACGGGATGTGACGCGCGTGATGTCGACGGCGATGACGTGCTCGTCGCGACGCCCGCCGTAGCTGCCGAGGAACATCGCGACCGCGTCCGGGTTGGCCTTGAGCTCGGCGGCCATGTACGCGCCGGGCAGCGTGGCGAGGCGCAGCTTGACGTTCTCGTAGTCGACGAGTTCGCCCTGGCCGCGCGGCACGGCGATGAGGCCGCCGCGCGTCAGGATGACCTTCGTGGCCGGTTCGGCCAGGGTCGCGTCGATGAGATCCGGCTCGCCGCGGCGATCGGTCTGATAGTCGATATCGCCCTGCGCGAGCGGCAGGAACGGCAGCGCCTGCGTCAGCGCAAGCGGGTTGAAGGAGATGCTCATGGGCGGCTCACGCATCCTTCACTGCGCGGGCGACGAGGTCGACCAGCGCACGGGCGACCGTGTCCGGGTGCTCGACGGCGCTGAAGTGGCCGCAGTCTGGGATCGGGGTGAAGACGGCGTTGTCGCCGATGCGTTCGGCCAACGGGCCCATCACGCTCGGGTTGCTCGTCGGGTCGAGCTCGCCGGAGACGACCGCGACCGGCACGTCCATCGACTCCGGGACGCCCGCGAGTTCGGGCCGGCCGTAGGTCATGCGCTGGCGCCACGCGAGTCCCGCCGGGTTCTGGTCGTTGATCCACGCGGTCATCCGGTCGATGAACGGCTGGCTTTTCTTCACGGTGGAATCACCCTCAGCAGGCTGGGCGAAGTGCATGACCGGCTTGACGCTGTCCGTGGCCTCGCATGCGTCGGAGGTCTTGAGGCGCGCCTCGCCGCCGACGCCGTCGGAGGAGGCCATCGTGTCGCACAGGGCGATCGCGGCGACCGCCTCGGGGTGCAGCCGGTACAGGTCGGTCACGAGGTAGCCGCCCATCGACAGGCCGGCCCACACGGCCTTGTCATGGCCGGCGGCGCGGATCAGGTCGACGTACGACTCGGCCATGCGGTCGAGCGCGTCCGGGTACGAGCCGTTCGCGGCGCGACGGCCGGACTCCTTGTCGCCCGGCGCCGGGGACTCGCCCGAGCCCGGCATGTCCGGGGCCCAGATCGGGAAGGGCTCAAGGCCATGTTCGTCAGCGAGCGCGGCGATACGGTCGGCGCATTCGAGCCACATGCGGCCGTCGACCGGGTAGGCGTTGACGAGGACGAGCGGGGTGCCGGCCCCCGCGCGAAGGATGCGGTTGTGGATGGTGAAGGTCATGGTCACGCCTCCGGTGTGTGGTTCATATCGGTCATATTGGTCATCGTTGTCATCTCGGGCAGGCTATCTCAGGCAGGATTATCCGCCTCATCGGCCTCATATGGAGGCCCATTCCAGGGCCTTGCGGACGATGCGGTCGTGGCCGTTGGTCATCTGGGCGAGGAACTTGTCGAGCATCTCGGAGTGGGGGTTGACCCATTCGACGTCGAGCGTCTCGTCCTGCGGACGGCAGTCGCCCGCGATCGGCACGATGTAGCACAGCGCGATCGCGTGCTGCCTCGGATCGAAGTATTCGGACAACCCCGGCGTCGGGAAGAACTCGGCGACCGTGAACGGCTGGAGGTTGATCGGCAGCACCGGCAGGGCGATGTCACCCAGATCCTTGGCGACGTTGCGGGCGATCGCCTCGCGCAGCGTCTCGTGGAACAGCACGCGCCCGGAGATCAGCGCGCGCTCGATCGACCCGTCCTCGGTGACGCGCAGCAGGGAGCCGATCTGCGCGATGCGTCCGAACTCGTCGGTGCGCACCGGCACGATCTCCACGTAGGCGATGGGCATCTGGCTGCGGGCGCGGTTGATGTCCGCCGGATCAAGCCATCCGGGCGGGTTGCCGTGGCCGGAACCGCGGATGAAGTCCTCCGGGGTCACATGGTCGAATTCACCGCGGGGGCGGTCGGCGTCGAAGTCGCCCTCCTCGGGCACCTCATCATTCATCACTGGCATGCGTCCCATTATCGCGCGTTCGCGTGACCGGGCAATGATCCGAATCACCTGTCGGCGCAAGTCCTTGCCTTTGTTGTCCCGTGCTGGTTTGCTGGTGGGTATGTGTGCGCACGACCCCGCGCGCACGGGAGCGATCGCATATCGCGCATATCACGTACACACGTACATAAGGAGCTTCACCATGGCAACCACCACCCTCACCTCCGCCGAGTTCGAGAAGACCATCAACGACAACGACATCGTGTTCGTCGACTTCTGGGCCACCTGGTGCGGCCCGTGCAAGGCGTTCGGCCCGATCTTCGAGGCCGCAAGCGACGAGGCGGACAACAAGGGCATCGTCTTCGCGAAGGTCGACATCGACCAGAACCAGGACCTCGCCGCCGCCGCGGGCATCCAGGCCGTGCCGACGCTGATGATCGCCAAGCAGGGCCAGATCGTGTTCCAGCAGGCCGGCGCGCTGCGCGCCGAGGACCTCGACGACCTGATCGCGCAGGCCAAGAAGCTCGACCTCGCGGCCGCGCAGGCCGATGCGTCTGCGCAGGAGGCCTGATTCACCTTCCGCGTGGACGTTCCATCTCCACTCGTCTCGACTATGATGATGCGCAGTGAATCATAGGGGGTAATGGAGAGTTATGACGAATCCGAAGCAGACGGAGAACACGCCGGACGGCATTCCCGATCCGGCGGACAAGCCGAGCATCAACAGCGGCATCGATGCGAACAACGTGCGGTTCAACGGCTCCTCGCTGCTCAATCCGCAGGGTGACGACGACTGGGACATTCCCGCGCTGTCATTCCCCAACATCGACGAGCATAGCGGCGTCCCCTCGCCCGAGGAGGTCAAGCGGAGCCTGACCTTCCCGTCGGTGCCGTCGTCCGCGCCGGCGATCGGCACGCCCATTGCGACGCCCGCGCCGATGCCGGCCTCGATGGCCCCGGCGAGCCCGGCGATTGCGTTCCCGGCCGATTCCGGTTCGGAGACGACCGTGCTGCCGCCACTCAACATCAACGTGCCCGCCAGCGGGCGTCCTTCCGCCACCGGATCGGCCCCAAGCCCGGTGATCGCTCCCGGTGCGGTCGATCTGGGCAAGGTCGCGGATGGCGGCAATCAGGCGTTCGAGAACCTCGAAGACGTCTCGGATGAGCCGACCGAAGCCGATGAGATCGACGAATCGTACGATTCGGCCGATGCCGACGCCAACGGCGGATCCGACGGCTCGGGCCGCGGAGGCGATCGCGGACGCGACGGCGAATCACGCGGCGCAAGCCGCACGGTCAGCCGCAAGCCGATCATCATCGGCGTCGTGGTCGCCGCGCTCGTCGCGGCGGCGGTCGGCGGCACGGTCTTCTTCCAGCGGTACCGCAGCCAAAACGCGTTCAACGAGGCGATCTCCAGCTGCGAAACCGCCTCGAACGAAGTGAACACCGCGAACGACACGCTCGCCGAAGCGCTGCGGAAGGCCGACGAGGCCAGTAAGCTCAGCATCGACCAGGTGTCCGACGCCACCACGATCAGCAAGCTCAAGACCGCCGTCTCCGACGCCAGCGGCGCGGGCAAGGTGGTCGCCTGCGATGCGAGCCTGTCGACCAGGGAACTCACCAGCCGCGCCGAGGAGAACTCGAAGCTCGCCGACACGCTGAACAGCCACATCAAGACGGTCGACTCGGCGCTCAAGGCCGTCACCGACAGCCAGCAGGAGAAGAACGACGCCGACGTCAAGGCGGCGAAGGACACCCTGCAGCAGGCCGTGACCGACGCGCAGACGCTGATGACGAAGAGCGAGGGCGCGGTGGCGGACGACTCCACCCGTCAGACCCTGCAGTCGGCCATCGACGCGGCGAACAACCTCATCAACGCCAGCGATCCGAAACTCGAGGATCTACAGAGCTCGCTGACGGCGCTGCAGAACGCGACCAACGCGGTCAACGACTCGATGAGTTCGTACTCGAGCAGCCGCAGCTACTCCAGCAACTCCAGCGGCACCAGCAACAACCGCTACACCGGAAGCACGGGATCCACCTCCAGGCCGAACACGTCCGGTTCCGGCAGCGGTGCCGGCACCGGATCGACCGGTTCCGGCTCTGGTTCCGGCAGCAACTCGGGCAATAACTCGGGCAATAACTCGGGCAACAGCGGTTCCGGCAACGGCACCGACTCCGGCAGCAATGGCGGCGAGACCGGCGGCTCCGGCAACGGCGGTACCGAATCCGGCGGTACTGGCAACGGCGGCGAGACTGGCGGCTCCGGCTCGGGTTCGGGCGGCAACGGCACTGCCGAGTAGACCGCCGTTCATCCCCGATCACGACTGCCCCGCGACTTTTCGAGCATATGCATTCTGTGCGCATGTTGCATCGGAAGGACGCGGGGCAGTCGGCGTTCCGCGCATAGTAGGCATGGTCGGCATGGGTCGGCATAGTTATCGCAAAGCCGAAGGAGTTAGCAATTCTTCTTCCCTGTGGGGTAGGATGGTCGGCAGTATAAAGGTCCGGCTTCACCACGGCGATGTCATCGTATACCGCAGCATCGCCGCAAGCCGGTCATGGGATGTGCCAGAGGCTTACCAAGGCTAAGGAGCGTAATGGCGAATCATCGCAGGAAAACGCCTACCCTGAAATCATTGAGCAGGCGACAGTGGATCCGTATCATCGCCGTGATCGCGGCAGTGGCCATGCTGGCGGGCGCGGCGGTGGTGTCGCGCAACTTCTACCAGCAGTCGCAGCAGGTCGCACCGGTCACCGAGTTCTCCGCCACCGACAACGCGTCGACCGTCTCCCGTGGCGGCGCGCGTGGCTCGCTCGGTGACGACACCTCGTACGTGACCGTCAAGATCAACGGCAAGTCGCGTACCGTGCTCGGCACGGACTTCACCGACGTCAAGTCGGTGCTTGAACAGGGCGACATCGTGCTCGACCCGAGCGACGAGGTGACGCCTTCGCTGACGACGAAGGTCACCGAATCGACCGTCATCACCATCGAACGCGCGGGCGCCACGCTCGAGACCAACGACACGGACATCGCGTTCAACACCGTCAAGAAGGAGACCGCCGCGCTGCCGAAGGGCACCGAGAAGGTCCAGCAGGAGGGCAAGGTCGGCACGATGGAGACCACGAGCCTCGTCACCCGCGCGGGCGGCAAGGTGGTCGAGTCGAACGTGTTCGCCTCGTACGTGAAGACCGCCCCGACCGACAAGATCGTGCTCGTCGGCACCGGTTCGACGTCGTCGTCCTCGTCGTCCACCGCATCGTCGTCGAGTTCGCTCGGCACCACGGTCCCGGCCTCCGAGATGCAGACGTGGGCGCATGACTACCTGATCGCCAACGGCTACACGGAGAACGACTTCACCGCCGCCGTGTACATCATCAACCACGAGTCCGGTTGGAACCCGCGCGCCACGAACCCCTCCTCCGGCGCGTACGGTCTGCCGCAGGCGCTGCCCGGCTCCAAGATGGCCTCCGCGGGCGCGGATTGGGCCACCAACTACCAGACGCAGTTCAAGTGGTTCGTCGGCTACTGCAACTCCCGCTACGGCGGCATCACCGGCGCCTACAACCACTGGCTCAGCGCGCACAGCTACTGACCTGTGTTCCATATTGAGTCCCAGGGATCCTCGCACACCGCGGGGATCCTTTTTCTTTTACTCTTCTGTCCCCTTTTTGATCACTGCCTCTCCCCTCCTCCCTCCTTCTCAACGCCACTGCATGAGGTCCATTGTCACAACGTGATCCCAAACGGCTTTCCGATCATGTTGTGACAAGAATCCTTGTCACAACATCACGAAATCACTCCGAATTTCACGTTGTGACAACAACACCAGCCGATCAAGCCCCTAGTCGATAACCGCTCAAACTCAAAAGCGCGGAATTCCGCCATTCCTGTGATCTCTGAATGACGAAGATCGGCGGCACTGGGCGGTGCTCTTGTCACAACTTGCATGAATCACCCGAAATAACACGTTGTGACAACGAAACTTGTACACAACGTGCGATAGACACCCGGATTGAGCACGTTGTGACAATCGACCAACAGATCAAGCAGTTCCGATCACCCGTTCAAGCCGACGATTCATCGAAATCGCACGGATCTCCGGTGTACGGAGGAGTCCGAGGGCTCATCCACCCGGGAAGGGCTTCGTCCACAGGGGCGCGTTTCGCTTCACTTGAGCGGAATCGGACGGATACGGTGTCGGGATGGATACACAGACAACCATCCCCATGAACGAAAGCCTCATCCAACGCAAACGCGCCATGATCGAGCGCTGCACCGCTGCGGCGAAGATCCACGGACAGCCGATGCTCTTCGGCATGACCACCTCGCTGATCCTGCAGGGCGTGCCGCTGCCGACGTGTGATCTGGATGCGGAGGCATTGCATACGGTGTGCAGCTCGACGAGCAGACGTATTCGTCGCCGGAATCCCCCGACGCATCCGCACGTGTGGAAGCAGTTCGGTTCACAGCATCTGGTACGCATCAACAAGCTCGTCGTCGCCCTCAATCTGTTTCTGACGTGGGCGCAGATGGCCGATCACATGGATCTTGAGCAACTGGTGATTCTCGGCGATTCGATCATCACCGCCGTCGAGCGGAATCAGCCCGCGCCCATGAGAGGCAACGGTACGATCATCCGCGACCGGCTCATCGACACCGTACTCGGACTTGATCCATTCAGGGGCAAAAGGACATGCGCGCTCGCGGCGTCGTTGCTGATGCCGAATGTCGCCTCGCCCAAGGAGTCGGAGATACGGCTCTGCCTGTTGCGCCATGGACTCCCGACGCCCGAGACGAATCATGTGGTGCCGAACGCCTCGTTCAGGTCCGGTGCAGCGATGACGCTCGATCTGGCATGGCCGGACGAGCACGTCGCTGTCGAGTACGACGGCGATCAGCATCGGACGGACAAACGGCAATGGAGGCGGGATCAGGAGAAGAGGGAGCTGCTGCGCAGCCGCGAGTGGACGGTCATCATCGCCGCGGCGGACACGATTTCGGATGAGGCGTCGTGTGCGGAATTCGCCTGGCGCGTGGCGCGGGCGCTGATCACGAACGGCGCGACGTTCAGGCTGCTGCCGTCGCCGAAACCGTTGCGGCAGGTGGCGAGGGAGCAGTCGCGGGAGATGTCGCGGGGATCAAGGCCCCGGTCATGACTCAGTGCTCGGAACTCTCGGAGGCACCGGAGGTTTCGGAGTGGTATTGGGCGATGACCTTGAGCAGGTAGGCGGCGGCGAACAGGCCGAGGGTGACGGCGAGCAGCACGGGCAGGGCGACGCCGGTCTGGGCCAGCGTGCCGCGCACGGCGTTGGAGACGGCGTTGCCGGATGCGTTCGCGTTCGAACCGTTCGAGCCGGCCGCGGTGTTCTGCGAGGCGTTGGTCACGGTGCCGTTCGTCGTGGAACCGGCGGTCGTGGTCGAGCCGCCGTTCGGGCCGGAGCCGTTCGAGGAGCCGTTGCCGTTGGATCCGTTGCCGCCATTGCCCGTGGAACCGTTGCCGTTTGGCACGCTGTTGAGCGAGTCGTTCAGCGACTGCTGGAAATCCTTGTGCCACTCCTCGCGCGCGGCGACCCATTCAAGGTGATTTTGCTTGATGAGGTCGTGCTCGGCCTTCAGATCGGAGTGCAGCTGGTCGAGATGCTGCTGGCTGTCGACCATGTCCTGATGGATGATCTCGTGGCGCTCGTGCGCGCGGTCGTAGGCGCCGTCGACGGCGTTCTTGATGTCGTCGTGCGTCTGCTGGGCGTCCTGCCATGCCTGCTCGTGATGCTGACGCAGGGCGTCCGCGTCCTGATGGATCTGGTCGTGCACCTGCCCGGCGTGTTCGATCTCGGTGTCGATGTCCTGCTTGATCTGCGTGTTGGTGTTGTGGATGTGCTCAAGCGTGCCGCCGAGATCACGCGATCCGGAGCCCGCCGACGTCGGGGCGGAGATGGAGGACGGAACGCCCGGGTTCAAGGTCGAGGGGGCCGCCGCCATCGCCGAGGACGGCACCGCGAACGCCAGTCCGCAGGCGCCGATCAACGCGACCGATGCGGCCGTCATGCGCCTGATCGCCCTGCTCTTCACCGTTACATCGTTCATCGTTCGCGATGCACCCATCGTGATCACACCCCATCCTCAATCGGCCGACCATCCGCCGCTATATTCCGGTTTCACATCCTAGGAGCGATCGATATGAGGGGCAATCGACAGTGCTAGACAAGATGTCCATATATGCCGGAGGCGCCGGGCCCTCCTCGCGATGGTCGGGCCGACCGTTACGGGTACACCCGAGACCCGTCGGGTACTCCCCGAGCCCCGTTCCGCAGGCCCCATCGACGAATACCCCCTATACTGTCCACAAGAGCAGGATCTCGTGCATGACACGATACCCCCGAACTACACCATCACGGCAACGTCGCAACGGCACTGCGGCATCACCGAAAACAGGCGGATGCTCGACCGGCAACCGGCGTCGGCGTGTCTCATCAAACGATGCACCCGTTCTCCTGACGGGAGTTGACAAATTCCCGGATTCATGCGGTTGTTCGCGCTAACGATAATGAGCCGACCACCCCACCCCCCGTCGACGGGGTACATACCACCATACGAACCGGCAATAAGGGGGAGCATACGGGGGTGTATGGTAGGGGGACTATACGCGTACAGGCGGAAACCACGGACGAATCGCGACACGCGGCGATTACGCCGCAGAGCACGCAAAGGATGCGCGGGCGAAACCCGATGCAGCCGAATCACAACCCGCAACGCAGGAACAAGAAGAACAAGGAACGCTTGACATGAAGAAAACCATCGTGGCCGTTCTGGCCACCATCATCGCCACGCTCGGCCTCGGCCTCGCCGCCGGCACCGCCGTCGCGGAACCGTACGGAGCGAACGTCACCGTCTCCGGCACCACGGCGACCGTGACGTTCCAGTCCGGCACGTTCGAACCGAACGAGACCGTCACCGTGACGTGGGACGACAACGTCATCCGCGATGTCCAGCAGATCGGCGCGCGCACATTCAACGCGAAGTCCGACGGATCGCTGTCGCTGCGCTACATCTTCCAGCCCAATCAGGCGGGACAGACCGTCACGGTGACCGTGTCCGCCGCGTCCGGCACGCACTCCGCCACCGTGACGCTGCCCGCCACCGGCGCGGGCGATCAGTCCGGTGACTCGTCCGCCTCCGGTTCCGGCACGACCGGTTCCGACACGACCGGCGGCGTCTCCTCCATCACGGCCGGCGCGACCGTCGCCAAGACCGGCGCCGCCATCGCCCCGTATGGCGTGGCCGCCGTGCTGCTGGCCGCGGCCGGCGTCGCGCTGTTCGCGGTGCGCAAGACGAGCCGTCGCTGAAAACCTCACATGATGGAGGGCCGGAACACACAGTTCCGGCCCTCTTTCGTTAGAATCGGAAATCACCATCGCATCGGGAAGGGCGGTCGACCATTATGCAGATCCTGTTCGTGTGCACCGGCAACCAGTGCCGTTCCGTCATGGGCGAATACCTGATGAGGACCGGGCTCGCGGCGCGCGCGGGACGGTCGGCGGACGGGACCGACGGCAGGGCCGAAGACGGGACCGACGTGCGCAGCGCCGGGACCCTGCAATACCCACCGCATCCCGCCGACCCGATGGTCGTCGAACTGCTCGCCGCGGACGGCATCGACGCCACCGCGCACCGCTCGACGCCATTGTCAGCCGAGCTGAGCCGAGCCGCGGACCTGATCCTGTGCTTCGAACGCGAGCAGATCGCCGACCTGCTCGCGCAGAACCCGCTCGCCGCGCGGCGGACGTTCCTGTTCGACGATTTCGTCAACGTGTGCGCGAGGTTGCGGGCGGATGCCGTGGCGATTCCGGGCGACTCCCCCGCCGACCGGCTGCGCGAGGCGATGGCGTCCGCGCCGATGGTCCGCCCGTTCCTGCCCGAGGCGGCCGAGACCGAGGACCCGCACGGCAAGTCGCGCGAGGTGTTCGTGCGCGTCCACGGCGAGATCGCCCGAGGTGTGAACACCATCCTCGACGCCGTGGCGTGAGTCTAGGCGAGAGTCACGAGACGGCCGGTTCGGCGGCCGGTTTGACGGCCGGTTTGACGGCATCAGCCATACACTCCGTCACCATACGTCACGAAGTCAATCCCAAGTCAATTTCAAGTATCTGGATGTTAGATTTCTCTTACATTTTATAAGTCAAATATGTTAGAATTAACGAACAATACGGAAGATGTTCGGTAAATCTAACATAGGACGACGATGGGAATATCAAGCAACATCCGATCCATCAGACAGCTGACGGTGGCGTTGCGTGACGCCCGCGTGACGAAGCGCATCACCCAAGCGGAACTGGCCGAACGGACCGGACTGACCCGTCCGTGGATCAGCCAGTTCGAGCAAGGCAGAATCAACAACGCCAGCATATCCCGCATATTGCTGCTCTGCCGCGAGCTCGAAGTGAACCTGACCGTCTCATACGGCACTCCCGCCGACGCACCGGAGCGACCCGACACCACACGGGGCAACGACACGACCGCGACCGAACCGTCCGGCGAGACCTACGTCACGGGCTCGAAAGCGACCGACCGACCGATCGCCCGGCAGTCGGGCCAACCGGGGAATCCCACCAAGCATTTCCAGCATTTCCAAGCTCCCTCTCCCGAACAGATGGCCGACATATCCGCGCAATTGCAATCGCTTGCGAATTTCCCGACGGCCCCCTATCTCGCCGCCTTGCGCAACCTTTCCTCCGAGGAGCCGACGAGTACCGTTTCGATGGCCGACGAGTCGATGACCGACGAGTCGGCAAAGGAACCCACACCGGACGATCCGAGCGATACGTCGCAGCGAACGCCAAAGGAGCGCAATGACGAAGATCAAGAGTCTTGACGTCCTGCTCAACGGGCGCCACATCGGAGAACTGCGTGAGGACGCGACCGGCAGGCACAGCTTCATCTACGATCCGACCAGTCCCGATTCGATGCAGCTCTCGCTGTCCATGCCCCGCAAAGCCGATCCATGGGAGGGAGCTCCGATCGAGGCGTACATCGACGGCATCCTTCCCGACGATCCGGCGATACGACAACGCATCGGACGGCTGTACGGCGTCAATCCACGCAACCCGTTCGCCCTATTGACCGCAGTGGGACTGGACTGCGGCGGCGGAGTCCAATTCGTCGTGCCGGACACGGAGGAAAACACCGATGGCCCTGTACCGACGGATGGGCGAATCACCCCCATCAGCGAGGAGCGCATCGGGCAACGACTGCTTGCCATCGCCGGCGATCAGCAGGCATCCTGGCAGAGCGGGGAGGAGCACTGGTCCCTGAACGGCGCTCAGGACAAACTCGCCCTTCGGTACACGAATGGGCAATGGTATGAGGCCGAGGGGTCCGCCGCCACCACGCATATCATCAAGCCGGGCATACATGGACTGAGAGAACAGGCGTTCAACGAATATCTATGTATGAAAACCGCCGAAAAGCTGGGGTTGCCCGTCGCCAGAACCGACTACCGGGTGTTCGGCGGCGTCCCGGCGATCGTCAGCGAGCGCTGGGATCGCGTCATCGACGATACCGTCGTCCCTGCCACGGTGAGGCGGATCCATCAGGAGGACTTCTGTCAGGCGATGAGCGTCATGACCGATCGGAAGTACCAATCCGACGGAGGCCCCGGGGCCGTTGACATCGTGCGATACATGAACGGCAACGGGTTTCCGGAGGAGGATACGGACACATTCGTCAAAGCGCTGATGTTCAACTATCTGATAGGGGGATCCGATGCGCACGCCAAGAACTATGCGATCCTCGAACCCGCGCATGAACCTCCTCGACTGGCCCCGCTCTACGACATCGCGTCCCTGTTCGCCTACGACACCCGGCGCAGGGAGAGGAAACTGGCGATGAGCATCGGCGGCGAGTATCGGTGGGAGCGCATCGAACTGCGCCACTGGGAGAGGTTCTTCGAACAATGCGGCGCGACTCCGGCAGACCGGGAACGGTTCGCCGGCATGCTCGCCCAGCTCGCCGTGCGGACGGTTCCCGCCTTTGCGCAGGCGTCCGCCGAAGCATTGGCATGGGCGAGGGTTCTTCCGGGATCCACCGGGGAGGACGCGAACGACAAGACGACGCTCGTCAACCGTATGGGAACGGCCATCGTCGCGCAGAGTGCGCGCGTGCTGGGCTGGTTCTCTTGAACCTCGTTCCGTCGCCGGATC
>NZ_PEBH01000030.1 GCF_008698235.1 Bifidobacterium rousetti
TGAACCGCACCCCGATTGTTGGACTGAAGTAATTCAGATTCGATGATCGGAGGTGCGGTTTCTCATGTCAGGGGATCGCAGGCGTCATTATGATGACGAGTTCATGCGTGCCGTAGCCGGCGCGATTCGCGAGGGTGCCGGCAGGGTTTCTCTCGCGAACCGGTTTGGAGTGTCCCGCAATACCACGCGAAAATGGGTGTTGTCATACCGGATCGGCGGGGAGGCGGCGCTCATGGGAGAACGCGGCGGCAATCGCAAATACGACTACGAGACCAAGCTGGCGGCCGTGCTCGACCATGTGGAGCATGGCCTGACCAAGGCCGAGGTCATGGAGAGATACGGGATCGCCAGCATCGCCCCGTTGGAACGCTGGTGCCGGGATTACCGGACTGGAGGCCCGGACGCGTTGCGCCCGAAGCCGAAGGGCAGGCCGAAGGGCGCGAGGTCCAGGCCGAAACCGGAACCCACGCGCGAGCGGCTCCTCGAGGAGGAGAACGCGTATCTGCGGGCCAGGGTCGCGTACCTGGAAAAAGCCCGCGCCCTGCTGGCGTCGAAATCACCAACCGGGAGCGGTCGGTGATCGTCTCGGCGCTGGCGGGGCTTGGATACCGGCTCGTCCACCTGCTGAGGGCGGCCGGGCTGGCGAGGAGCACGTACTACCATCACCTGTCGCATCCGGCCGCCGTCACCCGGCCCGACATCGAGCCGACGGTCGCCGAGATCTTCCATCGCACCCCGAACGGGTGCGGGCACCGGCAGATACGCATGTGCCTCGTGCACGAGTTCGGCGTGAGGGTGAGCCACAAGAGCGTGCTCAGGGTCATGAGACGCATGGGATTGCGATGCGCCATACGCAGGCCGAACCCGTGCCGGAAGTACAGTTCGTACAAGGGCGACACGGGAGCGGGGACGCCGAACCTGCTGGAACGGGACTTCGCGGCCGACCGGCCCTGGATGAAGCTCGGCACGGACGTCACCGAGTTCAAGGTGGCGGGAGGCAAGGCGTACCTCGCGCCCGTGTACGACATGGGATCCAAGGAGATCGTCGCCTGGGACGTCAGCCGGCGTCCCGACCTCGCCCAGCAGCAAAGGCTGCTCGCCATGCTCGAGACACGCCTGCCCGGGGACGCGACCCCGATCCTGCACTCGGACATGGGATGGCAGTACCAGCACCAATGGTGGCGCAACCGGCTCGAGGAACTGCGCATCCGCCAGTCCATGAGCCGCAAGGGCAACTGCATCGACAACGCCGCGACCGAGCAGGTGTTCGGCCACCTCAAGGACGAGTACTACACCGGACGCGAGTTCGACTCCTACGAGGAATTCAAGACCGGACTGGACGCGTACATCATCCACTGGAACACCAGACGACGCCAGAAACAACTGGAGGGACACACCCCGGAGGAATTCCGGAACATGTCCCTCACAGCCTAATCAGGTACCCTTAATAAACCACATCCAACAATCGGGGCGCAGTTCA
>NZ_PEBH01000031.1 GCF_008698235.1 Bifidobacterium rousetti
GGTAGTGCCCGGATTCTTGCGCACTTTGGTCTTCGCCCGGCTCTGCGACGATGATCAGTTCGCTGCCTGTACGGTCTCACCGAGCCGGGACATGTCGAGGTAGCGGCGCGTCGACCACTCGTTGGAGGTCACGTAGCGCACGCGCGCGCAGACGAGCATCAACGCGCTCCTGCCGTCCGGGAACGAGCCGACCACGCGCGTGCGTCGCCTGATCTCGCGGTTCAATCGTTCGATCATGTTGTTCGTGCGGATGCGCCGGCGATGCTCGCGCGGATAGTCGTCGAGCAGGTAGGTCGTGGTCTCGCCGATGCCCTCGCGCAGGCATTTGGCGGCCTCCCTGAGCTTGCGCGATTCCATGTCCTTGGCGACGGATTCCGCCTTCTCCAGGGCCTTGTCGCGTGATTCCATGGAGAACACGGCCTTGAGCGCGTCCGCGGCCCACTGCCGGTTCCTGGGGTTGACCTTGGCGAGGACATTGCGTTCGAAATGCACCATGCACCGCTGATAACGGGCGTTGGGCAGCAGTTCGTTCACGGCGGCCACGAGCCCCGCGCACCGGTCGCCCACCGCCAGCCGCACGCCCCTCAACCCGCGCGCGAGCATGCCGGTGATGAACGAACGCCAGCTTTCCGCATCCTCCTTCATGCCCTCCGCCACGGAGAGCACCTCGCGCCGCCCGTCCATGCCGACGCCGATGGCGACGAGCACGCTCACGTTCTCGACCGAGCCGCCCCAGCAGCGCTTGTGCCATACGCCGTCCATGAACACGTACGGGTACTCCTGCACGAGCGGGCGCTCCCTCCACGCGTCGATGTCCGCGTAGATGCGCTTGAGCTTGTCGGAAAGGGTCTGCGAGGGCATGCGGTCGCCCCACAACAGCTGGCTGACGTCATCGACCTGACGCGTGGACACGCCGGCCAGGTACATGTCGATCAGCGCCTCCTCGACGCTCTCCTCGCGTCGCCGGTAGCGTTCGATCACGGCCGACTCGAACACCGCGCCCTTGAGCTTGGGCACCTTCAGGCTCATTTTCCCGGCCTTGACGGTCAGGTCACGCTTGTAATGGCCGGCCCGGTACGCCTTCCGTTCCCCGCTGCGCTCGTAGCGCGCGGCGCCCGTGATCTCGTCGGCCTCGGCGTCGAGCATCGCGTTCAATGTCTCCTCGACGCTTTTCCTGACCATCCGGTCCAGGGTGGTCTCCAACATGGCCTGGTCGACCTGTAGAATCTGCTGTGACATGGCTTCGTGCTCTCTTTCCAATCGCGATTTGTTTTGTTTGGCGACAGAAAATCGTACACAGGACACGGGCCATGCCCTCTTATCTCAAGCCCGAACCAAAGTGCGCAAAATTTCGGGCCTTATC
>NZ_PEBH01000032.1 GCF_008698235.1 Bifidobacterium rousetti
GCGAAGCGGTGAATTCAAGCCCCGGTAAACGGCGGTGGTAACTATAACCATCCTAAGGTAGCGAAATTCCTTGTCGGGTAAGTTCCGACCTGCACGAATGGCGTAACGACTTCCCCACTGTCTCGACCAGGAGCTCGGCGAAATTGCAGTACGAGTAAAGATGCTCGTTAAGCGCAGAAGGACGAAAAGACCCCGGGACCTTTACTATACCTTGGTATTGGCATTCGGTGTGGATTGTGTAGCATAGGCGGGAGGCTTCGAAGCATGGTCGCCAGATCGTGTGGAGCCGCAAGGTGAAATACCGCTCTGTTCGCATTGGATGTCTAACCACGAGCAGTGATCCTGCTCTGGGACAGTGCCTGGCGGGTAGTTTAACTGGGGCGGTTGCCTCCCAAAGAGTAACGGAGGCGCTCAAAGGTTCCCTCAGCCCGGTTGGCAATCGGGTGGCGAGTGTAAGTGCACAAGGGAGCTTGACTGCGAGAGCGACGGCTCGAGCAGGGACGAAAGTCGGAACTAGTGATCCGGTGCCGGTGTACGGACGCGGCATCGCTCAACGGATAAAAGGTACCCCGGGGATAACAGGCTGATCATTCCCAAGAGTCCATATCGACGGGATGGTTTGGCACCTCGATGTCGGCTCGTCGCATCCTGGGGCTGGAGCAGGTCCCAAGGGTTCGGCTGTTCGCCGATTAAAGCGGCACGCGAGCTGGGTTCAGAACGTCGTGAGACAGTTTGGTCTCTATCCTCTGCGCTCGTTGGAATCTTGAGGAGGCCTGCCCATAGTACGAGAGGACCTGGGTGGACGAACCTCTGGTATGCCGGTTGTCACGCCAGTGGCACGGCCGGTTGGCTACGTTCGGAAGGGATAACCGCTGAAAGCATCTAAGCGGGAAGCCTGCTCCAAGATAAGGATTCCATGAGGCCTTCGGGCCTCGAGACCCCCCATGTAGAACACGTGGTCGATAGGCCGGACGTGGAAGCCCCGCGAGGGGTGGAGCCGACCGGTACTAACGGGGAAAAGGCAATCACACAACCCCCTCTTTTCGGGGG
>NZ_PEBH01000033.1 GCF_008698235.1 Bifidobacterium rousetti
TCGAAATGGTAGATCTTGTCCATGTTCGGACCGCTGTAATACTCATAGAACGGCACGATATTCTTCAAATCATCGATACTGTACTTCGACTGCATTACAACCGTCATGGCTGAATCATCAGTCGATGGGGACGTGTCGGCTTGGGCTGTTACCGGCACCATGGATGCCAGTGCGATTGAAAGGCCACCCAGCAATACCAATGTCCTGTATCCTCTACGCATTACCTAATTGTCTCCTGTCGTCACCACTGGATTTTTTGTGATAAGCGAATCCCCTTCAGCGTTTCCACGCATGAAGGGGATTCAACTGTTTTCTCTTGTATCTCAGCCCTTGGTGGTCCAAGCGACACCTTCGTATCGCCATCCACCCCTGACGAGCACGTCGCGTTCATTGGCGCTCTTGGTCCACATGTGATCGCCGGAACGACCGTTGTAGAGACGGTACACGGGATTGGTTCCGTTGTTCGCATAGAACCCGATCCCCTCGGCCCGCCAACCATTGCTGGTGACCACTTGGTATTCGCGCGCGCTCAACGTCCACATGTGGTCACCGGATTTGGGGTTGTATGCCCGATAGACCGGATTGCCGCTGATGGGCATGTCGAATCCGACCCCCTCATACCGCCAGCCTCCCCTGACCAGCGCGTCTCGTTCATTCACGCTCGCGGTCCAGAAATGCCGGCCGCTCCGACCGTCATAGAGACGGTATACATGCTGCATACCTTCCTCCGGCTGCGGTTCCGACGGGATTGACGGCTGAGACGGCTTACCTGTCCCATTCGGGTTCGATGGAATAGACGGCTGATCTGTCGTTCCACCGTTCGGATCGTAGGTTGCGCCGAGGAAGTTGTAGTCCTTGGAGACCACGCCGTTCTGGACGAATCGGACCAGCGTGGTGGGAGCCC
>NZ_PEBH01000034.1 GCF_008698235.1 Bifidobacterium rousetti
GAACCCGCAGCCACGGCCCCGCACCACGACAAAGACAACGAGGAGGGGGTGTCCCCCGCGGGAACCGATTCCCGCGGGAGACACCCCCTTGTCAGATCAGGTCAGACCGTGGAACCCGCAGGGCTCACTTGGTCTCGGCCAGGGCCGCGTACAGGAGCACGCCGTCGGCGGACCAGCCGCCCTTGGTCGTGTTCACCTTGTACTCGTTCTCATCGGCCGTGTACAGGTGCTCGCCCTTGTTGAAGCGGTACACCGGGGCCGACGCGCCCTGCGGCGCATAGAACGCCACGCCCTCGTCCGTCCAGGTGCGCGCCGTCAGCGTCGAGATCTCGTTGGGATCCGAGGACAGCAGGTACTGGCCGTTCGACAGGTTGCGCAGACGGTGCACGGCCGTCGCCTTCGGCGCGGTCACCGACGCCGCGTAGAACGCCACGCCCTCGACCTTCCAGCCGTTGCGCTGCGCGATCTTCTGCTCGTTGTCGTCCGTCGAGTAGATGTGCACGCCGTCACGCACCAGACGAACCACCGGAGTCGTCGCACGCTGCACCAGC
>NZ_PEBH01000035.1 GCF_008698235.1 Bifidobacterium rousetti
GTGGAGATCCCGGCTGGCGCGAAGCTCCGCATCAACGCCGCGGGCAACCTCGAGTTCCTTGCGACGAAGAAGACGGACACGCCTGAGGGTGTGAAGACGGAGACGTACTGGGTGACTGTGTCGAATACGCTGTATGCGGCGTGGGGTCGTGTGTCGCAGTCTGATCTGGCGAACCAGGAGCAGACGCCGGGTTACGAGACGAACGACTCGTACGAGGTGGTGAACACGGGCCTGTGGACGGCTGATTCGGTCGCGAAGGCGAACAAGCTGTTCAAGGAGGCCGGTGAGCTCAAGGCGCAGCTGGGTGGCTCCGACGGCCAGCTGACGGAGGACGAGGCGGCCCAGGTGTCGGCGAAGCTGGACGCGGCGCAGAACGCGCTGGTGCAGCGTGCGACGACTCCGGTGGTTCGTCTGGTGCGTGACGGCGTGCACATCTACTCGACGGACGACAACG
>NZ_PEBH01000036.1 GCF_008698235.1 Bifidobacterium rousetti
ATGCGCCGGTAGCCCAGCGGATTAGAGCAGCTGACTACGGATCAGCAGGTCGCAGGTTCGAATCCTGTCCGGCGCACACCTCCTGACCGCAGGAGGGTAAACAAGCGGTATGCGCCGGTAGCCCAGCGGATTAGAGCAGCTGACTACGGATCAGCAGGTCGCAGGTTCGAATCCTGTCCGGCGCACACCTCCTGACCGCAGGAGGGTAAACAAGCGGTATGCGCCGGTAGCCCAGCGGATTAGAGCAGCTGACTACGGATCAGCAGGTCGCAGGTTCGAATCCTGTCCGGCGCAC
>NZ_PEBH01000037.1 GCF_008698235.1 Bifidobacterium rousetti
AAAATCGTACACAGGACACGGGCCATGCCCTCTTATCTCAAGCCCGAACCAAAGTGCGCAAAATTTCGGGCCTTATCTTTGAAGGATTTGCCGTTTGCGCTTGAGGCAATTGCCTTTCGTATCCCCCTCTCTGGGGGTACGGCTTCAAACCCCTTGAAAACATTGGTTTTCAAGGGGTTTCTTTTATGGTTTTGACACGCGTT
>NZ_PEBH01000003.1:0-54765 GCF_008698235.1 Bifidobacterium rousetti
GGGATGCGGGGGCGGCCTGCGGGGCCGGGTTCTGCGTCTGCGGGGCCTGCGTGGAGGCCGGGGCAGCCTGCGGGGCCGCGGACGGGGTCGTCTGCGCCGGCTGCGCCGGGGCGGAGGACGCGGCACGCTGCGGCATGCCGGCCGTCAGACCGTTGGCCGCGGCGTTGGCGGCGGCCTGCTTGGCGGTGTCGAAGCCGGCGGCGATGACGGTGACGCGCACCTCGTCGCCGTAGGCGTCGTCGAGCGCGAGACCCCAGATGATCTGGGCCTCCGGGTGGATGGCCTTGCGCACCAGCTCGACGGCTGCGGAGGCCTCCTGCAGGCCGATGTCGGTCGGGCCGGCGACGTTGATGAGCGCGCCGTGGGCGCCTTCGATGCTCTCCTCGAGCAGCGGGGAGCTGATGGCCAGCTCGGCGGCCTGGGTGGCGCGGTCCTCGCCCCTGGCGGAGCCGATGCCGAACAGGGCGGTGCCGGCGCCGCGCAGGATGGCGGTGACGTCGGAGAAGTCGACGTGGATGTACGAGTTGGAGGTGATCAGGTCGGTGATGCCCTGCACGCCGGACAGCAGCGCGCCGTCGGCGGTCTTGAACGCGTCCATGATCGTGATCGAACGGTCGGACAGCTCGAGCAGTCGGTCGTTCGGGATGACGATGAGGGCGTCGACCTCCTGACGCAGGTTGTCGATGCCGAGCTCGGCCGAGGCGGAGCGCTGCGGGCCCTCGAACGAGAACGGACGGGTGACCACGGCGATGGTCAGCGCGCCCTGCTGGTGGGCGGCGCGCGCGACGATCGGGCTGGCGCCGGTGCCGGTGCCGCCGCCCTCGCCGCAGGTGACGAAGACCATGTCGGCGCCCTTGACGGCCTCCTCGATGTCGGACTGGTGGTCTTGGGCCGCCTTGGCGCCCTTCTCGGGGTCGGCGCCGGCGCCGAGGCCACGGCTGGACTGGTCGGACAGGGAGATCTTCACATCGGCGTCGGAGCGCAGCAGATCCTTGGCATCGGTGTTCACTGCGATGAATTCGACATTCTGCAACCCCTCGGCGATCATGCGGTTGACGGCGTTGCCACCGGCACCGCCTACACCGACGACCTTGATGTTGGTCCTGTCGTTCAACTCCTCGTTCTGGGCGATCTCGCTCACGTTGTGCTCCTGTCACTTCACGGTTACACCCTAGACTAGCGCAGGGCCACGCCGTATTGTGTGATATTTCCGCGCGTGTAGCGCAACATTACCGCAATGCGGTTTACGTTTCCGGGCCGTGGGCGAAGCCGGATTCCCATTCGTGACACACTCAAGGCCGTTCGGCTAAGCCTACGGTCCCGAACGGGAATCCGACTTCCCCCACTCCTGCATCCGGCCAATCCGCCAGATGACGCATCAGCTAGTAGCTGGCGTCCATCGGGTCGTCGCCGAAGAGGGTCTCGCGTTCCTCGTGACTGGTGGTGCGCGATTCGAGCCAGCCGTAGGGCAGGTGGACCTTCTTGGCGAAGCGCACGCGGCCGCGCGGCTTGTCGATCACGCGCGGCGGGAACTCGACCGATGGATCGAGCCTGCCGATCTCCCGGTCCACGTCGGCGAGGCTCTCGCACTCCATGAACGCCTTGCGCGTGGAGCCGCCGACCGGGAAGCCCTTCAGGTACCAGGCGATGTGCTTGCGCAGGTCGTGCACGGCCATGCGCTCGTCGCCGTCGTAGAACTCGACGAGCAGGCGGGCATGGCGCGCGATCACGCGGCACACCTCGCCCAGCGTCGGGTTGAACCGCTCATCGGAGCCCTCGAACGCGTGCTTGATGTCGGCGAACAGCCACGGGCGGCCCTGGCATCCACGGCCGATGGCCACGCCGTCGCAGCCGGTCTCGGCGATCATCGCGAGGGCGTCGTCGGCGCCCCAGATGTCGCCGTTGCCGAACACCGGAATGGACAGGTGCTCCTTGAGCTCGCCGATGCGGCTCCAGTCCGAGTGCCCGCCGTAGTATTCGGCGGTGGTGCGGGCGTGGAGGGTCACGGCGGCGCAGCCCTCCTCCTGGGCGATGCGGCCGGCGTCGAGGAACGTCTCGTGATCGTGGTCGATGCCGACGCGGATCTTCGCGGTGACCGGGATGTTGGCCGGCTCGCACACCTTGACGACGCGGCGGATGAGCTCGGTGAAGATGTCGGTCTTCCACGGCAGGGCGGAGCCGCCGCCGCGGCGCGTGACCTTGGGCACCGGGCATCCGAAGTTCAGATCCACATGATCGGCCATGTGCTCGTCGACGACGATCCTCGCGGCCTGCTCGGTGATGGCAGGGTTCACGCCGTACAGCTGCAGCGAGCGCACGCGCTCGGTGGGCGCGAAACGGCACAGGCGCAGGGCCTTGGGGTTGCGGGCGACGAGCGCGCGGGCGGTGATCATCTCGGCCACGTACAGGCCGTCGGGGCCGTACTCCTCGCACAGCACGCGGAACGGCCAGTTGGTGACGCCGGCCATCGGCGAGAGCACCACCGGGGTGGGCACGTCGATCGGCCCGAGACGGACCGGTTTGACGGCCGGGACGGATGCGGCGAGCGCGGCGGTATGACGCGGCGAGCGCGGATCCTCCCCGGTGAGGGAGTCGCCGCGCTCGTCGATGACGGTTTCGCTGTTGGCTGTCAACTCAGTACAGGCCGCCGGCCTCGTTGATCTTCACGGAGTCGGGCCATGCCTCGCCGCCCATGGCGACGGGCTTCATCGGCACGCGGGTGCGGTGCTCGCCGATGCGGGCGTCGACGTACTCGGCGACCTTGTCCAGCGAGACGCGCTCCTGGTTCATCGTGTCGCGGTCGCGGATGGTGACGGCGTGATCCTCGAGGGTGTCGAAGTCGACGGTGATGCACAGCGGGGTGCCGATCTCGTCCTCGCGACGGTAGCGGCGGCCGATGGCGCCGGCCTCGTCGTAGTCGATCATCCACTCGTGCTGGCGCAGGTCGGAGGCCAGATCCTGGGCGACGGACTGCAGCTCCGGCTTCTTGGAGAGCGGCAGGACGGCGGCCTTGACCGGCGCGAGGCGCGGGTCGAGGCGCAGGACGGTGCGCTTGTCGACGCCGCCCTTGGTGTTCGGCGCCTCGTCCACGTCGTAGGCGTCGACGAGGAAGCACATCAGGGAGCGGGTCAGGCCCGCGGCCGGCTCGATGACGTACGGGATGTACTTCTCGCCGGTGGCCTGGTTGAAGTAGCTCAGGTCCTCGCCGGAGTGCTTGGCGTGCGCGGACAGGTCGAAGTCGGTGCGGTTGGCGACGCCCTCGAGCTCGCCCCAGTCGGAGCCCTGGAAGCCGAACTTGTACTCGATGTCGACGGTGCGCTTGGAGTAGTGGGCCAGCTTCTCCTTCGGGTGCTCGTAGTGGCGCAGGTTCTCCGGCTTGACGCCGAGGTCCAGATACCACTGGGTGCGGGCGTCGATCCAGTACTGGTGCCATTCCTCGTCGGTGCCGGGCTCGACGAAGAACTCCATCTCCATCTGCTCGAACTCGCGGGTGCGGAAGATGAAGTTGCCGGGCGTGATCTCGTTGCGGAAGGACTTGCCCATGTTGGCGATGCCGAACGGCGGCTTGGAACGCGAGGAGGTCATCACGTTCTTGAAGTCGACGAAGATGCCCTGCGCGGTCTCCGGGCGCAGGTAGTGCAGGCTGTTCTCGTCCTCGACCGGGCCGAGGTGCGTGCGCAGCATCATGTTGAAGTCGCGCGGCTCGGTCCACTTGCCGCGGGTGCCGCAGTCGGGGCACACGATGTCGGCCATGCCGTTCTCGGGCAGCTTGTCGCCGTGCTTCTCGGCGTAGCTCTCCTGGAGCTTGTCGGCGCGGTTGCGCTTGTGGCAGTTGAGGCACTCGACCAGCGGGTCGTTGAACACGGCGACGTGGCCGGAGGCGACCCACACCGGGGTCGGCAGGATGATGGACGTGTCGACGCCGACGACGTCGGGACGGGTGACGACCATCGAACGCCACCATTCGCGCTTGATGTTGTCCTTCAGGGCGACACCGAGCGGACCGTAGTCCCATGCGGAACGGGTTCCGCCGTAGATCTCGCCGGCGGGGAACACGAAACCGCGACGCTTCGCGAGGGATACGACTTCATCAAGTTTGGACTGAGCCACAATGCACCTTCTGGTATGAACGGTTTGGGGTCTTTACAACCGCTTCAGGATACCGGCACAGTCTGACAGTGGCTGCCGGACCGCCTCCGTGACGCATCACCTCCCCTTGAACAGGCGGAACAGGCGGGATTCTCGCACGGCGAGCACACCCGCGACACTCGCGGCGAGCACGCCGGCGAACAGGGCGAGCGGCGAGCGGGCGGCGGCGAGGAGCACCGCCTCCGGGTCGGACGGGGATGCGCGCAGGCAGAGCGCGGCGATCAGCGACAGGCCAGTCACGGTCGCGCCGCCGGCCCAGACAAGGGTTTCGACCAGCGCCGCGAGCAGCTGGTCCGATTTGCGTTGGCCGCAGTGGAGGGCGCCCGCGTATTCCAGACGCCGCCTGTGCACGGACGCGACGCCGATGACGAGGCCGACCGCGAGCGCCGCCCAGGGCAGCATGTGGGTCATGCGCGTCTCGTACAGCGCCGCGGCGTTCCACCCGCGATCGAGGCTTTTGTTGAGCATGGTGGTGCCGGGGAGGGTCTGCGTGGTCGATTTGCCGGCGATGGCGGTCGTGGTGAGCAGCGATTCGACCGCGTCGGTGCGCGGCCACTGCTTGGCCCAGCATTCGCTGAACGGCTTGGCGTCGGCCGTCGCGGGGAC
The DNA here is from genome assembly GCF_008698235.1 of Bifidobacterium rousetti. Classification (GTDB taxonomy): domain Bacteria; phylum Actinomycetota; class Actinomycetes; order Actinomycetales; family Bifidobacteriaceae; genus Bifidobacterium; species Bifidobacterium rousetti. The sequence continues at coordinate 4,756 of NZ_PEBH01000003.1, forward strand.
GACGAGCGCATAGGCGAAGCGGGTGTCGCGTCCGTCGTTCGGCCAGTCGAAGACGCCGGCGACGGGGATGTCGCCGCGGTCGGTCTCGATCGTGACGCCCTTGGCCCAGCCGAAGTCGTGGGCGAGGGTCGCGGAGACCCATACGCCGGTGGGATCGGCGTCGGCGGCAGATCCCCCGGCGGTCTCTTCCCCGTCGGCCGTATCGACGGAACCGTCTCCCCCGGCGGCCGCGAGCAGGCCGATCATGCCGGCGGTGACCTCGTATGAGCCGATGCTGCGCCCCGGGGTCGAGCGCGGGGTGACTTGGTCGCCCTCGCGCATGGCGCCCGCGGCTTGCGGCCCGCCGTCCGCGTCGACGAGACGGTCGCAGGCGGCGCCGTCGATCACGGAGACGGGACTGACGATGGTGGTGACGTCCGCCGCGGCCCGGATGCGGGTGACGGCGTCACGCTCCTGTCCGATGACGGCGAGCGCCTCGAACCCGCCGATGAGCGTGCCGGCCACGGCCACGGCGAGGAACCAAACCGCGGCGCGGGCGGCGCCGGAGCCGATGTTGCGCATCGCCTCGGAGAGGATGGACGCGAGTCTCATGACAGCTCCTTTCCATACCGCGCCTGCGTCGCCGCCTCTTCCGGCGCGTAGTCGGCGAGGTCGATGACCCGCTCGCAGGCGTCGCGGGTGGCGAGGTCGTGGGTGGCGACGACGACGATCATGCCGTGTCCGGCGAGGTTGCCGAGCACGCCCGAGACGCTGTGGGCGGTGCGCGTGTCCAGCTGGGCCGTGGGTTCGTCGACGAGCAGCATGTCCGGGGCCGAGCTTACGGCCCGGGCGAGCATGAGCCGTTGCGCCTCGCCGCCGGAGAGCGCGGCGAACGGGCGGTCGGCGACGGGCCCGAGATCGAACATGTCCATCGCCTCCAGCGCCTGCGGTTCCGCCTCGCGCCGGCGCAGGCCCCGCGCGAGCAGCGGGAAGACGACGTGGTCGAGCGCGCTGCGTTCGGCGACGCCGTACGGGTTCTGGAACACCCAGCCGATGCGGTTCACGCCGTCGCGCGTGACCGTGCCGGCGGCGGGTTTCTCCCATCCGGCGAGGATCGACAGCAGCGTGGATTTGCCGCAGCCGCTCGGCCCGCAGATCGCCGTCGTGGTGCCCGCCTCAAGGGTGAAGGACAGGTGTTCGAACAGCGTGTCCGTGCCGGGGAACCGGTGGGCGAGGTCGTGGCCGGTCACGCTCGCGGACATGTCAACCCCCTGATCGCTCCTCCGACCGATACCGTGGAGGGGCCGGCGGACGGTTCGGAGCCGTCGGCGGGCCTGACGAGGCTCACGCCCAGGTCCGCGCCGACCACCGTCACCGGGATCGTCCTGCCGTCGGAGGCGATGCATCCGGTATCGCCGTCGACGCCGAACACGGCGGCGGCCGGCACGCGCATCACGTCGACCGGCTGCGCCAGGGCCACGGTGGCGTCGATCCCCTGCGCGGACTCCTGCGACGTGGATTGCGATGACGACTGACCCGACGACTGGCCCTGCGCGGACTGCAACGACGACGAGGATTGGACGAACATGCGGAACTCCGGCGAGGCGGTGACGCGCGCGCAGAACTCCGGATCGTCGATGCGTGTGGCGCCGGCCTTGAGCACGCCCTGCTGGCCGAAGACGGTGATCGTCCGGTCGGCGTTCTCGGCGGCGCCGTCCCTCAAGCTGATCGCGGTCAGGGCACCGGGGATCCGGCCGATCGGCGTCCCGGCCGTGACCATGGTGCCGGGCACGCCGTTCCAGTCGGAGACGGCCGCCTCGCGCTGCGGCAGCCAGATCACGTCCGCGATGGCGAGGTTGCCGTCCAGCCCCGAGGTCACGCCGAGCCCTCGCCACAGGGCCTTGACGGCCTTGACCGTCCGCGTCGTGTACCGGTCGGTGTCGGCGGGCGCGCCGAAACCGAGCCGCGCAAGCTCGTCGTTGAGCGCGCGCACGTCCCCGCCTTTGTCGCCGTATTGCAGGTCGCGGTAGAGCGGGGTCGCGGTGGCGAGCGCGACGATGGGCCGTCCGTCGACCGCGAGCGCGGCCCTGCCGGAGACGAGACCCTCGCCGGAATGGTCGGCGGTCACGGTGCCGGACGTGTTGATGAGCATCTGACGGGAGGCGGAGAGCGTGGGGATGACGCTGATCTGCCTGTTCGCGTCGTAACGCTGGATGCCGACCGGCGCGCTGGTGACCTCCTTCGCGCGCGACAGTATCGCCGGATGACGGTCGGGCAGCAGGAACGCGGCCGCGCCGACGCTGACGGCCGCGGTGAGGATGACGGCGATCAACAGCCAGGCGACGGGGAACCCACGTCGCGCGGTGCCGCGTGGAGTGCCGCGCGGCACGCCCCGCCCCGTCGACGGCCCCGATGATGCCGATGATGTCTTCGATGACTTCGCCATGATGGCCTCCCCTCCTCGCGTCCTCACGCTCGCCCCTCGCGTCCGATCGGGCTTCGATCCCGACGTCGGCTTCGGCGTCGTGTCCGATTCCATCGTTCCACGCCGTCCGCGCGCACGGTCAGGCGAAGGTCAGGGCGGGGCCGCCTACGATGGAAGGTGCACAGGCTGTACAGCCGTGCGGCACAGGGGTTTCAGGACAAGGGGGTTGAGATGGGACGACGATCATCACAGGGGTTCACGCGCATCCAGCGGTTGCTGGCCGCGACGCTGGCCGCGGCGGCGCTGCTCGCGGGGCTCGCGGGCTGCGCGGGGCCGACGAACGGCACGCAGAGCGCATCACCCGCATCCGGGGATCAGGGTTCGTCGGCGCAGGGGCAGGATTCCTCGCAACGGCAGGGGCCGGTCTCGACGCTGCGCGACGCCGACGGCAACGGGCGGCTGGCGAGCTCACTGCCCGCCTACATCGACGAGGTGCTCGCCGACCCGTACGTGTCGGACTACGAGCGCCCGTTCCTTGAACAGGCCAAGAAGGAGGGACGGGTGTCGACGGCCGTCTACGAGAAGGTCTGGTCGGACTACAAGACGTGCATGGTCGACCACGGATTCAAGGAGCCGAAGCTCGAACGGTTCCCGAACGGCATGATGGACATCATGCAGCACGCCGTCGGCACCGACAAGCAGGAGGAGCGGTGGCGCGACGCCTACGCCGACTGCTATCTGCGGTTCTCCCATGTGCAGGGCCTGTACGGTCAGCAGCAGGGCAACCCGAACCTGTACGCCAACGTCGACGAGGCGGTCGTCGACTGCATGCGGCGCGAGGGCGTGGTACCTCCGAGCTACACGGTCAAGGACTTCAACGACGGGCAGACCCAGCTCCAGACGGAAGGCTGGACGGACGCGAAGGACAAGCTCGGCTACGATTTCGGTGACGCGCGCGTGCGCGGCTGCAAGGCGGCGCAGGGCTGGTCGTCGAGCACCGCCGACGACCCCGTGGAGTACTTCTGGTAGATCATGGCGGGGATACTGATCGTCGAGGACAACACGGGCATGGCCGCCTCGCTCGACGACGCGCTGAGGCATGAGGGCTACCGCACCTGGACGGCCGAAACCGGTGTCGAGGCGCTGGAACTGCTCGCCGCGCACCGGGACGCCATCGACGTGGTCCTGCTCGACCGCGACCTGCCGGTCATGTCCGGCGACACGGTGATGACGACGATCCGCGCGCTCGGACTGGATGTGAGCGTGCTCATGGTCACCGCCTCGGCCAGCCCAGAGCAGCGCGTGGAGGGGCTGGACCTCGGCGCCGACGACTACCTGCCCAAACCGTTCGTCTACCGGGAGCTGTCGGCCCGCATCCGCGCCCTGCTGCGCCACGACGCGAGACGACGCGAGACGACGGGGTCCTACGACGATTCCGGCGCCGTCGCGCAGCCGGTCGTCATCGACGACGACCGTCGACTCGCCTACTGGAGAAACACCCCGCTCGACCTGACCGCGCGGGAGTTCGCCGTGCTGCGCCGCATCGTCGAGGCGGACGGCGGCTGGGTCACGCTCGACGAACTCATCGCCGCCGCATGGCCGGACGGCGCGGCCAGCGCCGGGGCGGCCAAGACGCTCGTCTACACGCTCAGACGCAAGCTCGAGGCCGCCGGCGGCAAGGGCGTCATCGTCTCGGCGCGAGGGAAGGGATACCGTCTGCCATGAACCACCCGTCCAGTCTGACTGACGCATCCCGCCCGTTCAGCCCGTCCAGCCCGTCCAATCCGCCCAGGAAGCGCCGGTTCCATCTGCGCCCGCGCACCTTCCGCGGCAAGCTCGCGCTCGCCATCGGCCTGCTGGTGGCGGTGTTCCTCGGGATCGCCCTGGCGTTGCAGACCATGCTGTTCGGCCGCATCTACGACCGGTCGTCCTACCGGCTGTATCAGGTGGCCAGCGGCGGAACGCTGCCCACGCCCGACGGCGGCGAACTGTATGTGTCCTCCACCGGCTGCTACTACACCGACTACGCCGTGGGATGCGGGCCGATGACGCCGGGGTCGATCATGGAGATCAGCGACTCGGACATGCGCGGGCCCATGATGCAGGGCGCCATGTGGTTCTCGCTGGCGCTGTTCGCCGGGTTCGCCGTGCTGGCGATGGTCGCGGCGTGGTTCATCTCCCGCAGGCTGGCCGGGCGCATCTCCTCGCTGGGCGCGCAGATGCGACGGCTCGACCCGTCCGCCACCGGCGAGCGCGTGTCGATCGCGGGTTCGGACGAGGTGGCGTCGCTGGCCGGCGACGTGAATGCGATGCTCGCGCGTATCGAGCAGGCGGCGGCCACGCAACGGCAGTTCATCGCGAACGCCTCGCACGAGCTGCGCACGCCGATCGCGGTGATCGGGACCAGTCTGGACGCCCCGCTCGCGCAGGGGCGGTTCGCGGCGGACGTGGAGCCGGCGGTGCGCCGGGCGCTGGAGGCGGACCGGAACGCGGCCGATCTGGTGGAGGGGCTGCTGGCGCTGTCACGCGTGCAGAACATGGCGTTGCATCCGGGCGAGGAACGGCCGCCCGAGACGTCGCTCGGCGAGGCCGTGGAGCACGCGCTGGACGCCTCGTGGGACGCGATCGACGAACGCGGCATCGACGTGCGCACCGGCATCGACCCCGCGGCGACGGTGCACGCGGACCCGACGATGCTGGCGCTGCTGGCGGGCAACCTCATCCGCAACGCCGTGGTGCACAACGTGGACCGCGGTGACATCGAGGTCGACGTGCGGCAGATCGACGGCGGGGGCGTCGAGCTGTCCGTCACCAACAGCACGGAGTCGACGGAGACTGCGGAGTCGACGGACGAGCGCGATCTGGACGATCTGCTGATCCCGTTCCATCGCGGGAGGGCGTCCCGGCTCGAGAACCGGCCTGGCAACGGGCTGGGCCTGTCGATCGTCAGGGAGATCGCGGATCTTTACCATGCCGAGCTGCGACTCGCCAGACCCGAACGGGGTCGATTTGGCGTGTCTGTGCGATTTTGTAACAACCATGTCCGTATCGGCGCGTAGTTTCGGACGCAACACATGAAATGCAGGGGAACCCGCACCACTTCAGGCGGGTTGAGATGGGCGAGGGCCCGACCCTTTGAACCTGTTGGTTAAGACCAGCGTAGGGAGCAGTGAATATGAGCGATGATTCGCCATCCATCCGCAACGAACGCGGTATCGATTCCACTTATGACGGCCATGGCGACGCCGACGGCGATCTTAACGACCTGCGCGACCGCATCCGAAACGCCGTCGAACAGGTGAGGGCCACCCGTCCGCTGGCGCAGTCGTTCACCAACTTCGTGACGATCAATCTCGTGGCCAACGCCCAGCTCGCCGCCGGAGGCGCCGCGGCAATGAGCTTCCTGCCCGACGACGTGATCGACACGGCGCCGATCTCGGGGGCCGACTACATCAACGTGGGCACGCTGCTGCCGTTCTACAAGGAGGCGCTGCCCAAGATCGCACGCGCCTTCCACAAGACCGGGCACAAATGGGTGCTCGACCCGGTGGCCGCCGGCATCGGCCGGACGCGCACCGAGATCCTGCGCGCCTTCCGTGCCACTCCCCCGACCATCGTGCGCGGCAACGCCTCCGAGATCATCGCACTTGCCGACATGTGGGGGTTGTCGGACGACGCCGAACCCGGCAACCAGCCCGCCACCCGTCCGGCCGGCGTCGAGGCCGTCGACGAGGTCGACACGGCCGTCGAACCGGCCAAGCGCCTCGCCCGATTCCTCACGCGTTCCTCCGCCGCCGTCGGCGCGCCGGACGGCAGGGCCGCCGTGGCCGTCTCCGGCGAGGTCGACCTCGTCACCGATGGCGAGACCGTCTACCGCCTGCCCGGCGGCAGCGCGATGATGACGAAGGTCACCGGCGCCGGATGCTCGCTCGGTGGCGTGACCGCCACATACCTCGCCGTGACCGACCCGCTGACCGCCGCGCTGGCGGCGAGCGCCCTGTACGACCGCGCCGGCGAGATCGCCGAGGCGCAGTCCAACGGCCCCGGCTCGTTCCAGGTCGCCTTCCTCGACGCCCTGTGGAACGTGACCGCCGATCAGGTGGCCGGCTCCGAAATCCACATGTTCTGACACTTCCACCAATCAATCAAAGGAACACACCATGAGTAACGAATACCCATACGCGTCGATGCGCGACAGCTTCGACCTGTCCGCGTACTTCGTGGTCGGACCGGACGACTGCAAGGGCCGCCCGCTGACCGACGTGGTCGATCAGGCCCTCACCGGCGGCGCCACGTTCATCCAGCTGCGCGCCAAGAACGCCGACGCCTCCGAGCTGACCGCGATGGCGCAGGACATCGCGCAGATCATCGAGGACGACGGCAAGTCCGACTCCGTGGCCTTCGTGATCGACGACCGCGCCGACGTGGTCTGGCAGGCCCGCCGCAAGGGCATCAAGGTCGACGGTGTGCACATCGGCCAGACCGACATGGAGCCGCGCGAGGCCCGCGCCCTCCTGGGCGACGAGGCGATCGTGGGCCTGTCGGCCGAGACCGAGAGCCTGGTCAAGCTCATCAACGAACTGCCCGACGGCTGCATCGACTACATCGGCGCCGGCCCGCTGCACGTCTCCACCACCAAGCCCGAGGCCTCCGTGGGCGGCAACGACGGCTCCGGCCGTACGCTGGACGCCAGGCAGATCGACACGATCTGCGCCGCCAGCGAGTTCCCGGTGGTCGTCGGCGGCGGCGTGACCGCGGCCGACATGGCCATGCTCGCCGGCACCAAGGCGGCCGGCTGGTTCGCGGTCTCCGCCATCGCCGGCGCCGAGAACCCCGAGGAGGCCACCCGCGCGATGGTCGAAGGATGGAAGGCCGTGCGCGGCGACGCGAAGCACGGCTACGCGCCGCGCATCGTCACCCACACGCCGGCCGTCGACACGCAGGCCGCGCAGGAAGGCAACGCGCAGCCGGGCGCCGAGGCCACGGAGAAGAAGTTCACCAACGCCAAGGAGGCCAAGGAGGCGCAGAAGCTCGCCAAGCAGCAGCGCGTCGACATCGCCGCCCGCGGCTCCAAGCAGCGCGACAAGGCGCACATCCGCAAGACGAAGTCCGTGCCGTTCTCCTACGAGTACGGTTCGTACGACCTCGAGGTGCCGTACACCGAGATCAAGCTGTCCGACACCCCCGGCGTCGGCCCGAACCCGCCGTTCCACGACTACAACACCGAAGGCCCCAAGTGCGATCCGAAGGAGGGCCTGAAGCCCCTGCGCCTCGACTGGATCCGCGACCGCGGCGACGTCGAGGAGTACGAGGGCCGCCGCCGCAACCTCGAGGACGACGGCAAGCGCGCCATCAAGCGCGGCCGCGCCACGAAGGAATGGCGTGGACGCACGCACCAGCCGATGCGCGCCAAGGACCACCCGGTCACGCAGATGTGGTACGCCCGCCACGGCATCGTCACCCCGGAGATGCAGTACGTGGCGACCCGCGAGAACTGCGACGTGGAGCTCGTGCGCTCCGAGCTGGCCGCGGGCCGCGCGGTCATGCCGTGCAACGTCAACCACCCGGAGGCCGAGCCGATGATCATCGGCTCCCGCTTCCTGACCAAGCTCAACGCGAACATGGGCAACTCGGCCGTCACCTCGTCCATCGACGAGGAAGTGGAGAAGCTCACGTGGGCCACCAAGTGGGGCGCCGACACCGTGATGGACCTGTCCACAGGCAACGACATCCACACCACCCGCGAGTGGATCCTCCGCAACTCCCCCGTGCCGATCGGCACCGTGCCGATGTATCAGGCGCTCGAGAAGGTCGAGGACGACGCCTCCAAGCTCAGCTGGGAGCTGTTCCGCGACACCGTGATCGAACAGTGCGAGCAGGGCGTCGACTACATGACGATCCATGCCGGCGTGCTGCTGCGCTACGTGCCGCTGACCGCCAACCGCGTCACCGGCATCGTCTCGCGCGGCGGCTCGATCATGGCCGACTGGTGCCTGCGCCATCATCAGGAGAGCTTCCTGTACACGCACTTCGACGAGCTGTGCGACATCTTCGCCAAGTACGACGTCGCGTTCTCGCTCGGCGACGGACTTCGCCCCGGCTGCCTCGCCGACGCGAACGACGCCGCCCAGCTGAGCGAGCTGATGACCCTGGGCGAGCTCACCGAGCGCGCGTGGGCCAAGGACGTGCAGGTCATGATCGAGGGCCCGGGCCACGTCCCGTTCGACACGGTACGCATGAACATCGAGCTGGAGAAGGCCGTGTGCAAGGGCGCCCCGTTCTACACCCTCGGACCGCTGACGACCGACACCGCGCCGGGCTATGACCACATCACCTCCGCGATCGGCGCCACCGAGATCGGACGCTACGGCACCGCCATGCTGTGCTACGTGACCCCGAAGGAGCACCTCGGCCTGCCGAACAAGGACGACGTCAAGCAGGGCGTGATCGCGTACAAGATCGCCGCCCACGCCGCCGACATCGCCAAGCACCACCCGCACGCGCAGGACCGTGACGACGCGATTTCGAAGGCCCGCTTCGAGTTCCGCTGGCTCGACCAGTTCAACCTCTCCTACGATCCGGACACCGCGATCGCGTTCCACGACGACACACTGCCCGCCGAGCCGGCCAAGATGGCGCACTTCTGCTCGATGTGCGGCCCGAAGTTCTGCTCGATGGCCATCTCGCAGAACATCCGCAAGGCGTTCGGCGGCGAGGCCGCGCAGGAGCAGATCGTCAGGGACTCCATCGCCGGCATCGCCCCCGATGACGGTGTCGTGTCCGCGAACGTGCTGAGCCCCGAGGACATCGTCGCCGGCATGAACGCGATGAGTGAGCAGTACACCGCGCAGGGCGGCAAGCTCTACTCCACCGCCCCGACGTCGCAGGCCGCCACGAAGACCGCCACACAGACCGCCGCGAAGTGAGCTGATGACAACCATGGCACAACATACGACGACCCTTCCGCCCGTACTCGCGATCTCCGGCTCGGACTCCTCCGGCGGCGCCGGCATGCAGGCCGACCTGAAGACGATGCTCGCCAATGGCGTGTTCGGCATGAGCGCGATCACCGCGCTGACCGCCCAGAACACCACCGGCGTGCGTTCCATCCAGGACACCGAGCCGAACATCCTCGCCGATCAGATCGACGCCGTGTTCGAGGACATCCCGCCGGTGGCCGTCAAGATCGGCATGGTCTCGGCCACCGACATCATCGACGTGATCGCCGACCGCCTCACCTTCCATCACGCGCGAAACGTGGTGCTCGACCCGGTCATGGTCGCCACCTCCGGAGCCAAGCTCATCAGCGACGACGCGATCGCCGCGCTGACCTCGAAGCTGTTCCCGCTGGCGACCGTGATCACGCCGAACATCCCCGAGGCGCAGGTGCTGTCCGGCATGGAGATCACCGACGCCGAATCGATGGAACGCGCGGCCGTCGCCCTCACCGAACGCTACGGCTGCGCGGCGCTCGTCAAGGGCGGCCACCACACGAACGACGCGAACGACGTGCTCGCCGAAGTGAGTGGCAAGGTCACCTGGTTCGAGGGCAGGCGCGTCGACAACCCGAACACGCACGGCACCGGCTGCACGCTGAGCTCCGCGATCGCGTCGAACCTCGCGAAGGGCGAGACGCTGCCCGAGGCGATCCGTCTCGCCAAGGAGTATCTGACCGGCGCCCTGAACGCGATGCTCGATCTGGGGCACGGTTCGGGCCCGATGGACCACGCGTGGGCGTGGAGGTGAGAGACGGCATGACGCAGGACGCCAACACCCCCGATCTGAGTATCGAGGCTGAGAGCCTCAACACCGTGTCGGACCGCAACGCGATCAGGCAGGAGGTGCCGATCAACCCCGAAACCGGCAGGCCGTACCTCAACACGGTGGCGGCCATCCAGGTGTCGGTGACCGGCGCCGGCTCCGAGGTCTCCCCGTACGTCGCGCAGGCGATCTCGGTGATCCGCGACTCCGGCCTGCCGCAGGAGACCAACGCCCTGTTCACCGATGTCGAGGGCGATCTCGACGACGTGCTGCATGTGGCCGGCGAGGCCGCCAAGAAGCTCGCGGAGCAGGGCTACCGCACGAGCCTCGTGCTGCACATGGACATCCGCCCCGGCTTCACCGGCCAGCTGACGGAGAAGCCGAAGCTCGCCGACGAGGTCATCGCCCGGCAGCGGGGTCAGGCGCGCTGAGCCTCATCCCGTGACCCGCACATTCGATTGAAGGGCTTCCTCACCAGAGGAAGCCCTTCAATCATCTGCGTAGGATGGGCAACACCGTCAGGCGTCGACGCCGTACTCCTTGGCGATGACGTTCCACAGGTCGTCGGCGGCGCGCTGCACATCGTCGTTGACGATCGTCACGTCGAATTCGCTTTCGGCGGCGAGTTCGATGTGCGCGGTCGCGAGACGACGCTTGCGCTGTTCCTCGGTCTCGGTGCCGCGGCCCTTGAGGCGGCGGACCAGCTCGTCGAAGCTCGGCGGGGCGATGAACACGGTCATCACCTCGAGTCCGAGCTCGGCGGCCTTCTCCTTGACGCGGCGGGCGCCCTGCAGGTCGATCTCGAGGATCGTCGGGGTGCCGACGGACAGGTGGTCCTCCAGCGGCTTCAACGGCGTGCCGTAGTGGGCCAGACCGTGCACGAGCGCGGTCTCGAGGAACTCGCCCGCCTTCTCCTTGGCGGCGAACTCCTCCTCGCTCATGAACCAGTAGTTGACGCCGTTGACCTCGCCGGGGCGCGGATCACGCGTGGTGGCCGAGACGGACACCCACACCTCGGGGTGCTTCTTGCGCAGGGCCACCTCGACGGTGCCCTTGCCCACGCCGGCGGGGCCGGTCAGCACCAGCAGACGTCCGCCGTGCAGCGCCGTGGTCTCGTCGGCCGGCTCGTTGCCGGTTGCGGCGTCCACGGTCTGTCCCGATTCAACGGTCTTGGCGGTGTCGCCGGCGGCATCGGCCGTGGCCGCATCCGCGGAGGCATCGCCCGTGTTGCCCTGTGCACCACCCATGTCGATGACGGTGGCGTTGCGCTTGTCCTGCATCTTTCCCTGTTCCTCGTCTCCGATCTTGGTCGCCTCGAGCAGCGCCTGACGCACGTCGAGGGCGATGGCCTCGGTGGCCTCGCCGAGCGCGGAGATGTCCGGGCCGTGGGAGGCGATGAAGCGGGACACCGTGACCAGCACGTTGCCCTTCGTCCCCTTGAACACGGTGCGCAGGTCCTTGGCCTCCGCACCCTGCCAGCCGTATCCCGGCGAGAGGATCGGGCCGGTGAACTTGGCCGGATCGACGCCGGTCTCGTTGATCCACTGGCCGATGGTCGCGCCGATGATGAGGCCGACGGAACCCATGCCCTCGATGTCCGCGTTGTGCTTCTGCGCGGTGGCCGCGATGCCGTAGGCCACGGTCTTGCCCGCGTAGTCGCCGGTCTGACGGATCGCGCTCTGCAGGCTCTTGCCCTCCTCATTGGAGGTGAGGGAGGCGATGAACACGCCTCGGCCGTTGTCGAGCGCCTCGTCGATCAGGCCCTGCAGCGAACGCGCGCCGTAGTACGGCAGCAGCGTGATCGCATCGGCACGCAGCGGCGCGTCAGGCTTGAAGTAGGCGTCGGCGATGGCCGAGATCGTGGTCGAAAGGCCGCCGTGCAGGCAGTCGACGATGGTGATGACCCCCATCTGACGCGCCGCGTACAGCACGCGTTCCAGCGCCGCGAATCCCTTCGAGCCGTAACGCTCGAACATCGGCAGCTGGAACTTGACCGCGGCGGCGCGTCCGTTGGCGGCCTGGAGCATACGCATCGCGTACATCTCCGCGCCGTCGGCGTCGACGCTATAGCCCCAATCGGTCAGAAGCTTTCGGTGTGGGTCGATGCCCACGCACAACGGACCGTACTTGTCCATCGAGTTGCGCAGGCGCAGACCGAAGTCCGAGCGCCTCGCGAGCTGTTCCTTGTCCTGTTCCTCTTGGGTGCTGTCGTTCATCGCGGTTCCTTTCGTTGTGGTGTGAACCTTGTGGTGCGAACCTTCAGTAAATCCTTAGAAATCCTTTTTTTCCAACTCGAACAACTGCTTGGAATGCTCCTGGATGCTCATGATCTGGTAATCGTTGCGCTTGACCGCCTCGATGGCCAGCAGCACCGCGGAGAACTCGGTGATGGTGGTGAACTGCGGCAGATCGGCGGCGATGGCGGCGGCTCGGATGGAGTAGCCGTCGGAGCGCGATCCGCGCGAGTTCGGGGTGTTGAGGATCATGTCGATCTCGCCGTCCTCGATGAGCTGGACGACGTTCTTGCCGATCGATCCCTCCGCGTGCAGGACCTTCACCGGAGCTTCCGGATCGGAGTCGACACGGCTGGAGATCTTGTCGACGATCTTCGACTCGATGCCGTAGCGGCGCAGCACGGAGGCGGTGCCCTCGGTGGCCCAGATCGTGAACCCGAGCTCGACGAGACGCACGGCCATCAGCGGCAGCTGACGCTTGTCGGCGTCGTTGACGGAGATGAACACGTTGCCGTGGGTGGGCAGACCGCCGTCGTAGGCGGCGAGCTGGCTCTTAGCGAACGCGTGCGGGAAGTCGCGGTCGAAGCCCATGACCTCGCCGGTGGAGCGCATCTCCGGTCCGAGCAGGATGTCGACGGTCTTGCCGACCGGAGTGCGGAAGCGCTTGAACGGCAGGACGGACTCCTTGACCGCCACCTGCTGGCCGCGGTGCATGACGCCGCCGTCGCCCTTGGGCAGCAGCAGGCCGTTGGCGCGCTGGTCGGCGATGGTCTCCCCCGCCATGATGCGGGCGGCAGCCTTGGCGAGCGCCACGCCGGTGGCCTTCGAGGCGAACGGCACGGTGCGCGAGGCGCGCGGGTTGGCCTCGATGACGTACAGCGTGTTCGCCATGAAGGCGTACTGCACGTTGATCAGGCCCTTGACGTCACAGCCCTTGGCGATGGCGTAGGTGCCCTCGCGCAGACGGCGGATCTGGTCGTCGGAGAGCGTGGACGGCGGCAGGGTGCAAGCGGCGTCGCCGGAGTGCACGCCGGCCTCCTCGATGTGCTCCATGATGCCGCCGATGTACAGCTCCTCGCCGTCGAACAGCGCGTCGACGTCGATCTCGATGGCGTCCTGCAGGAACTTGTCGATGAGCAGCGGGGAGGGCAGGCGTCCGGAGACGACCGTGTCGGCCTTGGCCTCGGCCAGGGCGCGGTCCACGTACTTCTCGAGCTGGGCGTCGTCGTAGACGATCTCCATGCCGCGGCCGCCGAGCACGTAGGACGGGCGCACAAGCACCGGGTATCCGATGTGGTGCGCGGCCTCCTGCGCCTCCTCGAGGCTCAGGGCGGTGCCGTAGCGCGGCGCGTTCATCTTCGCCTTCTTGAGCACCTCGCCGAACAGCTCGCGGTTCTCGGCCAGGTCGATGGCCTCCGGGGTGGTGCCGAGGATCGGCACGCCGGCGGCCTTGAGGCGCGCGGCGAGCGAGAGCGGCGTCTGGCCGCCGAGCTGCACGATGACGCCCTTGACCGGGCCCATGCGCTTCTCGGCCTCGTAGATCTCGAGCACGTCCTCGAAGGTGAGCGGCTCGAAGTAGAGGCGGTCGGAGATGTCGTAGTCGGTGGACACGGTCTCCGGGTTGCAGTTGACCATGATCGTGTCGTAGTCCTTGCCGAGCTCCTGCACCGCATGCACGCAGGTGTAGTCGAACTCGATGCCCTGGCCGATGCGGTTCGGGCCGGAGCCGAGGATGATCACGGCCTCGCGTTCGCGCGGCTTGACCTCGCTCTCGTCCGCGTAGCAGGAGTAGTAGTACGGCGTGGCCGCGTCGAACTCGGCGGCGCAGGTGTCGACCGTCTTGTACACGGGCTTCAGGCCGTAGGTCCAGCGCAGCTCGCGGATCGTGTTCTCGCCCTCGTCGCCGAGGCCGCGCAGATGCGCGATCTGCAGGTCGGACAGGCCGGCGAGCTTGGCGCGGCGCAGCAGCCTGCGGGTCAGGGTCTCGGCCTCACGCACCGTCTGGGCGGTCTCGTTGATGAGCGTGAGCTGCTTCAAGAACCACGGGTCGATCTTCGTGGCCTCGAACAGCTGCTCGATGGTGGCGCCGCCCCAGATGGCGCGCATGAGCTGGAGGTAGCGGTTCTCGGTGGGCGTGTGGATGGCCTTGAGCAGGTCGGCGACCTCCTCGGCCGACGGCTTGTCGCCGTCCCAGTTGAAGCCCATGTGACGCTTGTCGATGGAGCGCATCGCCTTGCCGAGCGACTCCTGGAAGTTGCCGGCCAAGGCCATGGCCTCGCCGACGGACTTCATCGAGGTGGTGAGCGTCGGATCGGCGCCCGGGAACTTCTCGAACGCGAAGCGCGGCACCTTGGTGACCACGTAGTCGATGGTCGGCTCGAAGGAGGCCGGCGTGGACTGGGTGATGTCGTTGCGGATCTCGTCGAGCGTGTAACCCAGGGCCAGCTTGGTGGCGATCTTGGCGATCGGGAAGCCGGTGGCCTTGGAGGCGAGGGCCGAGGAGCGGGAGACGCGCGGGTTCATCTCGATGACGATGATGCGTCCGGTCTCGGGGTGCACGGCGAACTGGATGTTGCAGCCGCCGGTGTCGACGCCGACGCCGCGGATGATCGCGATGCCGATGTCGCGCAGTTTCTGGTACTCGCGGTCGGTCAGGGTGAAGCAGGGTGCCACGGTGATGGAGTCGCCGGTGTGCACGCCGACCGGGTCGACGTTCTCGATCGGGCAGACGACCACGACGTTGTCCTTGCGGTCGCGCATCAGCTCGAGCTCGAACTCCTTCCAGCCCTCGATGCCCTCCTCGATCAGGACCTCGTCGGTCGGCGAATAGTGGATGCCGGCGCCGGCGATGCGGTGCAGCTCCTCCTCGTCGTGGGCGATGCCGGAGCCGAGGCCGCCCATCGTGAAGCTCGGGCGCACGACCAGCGGGTAGCCGAATCGCTCGGCGATGCGGTCGACCTCCTCGATGCTGTGGGCGATGTCGCTGCGGGCCGACTCGGCGCCAGCCTCCTCGACGACCTTCTTGAACAGCTCACGGTCCTCGCCGCGGTCGATGGCCTCGAGGGAGGCGCCGATCAGCTCGACGTTGTACTTCTTGAGCACGCCGGCCTCGCCGAGCGCCATCGCGGCGTTGAGCGCGGTCTGGCCGCCGAGGGTCGGCAGCAGCGCGTCAGGGCGCTCCTTGGCGATGATCTGCTCGAGGATCGGCGTCGCGATCGGCTCGATGTAGGTGGCGTCGGCCATCTCCGGATCGGTCATGATGGTGGCCGGGTTGGAGTTGACGAGGATGACGCGGATGCCCTCCTCCTTGAGGACGCGGCATGCCTGAGTGCCCGAGTAATCGAACTCCGCAGCCTGACCGATCACGATCGGGCCGGATCCGATGACCATCACGGATTTGATGTCGGTGCGCTTCGGCATATCACTTACCTTCCTTGGAGTTGGCGCGCTCGTCGCGCGGGTTGTTCTTCATGAGCTCGCAGAAACGGTCGAACAGGTAGGCGGCGTCGTGCGGGCCGGCCGCGGCCTCCGGGTGGTACTGCACGGAGAACGCGGGGATGTCCACGCACTGCAGACCCTCGACCACGTCGTCGTTCAGGTCGATGTGGCTGACGAACACCTTGCCGTAACGGCCGTCCCCGAACGGGGCGTCGACGGTTTCGCCGATCGGGGCGTCGACGGCGAAGCCGTGGTTGTGCGCGGTGATCTCGATCTTGCCGGTGGTCATGTCCTTGACCGGCTGGTTGATGCCGCGGTGGCCGAACTTGAGCTTGTACGTGCCGAAGCCGAGCGCGCGGCCGAGCAGCTGGTTGCCGAAGCAGATGCCGAAGAACGGGTAGCCGGCGTCGAGGACCTGACGCAGCAGCTCGACCTCCGGGCCGGCCTGCTCCGGGTCACCCGGGCCGTTGGAGAAGAAGACGCCGTCGGGGTTGAGCTCCTCGAGCTCGGCGAATGTGATGGTGGAGGGCACGACGTGCACGCGGCATCCACGCTCGGCCATGCGGTGAGGGGTCATCGCCTTGATGCCGAGGTCCACGGCGGCCACGGTGTACAGCGGCTCCTTGCCCTCGAATTCGCCGCACGGCTCGATGGTGTAGGCCTCCTTGGTGCTGACCTCGTCGTACAGGCTCAGGCCCTGCATCTGCGGGGTGGCCTTGACCGCCTCGAGCAGCGCGTCGACCTCCTTGAGACGGCCCGCCTCGTCCAGCAGGGCGTCGCCGGAGAAGATGCCGGCGCGCATGACGCCGGCGGAGCGCAGGTGGCGCACCAGCTTGCGGGTGTCGATGTCCGCGAGGCCGACGATGCCGTTGGCCTCGAGATCGCCGTCGAGGCTGCCGTCGGCGCGCCAGTTGCTCACATTCGGCGAGGGGTCGCGCACGACATAGCCGGCGACCCAGATGCGGGAGGATTCCGGATCCTCGTGGTTCACACCGGTGTCTCCGATGTGCGGGAACGTCTGCACGACGATCTGACGGTCGTAGCTCGGGTCGGTGAGCGTCTCCTGATAGCCGGTCATGCCGGTGGCGAACACGATCTCACCCGTGGTCACCCCGCGGGCGCCGTAGGGCTCGCCTACATACACCTGCCCATCCTCCAACACAAGAACGGCGTCGTCCTTGCCATAGTTCGCGTTCTCGCTCACCAAAACCCCCTTATCAGCTCGGGTATCCGTGTCTTAGATTATCGGCCAGCGCAGACTCACACGCGCGCCGCGCGCATGCGAATCCCTATGCCTCCGCTGGCGGGAGGCTCGTTCGTCGATCCGTGGGTCTTCGGATCGCTCCCGCTCATAAAAACGCCTCCCGTATTACGGGGAGGCGTTCAATGGAAAATCAGTCGATCGGCCTTTCCTTGGCCGTGCAGATGGCGGACAGCAGTCCGTGGATGAATGCGGGCGAATCGTCGTCGCACAGCGTCTTGGCGAGCGACAACGCCTCGTCGATGGCGACCTTGTCCGGCACGTCATCGTTGAAGAGGATCTCCCAGGCGGCGATACGCAGGATGTTGCGGTCGACGACGCCCATGCGGTTGACCTTCCACCCGGTGGAATGCTGATCCAGTGCGGCGTCGATCTCGCTCAGATGCTCGGCGACGCCACGCACGATCTCGATGGCGTACTCGGGCAGCGGCGTCTGCGCGCCCGGGGTCTCGATGCGCTCCTCGAGGAGGGACAGGATGTCCTGCCCCTTCTCGTCCGCTTCGTACAACGTGTTCAGAGCCCTTTTACGGGCGGTGGAACGTGCCATGCAGCTCTAGGTCCTTTGCTTTACCGGTGTCGACTGTCTTCGGTTACGGGAGGGAACCGATGGGAATTAGTTCTCGCGGCCCAGGTAGGAGCCGTCGGTGGTGTTGACCTTGACCTTCTCGCCCTCGTTGATGAACAGCGGGACCTGGATCTCGGCGCCGGTCTCGACGGTGGCCGGCTTGGTGCCCGCGTTGGAGCGGTTGCCCTGCAGGCCCGGCTCGGTGTGGGTGATGGTCAGGACCACGGAGGCCGGCAGCTCGACGTTCAGCGGGGTGCCGTCGTGGAAGGAGACGACGCAGTCGGTGCCCTCGAGGAGGAACTTGGTGTCGACGAGGTTCTTCGGCACGTAGATCTGGTCGTAGGTCTCCATGTCCATGAAGACGAGGCTGTCGCCGTCCTCGTAGGAGTACTGGAGGTTGCGGTTGTCGACGGTCTCGAACTCGATCTTCATGCCCGCGTTGAAGGTCTTGTCGACGATCTTGCCGGAGAGCACGTTCTTGATGGTGGTGCGCACGAAGGCGGGGCCCTTGCCCGGCTTGACGTGCTGGAACTTCAGTACGGTCCACAGCTGGCCGTCAAGGTTCAGAACGGAGCCGTTCTTGATGTCATTGGTAGTCTGTGCCACGTTTACTCACCTATTTCAAATTCAAACTGAGTGGGCAATACCCAAAAATTGCCTTGTCAATTATGCCACAACGCCCATACAGGGGCGTGGCGCGGTTCATGCGGGCTGTCGGCGTATGGCCGAATATACAGGAAATCCCCTTCGAGATTGCTCTCGAAGGGGATTTCCTAGAACGCTAGTTCAGACGCGTCCGATGCTCGCTGATGGAAATCAGGCGAGGATCTTGGTGACACGGCCCGAGCCGACGGTGTGGCCACCCTCACGCACAGCGAAGGTCAGACCCTCCTCCATGGCGATCGGCTGGATCAGCTCGACCGTGAAGGTCGCGTGATCGCCCGGCTGAACCATCTCGACGCCTTCCGGCAGCTCGATGACGCCGGTGACGTCGGTGGTGCGGAAGTAGAACTGCGGACGGTAGTTGGAGAAGAACGGCGAGTGACGGCCACCCTCGTCCTTGGTCAGGACGTAGACCTCACCCTCGAACTTGGTGTGCGGGGTGACGGAACCCGGAGCGGCCACGACCTGGCCACGCTCGACGTCCGTACGGCCGAGACCACGGAGCAGCAGACCGGTGTTGTCGCCGGCCTCGCAGGAGTCCATCGTCTTGTGGAAGGTCTCGATGGAGGTCACGGTGGTGTTCTGGGTGTCGCGGATACCGACGATCTCGACCGGGGAGTTGACGGCCAGCTGGCCACGCTCGACACGGCCGGTGACGACCGTACCACGGCCGGAGATGGTGAAGACGTCCTCGATCGGCATCAGGAACGGCTTGTCAAGGTCGTGGACCGGGGTCGGGATGTACTCGTCGACGGCGTCCATGAGCTTCTTGATCTGCTCGACCCAGTGCTCGTGGTCCGGGGCGTCATCGTGCAGGGCGCCGTAGGCGGACACACGGATGACCGGGCAGTCACGATCGAAGCCGTTCTCGTCGAGGAGGTCACGGACCTCTTCCTCGACGAGCTCGATGAGCTCCTCATCGTCGACCATGTCGCACTTGTTCAGGGCGACCAGGATCTTCGGGACACCGACCTGACGGGCGAGCAGGACGTGCTCGCGGGTCTGGGCCATCGGGCCGTCGGTGGCGGCGACCACGAGGATGGCGCCATCCATCTGGGCGGCACCGGTGATCATGTTCTTCACGAAGTCGGCGTGGCCCGGGCAGTCGACGTGAGCGTAGTGGCGCTTCTCGGTCTGGTACTCGATGTGGGAGATGTTGATCGTGATACCACGAGCAGCCTCTTCCGGAGCGGAGTCGATCTGGTTGAAGTCGTACTCGGTGTTGATGTCCGGGTACTCCTCGTACAGAACCTTGGAGATGGCCGCGGTCAGAGTGGTCTTACCGTGATCGACGTGGCCGATCGTACCGATGTTAACGTGCGGCTTAGTACGCTCGTACTTTTCCTTTGCCATTACTTTGTCCTCCTGGACGTTTCGTAGGTTTACTGGGTTTCTGGGTTTCGTGCCACATTGAGAAGCCAGAACCCAGTCAGCGGTACACGATATTACCGCTGACTGGAGACTGACCGCAAATCAACGTAGCTACGCGTGTCACTCGCCGCGCTGGGCCTTGATGATCTCGTCGGAGACGTTCTTCGGGACCTCGGCGTAGGAATCCATCTGCATGGAGAACATGGCGCGACCCTGGGTCTTGGAACGCAGGTCGCCGATGTAGCCGAACATCTCGGACAGCGGGACCTTGGCGTCGATGACCTTGACGCCGGTGGCGTCGGTCATGGACTGGATGTTGCCACGACGCTGGTTCAGATCGCCGATGACCTCACCCATGTAGTCCTCAGGGGTGCGGACCTCGACGGCCATGATCGGCTCGAGGATGACCGGCTTGGCCTTCGGGGCGGCCTCCTTGAAGCACATGGAGCCCGCGAGCTTGAAGGCCATCTCGGAGGAATCGACCGGGTGCATCTGGCCGTCGGTGACGGTGGCCTTGACGCCCACGACCGGGAAGCCGGCCAGAATACCGGACTCCATGGCCTCCTTGACGCCGGCCTCGATGGACGGGATGAACTCCTGGGAGATGTGGCCGCCGGTGACGGCGTTCTCGAACTCGAAGGTCTTGCCCTCGGTGGTGTCGAGCGGCTCGAAGTTCATCAGGACCTTCGCGAACTGGCCGGAACCACCGGTCTGCTTCTTGTGCGTGTAGCCCTGGTCCATGACGGCCTTGCGGATGGTCTCGCGGTAGGCGACCTGCGGCTTGCCCTGGGTGCACTCGACCTTGAACTCGCGACGCATACGGTCGACGATGATGTCGAGCTGGAGCTCGCCCATGCCGGCGATCAGGGTCTGGCCGGACTCCTCGTCCGTGGTGACCTGGAAGGTCGGGTCCTCCTCGGCCAGCTTGGCGAGGGCGATGCCCATCTTCTCCTGGTCGGCCTTGGTCTTCGGCTCGACGGCCACCTGGATGACCGGCTCCGGGAAGGTCATGGAGTCGAGGGTGATCGGAGCGTCGATGGCGCACAGGGTGTCACCGGTGGTGACGTTCTTGAGGCCCACGAAGGTGTAGATGTTGCCGGCCTCGGCGGCGTCCACCGGGTTCTCCTTGTCGGCGTGCATCTGGAAGATCTTGCCGACGCGTTCCTTCTTCTCGCGGGTGGAGTCGAGCACGGAGTCGCCCGGCTTGACGGAGCCGGAGTAGACGCGCACGAACACGAGCTTGCCGTAGAACGGGTGGGTGGAGATCTTGAAGACCAGCGCGGAGAACGGGTCCTCGGTCGTCGGGTGACGGTCGATCTCGACGGACTCATCGCCGGGCTTGTAGCCCTTGATGGCCGGCACGTCCTCCGGGGACGGCAGGTAGTCGATGACGCCGTCCAGCATCGGCTGAACGCCCTTGTCCTTGAACGCGGAACCGCAGAAGACCGGGAACGCGCGCTTGGAGATGGTCAGCTCGCGGATGCCGGCGCGGATCTCCTCCTTGGAGAGCTCGCCCTCCTCGAAGAACTTGTTCATCAGCTCGTCGTTCGCCTCGGCGGCGGCCTCGACCAACTTCTCGTGGTACTCCTGGGCCTTCTCCTCGTACTCGGCCGGGATCGGGTCCATGTTGTAGTGGGCACCGAGCTCGTCGCCGGTGTTCCAGTCGTAGGCCTTCATCTCGACGAGGTCGATGACGCCGGTGAACTCGCTCTCGGCGCCCATCGGCAGCTGCATGACGATCGGGTTGGCGCCCAGCTTCTCCTTGATGGTGTCCACCGAGTAGTAGAAGTTCGCGCCCAGCTTGTCCATCTTGTTGATGAAGCAGATACGCGGAACGCCGTACTTGTCGGCCTGACGCCACACGGTCTCGGACTGCGGCTCCACGCCCTCCTTGCCGTCGAAGACGGCGACGGCGCCATCGAGCACGCGCAGGGAGCGCTCCACCTCGGCCGTGAAGTCCACGTGGCCGGGGGTGTCGATGATGTTGATCTGGAACTTGTCCTCGGTGTCGTGCGTCTGGCGGTTCCAGAAGCAGGTGGTGGCGGCGGACTGGATGGTGATGCCACGCTCCTGCTCCTGAGCCATGAAGTCCATCGTCGCGGCGCCATCATGCACCTCGCCGATCTTGTAGCTCTTGCCGGTGTAGTACAGAATACGCTCGGTGGTGGTGGTCTTACCGGCATCGATGTGGGCCATGATACCGATGTTGCGGATCATGTGGAGATCCGAAAGGACGTCTAGCGCCATGAGTTTTCCTTAACTCTCGTTCTACTTGAATTACCAGCGGTAGTGAGCGAAGGCCTTGTTAGCCTCTGCCATCTTATGAGTATCCTCGCGACGCTTGACAGAAGCGCCGAGGCCGTTGGAGGCGTCGAGGATCTCGTTGGCGAGGCGCTCGGCCATCGTCTTCTCGCGACGGGCGCGGGAGAAGTCGGTCAGCCAGCGCAGGGACAGGGTGTTGGCGCGGTTCGGCTTGACCTCGACCGGGACCTGGTAGGTGGCGCCACCGACACGGCGGGAACGCACCTCGAGGGACGGACGGATGTTGTCCAGAGCGCGCTTGAGGACGGCGACCGGCTCCTGCTCGGTCTTCTCCTTGACGATGTCGAGCGCGGAGTAGACGATGTCCTCGGCGATCGACTTCTTGCCGTCGAGCAGGATCTTGTTGATCAGCTGCGCCACCACGGTCGAACCGTAGATCGGATCAGGCAGAACGACGTGCTTCTTAGCGGGTCCTTTACGTGACATATCTCTTACTTCGCCTTCTTTGCTCCGTACAGGGAACGACCCTGCTTGCGGTCCTTGACACCCTGGGTATCGAGCGCGCCACGCACGATGTGGTAACGCACACCCGGCAGATCCTTCACACGGCCGCCGCGCACGAGCACGATGGAGTGCTCCTGCAGGTTGTGGCCCTCGCCCGGGATGTAGGCGGTGACTTCGATGCCGGAGGACAGGCGGACACGGGCGACCTTACGCAGTGCCGAGTTCGGCTTCTTCGGGGTGGTGGTGTAGACACGGGTGCACACGCCGCGACGCAGCGGGCTGCCCTTAAGCGCCAAAGTCTTCGACTTCTTCGGCTTCGGCGAACGTCCCTTACGGACGAGCTGTTCGATAGTAGGCAACTTGAATTCTCCGATTCAGTGTTATCTCTTGCTTTCGTGAGGCCCGCTACGCCGTGGACCACACTCCCCCGATGCGCGTTCGAGCGCATCCGAATCGGAAAGTCAGCCACTGCCCACCGGCCCGATGGCCCGCTCGTCTCTCGCCGCCGCATTGCTGCGCGCGATCCATGCGATTCGCGGGATATCCCAGCCCGCATGCCTGTCACATAAGGCATGCCGCTGGCACACACAAATGTCTAGAATACTTCCGCACGCGACAACGACACGCCGAAGTGCCCCGAATCGCTTTTCGGACCATGACAAACAAGAAACCCCGGGGCTTTCGCCTCGGGGTTTCAGTGGGGTGGATAACGTGGCTCGAACACGCGACCTTCTGAACCACAATCAGATGCTCTACCAACTGAGCTATATCCACCATGTGGCGCTCTCCTCAACCGGCTTGCGTCGGTGTTGGACAACGGGTGGATACTATACAGGAGTTTTCATCGCTGTCCAACATCGGCGTGTCGCGTCCGTGAACGCGCGGTGAAATCACCGCTCCATGTTCGCTTGCCGCCCAGAAAGAACATACGAATGTTCGTTTTTGTTCAATTAGCACAATCCCCTTTAATACCTACTCCCAATTAGGTTTCACCACCATGAAACCCATCAGTGACCGCGTGTCGATGTTCGGATCAACGGTATACTGCAAGTGAAGGCCGGAGTTTAAGATCGGCCGAGAATTCGGCAGGTCGCAACGAGGCGCAGAACGTCGTAAGACCGCAGGCGCAACGCCTTCAAGATAATTGAATACGGCGATAACGATTCGCGAGCACGGTGAGGTCATACGGCGCAGGCGCCGGGCCGTGCACCATCCAACGATGTGTACTGTGTGAGCTGAAACGTCACGCGCCGCGCGTGACGAAGCGGATGAGGCGAAACGTTCCATCACCTCCTTCCCCTATATCAGGCGGCCCCCGGAATTTTTCCCTTCGGTTCCGGGGGCCGCTTTTTGTCGTCCCCTGCCGTCCTTTGTCGTCCCTTGCCGTCCTTTGCCGTCTCTTGCCGTCCGATCCGGCTCGTGGGCGCCGCAGTCGCCTTCCGACACATCCCGGGCATAGACTCGTGACCATGCTTTCCTTCGAAAACGACTATTCGCGCGCCGCGCACCCCGCGATCCTCGACGCGCTCGCCCGCATCAACGACAACCTCTACCCCGGCTACGGCTCCGACCCGATCTGCGAGTCGGCCAAGGCGAAGATCCGCGCCGCCTGCGGCAAGCCGGACGCCGACGTGTGGTTCCTGGTCGGCGGCACCCAGACCAACCAGGTCGTCATCGACGCGATCACCCCGCCCTACGCCGGCGTCGTCACCGTCACCTCGGGGCATCCGAACGTACACGAGGCCGGGGCGATCGAATACTCCGGGCACAAGGTGCTCACCCTCCCCCACCACGACGGCAGGATGGACGCCGACGAACTGGACGAGTACTGCGCCACGTTCTACGCGGACGGCAACCACGAGCACATGGTCTTCCCCGGATGCGTGTACGTCTCCATCTCCACCGAATACGGCACGATGTACACCAAGGCGGAGCTCGAGCATCTGGCCGAGGTCGCGCACCGATACGACATGCCGTTCTTCGTCGACGGCGCACGGCTCGGCTACGGACTGACCTCGACCGGATGCGACGTGACGCTGCCCGAACTCGCGGACATCTGCGACGTCCTGTACATCGGCGGAACCAAGGTGGGCGCGATGTTCGGCGAGGCGGTCGTGTTCACGAAGCGCAATACGCCGAAGCACTTCCTGACGATCATCAAACAGCACGGCGCCCTGCTCGCCAAGGGCTTCCTGCTCGGCGTCCAGTTCGACACGCTGTTCACCGACGATCTGTACTTCCGCATCGCACGCAACGCCAACGAGCAGGCCGACCGCATCCGCAAGGCCCTGCGCGAGAAGGGTTACACGCTCACCTTCGAGGCGCCGACCAACCAGATCTTCGTCACGCTCGACCAGCCGACCATCGACCGGCTGTCGCGGCATGTACGCCTCGGCTTCATGGAGAAGGCCGACGACACGCACACCGTGATGCGCATCTGCACCAGCTGGGCCACCACCGACGAGGAGACCGAGCAGCTCATCGCGCTGCTGTAGCCTTCGCGTCGATCGCCTCGCGCTCCATGTCGACGAATTTGTGGACGGACGCCTCGACCGAATAGTGCTCGCGCGTGTGGGTCGCGTACCGTGCGCCCCACCGCGCGAGTTCGGCCGGATGGTCGATCCACCAGTCGATGCGCCGGGCGAGCATCGCCGCGTCACGCACCGGGAAGAGCGACTCGTCGAGCAGCGCGAACTGGCTCGCCGCGGACAGTTCCGATGCGGCGATCACCGGCACAAGGCCGCTCGCCATCGCCTCGATGACGCTCACCGACTCGATGTCCGCGATCGAGCAGTGCACGAACAGATCGCATGATCGCAGCAGCGCCGGCATGTCCGCGTTGTTGTGGAAGCCGATGTCGGCCCTGCGCTTGAGACGGCGGTTCGCGCGGAACGTGAGATAGTGC
The DNA here is from genome assembly GCF_008698235.1 of Bifidobacterium rousetti. GTDB lineage: Bacteria > Actinomycetota > Actinomycetes > Actinomycetales > Bifidobacteriaceae > Bifidobacterium > Bifidobacterium rousetti. Next base: position 30,124 of record NZ_PEBH01000003.1, read on the forward strand.
TTGAGCGGGCCCGTGCCGGCGATGATCAGCTGGATGTCGCTGGCGTGCCGGCTCATCGAGATCGCCTTGATGAGCGTGATCTGGTCCTTCTCGTGCGCGAGACGGCCGGACGCGACGACACGGAACGGCACACGCGCGGGGGCCTGCGGGTCGACGGGCTCACGGGCGGTGAAACGCGGCGAATACCCGTTCGAGATCACGTGCATCACACCGCGGTAGCCGTGCTCACGCAGCAGGCTCGCGGTCATCTCGGTGGGCGTGTGAATGTGGTCCACCCGCTTGTACAGCCACTGGCGGAACAGCCAGTACAGGAACTTCTCCATGCCGGGGATGTAGCGCAGGGGCCCCGCCGAATACAGCACGTTCTCCGGCTGCAGGTGGAATCCCGCGGTCACGGGGATGCCCATCTGCCGGGCGACCTTCGCGGCGCGGCGGCCGAACTTGAACGGCATGTAGATGTGCACGACGTCGACGCCCCGGAACGCGGTGCGGAACAGCGTGTCGCTGGGCTCGGCGAACTGCATCTGCTGCTTGGCCGCGACCCACGAGACCAGTGGCACCTTGTTCACACGTGCGGGGTAATCGGGCGCGCCGATGCCGACGAGCCTGACGTGATGCCCCTGCCGTTTCAGCTCGGCGGCCCACTGCAACGCCGAATTGGACGTGCCGTTGCCCTGGTTGCCGACCGTGTCCACCACCAGCGCGATGGTCAGCGGACGGTCGATGCGCTCCTCATGGTCTTCTTCGATTGCTTCGATTGCGCGTTCTCGCATTGCTCCATATTACGACCGCCGGGACAAGGCTACGACTGTCGGACGGCGCGGGTGATGTGCGAGACGGCCTCGTAGAGGTCGGCCTCCGGCTTCAGGAGGCTGAATCGGACGAAGCCGTCGGAGTGCGGACCGAAGCAGGAGCCCGGCATGACGGCGACGCCGGCGTGTTCGAGCAGCCATGCGGTGAACTCGTCGGAGGTGCCGTGGCCTTCGGGGACGCGCGCCCAGAGGAACAGGCCGCCGTGCACGTCGGCGACGTCGAATCCGGCCTCCTTGAGACCCTGCGCGAGCACCTTGGCGCGATGGCCGTAGGTGGCGGCCAGCGCGTCGACCGATCGCAGGTCGCTGTTCAGGGCCACGGCACCGGCCTGCTGGATGACGCTGGGCGCGAGCACGGTGGTCTGGTTGTGCACGGCCTTGGCGGCGGCGACGATCTTCCGGTTGCCGGCGATCCATCCGCCGCGCCACCCCGCCACCATGAACATCTTCGACAGGGAGCCGAGTTCGACCGCCACGTCGGCGGCGCTCGGCGTGGCGAGGACGCTGGGGCTCGGCTCGGCGCCGAATTCGATGCCGGCGTAGGCGAAGTCGTTCATGATCGCAAAACGGTGCTCGTGGGCGAGCGCCACGGCCCGCTCGTAGAACCCGGCCGTGGCGACGGCTCCGGTGGGGTTGTTCGGGTAGTTGAGGATCAGGAGCTTGGCGCGGTCCCACAACGCCGGATCGACGGCGTCGAGGTCGGGCAGGTACCCGTGCGCCGGATCAGCGGGGATCGTCTCGAACACGCCGCCGGCGACGGCCGTGGACCCCTCGTACTGCGGATAGTACGGGTCGACGGCCACGACGACGTGGCCCTCGTCGATCAGCGCCTCGATCACCGTGGAGATGCCGACCGAAGCGCCGGCGACGGCGAGGATCTGCGATCGCGTGTCGAGCGTGACGCCGTACCGGTTCGCATACCATCCGCGGATCGCGTCGAGATAGGCGGGGATGCCGCCGAACGCGGGATAGCGGAAGTAGGAAGGGTCGTGCGCGGCGTGGGCGAGCGCGTCCTGCATGAACGCGGGCGGCGCGCCGTCGGGATTGCCCTTGGACAGGTCGATGATGCGGTGTCCGGCCCGGACTGCGGCTGCGGCGCGCGCGTCGGCCTCGGCGAACGGGTTCGGCGGCAGGCGCCTCGCCCTGTGTGCGATCAGTGTGTCGATGATCCGCGGATCGCCGGTCCCCATGACGTTCCCCTCGATTGTCCCCTTGGCGGTCAGGCCATTTGCCGCCCGGCCGCCGCTTCGTCATTTGAAAACGTTGGCCCGATCGTGTTTCCCCCGATCGGTGATTTCCACGATACGGACGTCGCCACCGGCATACAAGGGCGTGTCTATACGCAATGCTTATAGCCGCCTATAGCCGCTCACGGCCGTCGTGGGTTCCGTCACCAAGTTCTATGGGCGATGCGAGAATGTGCCCATGACCGATAACGCACAGATTCCCAACGATTCCGTTTCCCCCACGCGCGCATCCGATCCGGCGGACCGCGTGCTGGGCACGCCGCTCGGCGACCGTCCGACGCGCGTGCTGTTCCTCGGCTCGGGCGAGCTCGGCAAGGAGGTCACGATCGAGCTGATGCGCCTCGGCGCGTGGGTGTGCGCGGCCGATTCGTACGAGGGCGCGCCGGCGCAGCAGGTCGCGCACGAACGCCGCGTGCTGGACATGGCGAACGCCGACGAATTGCGCGCCCTGTTCGATGAGGTTCGCCCGGACATCGTCGTGCCGGAGGTCGAGGCGATCGCCACCTCAGAGCTCGCGGATGCGGCCGCCCGTGGCGTTCAGGTGGTGCCGAGCGCCGAGATCGCGGCGATCTGCATGGACCGCGAGCGTCTGCGCGTGCTCGCCCACGAGGAGCTGGGGCTGCCGACCACCCCGTACCGGTTCGCCGGATCGTTGGCCGAGCTGCGCGAGGGTGCCGGGAAGGTCGGCTATCCGTGCGTGGTCAAGCCGGTGATGAGCTCGTCCGGCCACGGCCAGTCGGTCGTGCGTTCGGCCGATGCGATTGACGCGGCGTGGACCGAGGCGCAGGAGGGCCGCCGCGCCGCCGGCGAGGGTGACGTGTCACGCGTGATCGTCGAGGCGCTGGCCCCGCTGGATTACGAGCTGACCGTGCTGACGGTCTCGTCGTCGGCCGGGATCGTGACGTGCGCACCTATCGGCCAGCGTCAGGAGTCGGGCGATTACCGCGAGTCGTGGCAGCCGGCCGCGGCCGCGGAGTCCGTGCTCGCCGAGGCGGGGCGCATCGCGCGCGCGGCCGTCGAGGGACTGGTCGCCAAGGCGAAGGCGAGCGGCGAAACCGGCTGGGGTGTGTTCGGCGTGGAGCTGTTCGTGCTGACCGACGGCCGCGTGCTGTTCAACGAGGTCTCCCCCCGCCCGCATGACACGGGCATGGTGACGATGGCCTCGCAGCGTCTGAGCGAGTTCGCGCTGCACGCCCGTGCGATCCTGGGTCTGCCGGTCACCGAGGGGCATGTGGCGCTGGCCTTGCCGGCCGGTGCCGTCGCGGCGAGCCACGCGATCGTCGTCGCCGGCGACGGCGAGGCGGAGTTCTCCGGTCTGGCCGGGGCGCTGGCCGAACCGGGCACCGACCTGCGCATCTTCGCCAAGCCCGAGGTGCATGGCCACCGACGCATGGCGGTGGCGCTGGCGATCGGCGACTCCGAAGCGGATGCGCGTGAGCGGGCCGCGCATGTGGCCGACGCGCTGACGATCGACGTGCGCTGAATCCCGTTTCATGAACCATGAAAACCGTCCTGCGACCGATAATGGTCACAGGACGGTTTCTGTTTCGGGGGCCGTCACGACCACAAGGAGGTTCGTCATGATCGATCACATCGGACTGTTCGTCGCCGACGCGAACGAGCGCGCGGGGTTCTACGCCAAGCTGCTGTCCCCGCTGGGCTATGAGAAGAAGCACGAGTTCCCGGGCGCGGTGTGCTTCGCCAACGCCGAGGACGGCGACAGCGTGTGGCTGGAGTCGCCGAAGGACGGCAACCCCGTGGTGCCGACCCATGTCGCGTTCCGAGCCAAGGACGAGGACGCGATCAAGGCGTTCCATGAGGCGGGTCTCGCCGCCGGCGGCGTCGACAACGGCCAGCCCGGACCGCGTCCGAACTACGGCCCGACCTACTACGCCGCGTTCATCCACGACCCGGACGGCAATAACATCGAGGCGATGCTGCGTTGACGCTTGCGCGCCGTTGCAGCGAATCATTCTCACTAACAAAAGTGTGAGGATTGACGCGTCGTCAATCGCACATAACAAACGAACAAACGCTGGAATCCCAACGATTCCGGCGTTTGTTCGCTTGTGTGATCATGTGAGTTAGGCTCACACATTCGTTATTGAGAATGATTCGCTGCAAGCCCCTGCCGCTGTGTGTTGCATGTAGCCGCCGGTTGGTACCCTTTTACCGTTAAGTTCACCCAGAATTCCACTCCTGAAAGGCGAGTAATGGAGAAACTGGAAAAGCTCTACGAGGGCAAGGCCAAGCAACTGTACGCAACCGACGATCCGGAGGTCCTCTGGGTCGAGTACAAGAACACCGCCACCGCGGGCGACGGCGAGAAGAAGGAGGACTTCACCGGCAAGGGCCGTCTGAACAACCTCATCACCACCATCATCTTCGACCTGCTCAAGAAGCGCGGCATCGACAGCCACCTCATCAAGCGCGTGAACGCCACCGGCCAGCTGGTGCGCAAGGTGAACATGTTCCCGCTGGAGATCGTGCTTCGCAACACCGCCGCCGGCCATTTCTGCTCGCGTCTCGGCGTCGAGGAGGGCCTGCCGCTCAAGGAGCCAGTGCTCGAGTACTTCCTGAAGAACGACGACCTGCATGACCCGTTCGTCAACGACGACGACCTCGTCGCCCTGAACGTGTGCACCCGTGAGGATCTTGCCGAGATCGCCCCGCTGGCGCGCAGGATCAACGAGGCCCTCATCGAGATCTTCGCGAAGATCGACGTCAAGCTGGTCGACTTCAAGATCGAGATGGGACGTGCCTCGGACGGCACGCTGCTGCTTGCCGACGAGATCACCCCGGACTCCTGCCGTCTGTGGGACCAGCGCGACCACTCCGGCAAGGTCGAGCACCTCGACAAGGACCTCTTCCGCCGCGGACTGGGCAGCATCATCCCGGCCTACGAGGAGATCGAGGAACGCCTCGCCGAGCTCGCCAAGTCCGAGGGTATCGAAGTCGCCGAATGACGCGTTGATCTGGCTTCCGCCGACGGAACCGTCGCATCCCGCAGGAGCGCACGGTCCGGTGACGGAAGCCAGTTTTGGTTTTGCACGGCACCTTATCGTCCCTCTTTTTCGCAGAACAGTTTTCCGAATATCTTCCAGTGGAAAGGAACCCCATGGTTTTCCGCGTGTACGTGGAGAAGAAGCCCGGCTTCGACGTCGAGGCCCAGCAGCTCGCCACCGAGCTCAGGACCATCCTGGGCGTCACGGGTCTCAAGAGGATCCGCATCGTCAACCGCTATGACGTCGAGGGCATCGACAAGACCCTGTTCGACAAGGTCACGCCGACCGTGTTCAGCGAACCGCAGGTGGACGACGTGTACGCCGACCTGCCGGAGTTCGGCGAGGCCTCGGTGTTCGCCACCGAGTTCCTGCCCGGCCAGTTCGACCAGCGCGCCGACTCCGCCGCCGAGTGCATCCAGCTGATCTCGCAGGGCGAGCGCCCGACCGTGCGCTCCGCGAAGCTGTACGCCCTCGAGGGCGATCTGACGGACGCGGACGTCGAGACGATCAAGCGCTATGTCATCAACCCGGTCGAGGCGCGCAAGGCCGATCTCGGCGTCAAGGAGACACTGAAGACCAAGGTGCCCACCCCGGGCAAGGTCGAGGTCATCGCCGGTTTCAACGAGATGGACGCCGAGGCCGGCCAGCGCTTCATCGACGAACGGGGGCTGGCGATGGATCTCGCCGACCTCGAGTTCTGCCAGCGCTACTTCACCGAGGAGGGCCGCGAGCCCACGATCACCGAGATCAAGGTGATCGACACCTACTGGTCCGACCACTGCCGCCACACCACGTTCGGCACCCGTCTGACCGACGTCGAGATCGACGACGACACGGTCAGGGACGCGTTCGGACGCTATCTGGAGCTGCGCCGCGAGCTCGGCCGCGAGGACAAGCCCGTGTGCCTGATGGACATGGGCACGATCGGCGCGAAGTGGCTCAAGAAGAACGGCATCCTCACCGGCCTCGACGAAAGCGAGGAGATCAACGCCTGCACCGTCAAGGTGAAGGTCGACGTCAACGGCGAGATGCAGGACTGGCTGTTCCTGTTCAAGAACGAGACGCACAACCACCCCACGGAGATCGAGCCGTTCGGCGGCGCGGCCACCTGCATCGGCGGCTGCATCCGCGACCCCCTGTCGGGCCGTTCCTACGTGTATCAGGCGATGCGCGTGACCGGCGCCGCCGACCCGACCGTGCCGGTCTCCGAGACGCTCGAAGGCAAGCTCCCCCAGCGCAAGCTCGTGACGACCGCCGCCGCCGGCTACTCGTCCTACGGCAACCAGATCGGACTCGCCACCGGGCAGGTCGACGAGATCTACCATCCCGGCTACGTGGCCAAGCGCATGGAGGTGGGCGCGGTCGTGGCCGCCACCCCGGCCGACCACGTCCGCCGCGAGACCCCGGCGCCGGGCGACAGGATCATCCTGCTGGGCGGCCGCACCGGCCGTGACGGCATCGGCGGCGCCACCGGCGCCTCGAAGGCGCACAACGTCGAATCGCTCGAACTCGACGGCGCCGAGGTACAGAAGGGCAACGCGCCGGTCGAGCGCAAGCTGCAGCGCCTGTTCCGCCGCGGCGACGCCTGCCGCCTCATCAAGCGCTGCAACGACTTCGGCGCCGGCGGCGTGTCCGTGGCGGTCGGCGAGCTGGCCGACGGCCTGTACGTGAACCTCAACACCGTGCCGAAGAAGTACGAGGGACTCGACGGCACCGAACTGGCGATCTCCGAATCGCAGGAGCGCATGGCCGTCGACGTCGCGGCCGAGGACGTCGATGAGTTCCTCGGCTACGCCCGCGAGGAGAACCTCGAGGCGACGGTGATCGCCACCGTGACCGAGGACCCGCGCATGGTGATGACCTGGAACGGCGACGAGATCGTGAACCTCAAGCGCGAGTTCCTCGCCTCCAACGGCGCGCCGAAGCATCAGGCGGTGCACGTCGAGGCGCAGCAGGCGTACGAGGTGCCGGCCGCATGGCGTTCCGGCTCCTTGTCCGAGCGCATGCACGCCCTCGTGACCGACCTCAACGTGGCGTCCAACAAGGGCCTGTCCGAGCGCTTCGACTCGACGATCGGCGCGGGCACCGTGCTCATGCCGTTCGGCGGCGCGAAGCAGCTCACCCCGAACGAGGCGATGGTCGCCAAGTTCCCGGTGTTCGGCGAGACTACCACCGCCTCCGCGATGGCATGGGGCTTCAACCCGTACATCATGGAGAAGAACCAGTTCACCGGCGCGTACCTGTCGGTCATCGAATCGCTCGCCAAGCTGGTCGCCGCCGGCTTCGAGCATGAGAAGGCGTACCTGAGCTTCCAGGAGTACTTCGAGAAGCTGCGCGACGAGCCCGAACGCTGGGGCAAGCCGACGGCCGCCGTGCTCGGCGCCCTGATGGCGCAGATCGACCTCGGCGCCGGCGCGATCGGCGGCAAGGACTCCATGTCCGGCTCGTTCGAGGCGCTCGACGTGCCGCCGACGCTGATCTCCTTCGCCGTGGCCGTGGGCAACATGAAGCGTGCCACCTCCCCCGAGTTCAAGGGCGCCGGACACCGCGTCGTGCGCATCGCGCCGCGCTACCTCGCCGACGGCCTCACGCCGGACAAGGACTCCCTGCTCGACACGTTCGGGCTGATCGAGGAGCTCACCGACTTCGGCACCGCGCTGGCCGTGTCCACGCCGGGCTACGGCGGCACCGCCGAGGCGCTGTTCAAGATGACCGTGGGCAACGGCATCGGCCTGACCCTGAACGACGACATCGCGCTGGACGACCTGTTCGCCCCGGCGTACGGCTCGTTCATCGTCGAGCTCAAGGACAACGAGAAGATCCCGGCCGTCTCCAACCTCGTCCAGGTCGGCGAGATCGGTGTGACCTCCTCCGAGTACGAGTTCGTCGCCGACGGCGAGGCCATCGACCTGCATGAGCTGCAGAACGCGTGGGAGGGCGGCATCGAATCCGTGTTCCCGTACCGTTCCCACGGCGCCGAGCAGGGTGAGACCGTCGAGTCGGTCGACTTCCATGTGGCGGATCATGAGGCCGACGGCGTGAAGAAGACCGTGTACACGGGCGCCGGCGTGGCCAAGCCGCGCGTGATCATCCCCGTGTTCCCCGGCAACAACTGCGAGTACGACTCGGCGGCCGCGTTCGAACGCGCCGGTGCCGAGGTCTCGACGCTGATCGTCAACAACCTGACGCCCGCCGCCGTGGCCGAGTCCACCGCCAAGCTGGTCGAGGAGATCAACAAGAGCCAGATCGTGATGATCCCCGGCGGATTCTCCGGCGGCGACGAGCCGGACGGCTCCGCCAAGTTCATCACCGCGTTCTTCCGCGCCCCGGCCGTCACCGAGGCGGTGCGCGACCTGCTGAAGAACCGCGACGGCCTGATGCTGGGCATCTGCAACGGCTTCCAGGCGCTCATCAAGCTGGGTCTGGTGCCGTTCGGCGACATCGTCGACATGAACGCCGACTGCCCGACGCTGACGTTCAACACGATCGGCCGCCACCAGAGCCGTCTGGTGCGCACGCGCGTGGCCTCCGACCTGTCCCCGTGGCTGGCGAAGACCTCGGTCGGCGATGTGCACACGGTCGCCATCTCGCACGGCGAGGGCCGTTTCGTGGCCTCCGACGAGGTGCTGGCGCGGCTCAAGGCCAACGGCCAGATCGCCACGCAGTACGTGGACGAGTCCGGCGTGCCCGGCATGGACCTCGCGGTGAACCCGAACGGCTCGATGCTCGCGATCGAGGGCATCACCAGCCCGGACGGCCGTGTGTTCGGCAAGATGGGCCACTCGGAGCGCTCCGGCAGCGGCCTGTACGTGAACGTCCCCGGCGACAAGTACCAGCCGATCTTCGAGGCCGGCGTCGAATACTTCGCCGCCTGACGGCAGTTGGGTTGGGCTGGGCTGGGCTTATCGGCTTGGCCCAGCCCGACTAACGACGAATATAAGAGGCCGGTTCCCACCAGATGACACATCATCCTGGCGGGAACCGGCCTCTTATTCGCTCATCCGCGTCCGTTCACCCATGGCACATGCCGCGACTAGCGGGGAACGGACGCCGAGTCACATATTCCCGTCCGTTCTACTTCGGCTCGGTGGTCTTGACCGTCACGGTGTAGCCATCGGTCTGCGCGATCGGCGCGTACATGCGCTCGATGACGTCCTTGGCCTGTTCATTGGCCGTGGTCAGCAGCTCGCTCTTGTTCAGCTTCTTCTCCGCGCTCTTCTTGGCGTCCTGCAACGCGGTGGCGGCATCACCGACCTCCGAGGAGTTCAGCAGGGAGGACTTCTGATCGAAGAACTGCAGGGTGTCCGGATTGACGGATACCGACTGGATCTCCGGCGCCGGCAACGTGATGGAGATTGTCTTGTTGTCATCATCATTGTCCACGGTGATGTCAGCCTTGGAAAGATCGATACCGGCGCGGGCCTCGTACGAGTAGAACATCGTGAACGACTTCTTGGTCACTAGAGCGATGCCGCCATCCTCGTACTTCTCGAAACCGAAATCGGTCTCCTTCGCCGTGGTGAGGTCCTGAATCTTCTCCAGCTGCTTGGCCACCACGGTGTTGGTGAGCGTCGGCTCGGAATCGAACATCTTGGCGATGGCGTCACGTCCGAAGAACACGCCTGCAAGGGCACAGACGGCTACCAGCACGAACGCGATAAGGACCTTGACCTTTTTGCCCATGATTACTTCTCCTTAGGGTCGGGTTTCGTTTTCCTGACTCACGTCACATATCATGGACAACGTAGCCGCTTGCAGCGACTATCATGACATCCGATGGCATCTGATTGGAAAAGGCCATTCCCGAAGGAACGGTCCCATCACGGCCGTTTCCGATGCTCACTCATACGCTACTGAACGAGCTTGGCCTTGATGTGGGTGGTGTGGGTGAAGGAGACCATGTCGAAGTTGATGGTCTTCGTGTCCACGTTGTAGATGAAATCCTTGGTGGAGTCCTCGGAACCGAAATCGGACTTGGCGACCTTCCTGCCCTGCTCGGAGTCGGGGTCCGCCTTGCTGGTCCACTCGCCCTTGCTCGCGAGCGCGTCGGCGTCGACGGTGCCGTACCAGTACGGGTATTCGCCGAAGTTGTCGGACATGACCGCGGAGATCATGCCATCCTTGACGGTGATGGTGATCTTGCAGTCCTGGGTGCAGTCCTTGCCGAAGTCAGAGAACTCGTAGGTGCCGTTGACCGTCGCGGGGTCGGCGGGGGTCGGAGTCACGTCGGGCGCCGAACCGTCATCGGACGAATCGCCACTTGCGGAAGAGCCGGAATCGGAACCGTTGTTCTCGTCCGTCTGCGAGCTCTGCGACGAATCGTCCGCCGTGTTCGACCCGTTCGCCCCGTTCGCTCCGTTCGACGATCCGCACGCGCCCATTCCGATCGCGAGCGCGCCGCACAGCAACGTCGCGGCCAGCGTCCTTCCCATCTTCACGTCCATGATCCCGGCCTTCCTTTCATGACGTCTGTGACGCCCGTGATTCCCGTGACACCTGCGTCTCACGACTATGTCATACGGGTGCCCATCATAGTGTCTTTTGCCAAAATCCCGCTGTATGGCGCAGGGGAACGGTACGCGGAGTAGATTGGGCCGGGACAGGGTCCACGATCCCGGCATGGGGATCTCGGTGATGAGGAGGCATGTTCGGCATGGCATCGGAGACTGCGGATGGAAGAGCGGAGGTCGATGTCCGACCTGCCGATACGGGGAATATGAAGGCGACGATCCTGTTGGTCGGCGGTTTCGGCGCATTGCGCGGGTCGTCATGTCCGGGTATCGAACAGTTGACATTGCATGGTGCGATCGGCGGCGCACGTTCGGAGAGAACAGTCTCGCTGCGCAAGGACGAACTGCTGGCCGACGTCCCGTCCCCCACATGGCTTACACGCCACGGCGGTACGCTGTACGCGGTGCTGGAGGACACGAACGAGGTCGCCGCGTTTCACATCGATGCCGGCGAAATTGCCGACAGGCGGGATGTGCGTCTGATTCCGCTGTCTCGTGTCCACACGCCGGGCGACAGCCCGACCCATGCGGCGGTTGCCATGGACGATCTGGGTGGCGAACATCTTCTTGTGGCGAACTACGCCGATGGTCATGTGTGCGTGCATCCGATCGCGGCCGACGGATCGGTGCTTGCGGCCGCACAGGTGTTGGAGGGTGAGGGCCGTGGCCCGCTTCCCGCGCAGGAGGGCCCGCATGCGCACTGGATCCTGCCGCTTCCTGACAGGCGTGTGCTGTCCACCGATCTGGGCGCGGACCGCATTCATGTGCATCGCTGGGAATCGGGCAGGCTGGTTCACGTCGGCGAGGTGCGGCTCACGCCCGGCACCGGACCTCGCGATCTGCATCTGCTGCCCGTCCCACCCGTCGCGGATGCTGCGGCGAACGGCTCCGATTGGCGCGTGGCCGTGGTCGGTGAGTGGGCGGATACCGTGACGTTGCTCGGTCCGGTATCGGACCGGTCGAACGGTGCGGATGGCTCTGACGGCATCCGTGTGCTCCAGACCGTGGGACTCGGCGGCGATCATCTCGATCAGGCGGCGTCGCTCGCGTTCGTGCCGTGGGCCGCGCTTCGCGACGGTTCCGACGACGCTACGGACGATGACGATACGACCGATGACGATACGACCGACAGCACCCGTGGCCTCGCGTATGTGGGCCTGCGCGGCTCGGAGCGCATCGTGGCGCTGGCGTGGGACGGTGAGCGCCTGTCCCGTCTTGCGTCGGAGGACGAGCCGGGTTGGCACGGACGCGGCGTCGACTGCGGCGGCAGCCGTCCGCGTCATATCCTGCCGGTCGGAAACCTCCTGCTCGTGGCGAACGAGGTGTCGAACGACGTGACGGTCTTCCATCTGGCTTCGGACGGCGAGCCGACACAGGTCGCCGATCTTCCCTCCGGCTCCCCGACCGTGTTCGTACGTCTGTGAAACGCGGTACAGCCATGGACAGCCGCGTGGAACATCATGTGAAACATGTGGAACATGGGTTCGGGCCGGTGTGGGACGGCACGTCACGCGTGCTGGTGCTGGGATCGATGCCGAGTCCGAAATCGCGCGAGGAGTCGTTCTACTACATGCATCCGCGCAACCGGTTCTGGCCTGTGATGGAGGCAGTATTCGCCGATCCGGCCGATCCGACGGACGTCGCGGGCGATACGCCACAGTCGCGGCGCGGGTTCGCCCTGCGGCATCACGTCGCGTTGTGGGATGTGATCGCCTCGTGCGACATCATGGGCGCGGCCGACGTGAGCATCCGCAACGCCGTGCCGAACGATCCGGCGCCGATCCTCGCCGCCGCGCCGATCACACGCATCGTCACGACCGGCGCCAAGGCCGCGCAACTGTATCGCCGTCTCATCGCGCCGACGTTGGCGGCGGATGGCATCGACGTGCCGATGACGCCGCTGCCATCGACCAGCCCGGCCAACGCCTCGATGAGCCTCGACCGCCTCATCGCCGTCTACCGTGAGGCGTTCATCCCATACTTGCCGTAACCCATCATGGTCCCCGTCATGGCCCTGTCGTGAATCTTCATGACCGCGACACGCGCGGTGACGCGGTGCGGGTTTGCGTTCAAGTGTAGTTGAGGTGTTTCCATGGACGTGTTAGCGTTCACGGCCGGTTGTGGTGGAAACACACGGATCGGCGCGCGGAACGCGGAACCGTAGGAGCTGCAAACGAAGGAGCATCAATGAAGTACCGCAGCGTGGGCAAGTCCGGACTGAAGATCAGCGAGATCGCACTGGGAAGCTGGGTGACGCAGCTGACGAACGACGCGCAGCTGGACACGGCGCGAGACATCGTGCGACTCGCCTATGAGTCGGGCGTCAACTTCTTCGACTGCGCGGACGCCTATTCGGGCGGCGACGCCGAGCGCTTCCTCGGCGAGACGCTCAAGGCGTACCCGCGCAAGGAGCTGGTCATCTCCTCCAAGGTCTACTTCCCCACCGGCGACGGCGTCAACGACCGTGGCCTGAGCCGCAAGCACATCTTCGAGAGCATCGACCAGACGCTGAGGAACATGCAGGTCGACTACCTCGACCTCTACTACTGCCACCGCTTCGACGAGACCACCGACCTGACCGAGACGCTGCGTGCGATGAGCGACCTCGTGGCGCAGGGCAAGGTCCTCTACTACGGCGTGTCCGAGGAATGGGGTTCCGCCCGCCTCGAGGAGGCGCAGCGCATCATCGAGCGCTACAACCTGTACCCGATCACCGTGGTCCAGCCGCAGTACAACCTGCAGGACCGCTACATCGAGCACGAGATCATGGGCACCTGCCGCAAGCTCGGCATCGGCATCACCACGTTCTCGCCGCTCGCCCAGGGCCTGCTGACCGGCAAGTACCGCAAGGGCCAGCCGCTGCCGGCCGGCTCGCGCGCCACCTGGCAGTCCGATCACCAGATCAACGACCTGCTCACCGACGAGAACCTCGACAAGGTCGAGCGTCTGCGCAAGGTCGCCGAGGAGCTCGGCACGAACCTGCCGGTGCTGTCGATGGCATGGATCCTGCAGCACCCGGAGATCAGCTGCGTGATCGCCGGCGCCAGCAAGCCGAGCCAGCTGGAGAACAACCTCAAGGCGGCGGGCTTCGAGATCCCGGCCGACGCGATGGCCGAGATCGACGCGATCACCGGGTTCCACCGCTTCGAGCGCCACGTCGGCTGAGTGGTTGGCGGTTGGCTGCGATGTCCCGATCGCACCGATCACGCGCCGACATCGTCATCGCCTTGGGCTTCGGCCTTGGCGATGTCGGCTTCGGCGCGTTTCGCCGTATCGGCGATGAGCCGGTCGTAGCCCGTGAGCGCCGCGAAGGGCATGAACTGCGCGGCCCGGTTGCGTCTCGACATCGGCGGATGCCTCCGGGAGACATGATGCGGCAGGGCGATGATGTCGTCGTACCTGCGGGTTTCAGTCAAAGCCATTGGCGCGATGCCCTCCGATCTGCTTGTTGCGTTCGATCCCGGTGGCGCCGGGTTCCATGTCCATCGCCTTGACGACGGCGTTGCGGCCGTACCTGCGTTTGATGGCGAGCATCGCCCGCTGCATGTCCTCGATGCGGTCGTCACGCGCGGGACGGATCATCGACGCGGAGACGGTGCCGTCGGCATCACCGGTACCGGCGACACCGACGGCACCGCCCGCGGAAGTATCATTCGGATCATCCGAGCCACCCGTCCCATCCGCGTCCGAGAACAGGTCGGGCTGCTCATACCGCTTCCCCGCAGCGAGATCGACGGGCGAGGCGAGGTCGACGGCGATCACCGTCAGACGACGGACCAGCAGGCGGGTATCCGCGATGCGCCCGAACAGCGTGGCCATCGCCCGGCGGATGCGCTCGGCCGAGGCGGTGTACTCCCCCAAACCGATCTCCCCGGAGACAGGCTTCGGCACCCTGCGCCCGTAATGGTCGACCGTGCTTGGACCTCGGTATTCCACGGACGCGCGTTCGGCGAGGCGCCGCAGTCGGATGTCGGCGCAGTCGTCGAGACGTTTCGGATCGAGACTGCCGGAGTCGTAGCCGACGGCGAGCGCGATGCGGTTCGTGGCCACGCCCTTGCCTGTCAGGTCGAGGGCGAGCGCGTCGGCCATCTCCTTGACGATCAGCAGCGCGGTGGCGTGGTCGACCGGCCCGGTGAGCACCTGGCCGATGCTGGTGCTGTGCGCGTCCGGCTCGTACGCCTTGATGTCGGCGATCGTGCACGGCTCCCACCCCCATGCATGGTCGATGAGCAGTTCGGCGTTGACACCGAACATGCGGTAGAGCAGTTCCTCGTTGTAGTAGTCGGAGGCGCGACCGATCGAACACCGGGCGATGTCTCCCATCGTCATGAGACCGGCCTTCTCGAGCTTCCGCGCATACCCCCGCCCGACGCGCCAGAAGTCGGTGAGTGGTCGATGCCCCCACAGCAGACGCCGGTAGCCTGCCTCGTCGAGTTCCGCCACACGCACGCCGTCGGTGTCGGCGGGCATGTGCTTGGCGACGATGTCCATCGCGATCTTGGCGAGGTACAGGTTCGTGCCGATGCCCGCGGTGGCGGTGATGCCGGTGCGCTCCCTGATTTCGTCGACGATGGCGCGCGCCATCTCGTGCGGCGTGCGTCCGGAGGACTTCAGGTACGGCGTGGCGTCGATGAAGACCTCGTCGACCGAGTAGACGTGGATGTGCTCGGGGGCGGCGTATTCGAGGTAGATCGCGTAGATGCTCGCGCTGATTTCAAGGTATTTCGCCATATGGGGCACGGCGACGACCATCGACGCCTTGAGTTCGGGCCGGCGCGCGAGCTCGACGGCATTCCACGATGCTCCGGCGAAGCGGCGGCCCGGGGCCTTGAGCACCCGTTCAGCGTTGATCGCGTCCAATCGCTGTTTGACGGCGAACAGGCGATCCCGGCCGGGGATGCCGTACACCTTGAGCGAGGGCGAGACCGCGAGACAGATGGTCTTGTCGGTGCGGGTCTCGTCCGCCACGACCAGATGGGTGGTCAGGGGGTCGAGACCGCGCTCATGACATTCGACGGAGGCGTAGAAGGATTTCAGGTCGATGGCGAGATAGACGTGGGCCGCCCCGGAGACGCCATCCATCGCCATCACCCGCCTTCGTACGAGGAAGCGGGCCGGCGACGTTCGGAAGTCGGAACGGCCGGCCCGACAAGGAAACCAACATCGAAACGATGCGCAATCAGCATATCAGAAAATCGAACATTTGTTCGACTGTGGCGTGTCGGGCGGCAACAAGGCAGCAACGGACCGTCGGCGCAGTCGCCGGAAACGCGCGCGATGTAGCCGGTAATTGATAGGGTTAACGTTTAGTGAACCCCCAGTTTGAGAAGGAGCTTTGGCTTGTCGGCTGAACTCGAAGACATTCATGAGGAATGTGGCATCTTCGGCGTATGGGGACACCCCGACGCCGCTCGACTCACCTACTTCGGACTCCACGCACTGCAACACCGCGGCCAGGAGGGCGCCGGCATCGTCTCGAACGATCACGGCCACCTCATCGGACACCGCGGACTGGGACTGCTGACGCAGGTCTTCAGCGACGAGCGTGAGATCCAGCGACTCAAGGGAGACCGTGCGATCGGCCATGTGCGGTACGCGACGGCCGGTTCCGGCACCACGGACAACATCCAGCCGTTCATCTTCCGCTTCCACGACGGCGACGTGGCCTTGTGCCACAACGGCAACCTGACCAACTGCCCGTCCCTGCGCCGCAAGCTCGAGGACGAAGGCGCCATCTTCCACTCCAATTCCGACACCGAAGTGCTCATGCACCTCATCCGCCGCTCCCTGCAGCGCACCTTCATGGACAAGCTCAAGGAGGCCCTCAACACGGTCCACGGCGGCTTCGCCTACCTGCTGATGACCGAGGACGCGATGATCGGCGCGCTCGACCCGAACGGCTTCCGCCCGCTCTCCCTCGGCAGGATGAAGAACGGCGCCTACGTGCTGGCCTCCGAGACCTGCGCGCTCGACGTGGTCGGCGCCGAGCTCGTGCGCAACATCCGTCCGGGCGAGATCGTCGTGGTCTCCGACCACGGCTACCGCATCGTGCAGTACACGAACAACACGCAGCTGGCGATCTGCTCGATGGAGTTCATCTACTTCGCCCGCCCCGACTCCAACATCTACGGCGTCAACGTGCACTCCGCACGCAAGCGCATGGGCGCGAGGCTCGCCGCCGAGGCAGGCGTCGACGCGGACATGGTCATCGGCGTGCCGAACTCCTCGCTGTCGGCCGCGTCCGGCTACGCCGAGGCGTCCGGGCTGCCCAACGAGATGGGTCTCATCAAGAACCAGTACGTGGCCCGCACGTTCATCCAGCCGACGCAGGAGCTGCGCGAGCAGGGCGTGCGCATGAAGCTGTCCGCCGTGCGCGGCGTGGTCAAGGGCAAGCGCGTCGTCGTCATCGACGATTCGATCGTGCGCGGCACCACCTCCAAGCGCATCGTCCAGCTGCTCAAGGAGGCCGGCGCGGCCGAGGTGCACATGCGCATCAGCTCCCCGCCGCTCAAGTACCCGTGCTTCTACGGCATCGACATCTCCACCACCCGCGAGCTCATCGCCGGGCACAAGTCCGTCGAGGAGATCCGCGAGTACATCGGCGCCGACTCGCTCGCGTTCCTGTCGCTCGATGGCCTGATCGAATCGATCGGCCTCAACGCGGACGCCCCGTACGGCGGCCTGTGCGTCGCCTACTTCAACGGCGACTACCCCACCGCTCTCGACGACTACGAGGCCGACTTCCTCAAGTCCCTCACGCCGGAGGACCGCGTGCGCCTGCCCGAGTTCGCGCTGTACAAGAGCAAGTACATCGGCAACGAGTACAACACCGTGCAGCCGCCCGTCGAGGGCCCCGATCACGCCGTCCATGGCGAGGGCGTCGACCACGGCGACGAGCCCGAGGACACCCTCGTGTGAGCGATCAGACGAGCGATCACACACCACACCAGATTTTCCAGAGAACCCTAAGCATTCAGCCCCAAGAAAGGCCAACCCACCATGCCAAAAGCATATGAGAACGCCGGCGTAAGCGTCGAAGCCGGATACGAAGTCGTCAACCGCATCAAGTCGCATGTCGCGCGCACCGCCCGACCGGGCGCCGGCGGCATCGGCGGCTTCGGCGGCCTGTTCGACCTCGCCTCCCTCGGTTACAAGGAGCCGGTGCTGGTCTCCGGAACCGACGGCGTGGGCACCAAGCTCATGGTCGCCAAGATGATGAACAAGCACGACACCATCGGCCAGGACTGCGTGGCCATGTGCGTCAACGACATCCTCGCCCAGGGCGCCGAGCCGCTGTTCTTCCTCGACTACATCGCCTGCGGCAAGAACGATCCGGCCCTGCTCGAGCAGGTCGTCAAGGGCGTGGCCGACGGCTGCGTCGACGCCGGCGCCGCGCTGGTCGGCGGCGAGACCGCCGAGATGCCCGACATGTACGACGCCGACGAGTACGACTTGGCCGGCTTCACCGTCGGCGTGGTCGAGAAGTCGAAGATCATCGACGGCACGACGATCGCCGAGGGCGACGTGCTCATCGGCCTGCCGTCCTCCGGCATCCACTCCAACGGCTACTCGCTGGTGCGCAAGATCCTGTTCAAGGACCACGACCTGACCGTCGATTCCAAGCCCGAGGAGCTGGGCGGCGAGACGCTGGGCGAGGAGATTTTGAAGCCCACCCGCATCTATGCCAAGCCCCTGAAGCCCCTGTTCGCCGGCGACGACCTGCTGCACGGCGTCGCGCACATCACCGGCGGCGCGTTCGTCGAGAAGGTGCCGCGCATCATCCCCGAGGGTCTGGCCGCCGCGTTCGACATCACCAGCTGGGATGTGCCGCCGATCTTCCGCCTGCTCCAGAAGCTGGGCGAAGTGGACGAGCTCGAGATGTACAACATCTTCAACATGGGCATCGGCATGGTCCTCATCGTCGAGCCGAGCAAGGTCGCCGAGGTCGAGCGCCTGCTCGACGCGGAGAACGAGAAGCACTACACCGTCGGACGCATCGTCAAGGACGTCGACGGCACCCGAGTGCAGTTGCACAAGGGCCTGTGACGTGCACTGAACGCACGTAGCACGCAGAACACGTTTTCGTTACGACAATGGTCAAGAGATGAGGTTCCTCCCCCAACGGAAGGAGCCTCATCGCATTGGAAAGGACATCACATGGGACAGAAGGTTCTGGTCATCGGTTCCGGCGCGCGTGAGCACGCGATCGCCCACGCGCTCCAGCGCGGCGGCAGCGTCGAGGAGGTGACCGTCGCCCCCGGCAACCCGGGCATGGAGCTCGACGGCATCCGCACCACGCACATCGATCAGTCGAACCACGCCGCACTGATCGAGTTCATGAAGGACAGCAGCTACGACTGGGCGTTCGTCGGCCCGGAGGTGCCGCTCATCGAGGGTCTGGTCGACGACTTCGCCGCCGCCGGTCTCAAGGCGTTCGGCCCGAACAAGGCCGCCGCCCAGATCGAGGGCTCCAAGGACTTCGCCAAGCAGCTCATGGAGCGCCATGGCATCCCCACCGCGAAGTACGCGACCTTCGACGCGCTCGAGCCGGCCGTCGCCTACGTGCGCGAGCACGGCGCGCCGATCGTCGTCAAGGCCGATGGTCTGGCCGCCGGCAAGGGCGTCACCGTCGCGATGGACGAGGACACCGCCGTCGCCGCGCTCGACGACATCTTCATCGACCACCGTTTCGGCTCCGCCGGCGCGAAGGTCGTCATCGAGGACTTCCTCGAGGGACAGGAGTTCTCCCTGATGAGCTTCGTCAACGGCACCGAGTTCTGGCCGATGCCGATCTCGCAGGACCACAAGCGCGCCTACGACGGCGACAAGGGCCCGAACACCGGCGGCATGGGCGCCTACAGCCCGGTGCCGCAGATCCCGCAGGATGTCGTCGATCAGGCGATCGAGACGATCGTGCGCCCGACCGTCAAGGCCATGGCCGACGAGGGCACGCCGTTCACCGGCATCCTGTACGCGGGCCTCATCGCCACCGCCGACGGCCCGAAGGTCATCGAGTTCAACGCCCGCTTCGGCGACCCGGAGACCGAGGTCGTCCTGCCGAAGCTCACCTCCGATCTGGGCGCGGGCATCGCCGCGATCCTCGACGGCGGCACCCCGGAGTTCGCGTGGGACGACACGCACGCCACGCTCGGCGTCGTGCTCGCCGCCGACGGCTATCCGACGCACGTCGTCAAGGGAGCGCACATCCCGTCCATCCCGGTCGACGACGCCTCCCACGTCTACTACGCGGGCGTCTCGCGCGGCGAGGACGACGGGCTCGTCGCATCCTCCGGACGCGTGCTGCTCGTCGAGACCACCGCCGACGACATCAAGGCCGCACAGGACAAGGTCTACGCGATCATCGACGCACTCGACACAACCGGCATGTTCTACCGCCACGACATCGGCGCCAAGGCGCTGAACGCGTGATACCGGAGCGCTGACCGCCGGAGACCATGACGGTATCGGCGGTAACAGGCAGATGACGACAAACGGGGTTTGCGGACTGGTGACACAGTCCGCAAACCCCGTTTGTCGTTGAATCTACGGTTCAAGACACTGGGTGATGCCATCGTGATGCCATCGCGATGGCATCACGATGGCATCACGGATGTTCCTTGCGGAGGCGGCGTGTCACAACGTGGTTCCCAGCCGTCATTTCGATGCGTTGTGACAACTTTCTCTGTCACAACTCGTTCGATTCAGCGGGAATCGCACGTTGTGACAAGAACGACAGGCCAGCAGCAGACAAGGGCTAAGGACCAACCGGCGAAAAGCTTGGAATTTCGCCATTCCGTCGATCCTCCTTACCACGCGATCGCATGCACCGCCGCCGATCCGTGTCACAACTCGAGAAAATCGCCGGGAATCGCACGTTGTGACAGCTTTTCTTGTCACAACGCACCGAAACCGGTATGGGACTGCATGTTGTGACAATTCTCCGCGATTTGGATTCCCTCCCTGGGCGATTTCGGGCGATTCCTGACACTAGACGGGGAATAAACACCAAGGGGGATTCCCGCAGGAATCCCCCTCATCCTGTCATGCACACCTGCGCGCGCATGTGACAACCGTCACGGCAGGTCTATGAAACCGGTGTCCTTCAGGTAGTTGTTGCCGTCGGTGATGTCGTATTGGATGAGCTTGTAGTCGGCGAGGAGCTGCTTGGTCTCCTTGTCGAAGTCGCTTTCGGCCATCGGGTTGCCGGCGTGGTCGAGGTAGATCGACTGGCCTTCGGGGATGCGGTCCCAGCCCTGGATCTTGTTGACGACCGGCGGTTCCATCGCGGCGATCTTCTCATGCATCTCGGTCAGGAACGCCAGATAGGGCGAGACCTTCGCGTCCATGTGCTCGGCCGCCTGCGCCACGAAGAAGTTCGGCGAGGAGTAGGCCGCGTTGTTGATCTTCACGCCCTGCGAATCGGACGCCTTGTTCGACCAGATGAAGTAGTCGGTCAGATGCAGGGCGAGCGAGTTGTCGTCGTTCTCGCTGGCCGACGAGTAGATGCCGGGCAGATGGTCGCCGTAGAAGACCACGGTGACCGGCTTGTCAAGCTTGTCCAGTTTGTCGAGGAAGTCGGCGGTGGCCTCGTCGGTGATCGCCTGACCCTTCTGGTACGTCTCGATCGACTCCTGCTCGTCCTTGCCGAGCGGCTCGCCGGTGGTGGATTCGGCGGTGAAGTCGTTGTCCTTGTACCACTCGTGGTAGGGCATGTGGTTCTGCATGGTGATGACCTGCAGGAACTGGTTGGAATCGGTCTTCTCGACCTCCTCCAGCGTGCTCTGATAGGTTGCAGCGTCCGAGACGTACGGGCTGTCGTCGATGCGGTCCTGATGCGAGATGACGTCCGGACCGGTGAGCGTGTAGAAGTGCGAGAAGCCGAACTTCTTGTAGTTCGTGGCGCGCGAGTACATCGACGACTCGTACGGATGCAAGCCGATCGAGTTCTTCGCGGCGCCCCACATCTGGTTGATGGTCGGCGTCCAGTGCTCGCCCGGCACCAGCTGCTGGTAGGGGCTGGTCAGGGACGAGTCGAAGTTCGCCATCGACAGGCCGGTCAGGCCCATGTACTCGAGGTTCGCGGTGCCGCCGCCGTAGCCGGACGACAGCATGAGGCCGGAGGTGGTGCCCTCCTTGATCGCGCGGATCTTGGGCATCGAATCCTTGTTCACCTTGAGTCCGGGCACGCGGGAGGTGTCGGAGAACGACTCGGACAGCACGTAGATCACGGTCGAATCGGTCAGGCTGGACTTGCGGGAGGTGTTGATCTGTTTCGCGGCCTTCTCATAGCGTGCGACGACCTGCTTCATCGTCTCCTCGGAGTAGTCGGACGGCTTGTCCATCACCTTGGGGTTGACCTGACGCATGAACGCGACGAGCGGGCCGTTGCGCTGCGCGTCGTAGACGGAATCCCACATCGAGGGCTTGTCGCCCATCGCGGTGGCGAGGCCCTTCGCCCACGAGCCGACGGTGCTCACCTGCATCGCGTACAGGCCGAAGAACAGACCGGGCACGAGGATGAGCAGCAGGCGCGCGATCGCGTTGATCGACTGCGACTGACGGCCGGAACCGCGGAACATGCGGCCGTGACGCGCGTCGATGTGGTTGAGGAACACGAACAACGCCACGAACACCGCGAACACCGCGATCGCCAGCAGGATCGTCCAATGCGCGCCGGCCGGCATGAAGCCCATGAGGTTGCCGGCGTCCGCCTTGAGGAAGTTCAGATCGGAGGGCAGGATCGCCTCGTATCGGATCGAGATCTTGAAATGCTCGATGACCGCGACGACGATGGCCGCCGCGACAAGCACCGGGGTCGCGATCCAGAACCGGTTGAACAGCATGAGCAGCGCCAGATACAGCACGCCGACGAGCAGGACGTTGAGCAGGAAGACGAAGTTCGGACCGCGCACGTTGAACATCTTGCCGACGAAATCCCAACCGACGTCCGGGCTGGAGAGCGTCACGCGGGAGGAGGCGCCGAGGCTCACGCCGACTTCGAGGATCGCCACGGCGGCGATGTCGAAGAGGATGAACAGCACGCCGTACAACCAGCCGGGGAACTCCTTGCCGCGGCGATCCTCGGACCCGTCACGAGTCATGTCGCCCATCGTCTCAGCGTCTGATTGCTGCCTCATACTGTCTGCCTCACCCCTACGCTCGGTTGCTGTCTTCGTTTACGTTCGGCCCTGTGCCGTGCCGTCCTTGCCGTCCGTACCGTTATGCGCCAACGGCATGCGACGACGCCGTACGACGGCGTCATACAGCATAGTTCACCTGATATCCAGTTGCACATTGTCTTCCGTTAACCTTGGAAAAGCCAGAGAGCTAACGGTTTCCACACGTTTTCTCAACCATTCACTCTAACGGAAAGGGTGCCTCGGTTCACCCCCGAGACACCCTGATTCATGCGGGCCTTCCCCTGATATTCGACCGTGGATTCCCCTGCGGCCTTCCCCAATCGCACCCGCTGCGGCTACTTCACCACTTCACTACTTCACGGCGGATGCGAAGTCGTCGACGAGCGCGCTCATCCAATCGAGCAGATCATCGTATTCCTGCGGCATCTGCTCAGTCAATTCGATGACCGGCACGGCGCCCTCCTTGGCTGCGGAAGTGATCTGGTCGGTGGTGGAGTTGGCCTCTTGCGAGTTGAAGACCAGCGCCTTGATGGACTTGCCGTCCTTCAGCGCGTCCTGGAACGCCTTGATGTCGGCGGCGGACGGTTCGCTCTCGTTGGCCGACGCCTGCGCGTATCCGGTCGGCGTGGCGTCCTTCATGCCGAGGTCGTCGGCAAGATACCAAGCGACCGATTCGGTGGCGGCGTACGGCAGGTCCTTGGTCTTGGCCGAGGTCTCCTTGATCTTGCTTTCGAGCTCGTCCTCCTTGTCATGCCACTGCTTGTTGAGCTCCGCGTAGGCGTCCTTGTTGTCGGGATCGGCCTTCTGGTAGGCGGCGGTGATCGCGTCGGCGGTGGAATCGCGCACATCGGCGGAGAACCACACGTGCGGGTTGTCGCCCTCCTTGATGCCGGCGGTCTCGGCGGCGTCCACCAGCGTGGCGTCGGTGGATTCGGCGGCCTTGGACGCCCACGGGTCGTAGTCGGCGCCGTTGACGACGGCCACCTTCGCGGAGCCGAACTTGGCGACGTCCTGCGCGGTGGGCTCGTAGTCGTGGGCCTCCACATCGGTCTTGGTCATGATGTTGGTGACCTCGACATGGTCGCCGCCGAGGTCGCGGGCGAGCGAACCCCACTGGTTGATCGAGGCGACGACCTCGATCCTGCCGCTTGCGGCGGCATCGGACTTGGCGGAGTCGGCCGCGTTTCCGGCGGAGGCGGATGATCCGGATCCGCATGCCGCCACCGAGAACAGTGCGGCGGAAGCGACGACGAGCGCGAGCGCGCGCTTGGCTTTGGACATGACAGTCATGATGCGTTCCTCTCTATTGCACCTGCAATGACATCTTTCGCGATCGGTCCAGACTGGGGTCTGGAGGCCTAGGGTCCAAGGACCTGAGGCCTGGAGCCTATGGCCCGGCCGTTCGGCCTTCCTTCAACCGATCACCGACACGACAGCATAACACGTATTGAGAATTATTATCATTTGCTTTAAGAATCGGCGTGTCCCATAGGAGTCCCACACGAGAACACGTCGTCAGACCGACTCGACGACGTCCTCCGACCTCACCGCCAGATCATCGAACGACACATCATGCGCATCCTCGTACACCACGGCCCCGCGAGCCGCCACGGCGCGGACGATCTCGCGGCAGCGGCATTCGCCGACCGCATCGACATGGCGCGTGAGGCAGCCGGCGCCGACCACGGGAAGCTGCAGCACATGCGAGGCCTCGTGAATCAGACGTACGACCACGGCACCCGTGGAACGATCGTCGAAGACGCCCTCCCCCCCCCCCCCCCCCCCACCTTCCCCACGGCGCCCCCTCCCAACCACCGCCTCTCCACCTCCCCCCTCTCTGCACGTAGATCACCCCCTACAGGCTGACCCGTCTGTTGCACCGCAGACTACCCTCGCCCCTACATGTAGACACCACGGCTGTGCTGACC
>NZ_PEBH01000003.1:54775-159603 GCF_008698235.1 Bifidobacterium rousetti
GTGCACTGCGGCTCAGCAGGATATTTTTTTTTTTCAATCAGGAGGCGGCAGACGAGGTGGGAGACCCGCCCCGGGGGACCGGGGAGGTGTAAAGCGACAAGGCCACCGGCCCCGTGGGACGATCCTTCAAAGCGCCCCCCCCCCCCCCCCCACGCCATACATGCACAGGCGATCGTCATCGAAGAACCGCTCCTCGAATTCATCCAATCCGACGACATCGGCGATAGCGGCGACACGCATCGCCTCGCCCCATGCATCCAACCGGAAGGAGTCCTCGAGATACTGCACCACCGGCACCGCCTCCATGCCGACGGGCAGGACGATCAGGAACGCATCGGCACGGTCGCACAATTGCCCAAGCGCACGCCCGGCGTCATGCTTGACCGAGCACGACAGGCAGCAGTCGTCCACAGGCAACGTCTCCGACTCGCCGATCCGGACGCCATCCACACCCGCGTACGAGACGCTGCGCACGAGAACGATCCCAGATTCGGCGGCTTCGTCCGGACGCACGTCGTAGACGATGGAACATGCCGATGGATGCGAGTCGACCAGCGAGAAGACCGCCGCATCAAGACTCAGCCTGTCGGCGCCGGTGAGCAACACCACCGGAGTGGAGCCTTCGGCGTTTCTGGCCTCATTTTCCCTATATCCCAACGACGGATGAATCATGCGCTTTCCTTTCACGACACACGTTTATTGATAACGATTATCATTATGGTACACTCGTGGACATGCCCAAACAATGTCAACTGCTGGGCACGCATGCCTCCACAGGCAACACCGTGTCCCATTCGCATAGGAAAACCCGCAGAACCTTCAGCCCGAACCTGCAATCCAAGCGGTATTGGGTTCCCTCACAGGGGCGCTACGTCACACTGACGGTCAGCGCGAAAGGCATGAAGACCATCGACCGCATCGGCATCGAAGCGGCCCTGACACGCATCGAACGCCGCGCGTCACACGCATCACACGGACGCTGAACCCGCGACGGCAAACAACCGACAACCGCGTCCGCAGAACCACACCAACGAAAGCGACATCATGTCCAGCAAATCATCGGAAATCAGACCGGTCATCACCCTCAGATCCACGGCGGGGACCGGCTTCACCTACACCACCCGCAAAAACCGACGCAACACGCCGGACCGACTCGAACTGTTGAAGTTCGATCCGGTGGTGCGCAGGCGAGTCGTCTTCCGGGAAACCCGATAAGAAGACCCCATCCCGTCTCCATATCCACCACGCCGTCGTTTCTTAGGCAGATTCTGCGTTTCCTAGGCACATCCGCCGTGGAACGTATACGCAAAACCGCACGAATACAGACATCGGTCGTGCGTGACACGACGGCAAGGTGCCTAAGTAACGAAAAATCTGCCTAAGAAATGAATCCGCCCATTCCCGAGGAGCATCACAGTGGCCAAAACCAGCAAAATCAACCGACAACTGCAACGCGAGCGCATGGTCGCCAAGTTCGCGGAGCGACGCGCGCAGTACAAGCACGACAGCGTCGACCCGCACCTGACGGCCAAGGAACGCGCCGAGGCGATGCGCAAGCTACACGCCCTGCCGCGTGACGCCAGCCCCACCAGACTGCGCAACCGCGATTCCATCGACGGCCGCCCCCGCGGCTTCAACCGCAAATTCGGGCTGTCGCGCATCAACCTGCGCGAAAAGGCGCACAAGGGCGAACTGCCCGGCGTCACCAAATCCAGCTGGTGACCCGCCGCACGACCGCGAGCGAAGGCTCGCCCGGCAGCTTCGGATACACCAGCACAACAACGAAAGATATGACATGAAACAGGGAATCCATCCCATATATGATCACGTGGTCTTCTACGACCGCTCCGCCGACAAGTATTTCCTCACGCGCTCCACACTGGCGGCCAAGGCGGCCAGCCTGCCCACCATCGAGTGGGAGGACGGCAACACCTATCCGCTGGTGAACGTGGAGGTCTCCAGGTACAGCCATCCGTTCTACACCGGCAGGAACGTCGTGCTCGACACGGCAGGACAGGTGCAGAAATTCAACGCACGGTACGGACGGAAATAACCGCATCCACCACCAACCCAATAGGAACACATATGAAAGTCAAGGCATCGATTCGCTCGCTGGCGCGCAAGGACGGCTCCGTCATCGTGCGCAGGCGCGGGCATCTGTACGTCATCAACAAGAAGAACCCCCGATGGAAAGCGAGGCAAGGCTGATGGCACTGCCGAAAGCAAGGAAGTCACGCGCGAACACGCGCACACGCCGATCCCAGTGGAAGGCGCAGGCACCGCAGCTCGCCACGGTGATGACCCCCGAAGGCGAAACGGTACAGGTTCCGCAGAACCTCGCCCCAGCCGTGCGCAAAGGATACGTGAAACCGTAAGGGCAAAGCCTCGTCCACACGGTTTGCCGCAACAACACCAATCAGAGAAATCAAAGAACCAGGGAAACAAGTAGAAAGAAGGACCGACATGACCGATCAGAACACCAGTCAGCCCGGCCCCAACACCAACCACAACACCAGCCACAACATCCAGACGGACACCACCTCGGCCGTCGACGGGACCGCCCGCCGCAACGGCACGGTCAACGTCATCGTCGCGTTCATCGTCGGCGCGCTGCTCGCCGGGCTCATCGCGGGAGCCGTGGCGTTCCTGCGGCCGAACGAGGCATCCTCGAACGGCGCCGGAGGTAACGCGACCGCAGCGTCGGCCGGTGCCAAGGACTCCTGCGACACGACATTCACCGTGGTCGCCTCGGTGAATCAGTGGGGTTCGCTTGCCGAGCAACTCGGCGGCTCTTGTGCCGAAGTCACCTCGCTGATCAACTCGACCTCCGCCGATCCGCACGACTATGAGGCGACCGCCGCCGACCTGGCCAAGCTCGCCAAGGCCGATGTGGTCGTGCTCAACGGCGCCGGCTACGATGGCTGGGCGGAGAAGGCGCAGCTGGACAAGAACAGGCAGCGCATCGTCAACGTGGGCGACCTCATGGGCATCACCGCGACCGAGGAGCACTCCCACGAGCATGAGGAAGGCGGCGAAGGCGAGGAGGGTCATCACCACCATCACCACGGCTCCACGAACCCCCACGTGTGGTTCAGCCCCGAAGCCGTGCTGAAGGCCGCTGAGGCGATCAACGACGCCTACGTCGCCGAGGCCGGAGAGAACTCGAAAACCGCCGCCACCGTGCAGCGTCACTTCAACGAGTGGAACGGCGAATACGCCGAATTCGTCGCGCTGGTGAACAAGGGCCGCGCCGCGGGAGTCGAGCGCAACTACGTGGCGACCGAGTCGATCATCAGCTACCTGCTCGATTACATCGGCGCGACCGACAAGACCCCCGAAACCTACACCAACGCGATGAACAGCGAGGCCGAGCCCTCCGCGGCCGACCTGAAGAGCGCGATGGACACCGTGGCCGGCGACGACGTGGACATCCTCGTCGTCAACCCGCAGGAGATGGGTGGCTTCGCCAAGAAGCTCAACGAAGCCGCGATCTCCAGCAACAAGACAATCATCTCCGCCACCGAGCAGCTGCCCGAGAACCAGAAGACGCTGCTCGGATGGCTCACCCTGATCGCCAAGCAGGCGCTGGCGACCGATACCACGAACGGCTTCTTCCTCACGCAGGACGTCAAGGACCGCACCCTGTCCGATTACGAGGGCGAATGGCAGTCGGTGTACCCGTTCCTCAAGGACGGCACGCTCGACACGGTGATGGAAGCGAAGGCCAAGAAGGGCGACATGACCGCCGAGGAGTACAAGCAGTACTACGACACCGGATACAAGACCGACGTAGAGAAGATCGTCATCAAGGGCAACCAGATGAGCTTCACCCGCGGCGGCAAGACCGCGACCGCGACCTACAAGTACGACGGATTCAGGATCCTCGACTACGCGAAGGGCAACCGCGGCGTGCGCTTCCTGTTCACCGCCACCGGCGATGTGCCCGAGGGCGCGCCGAAGGTCGTGCAGTTCTCCGACCACGGTATCGCCCCGGGCAAGACCGCCCACTTCCACATCTTCATGGGTGACTCCTCGCAGGAGGAGACCCTGAAGGAGATGGACAACTGGCCCACCTACTACCCGGCGTCGATAAGCGGCAAGGAGATCGCCACCGAGATCCTGGCGCACTGAGCGGTTCGATACCACGCCCCGCCCCACCATTCCCTCAAGCGTCAGGAATTCTCGAGAATTCCCCATATCCCGAGATTTCCTGACGCTGATCCGACTTCACCGTCGGAAAATCTCGAAATCATCCCAATCATCGAGAAAAACCGTCGCTGAGATTATCCCAGCGACGGTTTTTCTCGTGAAACCGTTCGATCGGAAGTCGGTCAGAGGCCGGGAGCGGAGGACCGCTGGGTCTGCTGGCACTCGGGGCAGAGGCCGAAGACCTCCAAGGTGTGGCTTTCGACGGTGAAACCGTGGCCCTCGGCCACCTTGCGCAGCCATGCCTCGCTCGGTGGGTCGATCTCCACGGTACGGCCGCACTTGCGGCACACCAGATGGTGGTGATGGCCGTCGTCGCCGCACAGGCGGAACAGCTGCTGGCCGTCAAGGCGGATCGTGTCGGCGGCGCCGGAGTCGGCGAGCGCGTTGAGCTGCCGGTACACGGTGGCCAGTCCGATCCGCAAGCCCGAATCCTCGAGCCGACGATGCAGGTCCTGCGCGGAGATGAACTCGTCGCAGTCGGCGAGCGCGGCGCGGATCGCGTCCTTCTGTTTGGTCTGACGTTCGATGTGTTCAACCATGCGAACCGTCACGCCTCTTTTCCGGACGCCCCGGCGGATGCCCCGGCACCATCGGCGGCCTGACCGGCGGACACGGGCTGCACGAACGGGCGCGCGTAGGCTTGAAGATCATCCCAGCAGCCGGTGGCCTCGAGCTCGGCGACCGTGCGGGCGGTGTCGTCGGTGAGCACGGTGATGTGGCCCATCTTGCGGTTGTGACGCAGCTGCGCCTTGCCGTAGTCGTGCACGTTCCACTCAGGGTGCGTGGCGATCTGCGCGCGCGTCGGCAGGACGTGCTGGCCGAGCACGTTGACCATGACGGCCGGGCTCAGCAGCTTCGGCTGGATGAGCGGCCATCCGGCGATGCCGCGGATGTGCGCGTCGAACTGGTCGATCGAGCACGCCTCGATGGTGTAGTGGCCGGAGTTGTGCGGGCGCGGCGCGAGCTCGTTGACGATCACGCGGTTGTCTTTGGTGACGAACAGCTCGATGGCAAGTGTGCCGGCCAGTTCGAAGCCCTTCGCGAGCGCCAGCGCCATCTCGTGCGCGGTCCTCGCGATTTCGGGCGAGACCTCGGCCGGGGCGATCGTCATGTGCAGGATGTTGTTGCGGTGGTCGTTGCGCACGATCGGGAAGGTGACGTAGTCCTTGCCGTTGCCGGACACGAGGATCGACGCCTCGAACGCGAAGTCGACGAATCCCTCGAGGATGGACGGCGGGAAACCGCCGCCGCGATCGCCGCGGGCGCGGATCTTCTCCAGATCCATGTCGTTCCTGAGCACATGCTGGCCGTGTCCGTCGTAGCCGCCGGAGCGGGTCTTCAGCACGCACGGGTAGTGGAGGTCGTCGATGGCGGCCTCGAGCTCATCGAAGTCGTTGACCTCGCGCCACGGGGCGGTCTCGATGCCGTGCTTGTTGATGAACGTCTTCTCGTTGATGCGGTCCTGCGTGACGCGCAGCAGGTCGGTGCCCTGCGGGGCGGCGACCAGATGACGCACCTCGTCGATCGATTCGGCGTCGACGTTCTCGAACTCGTAGGTCAGGACGTCGGACTTCTCGGCGAGATCGTGGATGGCGGTCTTGTCGTCGTATTCGCCGACGACCTGGAAGTCGGCGACCTGCGCGGTCGGGCAGTCCGGGGTGGGGTCGAGCACGCCGATACGGAAGCCCATGTACTTGGCGGACAGCGCCATCATGCGGCCG
The DNA here is from genome assembly GCF_008698235.1 of Bifidobacterium rousetti. Taxonomy (GTDB): domain Bacteria; phylum Actinomycetota; class Actinomycetes; order Actinomycetales; family Bifidobacteriaceae; genus Bifidobacterium; species Bifidobacterium rousetti. The sequence goes on from NZ_PEBH01000003.1 coordinate 60,706, forward strand.
AGCTGGCCACCTCCGATGATGCCGATCGTCGCGCCCGGCTGGAGCATCTGCGTGGCGCCGTGGGTTTCCTCAAACAAGCTGGGCATTGGATTCGGCCACCTTCTCCTTGAGTTCGTTGCGGTAGTCCTCGAGCTTGGCGGCGAGCCCCTCGTCGAACGCGGAGAGCATCTGCACTGCCAAGAGACCGGCGTTGGTGGCGCCGGAGTTGCCGACGGCGGTGGTGGCGACCGGGATGCCGCCGGGCATCTGCACGATGGAGAGCAGGGAGTCCCAGCCGGACAACGCGTGGGAACGCACCGGCACGCCGATGACGGGCAGGGTGGTCTGCGCGGCGATCATGCCGGGCAGGTGGGCGGAGCCGCCGGCTCCGGCGATGATGACCTTGAGGCCGTTGGCGCGGGCGTTGTGCGCGAAGTCGGCCATGAGCTCCGGCGTACGATGCGCGGAGATCACCTGCTTGAAGTAGGCGACTCCGAACTGGTCGAGGATGTCACAGGCGCGCTTCATGGTCTCCCAGTCACTGGAAGAGCCCATGACGACGGCGACTTCGGGCTTGGTGTCCGTCATTATCATTACCTCCGCGTTATTGAGAATACGGTCTTACTGTACTCCTCTATGCGGTCCGGGCGGAAGCGTCCTACAGGATGATCGCGACCTTGCCGAACAGATCGCCGCCGGCAACGCGCGCGAACGCCCCGGGCGCGGATTCGAGGCCCGTGAAGGTCGAGTCGATGACCGGGTGCAGGTCGGCGTGCTCGACGAAGCGCAGGAGGCGGGCGAAGTCCTCGCGCGAGCCCATCGTGTTGCCCTGCACGCGGATGTCCTGGAAGAACACGCGGGTCAGTTCGGCGCCGGGCTGGTCGCCGGTGGTCGCCCCGCACACGGCGATCACGCCGCCGGGGCGAACGGACTTCACCGAATGCGACCATGTGGCGGCGCCGACCGATTCGATGACGGCGTCGACCTTGCGCGGCAGCCGCGCGCCCGTCTCGAACGCGGCGTCGGCGCCGAGCGCGAGCGACTTCTCGCGCTTGTCCGCGGAACGCGAGGTGACGAACACCTCGAGGCCGGCGGCGTGCGCGAGCTGGATCGCCGCGGTGGAGACGCCGCCGCCCGCGCCCTGCACGAGGATCGTGTCGCCGGGTTTGACGCCTGCGGCGGTGAAGACGAGCGAGTAGGCGGTCAGCCAGCTGGTGCCGAGCGCGGCGGCCTCGGCCATGGTGAGGTTCTCTGGCTTGGCGAAGACGTTGGCGCTGGGCACCTGCGTCCCCTCGGCCATCGTGCCGGCGTACTTCTCCGACAGGATCGTGCGACGCTCCCCCGGCATGACGCCGGCGCCGTCGGTGCCGACGAACGTGTAGAGCACGACCTCGCTGCCGGCCTTGAGCCCGTGTCGCACGGGGATGTCTTCGTCGAGGACACCGGCCGCGTCGGTGCCGAGGATCATCGGGGTCTGTTCGACGGCGAGGCCCACGCCCTTGAGGCTCCACAGGTCGTGGTGGTTGACGGTCACGGCCTTGACCGAGACCGTGGACCAGTACGGTCTGGGTTCGGGGGCTGGCATATCGCCCACGGCGAGTGCGGAGAGCGGGTTGTCGTTGTCCACGGTGGCGGCGTATACGGCCTTCATCGGCGTTCCTTTCGTTCGGGTGCGTTCGGCTTGCCCTTCGATCGCGCGGCGGATCGGCATGTCCGCACACGGGACGGCATGGGGCGCGGCTCCGACGCGCGGCGCGACTTCGGTGCCGCACCTTGCCGTTTCATTGTCTCACGACTGATCGCGATGCCGTGGGAGGGGCCGTTTCGATCCATATAGCCATACAGACTCCGGGCGCATGACGGGTGCATATACGGAGATGTTGGGCGCATGTCGCGTGGGAGATGCGCCTTCGGAAGTGGAACGTCTAGGCTGTTCCGTCGGCAGGACAATCGAGAGGAAGGGCGCGCGTAGGTATGGGGACGGGCATGACCGGTGCGGAAGATGACATCGAAGGGCGATTCATCAGGGATGCTTCGGCGGGATCACGGGACTCCCGCACGACGCCCCGCACGACGCCCCGCACGGCGCCGGAAGCCGATGCGTCGCATGGTGCGCAGGCCTCGGCGCACGCGCTCCTGTCCCGCATCGCCGGGCCGGACGACGTCAAGGCGCTGTCGCGCGACGGATTGCACGAGCTGTGCCGCGAGATCCGTTCCACGCTGATCGCGTACGGGCACGCGCACGGCGGGCACATCGGATCGAACCTCGGCATGGTGGAGGCGACGGTCGCCCTGCATCGCGTCTTCGACTCGCCGCATGACCGCATCGTCTTCGACGTGTCGCACCAGAGTTACGTGCACAAGATGCTCACCGGCCGCGCGCAGGCGTATCTCGACCCGTCGCGCTTCGGCGAGGTGACGGGATTCACGAACCCGGACGAAAGCGCGCACGACCAGTTCACGCTCGGCCACACCGGCACGTCGATCTCGCTGGCGTGCGGTCTGGCGAAGACGCGCGACATGGAGGCCGCGGCACGGGGCGCGGCGCATTCCGGCGACGGCGCGACTGCCGGCGTCGGAGGCATCGGCAACGTGATCGCGGTGATCGGCGACGGGTCGCTCAGCTCCGGCATCGCGTTCGAGGGGCTCAACAACGCCGCCGAGCAGGGCGGCAACCTCATCATCGTGTTCAACGACAACGAGATGTCGATCGCGGGCGATTTCGGCGGCATGTACGGACCGCTGGCACGGCTGCGCGAGTCGAACGGCACCGCGCAGCCGAACATCTTCAACGCGTTCGGACTGGACTACCGCTATGTGGCGGACGGCAACGACGTGGACGCGCTGGTCGCCGCGTTCGGGGAGGTCAAGGACATCGATCACCCGGTGGTCGTGCACATCCACACGCTGAAGGGCGCGGGGCTCGAATCCGGGGACGACGGCAGCCGCGAGGTCGCCCACGCGACCGACACCGGCGTCAACGAGACGGGCAATCTCGCGCACGACGAGCCGTGGAGGTCGGACCACTGCAACCTGTCCGACCACGAACCGCATGAGGGCCAGTGCGAGGCGTCGCACTGGCAGACGCCGGACAATGCGATCGGGCGTCCGGACGATCCGCGCAAGCACTACGGCAAGCTCGCGATGGCCGCGCTGGAACGCCGGTTCCCCACGGAACCGGGGCTGGTGGTCATCTCCCCCGCGACGCCGGGGTCGAACGGCATCACGCACGAGTTCCGCGAGCGCGCCGGCGCGCATTACGTGGACACGGGCATCACCGAGGCGCATGCGGTGACGTTCGCCGCGGGCATCGCCAAGGCGGGCGGCACGCCGGTGGTGGCGACGACCGCGTCGTTCTTCCAGCGCGCGTACGACCAGTTCTTCCAGGAGATGAGCCTCAACCGCTCCCGCGTGACGGTCCTCGACTTCCTCGGCGGCCTGTCCGGTTCGGACAACACGCATTCGGGCGCGTACGACGTGACGATGTTCGCGAACATCCCCGGCGTGACGATGCTCGTGCCGACCTCGACGCGCGACTATCTGGCCGATCTCGCATGGGCGACCATGCCGGCCGACGCGACGGGAGCGGAAGGGGCTCCGGAAGGCCCTGTGGTGATCCGTGTGCCCGGTCAGGCGATCCTCGAGCGCGAGCGGGCGATGGGGCGTGAGATGACGCCCGAGGAGGTGCTGCGCGGCGGGGACGCGGCCGGCGCGACTGACTCGACCGACGCGACCGACGCGACCGACGCGACCGACACAACCGACGCCGCGCACATGCTGCGGTATCGCGTCGGCCGTCGGGGCGCCGACGTGGCGGTCATCGCGCTTGGCAACACGTATCCACTGGCCGAAACGGTGGTCGACACGCTTGCCCGCACGGACACGCCCATCGACGCGACGCTCATCGACCCACGCCAGTGCACTTCACTCGACACGGTGACGATGGAATCGCTGCGCGCGGATCACCGGCTCGTCGTCACGTTGGAGGACGGCCAGCTCGAGGGCGGCTGGGGTGAGAAGGTGACCGCGTACTACGCGAACCGCCACGCGAACCGCCACGCGCCGCAATCCGATCCCGCCCGTGATCCGCGCACCCCGCGCGTCCTCAACTTCGGCGCGGACAAGGAGTTCACCGACCGAGTCCCGCTCGCCGGCCTGAACGAACGATACGGCCTGACCGTCGGGAACATCACCGCGCGCATCCGCGAGGCGCTGGCGTCTACCGGTCGTTCCTGATCGCGTCCAGCGCGGGGATCTTTACGGCCTTGTTGGCCGGACCGAAGCCGAACAGCAGGCCGACGCAGGTCGCGAAGAGGATCGCGAACAGGTACAGCCACCACGGGATGACCGAGTAGCGGGTCACGTCCTCGCCTCCGACGATCGCCTGCCAGACCATCGTGCCGAACGACGCGCCGCCGGAACCGGAGCCCCCGGAGCCGCCCGAACTCGCGCCCGACGAACCCGACATGCCCGACAGCCACATGCCGCCCACGTTGATGCCCAGCGATACGAGCCCGCTCAACGCGGCGCCGATCAGCCCGCCGAGGAAGCCGATCGCGCCGGCCTCGGTCAGGAACATGACGCGGATGTCGCGCACATAGCAGCCGAGCGCCTTCATGATGCCGATCTCGCGCGTGCGCTCGGACACCGACATGACCATCGTGTTGGCGATGCCGATGGCGGCGACGAGCAGCGACACCGCGCCGATGCCGCCGAGGATCAGCTGGATGACGCGCGTCCCCTCCTCCATCGACTTGCGGATCTCCTCGTACGAGTAGGTCTCGTAGCCCATCGCCTTCAACTGCGACTCGACCACGGGTACCTGACTCAGGTCCGCCACCTTGACGAGCGCCTGGTCGTAGGTCATGGATTTGGCCGCGGACGACGGATCGATCTTCTTCAGCAGCGACTGCATGACCTTCAGGTCCATGACGAAGCCGTCGGTGGTGGCGTAGCCCTTGTTGTAGTCGCCCTTGAGCACGCCGGTGACCGTGAAGTCGAGGGTGACGTTCTGCGACTGGCCGTCCGCGCCGGACGCCCCGGCCCCGGAAGCCCCGCCGGACATGCCCGCGGAGCCGCCCGAGTACAGGTTCTGCACGTAGGGGTCGCCCTGATAGTTCGCGCCGGTGACGAGCGTGACCGGCGTGGTGAGCAGATTGAAGTACGGGTCCTCCCCTTCGGTCGGCACGCATTGGCCGGTGGCCTCGCTGTAGGTGCAGGAGCCGTCCGCGTAGCTGCGCGTCGCGCCGTTGCGCAGCGAATCCATGAACCCGTAGACCACATGCTCGCCGGCGAGGATCTGCTTCTCGTTCACCGGCTTGTCGCCTTCGGTGAGCTTGAGTCCCATGGCGTCGAGCTGGCTCATGTCGATGCCCATGATCTGCACGCCGTCGTCGATGTAGCGTCCGCCGGCGCCGGCCTTGGCCGTGGCGGTGTACTGCAGGTTCTTGACCGGGGTGACGCCTTCGACGCCGGCGATCGAGCGGAAGGATTCGATCGCCTTGTCGTCGAGCTTGACCGAGCCGGAACCGCCGGAGGACGAGCTGCCGCCGGAGGCCATGGCCATGCCGTAGCCCATGCTCATGCCGTAGCCGCCGCCGGACGTGTACGCGGTGACGATCGACAGGTCGCCCATCGCCTTGAGGCTGCGCTCGTTCTGTTCGTTGATGCCCTGGCCGAACGAGACCATGAGCACGATCGAGCAGCATCCGACGATCACGCCGAGGACGGTGAGGATCGTGCGCGACTTGCGGCGGAACAGGTTCTGCACGCACAGTCTGAGGATGTCGGCGAAGTTCATGCGCGTCCCCTGCGAGCGCGTCGTGCCTGACCCTGATCCGCGGACCCGTCCTCGGCGGGGGGCTGCGGCGTCTGCGGCGTGGCGATCAGCCGGGTCGCCTCGGGGTCGACGGCGGACGGTGCCGGAACGGGGACGGTCGACGCCGTTGTCGCAGACGAGCCGGGAACACCGTCGGCGGGATCGGACGGGCCCGTCGTGCCGTTGCCGTCGGGCTTGTTCCACTCATCCCACTCCTCGTCGATCTCGCTCTTCTTCGCCTTCTTCTTGCGACGGCGACGCACGAGCACGACGATGAGCACGATCGCGCCGATCACGACCACGGCGACAAGCGCCCACACCCACGCGGGCAGACCCTGCTGCGACTGTTCGTCGACGGCCATCGCCGTGTCATCGGGCATGGGCGCGGCGTCGGCGACGGACACGGTCACCGGGAAGTCCTTGGACTGCGCCTTGCCGTCGGAGTCCTCGTAGGCGATGTGCAGCTTGGCCTGAAGCTCGCCGGACTGCGTGGGTGTGAACGCGAAGCCGATCGAACCGTTCGCGCCGGAGGCGACATTGCCGACGTACTGGGTCTTGGTCATGGTGTCGAAGCCGTCGCCCTCGATCGACGCCTCGACGTTGGCGATGTCGCCCTTGCCCTTGTTCACGTAGTTCATCGTGATGGTGGTCTCGTTGCCGACCATCGCATCCTCGGGCGGCACCGGGTCGTCGAGCTGGAAGCGGTCGGGCTGGGAGACCGGCACGGAGATCCGGATGTCGGAGGAGCTGGAGGAGCGGGAGCCGGAGTCCACGTACTCGTAGCGGAAGCTCACGGTCACCCCCTGCGCGCCGCTCTTCGCGGTCGGCAGGGCCTGCATCGGCACGCTCTGCGTGGCCGAACGTCCGGCGGAGAGCGCGTCGAAGTAGAACGTGTTCGTGCCGCCCGCGATGGCGAAGTTCTCACCGCCGTCCACGGTGACGACCATGTTGCTCACCGCCACCTTGCCCTTGTTCTGGAACGTGAACGCGAGCGTGAAGTCGCTGCCGACCGCGACCGAGCCCTCGCCGTACGTGAAGTTGGTGATGATGACGTTGGGCACCGGCCCGGCGATCGGGGTGACGGCTTCTCCTCCGGAGGCGCCGCCGGAGCCGCCCGAGCCTCCCGCGGAGGCCTGTCCCGCGGCCGAGGTCGCGCCGGCCGCGTGGGCGGTGTGTGCCGCGGGCGCCAGCGGAGGGACCGCGAAGGCGAGCGCGAGGGTCATGGCGAGCGTCGTCAGCAGGGCGGCCAGTGATGCGGCCAGCGCGCGCGGCGCGTGGTGCATGCGCGGCGCGCGAATCGCCCCCGCCATCGGTTCCTTCGTTCCTCGTGTGGTCATGGTGTGTTCCTTCTTTCCTGTCTTCCCGTGTTTCCCTTGTGGTTCCCTGCGTACGATCGCCCGGTCAGGCGCCGGTCAGGCACCGGTCAGCCGGTCGTCGATGACACGCCCGTCGAGCAGGGTGACGATGCGGTCGGCGTACTGCGCCATGTTGTCGTCGTGCGTGACCAGCACGATGGTCTGATCGAGGTCGCGTGCGAACGAGCAGATCATCTCCATCACGTCGACCTTGGTCTTCGAATCGAGGTTGCCGGTCGGTTCGTCGGCGAACACCACCTCGGGTTTGGCGACGAACGCGCGGGCGATGCCGACGCGTTGCTGCTGGCCGCCGGACATCTGCGTCGGATAGTGCGTGAGTCGTTTGCCGAGGCCGACGCGCCTGAGGATGCCGCGCGCGGCCGCCTCACGCCGTTCCTTCGGCACGCCTCGGAACATGAGCGGCATCGCGACGTTCTCGACGGCGTTGAGGTTCGGCAGCAGGTTGTACGACTGGAACACGAACCCCAGATGACGTTGGCGGAAGGCGGCGAGCTCGCGTTCGTCGAGCGCGGAGACGACCACTCCCCCGATGCGCACGCCGCCGCGCGTGGGCTTCTCCATGCCCGCGAGCTGGTTCAGCAGCGTCGACTTGCCGGAGCCGGATTCGCCGTAGATGCAGCAGATCTGGCCGCGCGGGATGGTCAGGTCGATATCGTCGAGCGCGACCACGGTCTCGTCGGCCGCGGGGTATTCCTTGCGCAGGTGACGCACCTCGATCATCGGATGTGATGGCGGCATGGCTCTTCTCCCTCGTTCGTCGCCGTTGGCGGACGTACGCGCACGGTCCGGCATGCCGGTGCGACGTGTCCGACCGGCAGGCCGACGGGACCGCGCGTTGGTGCCCAGTCTATAGCTCGGGGGAATCCCCCGCATCCCCCATACCCCTTAAGGGTGTCACCGGAGGTCGAGATACGGACGCCCATCCCACGCAACGGGACGGGCGAGGGCATAGGCCGGAAAAGAACAAACACCTTGGAATCATTGGGATTCCAAGGGTTTCACCAGTGACCCCGGCCGGGCTCGAACCGGCGACCTACAGATTAGAAGTCAGTTGCTCTATCCAGCTGAGCTACGGGGCCAAACTCGTGACATTGTAATAGCCGGGGTGGAACGACACGAATCGACGACCTGCAGATTCCCTACAGATTAGAAGTCAGCTGCGGTATTCGCGGTCGGAGATCATGCGGCCGGACTGATCGAGCGCGGTGGAGAACCGGCCGTAGTCGGACAGGATGATGCCCATGTACAGCATGTCGACGAGGGCGACGTGGGCGACGCGCGAGAAGATCGCGTTGCCGTAGATCGTCTGCGTACCCGATCCGGTGATCAGCGTGACGTCGGCGGACCCGGCGAGGGGCGAACCGACATGGTTGGTCACCGCGATGGTACGCGCGCCGGCGGCCTTCGCCAGACGCAACGCTTTGACGGTGTCGGCCGACGAGCCGGAATGCGAAAACGCGATGGCGACATCCTCGTCACGCAGATGCCCGGCACCGATCTGCTGCAGGTAGGCGTCCGTGTTGAGGCGGCAATCCAGCCCCAGATACATCAGCTTCGTGAACAGATCGGTGGCCGGGACCAGCGAGTTCTCGACACCATAGATATCAATGGCATGCGCATCGGCCAGCAGCGCGGTCGCCTTGCGGAACGCCTTGACATCGAGGGAACGACGGAGTTCCTCGATGAGCGAGGCGGCCCCCGCGGCGGCCTTGGCGGGCACGTCCTCGGGGCTGTCCCACGGGTTGAGGTCGAATCCCTCGAGGGGGTCGAACGTCACCTGATGTTCCGCTTCGGGATGACGCAGCACATACCGCAGTTCGCGGTAGCCGCCGAAACCGAGCTTGCGCGAGAAGCGGATGACCGTGGGCTGGCTTACGTGCGTCGCCTCCGCGAGCTGGCCGACGGTCAATCCCGCCGCCTCTTCGATATGATCGCGGATGTAACGCGCGACGGCCCGTTCGGCCGGGCGAAGCGAGGGGTATACGTGATCGATACGCTCGCGGATTCCCACCGAAGACTGCACGGTCCCATCTCCTACAACGTCACGCCTATGATGCTCTACGCTTTCGTAGCCTAACCGTTGCTGGTGTGTTGCCGGATGACATAACCCGACTTCCAAGTGAACCGTCCGTTAACTTTTTCGAGGCTCCAGACGCACTCTCGTGCCGATCTCAGACGAGTCATACGACGTCAGCAGGCAGGTGACCACGGAATCGAACCTGTCGACCGCGTCACTCTGCACGATGACGACCGGTCTGGGTTTGCTCGCATATCCGTCCGCATGAAGAGTCCAGATCTCACCGCGCCTCATCGGACATCCTCAACGCGAGTCCGCTGGCATAGTCAGTGGCCTCCCGCTCGGAGGCGAACGACTCGGCCTCCTCACGGGGCACACGCACCGCATAAGGGAAACCGCGGTAATCATTGAACGCGCTGATGAACATACGCAGCGCATCGGCCGGGGTAATGCCGAGCCGCTTGGTGGTCTCCCTGAAAAGCGCCGCCTGATCATCGTCAACGCGAGTGGCAATCTGCATGCTCATGTTAACTCCTTATTTTTATTTAGTATCATTTTATACCAAATTGCATTCAATGCAATTGAGCTCAACAACCAGTCATGCGACGCAGTCCATCACCGACACCAGGAAACCGTAAGCTACGTAGCAAGCAGTCGCGGCAAGTCAAAGAAGACATCGCGAAACCGATTGTGACCGCGCTCACATGCACAATACGCACATCGTATCGCCCCAAAACTACGTGGACTACATCCCCCACAGGTAGTTTCACTCGCTGTTCACCGTACTTTCAGTCAGGTTTCCCCGGCATGCGGCAGAGCGACGCCGAAACGGAACCATCATGGAAATTGCGCACGGCGGACGGCAATGCCCGAACGGACACAACCGAACGGACACAACCGAACGCGGGGCGCAGCGGCGAGCAGTCTCTAGCCGTGACAACACAGTGCTGAACACACAGTGCATACCTGCATAACTGAACAACAACTGAACATCGATCACGGCGATGAACCCGTGGGGGCCAATACAACCCGCGGGAACGGAGCCACACCATAGAGCGGACCCGGACAACGGGCCGCATGATGAGAGGCAGTCGAAGAATATGCTCGAACTCAAGAACATCACCAAGTCGTTCGGCGACACCCACGTCCTGAACGGCATCAGCCTGGAACTCGACAACGGCAAGATCATGTCCATCCTCGGACCCTCCGGCGGCGGCAAGACCACGCTGCTCAACATCATCCTCGGCATCACCGAGCCGACGGGCGGGCAGCTGATCTACAACGGCGAGGACCTGACCCACGTGCCGATGGAGAAGCGCGGCTTCAACATCGTGTTCCAGGACTACGCCCTGTTCCCGAACCTCACCGCCTACGAGAACATCACCTACGGCCTGAGGAACAACCCCGGCATCTCCTCCGAGAAGGAGATCAAGGAGATGATCTCCCTGCTCGGCCTCGAGGAGCACCTGAACAAGCACATCGACGAGCTCTCCGGCGGTCAGAAGCAGCGCGTGGCGCTCGCCCGCACGCTGGTGATGAAGCCGAAGCTGCTGCTCCTCGACGAGCCGCTGTCCGCTCTGGACGGCGTGATCAAGGAGTCCATCAAGGCCAAGATCAAGCAGATCGTCGAGCAGTACAACCTCACCACGATCATGGTCACCCACGATCCGGAGGAGGCCTGCACGATGAGCGACAAGGTCCTCATCATCAACCAGGGCAAGGTCGCGCAGTACGACAGCCCGGAGAACATCATCGAGCACCCGGCGTCCGACTTCGTCAGGAAGTTCATCCTCCACCAGCTCGAGGTCAAGCGCAACAACATCTACACCCTGTTCAACGAGGGCGATCAGGACGCGGCCAAGGCCAACGCCCAGCTCGCCGCCGCAGGTCAGGAGGCCTGAGACCCATGTCGGCTGAATCCATCCAGGCGGGCAAGCAGCTGCCCAACATCCGCCCCGAGATCCACAACTACGAGGCCCGGCCGTCCAAGCCGAAGCAGACCGAGCTGTGGACCCTCCTCGTGATCGTGGCGGTGTGCTTCCTCGGCTTCCTCGTCGTGCCGATGATCCTCGTGATCATCCGCTCGTTCACCACCGCCGGCGGGGCCGCCACCCTCGAGAACTACACGACGATCCTCTCCAGGCCCGAATTCGGGCGGTCGATCACCAACTCGCTGACCGTGGCCGCGGTCTCCGCGCTCGTCGCCGTGATCCTCGCGTTCCTGCTGTCCTACACCATCAACTGCACGAACGTGCCGCGCGGCCTCAAGAAGGCCATCGCCCTGCTCGCACAACTGCCGATGCTCCTGCCGACCATCACCTACGGCTTCGCGATCATCTACTCGTTCGGCAAGAACGGCCTGATCACGCAGCTCATCGGCCACCCGCTGTTCGACATCTACGGCTTCAACGGCCTGCTGATCGGCTACGTGATCTACACGCTGCCGACCTGCTTCCTGCTGATCAACAACAGCTTCCAGTTCGTCGACAAGAAGTTCATCATCGTCTCCCACATCATGGGCGACAAGCCGTTCACGACGTTCCTCAACACCGTGCTGCGCCCGCTGGTCGGCACGATGGCCGTCGCGTTCATCCAGTCGTTCTTCCTCGCGTTCACCGACTACGGCATCCCGACCTCCGTCGGCGGCGAGTACGACGTGCTGGCCATGACGCTGTTCAACCAGATGCTCGGCTCGATCCCGAACTTCAACCGCGGCGCCGTGATCGCCGTGTTCATGCTCATCCCCTCGATCATCTCGATCATCCTGATGACCGTGCTCGAGCGCTTCGCGATCCGCTACAAGCAGATCAGCCAGGTCGACCTGCCCAAGGGCAAGAGGCGCGACTGGATCTGCGGCATCCTGTCCGTCGTGACGCTCGTGTGCGTGCTCTCCGTGTTCCTCGTGATCCTGCTCATCCCGTTCGTTCAGGAATGGCCCGACCACCTCGGCTTCACCCTCTCGCACATCGCGAACCTGTTCGTCGACTCCCAGCTGACGCAGGTGTTCGTCAACTCGCTGTACGTGGCCGCGATGACCGCCATCTTCGGATGCGTGTTCGTCTACGCCGCAGGCCTCGTGACCTCCCGCTCGAAGCTGCCCGGCTGGGCCCGCCGCTCGGTCGACGCGATCTCCGCGATCATCAACACTGTCCCGGGCATGGTGCTCGGCATCGCCTTCCTGTTCGCCTTCTCCGGCTCCCCGCTGCAGAACACGTTCTGGATCCTGATCATCGCGAACATCGTGCACTACTTCGCCACCCCGTACCAGATGATCAAGGACTCCCTGACCAAGATGAACGCGGGATGGGAGACCACCGCCAAGCTGATGGGCGACAACTGGATCAAGACCCTGATCCGCGTGGTCACCCCGAACGCGTGGCCGACCCTGCTGCAGATCTTCGGCTACTACTTCGTCAACGCGATGGTCACGATCTCCGCGGTCGTGTTCCTCACCGGCGCCCGCACGCAGGTCATCACCACGAAGATCTCCGCCCTGCAGCACATCGCCAAGTTCGACGACGTGTTCGTGCTCTCGCTGCTCATCCTCGTCGTCAACCTCGTGGTCAAGGGCCTGATCGCCCTGTTCACCCGCGACCGCTCCAAGGAGCGCGCGAAGGCGAAGGCCAAGGAGCGCGCCGCCGTGAAGACCCCGCAGGTCGCCGCCTCGTTCAGCACCGTCAGGCCCAGCAGCCAGCTCACGACCGCCGCGGCCACCTTCCAGCTGCCGAGCGACGGCAACCGCAAGGCCAAGGGCCTGCTCACCGGCATCGCCTCGGCGGTGTGCGTGGCGCTGCTCGTCACCTTCGGCGCGGTCTCGACCTCCGCGGCCGCGGCCGGAGGCAAGGTCGTCATCTACACGAACGCCGACGAGGAGGCCGTCACTGCCTTCGAGCACGCGCTCGACGACAACGGCTACAAGGACCAGTACATCATCCAGGAGTTCGGCACCTCCGAGCTCGGCGGCAAGATGCTGGCCGAGGGCAAGGCGCTCGAGGCCGACATGCTGACGATGAGCTCCTACTACGTCGACTCCGCGCAGGAACGCAACCACATGTTCGCGAACCTGACCGACGTGCACACCAAGCTGCTCGGCGACACGGAGAACTCGAAGGCCCCGGCCTACCGCTCCCCGACCACCGCGCAGGAGGGCGCCATCATCATCAACACCGAGGCCCTCAAGGCCGCCGGCGTCGAGGCCCCGAAGAGCTACGCGGACCTCGCCAAGCCCGAGTACAAGGGACTCATCTCCGTGCCGGACATGGAGGGCTCCTCCACCGGCTGGCTGATGATCCAGGCCATCGTCGACGCCTACGGCACCGGCGAGAAGGGCAAGCAGATCCTCACCGACATCTACCGCAACGCCGGCCCGCACCTCGAACAGTCCGGCTCCGGCCCGCTCAAGGCCGTGCGCGCCAAGGAGGTGGCGATCGGCTTCGGTCTGCGTCACCAGGCGGTCGCGGACAAGAAGAAGGGCCTGCCGATCGACTACGTCGACCCGACCGAGGGCAACTACTCGCTGACCGAGTCGGTGGCCGTGCTCGACAAGGGCAACGCCACCAACCCGAAGGCGCAGAAAATGGCCGGAATCATCATCGACAAGGGCCGCAAGGAACTGCTCCAGACCTACCCGACCCCGCTGTACGAGGGCGAGAAGGCCCCTGCGAACGCCTCCAAGCGCTCCAAGTCGTTCCCCGAGCCGCTGACCGTCGACCTGCTCCAGCAGCATCAGGACTTCTCGTCCGAATGCAAGCGGATCGCGCAGGGCGAGGCGTAAAGCGGTAATGAACAAACCGGTGGGAGGGCGGTTCACGTTGCCCGACACACTCAAGGCCGTTCGGCCAAGCCTACGGTCGGACAACGCAAACCGCCCTCCCACCTCCGTTCCAGCGCGACCTCGCCGCAGCGTCAAATGAACGCAAAGCGAACGCAACTAGCAAACTAGATTCGACACTCCGCCCGCAGGGCGAAATCTACGTAGAAATTTTCAAAAACTCTCTTCGTGATTACACTCTGCGGGCGGAAGCCATATTCGGACACATTTTCAGCGCTTCAACGCTTCACAAACCCAAGCTTCATAACTGAATACCGCAACAACCAAGACCACAAACAAACAGCACCCCCGCTCCCCCGACCTCCACGACGAGAAGCGAAGGACATCGACAAGGAAAGGAAACCACCATCATGGCGAACGAATACAAGCTGCTGACCCCCGGCCCGCTGACCACCACCCGCACCGTCAAGGAGGAGATGCTCTTCGACCACTGCACCTGGGACGAGGACTACCAGCAGATCACCCAGAAGATCCGCCACCAGCTGCTCGAGCTCGCCCACGCCGACGACGGCGCCCACACCGTCGTGCTCATGCAGGGCTCCGGCACCTTCGGCGTCGAAAGCGTCCTGACCTCCGTGATCGGCAAGGATGAGAAGGTCCTGCTGTGCACCAACGGCGCGTACGGCGACCGCCAGGTCAAGATCTGCGAGCACGCCGGCATCGCCTACACGCAGTACGCCGAGCCGTACGACCGCATCCCGGACGCCAAGCGTGTGGCCGAGTACCTGGACGCCGACCCGTCCATCACCCACGTCTCGATGATCCACTCCGAGACCACCTCCGGCCTGCTCAACGACATCCAAGCGGTTGCGGCCGTGGCCAAGAAGCACGGCTGCACCTTCATGGTGGACGCCATGAGCTCCTTCGGCGGCGTCGACATCCCGGTCGCCGACTGGGGCATCGACTTCCTTGTCTCCTCCGCCAACAAGTGCATCCAGGGCGTGCCCGGCTTCAGCTTCATCATCTGCGACACGGCCAAGCTCGAAGCTTCCAAGGGCAAGGCGCGCAGCCTCTCTCTCGACCTGTGGGACCAGTGGAACACCCTCGAGAAGGCCAACGGCAAGTGGCGCTACACCTCCCCGACCCACGTCGTGCTCGCCTTCTCCAAGGCTCTCGACGAGATGTTCGCCGAAGGCGGCATCCCCGCCCGCTCCGCCCGCTACGCGCTCAACAACCACCTGCTGATCGCCCGCATGGAGGCCCTCGGCTTCCGCGTGTTCCTCAAGGACCACCAGGGCCCGATCATCACCACGTTCCTCTACCCGGAGGGCACGCAGTTCGACTTCCACGACATGTACGAGTTCATCAAGGAGCGCGGCTACGCGATCTACCCGGGCAAGCTGACCGATGAGGAGACCTTCCGCCTCGGCAACATCGGTGAGATCTACACCGACGACATCGAGAAGGTCACCGAGCTGCTGGCCCTGTACATGGGCGAGCGCGGCCTGCTGGCCGCCGCGACGGGCCTCGACTCCGTGCCGGCCGCGATCGCCGCGATGGACGCCGCCGGCGAGCCGATCAAGGCCGCCGCCCCGGCAAACGTCAAGCTCACCGCCTGATTCCCAAGCGGCCGTGCGGTGGGGACGGGTGTGTGTGCAGGACACACTCAAGGCCGTTCGGCCAAGCCTACGGTCCTGTACACACACCCGACCCCACCTTGTATCAACAGCAATCGAATATTCACGTTTTCACTCAGGAGATTCCATTATGACCAAGCGTTTTGAGGCCGTCATCTTCGATTGGGCCGGCACTACCGTGGACTACGGCTGCTTCGCCCCCGTCAAGGCGTTCCAGGAGGCGTTCAAGGAGTTCGGCGTCGAGCCGACGATGGACGAGACCCGCAAGCCGATGGGCATGCTCAAGCACGACCACATCAACACCATGCTGCACATGGACCGCATCGCCCGCGCATGGGAGGACAAGCACGGCGCCGCCCCGACCGACGCCGACACCGACGCCGTGTACGCGCACTTCGAACCGAAGCTGCTGTCGATCCTCGACGGCTTCGCCGATCCGAAGCCGGGCGTGATCGACGCCGTCACCGAGCTGCGCGCCGAGGGACTGAAGATCGGTTCGACCACCGGCTACACCGACAGGATGATGGAGATCGTCGTGCCGAAGGCCGCCGAGAACGGCTACGCCCCGGACTTCTGGATCAGCCCGGACGGCACCAACGGCTTCGGCCGCCCCTACCCGTACATGGTCTTCAGGAACCTCGAGAAGCTCGGCGTGACCGATGTGCGCCGCGCGGTCAAGGTCGGAGACACGCTCTCCGACATCCGCGAGGGCAAGAACGCCGGCGTGTTCACGGTGGGCGTGACCGAGGGCAGCTCGCAGATGGCGTTGAGCCAGGACGAGTTCGAGGCACTGTCCGATCAGGACAAGGCCAAGGCGCGCGACGCGGCGCGCGACGCGTTCGTCGCCGCCGGCGCCGACGCGGTCATCGACACGATGGCCGAGCTGCCGACCCTGCTCAAGCAGATCGCCTGACTCGCCACGGCTAGACAGCCAACCGGCTTACGAGGGGTACATTCCGTCCTTTGCGGACATCCATCTCGCTTATGAGGGGTACCGTACCGGAGTATCCCATGGCCGAAAACGGCTTCGTCCCATTGCGGACAAGCCGTTTTCGGCCATTTGTACTTGTGACAGGTACCCCTTGCAAGCAAGATAGACATCCGCAAAACGAGGAATGTACCCCTCATAAGCGAAAAACGACAGCTACGGGCACTACGGCGACGCTATGTGCGCCGTGCCCGAAGGTCACGCCCGTATCGCGTTCAGCGATTCGCCGATCACTTGAATGCCCCTCTCCAGATCGGCCGCGTCGGGACGGACCATGTTGAGGCGGATGTGGCCGTCGTCGCTCTCGTCGACGTCGAAGACGCCGCCGGGCATGAACGTGACGCCCTTCGCGCGGCATCGGGAGAGCAGATCGAGCGCACGCACGCCGTCGGGCAGCGTGATCCACACGTAGTAGCCGCCTTGGGGATGGGTCCATCGCGCGCCTCGGGGCGCGTACCGTTCCAGTGCCTCGAGGACCGTGTCGCGTCGCGTGCGGTACGCGGCGGCGAGGGACGCCACATGCCCGGCGATGCGACCCTCCTTGAGCAGTTCCAGGCAGATGCGCTGCGAGGACGTGCTCGTATGCTGGTCGACCATGCGACGCAGCGCCGCGAGACGCGCGATGACATGCGGGTCAGCCACGACCCATCCGGTGCGCAGTCCCGACGTGACGGTCTTGGAGAACGTGGACAGGTACATCACGTAACCGCTGTTCTCCATGCCGGCCAACGGGACGGGACGGGGGCCCCGCCCGTACCACAGGTCGCCGTACGCGTCGTCCTCGACGATGAGGCACTGGTAGCGGCGGGCCACGTCGACGAGCGTGCGCCGGCGTTCGATCGGCATCGTCGTGCCCGTGGGGTTATGGAACGTGGGGATCGTGTAGATGAGCTTCGGACGGAATCGGGCGCAATAGCCCTCCAGCAGATCGGCGCGCATGCCGTCCCCGTCGACGGGCACGCCGACGATGCGCGCGTCGGCCGAACGGAAGGTCTGCAACGCGGGGAAGAACGTGGATTGCTCGACGAGCACGCAGTCGCCCGGATTGACGAACGCGCGCACGATCAGGTCGATGCCCTGCTCGGAGCCGGACAGGACCATGACGTTGCGCGCATCGCAGCCGACGCCGCGGTCGCGCATGTGCTCCGCCAGCAGCTCCCGCAGCTCGTCGAACCCCTCGATCGGGGATTCGGGCTGACCGTCGAACTCGCGCGAGGAGAACGCTTCGAGACTCACCGCGCGCAGCAGGTCGTCGGGGATGTCGGCCGGGTTCGGCGAACCGGTGGCGAAATCGATGGGATGCGGACGGGCGTCATCGCCGGCGCCCCGGTTACCGCCCCGCTGCGCACGGTCCGCCTCGGCGATGTCGTGGTAGGTGAACCGGTTGGAATAGTCGGAGAACAGGACGGACCACGGCGGACGGATGACGGGCGGCTCGCCGGATGCGCCATCGGTATCGACGGACACGGGCGGAACGGATGCGACCGTCGTGCCCGATGTAACGGATGCAGAAGGCGTGGCCGGCAGCACGAAGGTGCCCTTGCCGACCTTCGAGGCGATGAGCCCCTCGTCCTTCAGCTGCTGGTACGCCTGCAGGACGGTGGTGCGATTGACCCCGAGGCGGGCGGCGAGCTCGCGCTCGGGCGCCAGCCGGTAGCCTTCGGCGAGCGCGCCCGAGACGATCGACTCGCGCAGCTGGGCCGCGAGCTGCCGGTACATCGGCACGCCGGAGCGCCGGTCGACGGTCAATCGCATCGCAATCCCACCTTTCTGGATTCCTGCCTCCACACCACCACCGTCCGAATCTATAGGATCGGACGAAATGCCACCCCATTCGGCTAGAGCGAGAGGAACAGTTCGTGGATGCGGGTGTCGTCGGTGAGCTCGGGGTGGAACGCGGTGGCGAGGATGTTGCCCTGCCGCAACGCGACCGGATGCCCGTCGACCTCCGTCTCGACTTGCGCCTCGGGGCCGACCGAGACGACGTAGGGGCCGCGGATGAACACGAGCGGGAATCCGGCGATTCGCCACGGGTCGTCCGGCGCGCCGAAGTCGGCGGTCGTCTGGAAGCTGCCGAGCTGGCGTCCGTACGCGTTGCGGCGTACGACGGCGTCGAGCGCGCCGAAGTAGACGTTCGGGTCGTTGTCGAGCTTGCCGGCGAGCAGGATCATGCCGGCGCAGGTGCCGAACACCGGCTTGCCGGCCCTGATGTGCTCGGCGATCGGCTCGAACAGGCCGGTCGAGCGCAGCAGCTTGCCCTGCGTGGTGGATTCGCCGCCGGGCAGGATCACCCGGTCGATGGAATCGTCGAAGTCCTCGGCGGCGCGCAGCAGCTTCCACGGGGCGCCGAGCCTGTCCAGCACGGCGGCGTGTTCGGCGAACGCGCCCTGCACGGCGAGGATGCCGGTCACGCCATGCTTCGCGTGTTCGGCGTCGTCGGACTCCTCCTTGGAGATGTATTCAACGGCTACGACCATGCTGTCTTCCGCTCCCCGTCACTCGCCTCGGGCGGCCATGATGGTCTGGATCTCGTCCTCGTTGATGCCGACCATCGCCTCGCCGAGGTTCTCGGAGAGCCTGGCGAGCAGGTCGGCGTCCTGCCAGTTGGCGGTCGCCTTGACGATGGCGGCGGCGCGCTTGGCCGGGTCGCCGGACTTGAAGATGCCGGAGCCGACGAACACGCCCTCGGCGCCGAGCTCCATCATCAAGGCCGCGTCGGCCGGGGTGGCGACGCCGCCGGCGGCGAAGTTGACGACGGGCAGACGGCCGTTGTCGTGCACGTACTTGGCGAGGTCGTACGGCACGGCGAGCTGCTTGGCCGCCTCGTACACCTCGTCGTCGCGCAGGGAGACGAGCTCGTGGATCTGCTTGTTCATCGTGCGCATGTGACGCACGGCCTGGATCACGTCGCCGGTGCCGGGCTCGCCCTTGGTACGGATCATCGCGGCGCCTTCGGCGATGCGGCGCAGGGCCTCGCCGAGGTTCTTCGCGCCGCACACGAACGGCACGTCGAACTGGCGCTTGTCGATGTGGTAGACGTCGTCGGCCGGGGAAAGCACCTCGGACTCGTCGATGTAGTCGATGTCGATGGCCTGCAGAATGCGGGCCTCGGCGATGTGGCCGATGCGCACCTTGGCCATGACCGGGATGGACACGGCCTCCTGGATGCCCTTGATCATGGCCGGGTCGGACATGCGGCTCACGCCGCCGGCGGCGCGGATGTCGGCCGGGATGCGCTCCAGGGCCATGACGGCGCACGCGCCGGCGTCCTGGGCGATCTTCGCCTGTTCGGGCGTGGTCACGTCCATGATCACGCCGCCCTTGAGCATCTGGGCCAGATTACGATTGAGTTCCGCACGATCCTGCGTCATGAGTATTCCCTTCGTGTGTGATAATGTGCGAACAACTGTCGGAACGGCGTGTTCACGCGTTCCGTTGCGTTCATTATCAGCCGCGACCCCACGACACCGACCAAGCCGGTCCAATTTGGATGGGGCCAATCCGCACATTCTTCACCCATCCAATCGCAATCCGATCGCGATGGACGGCCGTACGGTCCGGCCGCGCGGTCCGGCCGCACGGTCCGGCCGCACGATTCAGCCGACGGTGTTGCCGTACACCTGGGCCTGAAGGTCCTTGCGGGAGGTCTCGAGCTTGGTGATCTCGCCCAGCAGCGCGATCTTCTCCTCGCCGTCCGGGAGCATCGCCATGCGGCGGCGGGCGGCGCCAATGCGTCGCATCATCCCCATGTCGAGCAGCTTGGCGAGCAGTTCGCTGGCGTACTGCGTCTCGGCCTTGGTCGGCGGGCGCAGTTGGGCGTCGGCGGAGTCCGACCCGCCGGAGGCGCCCGACGCGTTACCCGACATATCGGACGCATCCGCCCCCGGACCGGAACCCGCGCCCGCGCCTGCCCGTCCCGCCGATGGCAACGGCAGCGGCATCACCGCCAGCTCGTTGATGACCGGTTCGAGCATCGGGCCGCCCGCCTTGGTCAGGTTGTGCATCCACAGGCCCTGCGGGGTGTCGTTCGACGGCAATCCCCCGGCCGCGGCGATCGCCTGATACAGCGTGCGGAACACCGGCGTCATGAAGTTCGCGAGCGTCAGCGCGCCGAACCAGTTCGCGTCGATCGCGCGCGGCACCTGAATCAGCATCGCCATGAACTGCTGCTCGGCGATGAACACGGCGTCGTCGATACGGAAATACGTCTGCTCAGTCGCGTCGCGATGCTCAAGCGCGCGCCGACGCGCCGGATTCGCGTACGGGTTCTCCCCCGGTTCGAGACGCGGCTCGCTCCGGTCGAAGGATGCGCCGCCGAACCCGCGACGGCGCGCATACGCATCGTCATCACGCACATGCAACTGGCGTCGCGCGGCGTTCACCTCACGGCGCATCACGTCCAGATCCACGCCGATGCGACGTGTGGTCTTGCGCGTGTACATGTCGAGCAGCGAACGGTCGCGGATCTGCGCGACCAGCGGCGCCACCGCCTTGACCGCGCCCATCTGTCCGGTCGTGTACGTGGTGTCGAAACGGCCGATCGCCGCGTCGATGACGAAATCGTACAGGGGCTTCGCGTTCGCGACCAGCGAGCGCACCGCCTCGTCGCCGCGTTCGATGCGCAGATCGCACGGGTCGAGGTTGTCGTCGGCGACCGCGACGAACGTCTGCGTGAGGAACGCCGAATCAAGGCCGAACGCATGCAGCGCCGCCTTCTGCCCTGCCGCGTCGCCGTCGAACGTGAACACGATGCGCGAACTCAGCGGCTGCCCCTCGACCTTCAACGGCCCCACCAGCTGGACCGCGCCGAGCGAGTCGTCGGCGATCAGACGGCGCACGATCTTCGCGTGCTCGGCGCCGAACGCGGTGCCGCACGTCGCGATCGCCGTATCCACGCCGGCCAGATGCATCGCCATCACATCCGTATAGCCTTCGACGATGACGGCCTGACGCTTTTTGACGATCGCCTTCTTCGCCAGATCGATGCCGTACAGCACCTGCGTCTTGCGGTAGAGCGCCGTATCCGGCGTGTTGATGTACTTCGCGGCGATCTGGTCGTCCTCATACAGCTTGCGCGCGCCGAAACCGAGCGTGCGCCCGGTCGAATCGCGGATCGGCCAGGTGACGCGCCCGCGGAAGTAGTCGTAGACGCCGCGATGGCCCTGACGGGCGAGCCCCGCGTCGAGCATCTCCTGCTGCGTGAAACCCTTCGACGCCAAGTGGCGCACGAGATTGTCCCAGCCCTGCGGCGCGTACCCGCAGCCGAAGCGCTCGCAGTCGGCCTGGCTGAACGTGCGCCCGCCGAGCAGCTTGCGCGCGGCGAGCGCCTCCTTGGTCATGATCTGCGAGACGAAGAAGCGCTGCGCCTCCTCGTTCGCCTCGATGAGTCGGGCGCGCTTCGACCCGGCGTGCTCGGGCCTGCCGGTGCCGGAGTTCTCGTAGTGCAGTTCGATGTGGTACTTGTCGGCGAGCAGCTGGACCGCCTCGCGGAAATCGATGTTCTCCTGCTGCTCGACGAACTTGAACACGTCGCCGCCGAGGCCGCAACCGAAGCAGTGCCATACGCCGAGCGCCGGACGCACGTTGAAGCTGCCGGTCTTCTCGTCGTGGAACGGGCACAGGCCGACGTAGGTGCCGGTGCCGGAGGGTTTCAGCGTGACCGAGGCCGATACGATGTCATACAGGTCCGCGGCGGCGCGCACCTTCTCCACGTCTTCCTTCTTGATCATTCCGGCCATAGCTTCCTACCTTAGCAAGATGGTTCGGCCGGTGAGAAACGCCGTCAGCACAGGATCGAGTGGAGGGCGAGGGCGGAGGCGTCGGTGAGGGAGGCGACCTGGTCGACGGCGACGCGCAGGCGCTCGTTGTCGTTGGAGGCCATGTCCCAGTCCTCGAGGAACTGGCTTTCGAGCACGTCGGAGGGGCGGGGCGAGTCGGCCATGAGCACGTCGATCAGGTCCTCGACGATTCTGCGCTCCTCGATGTGCAGCGGCTCATGCTCGCGTGGGGCCATCACGAAGTAGACGGCGATGCCCTTCAGGGCGACGATCTCGTACGCGGTGTCGTCGGGGATGACGACGCTGGCCGAATAGCGGGTCAGGGGGCCGGGGCCGTACGTGTCGCGCGTGGCCTCCTCGACGCTCCATGCGAACCTGCCGATCAGGTCGGAGGTGATGTTCTTCAGCTGGGCGAGGGCGGAACGCGAGCCATTGAAGTGCATCGGGAACATGTCGAGACGCTGGAGTCTGCGGAACGCGGCGAGCAGACGGTCGGGATCCCACTTGTCGCCGTACCAGTCGCGCGTCGCCTCGACGATGTGGTCGAGCACGCGCGGGTCGGTCAGGACGATCGGCTCGAACGCGCCGGTCGCGATCGCGTCCTCGACGTCGTGCACGGAGTAGGCGATGTCGTCCGCGAGGTCCATGACCTGGCATTCCATCGGCTTGGTGGCTTCCGGAGCCCCGATCTTGAGCCAGCGGAAGACGTCCACGTCGTCCGGGTAAACGCAGAACTTGGTGGGTTTGACGCCCTTGATCTTCGCGTATCCGGCGGCCTGGTCGAGCGTCCACGGGTATTTGACGGCGGCGTCGAGCGAAGCACGCGTGAGGTTCACGCCCGCGGACCGACCGTCGGGGTGCATGATCTTGGGCTCGAGACGGGTGAGCAGGCGCAGGGTCTGCGCGTTGCCCTCGAACCCGCCGATGTTGCGGGCGATCTCGGCGAGCGCCTTCTCGCCGTTGTGGCCGAAGGGCGGGTGGCCGAGGTCATGGGCAAGGCACGCGCAGTCGACGACGTCCGGGTCGCAGCCGAGCAGTTTGCCGATCTGCCGGCCGATCTGGGCGACCTCGAGCGTGTGCGTGAGCCGCGTGCGCGCGAAGTCGTCGGTGCCGGCGACGAGCACCTGGCTTTTGGCGCCGAGCCGCCGCAGCGCCGACGAGTGGATGAGCCGGGCGCGGTCGCGTTCGAACGCGGTGCGTGTCTTCGATTTGGGCGGTTCGACCGCCCAGCGCTCCTCGTCGAAGGCGGTGTACCCCTCGCCGCTCAGGACCGCTTCCCCATCCAGCGTCGTTTCCATGTCTCCAGCATAGGCCAAGGTGGCCGACCGACGGGGATCGCCCGAGAGAACCTGACGCTGCGAGACGCTCAGCGACGGTTTTTCTCGGGATCACCCGGGATTTCGAGAGAAACCGTCACTTGAAATGGCTCAGCGTCAGGTTCTCTCGGGATATGGGGTGATTCCGAGAGAACCTGACGCTGAGGAGAAGTGGCGGCTAAGTGGTGGCCAAGTGGCGGCCAAGTGGCGGCTATAAGACCAGGACCTATGGGGCCTCCAGGGCCTTACTCGGCCTTGGTGGCCGGAGCCGCTTCGGCCACCGGTGCCACCGCGGCGGCGCCGTTGAGCTTGGAGCGCTTGCGGCTGTAGGCGAAGTAGACCACGAGGCCAAGGCCGAACCAGACGGCGAAACGCAGCCAGGTCTCCCAGTTGAGGCCGGCGATGAGGATGAAGCAGAAGATGATCGAGATGACCGGGGTGACCGGCACGCCCGGGGCCTTGAAGCCGCGATGCGCGTCGGGCGCGGTCTTGCGCATCCACAGGATGCCGGCGGAGACGATGATGAACGCGCTCAGCGTGCCGATGTTCACCAGCTCGAACAGCACGTTGATGTTGATGAAGCCACCGGCGACAGCCGTGAGGATGCCGAAGAACCAGGTGCCCTTGAACGGGGTGCGGTACTTCTCGTGGACGTGGCCGAAGAACTCCGGGAAGAGTCCGTCGCGGCTCATCGCGTAGCAGATGCGGGACTGTCCGTACAGCTGGACGAGCATCACCGTGGTCATGCCGACGAGGGCGCCGAGGTTGACGATGAACGCCAGCCAGTTCATACCGGTGGCGAGGATCACGCCGGCGACCGGGGCGTCGATGAACTTCGCGAATTCCTTGTAGGGCACGATGCCGGTCATGATGAGCGTCATGATGATGTACAGCACGGTCGAGATGCCGAGGGAGTAGAGGATGCCTCGCGGCAGGGTCTTGTTCGGGTTGACGGTCTCCTCGGCGGAGGAGGAGACGGCGTCGAAGCCGATGAAGCTGAAGAACACGATCGAGGCGGCCGGCACGATGCCGTACGGCTGGGTGGAGCCGGGCTGGAACGTGTAGATGCCATACGGGGAGAACGGCTTCCAGTTGGCCGGGTTGATGTACCACACGGTGCACACGATGAACAGGACGATGATCACGAGCTTGATCATCACCATGATGTCGTTGGTGCGCTTGGTCTGGTTGATGCCGATCGACAGCACCCAGGTGATGAGCAGCACGATCACGAAGCCCGGCAGGTTGAAGTAGGTGGTGACGCCGGGCGTGGTGCCGTAGGCGGCGGTCAGCTCGACCGGCAGATGCAGGCCGAAGCCCTCAAGCAGCTTGTTGAAGTAGCCCGACCATCCGGCGGACACGGTGGCGGCCTGCAGCGCGTACTCCAGGATCAGATCCCAGCCGATGATGAACGCGATCAGCTCGCCGAACGCCAGATACGCGTAGGAGTAGGCCGAACCGGACACCGGGGCCATCGACGCGAACTCCGCGTAGCACAGGCCGGCGAAACCGCAGCAGACCGCGGCGAGCAGGAACGACACGGACAGGGCCGGGCCGGCGGTCAGCGCGCCCTTACCAGTCAGCACGAAGATGCCGGTGCCGATGATCGCGCCGATGCCGAGCATCGTCAGATCGAACGTGCGCATCGTACGCTTCAGAGGGGTGGATTCGGCGACAAGCTGATCCACCGTTTTCTTACGGAACAGATTCATGGTTCTTCTCTCATGAACTAGTGGAATGGGGCTTGGCCGGACGGAATTCCGGGACCCCGACACGCCTCAACGCCGGGAGTCTTGAATACGGTCGTCATTGTTGCCCCCGCGCGTTACGGGCGGGAAAACGGCAAGCGAACCGTGTGAACAGCGAGTATACGTCGAAGTGACGAGAACCGGGGCGCGACGTCTCACGATACGTTCACGATGCGGACCGCGCAATACGGACCGCACAATATGGACCACGCGATGCGGACCGACGAGCCATCGAACCGCAATGTGGTCTCCTCCACGGCCACGTCACGCACACGCGCCACAATAGGGCGTCATGACTATCAACGCAGCGAACGCCGCTCCGGCGATCGAATTCAGCAACGAACAGGGTGAGGCCAACTACGCGGCCGCACGCCGCCGCTACCCCGCGCAGGCCATCGTCGACATGAGGGTCCTGCGCGACAACATGGCGCATCTGGTGGACGTGGTGGGAGGCCCGAACTCCGGCACCGCCGTGATGGGCGTCGTCAAGGCCGACGCCTACGGCCACGGCCTGCTGCCCGCCGCGCTCGCCGCGTTGGCCGGCGGCGCGACGTGGCTCGGCACCGCGCAATCACACGAGGCGCTGCTGCTCAGGAAACTCGGCATCGGCCCCGACCGCTGCCACATCCTCACATGGGTCTACAACGGCACCGAAGTGCCGTTCGACGAGCTCATCGCGAACGACATCGACGTGTCCGTCGGCTCCCTGCCGGGCATCGACCGCGTGGCCGAGGCCGCCCGCAGGCTCGGCAGGCCGGCCCGCGTGCATGTGAAGGTCGATTCCGGCTTCGGCCGCAACGGCTTCACGCCGGCCGGCTTCGACGCCGCGCTCGCCAAGCTCGTGCCGCTCGCCAAGGAGGGCGTGCTCCACATCGTCGGCCAGTGGAGCCACCTCGCCGTGGCCGATTCGCCGGACGTGCCGGAGTTCGTCGCATCCACCGACCGTCAGGTCGAGAACTTCAAGGACTTCACCCGCCGCATGGAGGCCGCCGGCATCGCCCCCGAGATCCGCCATCTCGCGAACACCGCGGCGACGCTCGACCGCCCGGAGATCCACTTCGAGCTGACGCGCCCGGGCATCGGCCTGTACGGCTACGAGCCGGACCCGGCGATGGGCACGCCGCGCGACTGGCATCTGACCCCGGCCATGCGCCTGCAGGCGCAGCTCGGCACCGTCAAGGACGTGGAGGCCGGCCACGGCATCTCCTACGGCCGCACCTACCTGACCCCGGACGACACGTCCACGGCGATCGTGCCGATCGGCTACGCGGACGGCATCCACCGCTCCGCCTCCGGCTTCGACATGCAGGGCGCCAAGCATGTGGAGAAGCCGGGCGGACCGGTGCGCGTGATGACCGCCGACGGCCCGAAGCTCTACCGCGTCTCCGGCCGCGTGTGCATGGACCAGTTCATCCTCGACCTGCACGGTTCGGCCGCCTTGCTCGGCGTGCACGAGGGCGACACGGTCGAACTGTTCGGGCCGGGCCGCGGCGAGGAGTTCGCCGAGCCGACCGCCGACGACTGGGCCCGCGCCGCCGACACGATCAGCTACGAGATCTTCACCTGCCTGAGGAACCGCATCCCGCGCCTGTACGAGCACGCCGCCGAGGTGCTGCCGGCGGACGATCTCGCCAGGCTCGATCCGGCCACGCTACTGTAGGGCTGTAGAGACCCCGGTCACCACTCGTGGCGCTGGTAGGCGATGCGGGTGGTGTCCGTCGGGCGGTCGATCAGCTGGATCAGACCGCAGCGGGCGAACCCGTTGGTCTCGAGCACATGCTGCATGGCCCGGTTGTTGGGGTGCGTGTCGGCGCGCACGTTGCCGTAGTGCTTCAGTGCCCACATGATGCAGTCGCGCGCCGCGTGCTTGACCAGTCCGGAGGAGGCGATGCGGTGGATGGTGACGTAGGCGTCGTCGTCCAGCCACGCGCCGTCGATGTGCTTGTAGGTGGGGTCCTCGCCCGGGCACAGCGCGAACTGCGCGAGGATGCGCTCGTGGCCGTTCTGCGTGTCGACGAGCAGCATCGTGCGCTGGTTGGCGATGTCGTCCCTGACGACCTCCTCGCGCGGGAACGTGTTGCCCCATTGGGTGGGATTGCCGTTGCGGGCCATGAGTTCGCGGGCGTGCGCGTAGATCTTGAGCATCTGCGTCAGATCTCGCATGGTCGCATGGCGGAAGCGCCGGGAGGATGTATTGGAGACCACGGTTCACCTCACGGTCGGTTGAGTCGGATGGAATGGTGACTGACGGGTTACGCTACCATGTCCGCCGCACAAACCCGTGATGTCCGTTTCGGTGGGTGATCGGTTCGGCACACGGCCGGTCCGATCCGCGGCCGGTCCGATCCGCGGCCGGTCCGATCCGCGGCCGGCTCGATCCGCGGCCGGCTCAGTGCGTGGCGATCTCGTCGACCTTGGTCACGTGGCCGCCGAACTGGGCGCGCAACGCCGTGACAACCCTCAGGATGTCGTCGGCGCCGCCACGCGAGGCCTGACGCTGCCACAGGGCCGCGGCGGTGGTCGGGGTGGGCACGCCGAGTTCGAGCGCCGCCTCGACCATCCACTTGGCCTCGCCCGACTCGTTGGCGACGGCCGGCACGTCCTTCAGCTCCGGATCGTCCTTGGTGGCGTTGTCGAGCAGGTCGAGCAGCCAGCTGGCGACCACCGAACCGGTGCGCCACGAGGTCATCGTCTCGGCCGGGTTGGTCACGTACTCGCTGCGCAGCATCGTCGCGAAGCCCTCGCCGAACGCCTGCATCATGCCGTATTCGATGCCGTTGTGGACCATCTTCGCGAAATGCCCGCCGCCGACCGGGCCGGCGTGCACGAGGCCGAACTCGCCTTCGGGCTTGAGGCTTTCGAAGATCGGCAGGACGGTCTCGTAGTCCTTGTCGTCGCCGCCGATCATCAGCGCGTAGCCGCGTTCGGCGCCCCACACGCCGCCGGAGACGCCGCAGTCGAGGAACCCGATGCCCCGCTTCGCGAGCGCGGCCGCGTGATCGCGATCCTCGGTGTACTTGGAGTTGCCGCCGTCGACGACGATGTCGCCGGGCTCGAGCAGCCCGCCCAGCCGTTCGATCGTGGAGTCGGTGGGCGCGCCCGCGGGGACCATCACCCATACGACGCGGGGCGCGTCGAGCGAGGCCACCAGGGCCTCGAGCGAGTCGACGTCACGCCCGGAGTCGGGGTTCATGTCGAAGCCGACGATCTCGTGGCCGTCCTCCCTCAAGCGCCTGACCATGTTGCCGCCCATACGGCCGAGGCCGATCATACCCATCTGCATTTCGGTTGCCTTCCTGTCCTGATTGCTGAGTCGCAGCGTTGGTGCTGCGATGCGATTGACGATGTACTGACGATGCGTTGGCGATGCCGGCGGTCTCACAGGTGCAGCGCGCCGGCGACGGCGGCCGCCTCCTGCTCGGGGGTGCCGAGCCCGATGTGCGCGGCGACGTGGACCTCGTCGTCGCCCGGCTCTTCAAGGATGTCGAACTGGCTCTGGAGCATCTCCGGCTTCATGAAGTGGTTCTCGCGGGTGGACAGGCGTTCCATCACCTCGTCGAACGTACCCTTCATGTAGACGAACACGACGCCGTCGCGACGCAGCCTGTCGCGGTAGGCGCGCTTCAGCGCGGAGCAGGTGACGACGGCGGGCTCGCCGGCGGCGATGCGCTCGTCGACCCATGCGGCGAGGGTGTCGAGCCACGGCCAGCGGTCCTCGTCGGTGAGCGGGTGGCCGGCGGCCATCTTGTCGATGTTGGCCTGCGGGTGGAAGTCGTCGGCCTCGGCGTACTTCAGACCGTAGTGGTCGACGAGGTGCTCGGCGACGGTGGTCTTGCCGCAGCCGCACACACCCATGAGGACGATGATCGGCTTGGCGTGGCTGAAGTACTTGGCGGGGATGGTGTTCTCGACGATGATGCGCTCGGCGAGGGTGGGGGTGGCAGTTGCGGTGGTCATGGTGTGGTTCCTTTTGCGTGTGGAGGTTTTACGAAATACGGGGCAGGCGACTACCCCTCAGACCCGCTTCGCGGGCCAGCTCCCCTGACAAGGGGAGCCGAGGGCCTAGCCGAAGCCGAATCGGGAGTCAGACAAGGGGCACGAAGATGCTGGCGATCATGACGAGAGCGAGCACGACGAGCGAGAGCAGGCATTCGAGGACGGTCCAGGTCTTGAACGTCTCGCCGACCTCGAGGCCGAAGTACTCCTTGATGAGCCAGAATCCGGCGTCGTTGACGTGGGAGAGGAACACGGAGCCGGCGCCGATCGCGATGACGAGCAGGGCGATGGCCGGGGCGGTCACGCCCATCTGGTCGACGACGGGGCCGAGGATGCCGGCGGTGGTGATGATCGCGACGGTCGCGGATCCGGTGGCGACGCGGACGAACGCGGCGATGAGCCAGGCGACGAGGAAGATGGAGATCGAGGAGCTTTCGACGAACCTGCCGATGATGTCGCCGATGCCGGTGTCGACGAGAACGCCCTTGTATCCGCCGCCGGCGCCGACGATGAGCAGGATGCCGGCGATCGGGGGAAGCGCGGCCTTGAGGGAGTCGTTGACGGCCTTCCAGGTCATGTGGGTGGCGCGGCCGAGCACGAGCATCGCGAAGATCACGGCGACGGCGAGCGCGATGGCGGGCTTGCCGAAGAAGGCGAAGACCTGCGCGTAGAGGGCGTCGGAGCCGGCCTGGTCGGGGGCGACGATCTCGAAGATCGCGTTGCCGAGCATGAGGATCGCGGGCATGAGGATGCACAGCACGGACAGGGCGAACGGCGGCTTGGCGGTGACGGGGTTGCCGTCGGCGTCGACGCGGCCCTTGCCGGTCTCGAAGTTCTCGGGGGCGCCGACCGGGACCCACTTGGCGGCGAACTTGGAGAAGAGCGGGCCGACGAGCGCGGCGGTGATCACGGCGATCGGCAGGCCGAACATCATCGTGACGCCGACGGAGCCGTTCTTGAAGCAGCTCAGCGCGGCGAGCGGGCCTGGCTGGGGCGGCATGCAGGCGTGCATGACGGACAGGCCGGCGAGGGTGGGGATGGCGACGCGCATGAGCGGCAGCTTGGAGCGGCGTGTGATGAGGATGATGACGGGCACGAGCACGACGAGTCCGACCTCGAAGAACATCGGCAGGCCGATCAGGGCGCCGATCAGGGCCATCGTCCACGGGATCATCTTCACGGAGGTCCTCGCCAGCAGCGTGTCGACGATGGAGTCGGCGGCGCCGGTGTCCATGAGCACGCGGCCGAGCATCGCGCCGAGGCCGACGAGGATGCCGACGGAGGCCATCGTGGAGCCGAAGGTGTCGGAGAAGCTTTCGACGGTGGCGACCGGCCCGTAGCCGGAGCCGATGCCGACGACCAGCGCGGAGATGAGCAGGGAGACGAACGGGTGCAGCTTGGCGACGGTGACCAGCAGGATCAGGACGACGATGCTAGCGACCACGCTGATGCCGAGCTGGGTGCCGTTGAGCTGCACCGCGGTATCAGCCGCCGTGTTGGCCGCCGCAAGAATCATGGTATTCATAATCCATCTCTTCTTTGAGTCGTTGTATTGGATGACGACACTTTGTCAACCAATCCGTTTTGTATGTTGATATGAAATATAACGTGTTGTTTTGGATTACGCAATACCATTGCACGTCGGCGTGTCGAATATGTATGCCGTAACACACCGCCTGTGCGATACTTGTCCTATGAATACGGAGAATACGGAGGATACGGCGCGCACCGGGCAATACACCGGGCAGAGTGACGAACGCCCGCTGCACGACCGGCTGCTGGACGCATGGGGCATGGCGATCGTCGACGGCGACATCGCCCCCGGTGAGCGCCTCCCCGACCCCGACCTCGGCGGCGAGAGCCCGTCGCGCACGGTCACGCGCGAGGCGACGCGCGTGCTGGAGTCGATGGGACTGGTGAGCGTCAGGCGCAAGGCGGGCGCGACGGTCAACCCGATCCGGCAGTGGAACATGTTCGACCCGCAGGTGATCCGCTGGCGCTTGGGCGGACGCCACCGTCTGGACGCGCTGCATGAGCTGTCGCAGCTACGCTCGGCGGTCGAGCCGCTGGCCGCGCGCCTCGCCGCCACGCACGCCACGAACGAGCAGTGGGCGGCGCTGACCGAGGCCGCGATCGGCATGGTCTCGCATGCCGACCACGCCGACGGACAGGAGTACCTCGACGCCGACAGCCTGTTCCACCGCACGCTCGTGGAGGCGAGCGGGAACCTGATGATCGCCGATCTGGGCGACGTCATCGTCGCCACGCTCGAAGGGCGCACGCATCACGAGCTGATGCCGAAGACCGCGAATCAGGAGGCGCTGGACCTGCACAGCGAGGTCGCGGCGCTCGTACGCCGGGGCGACGGCATGGGCGCCGAGACGGCGATGCGGCGCATCGTCGACGAATCTGACGACGCCATCACGCGCATCGCCGAACGGGCGTAAGGCTCAGACGACCTTGCGGACGAAGGGGTCGGAGCTGATACCCTTGGCGAGGATGTCCTTGCACCACTCCTTTGCGGTGAACAGGCTGTGGTCGCGGTAGTTGCCGCAGCTTTCGATCGTCGTGGCCGGGACGTCGTCCCACGTCGCCTTGTAGGCGATGAACTCGAGCGACTCCTTCAGCGCCTTGGCGACCTCCTCGGTGGGGTGCTCGCCCCAGGTGAGCAGGTGGAAGCCGGTGCGGCAGCCGAACGGCGAGCAGTCGATGTAGCCGTCGATGCGTTCGCGCAGCAGCACGGCGATCGTGTGCTCGATCGTGTGCAGGCCCGCGGTCGGGATCGCGTTCTCGTTCGGCTGCACGAGACGCAGGTCGTAGTTGGAGATCACATCGCCGTGCGGCCCCTTCTCCGTGTCGATGTAGCGCACGTACGGCGCCTTGACCTTCGTGTGATCCAGCTGGAAGCTTTCGACGACGGGCTTCGTCGGCTTCTCGTTCGTTTCCTCAACCATGTGTCGTCCTCCATATATGTTCGTTGGAATGACGGATACCATAATAGAACGTAATCCGCTCGATGGGACGGCGAAGAGCGAAGGAAAGGGACTATGCGATTCTGCACGAACTGCGGCAAGAGGATCGAAACCGACGCGCGATTCTGCATGTACTGCGGCACACCGGTCGACCCGCCCGCCGAAACCGCCGAGCCGGCCGCACCATCCGCATACGCGGGACCGACCATCCCGACCGAACCGATCGACCTCACCAAGCCGGAGGTCCCGCCGTCGACGGAGACTTTCCGGAACAGGGGAACGGTTCCTCCGGTGCCGAATCCCCCAAGGCAGCGCATGACCGAGTACGTCCCGCGCCCCGCCTCCGCCCCTGAAGCCCGGCCCGGAGAGGCCTTGGCGGATGATCTCGCAAGCATCGCCTCGGGCACCGGACCCAATCCATATCCGATTCCGGCATCGCGAGGCGCCACGGGAACCTCTTCCGGCACACCGGCGACGCACGCGCCCTCCGCCGCATCCACTTCGAACCGCAGGCGCCGGATGCCCATCGCGGCAGCCGTCGCGGCCGTCATCGCGGCCGTGGCGCTGGTCGCGACGACCACGTTCCTCGTGACGACGGGATTCGGAAGGCAGGGCAAGGCCCCGACCTCCGCATCGTCCGACGGTCAGGGCTCATCATCGCAATCGTCGGGCAAGTCCGATCCGTCCGGTTCCGACGGCTCCGACGGCTCCGACGCCTCCTCGACGAAGCCGGACGAGGATTCGCTCTCGTCGATCACCGAACGGTATTCCTCGACCGACATGTCCGTCTCGGCGATGTTCCTCAACGCGGACGGCAGCTACGAGACCAAGGACGTGGCCAACACGGCCGCGGCGCGCACGAAGTTCGTCTCCGCCGGTCTCTATCTGCCCGTCTATCTCGCGGCGCGTTCGGACGGCGGCGATTCGCTCACCGAGGCGCGGACGATGATGTCCACGATGGACAACGGCGCCGCCAATCGGGCGATCGCCGATTTCGGCGGTTTCGAGGCGATCAACCTGTGGCTCAAGCAGCACAACTATCAGGACACCACCGTGGACCGCAACTTCGGCGACACGCAGGCCAGCGCCGCCGGATACGAGAACACCAGCTCCACGTTCGACGCGGTGCGCATGCTCGCGGCCGTGGACGCGGCCGGCGCGGCCGATCTGATGAACGTCGACATCGCCTCCGAAGGCGTGGCGGTCCCGAGCGACATGACGATTCACGCGCATCGCGGCCAAGGCATCAGGAACACATGGAACTACTTCGCGATCGTTTCCACGCCGCACGGCAAGGCGGCGGTCGCGCTGGCGACGCAGAACCAAGGCAAGGCCACGGCGGCGCAGGTCATGAGCGACGTCCTCGCCGACATCGACCAGCAGCTCACCAAGGCGGACGAATGATGGGCGAACGGCGTGGACGAGTCGGCCGTCGCGAACATCGCCACCCTCTCCGCGAACGTGTACCAAGCGTTCGAGTGGTGAGACAGCAGAGGCTGTCGGGCAGACGCGACGTCAGCCGACCAACCGTCCGAGATCGGTGATGCCGATGACCTGACCGTGGCTGGTCGCAAAGGACTCGTCTCCCCCGTAGACCACGAAACGGTTGTCCACGGGCAGGCCGAAATCCGGTGCGAGATCCTCGAGAATCTCGAACGATTTCGGCTTGAACGATGACGAGGACTTGACCTCGACAGCATACAGCGGCCGCCCGCCCTTCTCGATGATCAGGTCGATCTCCTTCTTGTTGCTGTCACGCCAGTAGAACAGCTTCGGCTCCCTGCCGAGCGCCTGATATCGTTTGACGATCTCGACCACGACCATGTTCTCATAGAGGTTGCCGCGATATTGACTGGTGAACAGTTGATCGGCCGATTCCATGCCCAACAGGTTGGCCGCCAACCCGGTGTCATAGAAATACAGCTTCGGGGCCTTGATGAGCCGTTTGCCGTAGTTGCGATGATATGGATGCAGACGGAATAGGATGAAACTGGATTCCAGCACCGACAGCCAGTCGCGAGCCGTGTCCACGCTGATGTCGCAATCGTTGGCGAGGCTCGTCAGATTGAGCACCTCGCCGACGCGCGTGGCGCACATGGTGAGGAACGTGTTGAACTCGGCGACCTTCTTCACGCCCAGTTCAGTGCGCACATCCCGGTCGATGTAGGTGGATATGTAATTCGGGAAGAAGTCCGACGGATCGATGTTCATGACGATGGGACGGGGGTAACCGCCGCGGAACATCAACTCATCGATATTCGCAGGCATATCGCCGACGGACGCAAGTTCGGCGCAGGACAACGGCAGAAGATGCAGCACCGCGACACGGCCGGCCAACGACTGCGAGACGCTCCGGGACAGCAGGAAGTTCTGGGACCCCGAAAGCACATACTGCCCGGGCATATTGCGCTCATCAACCACCGATTGCATGTAGGAGAACAATCCCGGCACACGCTGCACCTCGTCGAAGATCACCTTGGCGTCATAACGGGAGAGAAACGCCCTAGGGTCATTCTCGGCCAACGCGCGCATGTCTTCGTCCTCCAACGAAACATACCGGTACTCCGAGAACGCGCTACGCACCAACGTCGACTTCCCGCTCTGACGAGGACCCGTCACGGAGAGCACTGGGAACTTGCTCGACAAGGCGAGCATCTTGCCGGTCAAAGCCCTTGGAATCATTGCGTTCTCCCTCATCGACACATGCATAATCGGCGATCTGCATAAACCGTAACCCACGATTTACATAAAGTCTAACCCACGATTTACATAAACTGTAGTCGGCGATTTACATAAGTTTTAACCCACGATTTGCATAAAACATAGTGATCTACATCACATATTTTGCCAATGCCTCATGCGACCGTCGGCGCGTTCAGCGCTTTGCGGCGTTGAACGCGGCGATCTCCTCCATGAATCGCTTGCCGTACTGGTCGAGCTTGCGCTCGCCCACGCCGTTGACGGCGAGGAACTGGGCGTCGGTGACCGGCCGGATGCGGGCCATGTCGCGCAACGCGCGGTCGGAGAAGACGATGTACGGCGGCTTGCCGATCTCCTGCGCGATCGTGCGGCGCAACGCGCGCAGGCGCTCGAACAGCGCATCCTCCTCATCGCTCGGCACATAGGCGTCGACGCCCGAGGGCCCGACTGAGCCGCCGTTTGCGCCTGTGGAACCGTAGACGGTCGAGTTCGGTGTGCCGGCGCCTCTTGGCGAACGGTCGGTCTTGCGGTCGACGCGCTTGATCTCATAACGGAAATCAGGCGAAACCGTCTCCGCGGCACGTCGGCCGAACTTCACGATCGGCAGACGGCCCGTGTCGATGTACAGGAACCCGTCGGTGGCCATCTGGCTCAGCACGTCGCGGATGCGCGCCTCGGGCACGTCCTTGAGCATGCCGAACGTGGGCATGTTCTGCGGGTTGAGCCACGCGAGATCCTGCGCCTGCGAACCGCGCAGGATCTTGACGATCTTGCCGGAGCCGACGCGCTGGTCCACGTCGTGCACGCACTGGCTGACCGCGCGGGCGACGGTGGTCACGTCGATGGTGGTGAAGGTGCGCTCGCAGTTCGCGCACGCGCCGCATTTGACGGATTTGCCGTCCGGCCCGCCCACGACAGACCCAGCCACGACCGGCCCGTCCTCCTGCCCGAAGTAGCGGGTCATGTAGCGGTGCAGGCATTCGGTGGTGC
The DNA here is from genome assembly GCF_008698235.1 of Bifidobacterium rousetti. GTDB lineage: Bacteria > Actinomycetota > Actinomycetes > Actinomycetales > Bifidobacteriaceae > Bifidobacterium > Bifidobacterium rousetti. The sequence continues at coordinate 96,791 of NZ_PEBH01000003.1, forward strand.
GGCAGTAGCCGATCATCCCGTCGAGCAGGCGACGGCGGTTGCGCCGCGCGATCTCCTGCTCCTCGGGCGTCATGCGCTCGTTCTCGGTGTCGTTGTCAAGCAGCCTGAGGCGGGTGACGATGTCCGACTCGTTCCACAGCAGCGTGCACCGGCTGGGTTCGCCGTCGCGCCCCGCGCGGCCGGCCTCCTGATAGTACGCCTCGATCGACTCGGGCATGTTGTGGTGGATGACGTATCGCACGTTCGACTTGTCGATGCCCATGCCGAACGCGTTGGTGGCGACGACGACCTGCACCCGGTCGGTGACGAAGTCGCGTTGCGCGGCGGCGCGCACGTCGGCGTTCATGCCGCCGTGGTAGGCGACGGCGATCCTGCCGCCGGCACCGACTCCCCCGACCCCGCCCCTCGCCGGCACCGCGCGGTTCAGCGTATCGGCGAGCGCCTCGGTCTCCTTGCGCGTCGCACAGTACACGATGCCGGACTCCTCGGGGTGCGTGGCGACGTAGTCGGTGATCCACGCGGCCTTGCGTTTGCCCTCCATCATGATGACGTCGAAGTAGAGGTTGGGCCGGTCGAAGCCGGTGACGGTGACCTGCGGCGAGCGCAGCCCCAGAAGGTTCACGACGTCGTAGCGCACCTTCTCGGTGGCGGTGGCGGTGAACGCGCCGACGATCGGGCGGCGCGGCAAAGAGGCGATGAACTCGCCGATCGACAGGTACGAGGAGCGGAAGTCCTGCCCCCATTGGGAGACGCAGTGTGCCTCGTCCACCGCGACGAGCGAGATCGGCGTGGACGAGGCGAAGTTCCTGAACCGTTGCGTCTCCAGACGCTCCGGCGCGACGTAGAGGAGTTTGACCCGCCCCGAGGCGGCCTGCGCGAGCACCATCGACTGTTCGTCGGGGGCCTGCGTGCCGTTGACGAACGCGGCGGGCAGGCCGATGTCGTTCAAGGCGTCGACCTGGTCCTGCATCAGGGAGATGAGCGGTGAGATGACGACGGTGACGCCGGGCAGCAGCACGGCCGGGATCTGGTAGCACACCGATTTGCCGGCGCCGGTGGGCATGACGGCGAGCACGTCCCGCCCGCCGAGCAGCGCGTTCACCACGGCGGCCTGCCCGGTGCGGAACGAGTCGTATCCGAAGTACCGTTTGAGCGCGTCGAGCGCCGCCGTGGGTTCAGTCATGCTTCCAGTGTAGAAGCAGGTGGAAGCAGGGCGCTCCGCCGGCGTCTCAGAGCGCCTTGAAGGCCTGGTCGAGGTCGGCGATGAGGTCGTCCGCGTTCTCCAGACCCACGGAGATGCGGATCAGGTTGGCGGGCACCTGCAGGGTGGTGCCGGCCACGGAGGCGTGGGTCATGGCGGCGGGCACCTCGATGAGGCTTTCGACGCCGCCGAGCGATTCGGCCAGCGTGAAGATGCGGGTGTGGTCGACGAAGCGCTTGGCCGCCTCGCCTCCGGCGGCGAGCTGCACGGAGACGACGCCGCCGAATCCGCCGTGCATCTGGCGCGCGGCGATCTCGTGGCCGGGGTGGGATTCGAGGCCCGGGTACCAGACGCGCTCCACCACGTCGGACGGCTGGGATTCGAGCCATTGGGCGATCTTCAGCGCGTTGGCGGAGTGGCGTTCGACGCGCAGGGCGAGGGTCTTGAGGCCCCTGATGTCGAGCCAGGAATCGAACGGGGAGGGCACGGCGCCGGCGGCGTTCTGCAGGAACGCGACTTCATCGCGCACCTCGGCGTCGTTGAGGACGACGGCGCCGCCGACCACGTCGGAGTGGCCGCCGATGTACTTGGTGGTCGAGTAGACGACCGCGTCGGCGCCCTCGTCGAGCGGGTGCTGGAGCGCGGGCGAGGCGAACGTGTTGTCGACGACGACCTTGGTGCCGTATTTGTGCGCGATCTCGGCCGTCAGGGCGATGTCGGTGATGTTGAGCAGCGGGTTCGACGGGGTCTCGACCCACACGTACGCGTAACGCTTGGCGGCGAGCCGCTCCTCGACGGCCTTCGGGTCGGTGATGTCGACCACGTCGAGGCCGACGCCCCACGGCACGAACACCTTGGCGAGCAGTCGGTAGGTGCCGCCGTACACGTCGTTGCCGAGCAGGATGCTGTCGCCGGGTTTCAGGGTGGAGCGCAGCAGCACGTCGATGGCGGCGAGGCCGGAGGAGAAGGAGAGCGCGTATTTGGCGCCTTCGACGGCGGCGAGCTGCTCGTCGAAGCTGGTGCGCGTGGGGTTGATGGAGCGCGAGTAGTCGTGTCCGCCGCGAAGGCCCAGCACGCCGTCCTGCTTGAACGTGGAGGTGGCGTAGATCGGGGTGACGACGGCGCCGGTGGTGGGGTCGGGCTCCTGGCCGGCGTGGATGGCGCGGGTGGCGATGTCGGTGGAGGTGAACTGGGCGTTGTATTCGGCGGACATGATGGTCGGTTCCTTTCGGCTGTGTGGTGTGGTGTGCGGTGTGCGGTGTTTCGTTGTGCGGATGGGGTTGCAAGCTGGCGGTCGCTACGTTGTCCGTGGCGGCGTCTGTGTTCGAGGGTATGCCAGCGGCCGTCGCGCATGGCGCTGGTCGGTATCGGTATTGCTGATGACCGGTTATTCGCCGATCGCGGATGGTCACAGGTACTGTTCGGCGAGCGACGGCCGGGAGGTGCGTTCGACGACGTCCCCGTAGCCGTTGGCGCGCATCCAGTCGTCGTTGAAGATCTTCTCCAGATAGCTGCGGCCGGAGTCGGGGGCGAGGACGACGACGAGCTGGTCGGCGCCGAGATCGTGCTCCTTCGCGTACTTGATCGCGCTGACGACGGCCATGCCGGAGGAGCCGCCGACGAGCAGCGCCTCCTCGGCGGCGAGCCGGCGGGTCATCTCGAACGCCTCGGCGTCGTTCGCCTTGACGATCTCGTCGGGGATGGAGCGGTCGTAGGCCTTCGGGTAGAAGTCCTCCCCCACGCCCTCGATGTCGTACTGGTGCACGTCGTCGAGGCTGGGCGCGGAGTAGATCGAGCCCTCCGGGTCGGATCCGACGACGATGACGCGGCCGTCGGACGCCTCCTTCAGGTATTTGCCGGTGCCGGAGATCGTGCCGCCGGTGCCGATGCCGGCGACGAAGTGCGTGACCTTGCCGTCGGTCGCCTCCCAGATCTCGGGGCCGGTGGTCGCATAGTGGCTGGCGGGCCCGTTCGGGTTGTCGTACTGGTTGGGGCGGAATCCGCCGGGGATCGACTTGGCGAGGCGTTCGGCGACCTGGTAGTAGGAGCGCGGGTCGTCGGGGCCGGCGTCGGTGGGGGTGACGACGACTTCGGCGCCGTACGCGCGCAGTACGGCGCGCTTGGATTCGGAGACCTTGTCCGGCAGGGTGAAGATCGTGCGGTAGCCGCGCTGCTGGGCGACCATCGCGAGGCCGACCCCGGTGTTGCCGGACGTGGGCTCGACGATGACGCCGCCGGGCTTGAGTTCGCCGGAGCGTTCGGCCGCGTCGATGATGCGCGCGGCGATGCGGTCCTTGGACGAGCCGCCGGGGTTCATGTATTCGATCTTGACCGCGATGGTGGCGTTGACGCCCTCTTCGGCGGGGATGTGGTTGAGCTTGACGAGCGGGGTGTTGCCGATGAGTTCCGCGGTGCTGTTGGCGATGGTCATGATCGTCTCTTTCCTTGTGGTTCGGGTGGGTTGTCGGTTGGTTGGTGATGGGTTGGATTGGTGGCATATGGATGTGCGATGCCGTGTCGCGAACCGACGTTCCCCGACGAAAGGAAAGTGACGAGATTGATTGCGTTCGATGCGGTGCGTTCGATGCGGTGCGATCCCGTATCCGGTGATCGTATCCGGTGTTTCCCGATGATGCCGGCGTTCCGGGCCGTTCGCCGGATGCGTGATCCGTGGATGCCCGTGTGCCCTGTTGCTCATTGGCCTGCCCCGAAGACCCGGTTATCGATACCCCCAACGTACCAATAGCCTTGTGCGACTGAAAACCGCTGCGCACGAATCGAGGTGAAATGCGGCTGCGCCGCGCCCGAATGCCCTATCTCAAGTTATGCGTCACTGACCGTTCGCCCGGGGGCGTCGGTTAGCGACAACAACATGAGAGAATCTGCATGTCTCACACGATACCACCCTCGTCATCGAGGGCGTGTCGCGCGGGTCCGCGACGTCCGCATCGTGGACAAGGACGCACACGGACCCGCGCGATTCCACTTAGCCGAGGCGGCCCCGGGCGGGGCGGATCTCCCGGCGCCGGGTGAGGTCCCATGCGATCAGGGCGCAGATGGCGAACAGGACCAGCGACAACGCCAGCGGGATCCACACGACGTAGGTGCCGAAGTCGACGCCGACCTGCGTGACGTCTATCACCCTGCCGCTGACCGCCTCGATGAACCAGGTCAGTCCCCAGCCGCCGAAGGCCATCGGCCACGCGGCGTAGGCCCGGTACGCGATGTCGAACCGCAGTCCGTACAGCACCACGATCAGGATGAACATCACACCGAGCACCCAATTGCCCTTGCCCGCGGCCCAGGCGAACACCGCGCCGACCACCGTGCCCAGCGCCACGGCGACGAGCATCAGGGAGAAGAGCTTCAGGAACATGAACAGCCAGCCGGCCGGTAGCATCGGCGAGTAGTAGGTCGACATGTCGTCGCCGGAGCTGCACGTCGCACCATTGCACGGCAAGCCGACCCGCTGCCATGCGTACAGGAACTGTTCGGACAGCGGCGCTTTGAACAGGTCGCTCGGAACGCATCCATCGAACAATCCGGAGCAGACCATGCGTATGTCGCCTCCCGCGATGATCAGCGGGTATCGGACCGCCACGACCACCGCGGACGCGGCCAAGGACAGCACCGTGCCGCCGACGGCCGACGCCGCGACGAACGACCTGCGGCTCACGCCGTGGCAGATCGCGGTCGTGAAGAAGAACCACTGCCAGACCAGCGCGGCGGCGAACAGCACCGGGGCCAGGAACCGTTCGACGTCGATGTCGCCGTCCAACCCATATGGCTGCAGCGTCATCGCCTGATACCGCATGTACACCATGACGCCCAGCACGGCCAGGGCGGCGAGGAACACCACGGCGTACATGCCCAGGCAGCGCGCCAGCGTCAGGCGGAAGCCGCGTCCGCCGATGTTCGCAGGCCTTGCCGCTCCCCTCGCCCGCGTTTCGATCGATGCGTCACTCATGACGGTCACCCCCGGATTCTCCCGTGTCGGTAGTGTCGGCGGCGTTGCGTCCGTCTCCGCGCGACCCTTTGTCGGCGGTCACGGACGTCGCCCTGATGAAGTAGTCCTGCAGTCCCAGCCCACTGGCGATGACGCCTTCGGGCAGGCTCGCGGCGTCGACCCGTCCACGCACGGTGACGGTGGCGATGCGTCCCATACGTTCGTCGGCGATGACCTGCAGTCCGGCGCCGGTCACGTACGGATCGACGACGGCCGCGTCGCCGACGAGCACGGTCGCGCGGGAGCCGACCGATTCGGCGGCGAACTCGTCGACGATCCGACCGCGGTCGAGAATGATCGTGCGTTCGATGATCTGCGCGATCTCGTCGATGATGTGTGTCGAGATGACGATGATGCGCGGACGGTCGGCGAAGGATTCAAGCAGGAAGCGGTAGAACAGCTCGCGGTTCGCGGCGTCGAGGCCGATCACCGGCTCGTCGAGGAGCAGCACGTCGACCGGTACGGCGAGGACCGCGACGAGTCGGACGATCTGGCGCTGACCGAGCGACAGCCCGCCGTACGCGACGCCCGGCATGATGCCGAATTCGGCGAGCATGCGTGTGGCGAACGCCCAGTCGAGGCCGCCGTAGTAGCGTTCCTCGCGTTTGAGGATCGTGGTGACGCGCACGCCCATCATGAACGGCAACGTCTCGTTGACGAGATAGATGCGGGACTGCGCACGTTCGTTGTCGCGCACGTCCTCGCCGTCGAGCGTGATAACGCCGTCGGTCGGCACGAGCCGGTTGGCGATCAGTCCGAGCAGCGTGGACTTGCCGGCGCCGTTGCGGCCCAGAAGACCGTATATGGCGGGCATGAGTTTCAGGCTGACGCCGTTCAGCGCGGGGGTGCCGTCGCGACGGTAGCGCTTGGTGAGGTTCTCGATCACAAGGGTCGTCATCGGGTTCGGAGTCACGTCCGACGTCGTGTCCGGCGCCGGACCCTGCGGCCGTTCTGGTTCGCGGATGTCATCGCGTGTCATGGCCGTACCCTTCCTCGATGATGGCCTTGAGCTCCTCGACGCCGATGCCGAGCCGCTTCGCCTCGCCGACGAACCGCGCGACCTCGGTCGTCAGGAACTCGCCACGTTTGGCGTCGCCGGCCCTCCGCCGCGCGCCCGTGGTGACGAACATACCGAGTCCGCGGCGCTTCTCCAGCAGCCCTTCACTGACCAACAGGTTCATGCCTTTGAGCACGGTCGCAGGATTGATGCGGTAGGCCGTGGATATTTCGGTGGTGCTGGGCACTTGTTCGCCCTCCTTGTAGATTCCGGCGATGATCGCCTCGTTCAACTGGTTCGCCACCTGCCGGAACAGCGGCTCGCCACTGGATTCATCGAAATGCAACGGATTCCACCTCCTTCGGGGGATACCGGCCAACCGACCGATCATGTCCGGTTTACTTCATCGGTTAGTTGGTCATGTAATTAACCATACAGCCAAAACGCCTGCACGTCAATCAGGAAGTCCACAGCACACTGACTACCCCTCAGTCCCGTTTCCGGGACAGCTCCCCTGACAAGGGGAGCCAAGGAACCTGTCTACAGCGAGGCGGCTTCGATGAGGCGGCGGGTGTAGTCGGATTCGGGGGCGTCAAGGACCCGCTCGGTGGGTCCGGTCTCGATCGCCCGCCCCTCGTTGAGGACGAGGATGCGGTCGGCGATGTGCCGTACGACGCCGAGATCGTGCGAGACGATGATCAGCGCGGGGCGCTCGCCGTCCATGCCCTCGCCGGCGAGGATCGACTGGAGGGTCTCGAGGATCTGCACGCGCGCGGCCACGTCGATGGCGCTCATCGGCTCGTCGGCGAGGATCACCTTCGGCTCGTTGACGATGGCGCGGGCGATGGCGACGCGCTGCGCCTGCCCGCCGGACAGGTCGCACGGGTAGCGGTTCAGGAACATGCGTGGGTCGAGACCGACGCGGGCCAGCGCCTGCACGGTCTTGCCGGCGACCTCGTCGAACGCGTAGCCGAGCGCCTTGCGCCGCAGCCACAGCGGTTCGGACACCGACCGCTCGACGGTCCAACGCGGGTCGAGCGAGGAGTACGGGTCCTGGAAGACGATCGACGATTCGGCGCGCAACGCACGCATGCCCGCCGAACCGCGTTCGACCGCGGACCCACGGTAGAGGATCTCGCCGGAGTCGGCCGTGTCGAGCCCCAGCATGATGCGCGTGAGCGTGGTCTTGCCCGACCCGGATGCGCCGATCACGGCGAGGCACTCCCCCGCACGCACCTCGGCAGATACGTCGAACAGCACCTGCCGGCGCGTTCTGGGCGCGAACAGCCCCCGGTGCATGGCACGGTCGACGAACGACGTGTCGATGTGCCGAGCGGCGAGCAGCGGCTGCGACGCTTCAGCCGACCGCGGCGATGCCGTTGCGTCCGCGGCGTTCATAACGTTCATGGCGTTCATGACTGTGCGACTCCCCCTTCACCGGCACGCGACGTGCCGTCGGCATGCAGCGTCAGCCTGCGCGCGGCCGTGACAAGCTCGCGAGCGGGCGCCGTTTCGGGCGCGGCGAGCAGATCGGCCGTATTCCCCGATTCGACGATACGCCCCTCGTCCAACACGTAACAGCGTGTGGTGGCGCGCGAGAGCACGGCGAAGTCGTGGGTGATGAACAGCATCGAGGCGCCCGCGTCGTCGACGAGCGAGACGAGCAGGTCGACGATCTGGCGTTGCGTGATCGAGTCGAGCGCCGTGGTGGGCTCGTCCGCGATGATGAAGCGCGGCGAGGTGATCAGCGCCGTCGCGATGCCGACGCGCTGGCGCTGTCCGCCCGACAGCTCGTGCGGCCGCTTGTTCAGCACGTCGTCGGACAGCCCGACCTTGCCGAGCATCGTCCTGACACGCTCGGCGCGTTCCGCGGACGTGAGGTCGTAGTGCAGCCGCAGCGGCAGCGCGACCTGCCGCGCGACGGTCATCACCGGGTTCAGCGCCCGCGCCGGATTCTGGAACACCGTCCCCACATACCGTCCGCGCAGGTCCGCCAGCGTCCGCTCGTCCGCATAGGAGGCCGGAGCCGAGTCATCGCCGCCATCGAGAATCGCCACATCTCCCATCGAGATCCCGCCGCACAGCGAAGCGCCCTGCGGCAGCAATCCCAGCAGTGCCTTCGCGATCATCGACTTGCCCGACCCGGACGCCCCGATCAGCCCGACACGCTCCCCGTCGCCGACGGTCAGATCAACCCCATGCACGATCTCAGCACCGCCAAGGGCGACCCGCAGTCCACGGACAGAAACACTCATCGAACACCTCCCCGAGGCATAAGCAGCAAACGGAACGAACGCCCCCAACAGAGGGGTGAGGCGGGTGACGCCGTGCCGGACCGTAGGCTTGGCCGAGCGGCCTTGAGCGTGTCCAGTACGGCGTCAGCCGGCTCACCCCGGCCCCTGCGCGGAGCCATCACCCCAGCCATCTCACCCCGGCCGTAACGAAAACGAATCAAACCGTACATCGGACTAAGCCTCCCGCAGCGCCGGATTGGCGACCGGATCGCCTGCATCGCGCAGGGCGTCGCCGAACAGGTTCAACGCGATGACGACGAGCGTGACCACCAATCCCGGCCACAGCACCGTCAGCGGAAACACGTTGATGAGCTTGACCGACGTGGTGAGCGAATGCCCCCAGCTGGGCACGCCCGCGCCGACGCCGACGCCGAGGTACGTGAGCCCCGCTTCGGCCAGCACCGAGGTTCCGGCGGACATCGACAGCTGCACCGCCAGCACCGGCGTGATGTTCGGCACGATGTGCTGGACGAGCACGCGCAGGCCGCTCGCCCCGTTCGCCCGCGCCGATTCGACGTACTGCGACCGTGCGGCGAGCAGTGCCGCGGGCCGGGCCACGCGTGCCAGGTTCAGCCCGTAGGCGATCGAACATGCGCCGACGACGACCGCCGCGGACGCACCGAACGGCACGGCGAGCAGGAGAGCGATGAGCACGGTCGGAATGGAGATGAGCGCGTCGACGACGGCGACCGATACGGAGGCGAGCGCCGAGGACCGGGCTACCATGAGGCCGACGAGCAGCAGTCCCAGCGCGGCGGAGCCGATCACGGTGAGGCCGGCGATCACGAGGTTGGTGCGCGAGCCGGCCATGAGCCAGCTCAGCACGTCGGCGCCGGTGCCGTCGGTGCCAAGCCAATGGTCGGCGGACGGCGCGGCCCAGACGTGGTAGCCGTCGGTGGCGAGCAGCGGGCGCGGCGTCCAGAACAGCGAGACGAGCGCGACGAACAGCCAGAGGGCGAGCACGACGAGCGCGTAACGTCCGGTGCCGTTCGACCACATGGTGCCAAGGATGACGCGAGCGCGGCGCGCCGGAGTCGGTTTCGCCGGATTCGGTCTGGTCACGTTGGGATTCCTCGGTTCCGGAGTCGGTTTCGTCACGGCCATCACTCTCCCTCCCCCGCGGCGAGGCGCGGATCGAGCGCCCGATGCGTCAGGTCGACGATCAGTCCGAGGGCCAGGAAGAACGCGGCGAGCAGGAACAGCTCGCTTTCGACGGCCACGAGATCGCGGTTGCCGACGTCGCCGACGAGCAGCGCGCCGAGCCCGGGCAGGGCGAACAGGTTCTCGATGACCATGACGCCGGTGATCATCGACGCGAACGTCAATCCCACGACGGAGACGAGCTGCGGGGTCGCGAGGCGCAGCCCCACCTGAAGCATCGCCTGCGTGCGGGTCATGCCGCAGGCCATCGCCATGTCGACTGGACCGCCGTCGGAGGCGATGTCGTCGAGCGCGGAACGCGTGTAGCGCATGATGCCGGCCGCCGCGACGAATCCGGTGGCGAGCGCGGGCAGGATCAGCGAGGCGAACGCGCGGGCGGGATCGCCCGACCAGCCGTCGGCCGGGAATCCCTGCGAGGGGAACAGGCCGATCAATCCGACGCCGCGGCCGAACAGCAGGAGCAGCAGCAGGCCGCTCCACAGGGCGGGCACCGCGCCGCCCGCGATGGCGAGCACGCGCAGGAACCCGCGCAGCCGTGGCGAACGGGCGATGGACGCGGCGCAGCCGAGCGGCAGCCCGATGGCGAGCGCGACAACAAGGCTCATGACGATCAGCGGGAACGTGACGGCGGCGCGTCGTCCGACCTGCGCGGCGACGGATCGCCCGGTCAGCGCGGACATGCCGAGGTCGCCGTGCAGCAATCCGCCCGCCCAGTCGAGGTATTGGACGATGTAGGGCCGGTCGAGCCCGAATTCGGCGCGCAGTTCGGCCACGCGCGAGGCGGAGGCGTTGGTGCCCGCCATGACGACGGCCACGTCGCCCGGCAGGATGCGCAGCGCCGCGAACACGAGCACCGACACCCCGACCAGCGCCGCCGCGAACAGCAGCAGCCGCTTCACCAAGAACCGCATGGAAGGTTCCTTACTTGCCCGGCGTGTAGGTGACCTGCCACAACGGCAGCACGGTCTGGGAGAGGTTCTCCGGATAGCCGGAGACGCCCTTGGCGTAGGCCTGCGTCACCCTCCAGCTGAACAGCCAGTCGGCGGGCGCGTCCTCGGAGACGATCTTCGCGGCCTGGGCGAGGTATTTGGACGCCTCGTCGTCGGAGGTCGCGGCGAGCGCCTTCGCGTAGAGGTCCTGCACCTGCTTGGAGTCGTAGTGGTAGTAGTAGCTCGGCGTGGCCCACTTGTAGAAGTCGTGGCTTTCGGCGTGGTCGACGAGCGAGAGGTCGTAGTCGCCGTTGGTGTGCACGTCCTGCAGCCAGGTGGAGAATTCGACGTAGTTGATCTTCAGGTCGATGCCGATGGGCTTGAGCTGGCTTTTGAGCTGGTCGCCGAGCTCGGTGCCGTACACGTTCGCGTAGGTGAGGGTGAGCTGAAGCGGCTTGGATTCGGAGTAGCCCGCCTCGGCCATGAGCTGCTTGGCCTTGGCCTCGTCGTGCGGGTAGAGGTCGGTCAGGTCCTCGTAGCCGGGGTCGACCTTGGGGATCGGGCCGCCGAGCGGGGAGTCGACGCCGCCGCGGGAGGCGATGATCTGCTGATGGTCGATGCCGTAGCGGATGGCCTGGCGCACGCGCTTGTCGGTGAGCTTCGGATTGGCCATGTTGAAGGCGAGGACGAACTTGTCGGAGCCGTCGCCCTCTTTGACGACGTAGTCGGAGTCCTTGCGGAACGGTTCGGCGAGGGTGGCGGTGATCGGCGAGAGCACCTGCACGTCGCCGCTCTTGAGCGCGTTGATCCCCGCGTTGTCGTCGGGCAGGAAGCGGATGACGACGTTCTCGGTCTTCGCCTTGTGTTCGGTTCCCCAGTACTTCGGGTTGGCCTTGAACACGATCTTGTCGCTCGGGTCGAACGATTCGACGGTGTACGGCCCGGAGCCGAGGGCGCCGGTCTTCTCGTCCCACTTGCCGTCCTTGTCGTAGATGAGTCCGGGGCGCCCGGTCAGGTACCACAGCATGTTGGAGTCGGGCGCGGAGAGGGTGATCTTCACGGTCTTCGGGTCGACGGCCTCGGCCTTGTCGAGGTTCTTGACCTGATCGTAGTTGTAGTACTTGTTCGCCTTGAGCTCGTTGATGGACCATGCCACGTCGTCGGCGTCGAGCGCGTCGCCGTTGGAGAAGGTCATGTGCTCGTTCAGGTGGAACGTGTAGGTCAGGCCGGCGTCGGAGACCTCCCAGCTCTTGGCGAGTCCGGGGTGGACCTTGTTGTCGGAGCCGCGCGAGACGAGGCTTTCGTACACGTTGCCGATGAGTATCTGCTCGAGCGCGGAGCCGGACTGGTGGCGGATGTCGAGGTTGACGGGCGCGAGTTTCAAGCCGATGGCGACGGTGTCGGCCTGCTTGGCTGCGGCGGTGCCGCTGGTGCCCGATGAATCGCCGCCGCTGGTCTGCTTATTCGTGAAGAAGGCGTTGACACCGACGACGAGCGCGCTGACGACGATGACCGCGATCAGCGACCACAGCCACCATTTCGGCCCCTTGCCGTTGCCGTTCTTCGGGTTTCGTGATTTCGCGCGGCCTTCGAGGCTCGCGTCGGTGCTGGCCGCGTTGTTTCCGGTTGCGCCGGCTTCGCCGTGCACACCATTGTTCTGGGACATGTTCTCTCCCTGTTCGGCCTGTTTCGGGCATGCTTGCGCGGCCCGGAACGTCGCCGATTCCGATATGAGGTTATGAATCTGGTTATGTGCGGTTGACCGCCCATGACGGGTCGATCACCGCGTGCCATTATAGCCCCGACAGCGAGCATCCCGCGAAACGACGAAGGCCAGCCCTCGATGGGCTGGCCTTCAGAGGGGCCACGGGCCGAGACGGCGGCTTACAGCTCGAAGCCGAGTTCCTCGGCGGCTTCGGTGGGGACCGGGTCCTCGGCCCAGAAGTCCTCGAGGTTCTCGTTGGTGGCGAGGGAGCGGATCTCCGCCTTGTCGATGTACAGCTCGCCGCTCAGATGGTCGGTCTCGTGCTGGAAGATGCGGGCCGGCCAGCCGTGCAGGCGCTCCTTGTGGTGCCTGCCGTCCTCGTCGTCCCATTCGGCGTCGACGTCAAGCCAGCGCCTGCGCACCGCCTGATAGCCGTCGAAGCTCAGGCACCCCTCGTAGAAGCTGGCGGTCTTCTCCCCCACCGGCGTGTACTTCGGGTTGATGATCACATGGAACGGGAATTCGGCGATCTCGCGCGGGTCGTCCTCGTCGTCGCGCACATGGTCCTCGACGACGGCGAGCGCGAGCCCGAGGCCGATCTGCGTGGCGGCGAGGCCGACGCCCGGCGCCTCGAGCATGGTGGTGTGCATCGTGTCGATGAGCTTGGCGAGCGTGTGCTTGGACAGCTGGCCGTCGTAGGCGGCGGTTTGCTGGCGCAGCACCGGCTCGCCGGCCTGCACGATCGGCAGGATCTTCTCCTTGCCACCGGTCTTGATGAGCTGTTCGACGTCTCGGTTGAGCTCGATGTCGACTTTCGCGTTCTTCCCGAACATGTGGTGGGGTTCCTCCGTGGGCTCGTTGGGTTGGCTGGGCTTGGGATTGGCTGTGCTGCTACAGGGCGAGCTCGTCGGCGACGACCTTGGCGAGGCGCGCGCACACCTCATCGGCCTGCTCCTGCGTGGCGGCCTCGGCCATGACGCGCACGAGCGGCTCGGTGCCGGACGGGCGCAGCAGCACGCGGCCGGTGTCGCCGAGGAGCTTCGACTCCTTCTCGACGGCGGCCTGCACCTTGGCGTTGGTGGTGGCGGCCATCTTGTCGACGTTCGGCACGTTGACGAGGGTCTGCGGCAGCTGCGGGAAGTCTGCGGCGAGCTGCTTGAGGCTCTTGCCGGAGCGGACGACCTCGTTGCACAGGGTGAGGGCGGTCAGGGTGCCGTCGCCGGTGGTGGCGAACTCGCGGTTGATGACGTGGCCGGACTGCTCGCCGCCCAGCGTGTAGCCGCCGCGCAGCATCTCCTCGAGCACGTAGCGGTCTCCGACCGCGGTCTGCACGGTCTTGATGCCCATGTCCTTCAGGGCCAGCTTCAGGCCCAGATTGCTCATCACGGTGACGACGAGCGTGTTGTCGGCGAGCTTGCCCGCCTCCTTCTTGGCGCGTGCGAGGATGCCCATGATCTGATCGCCGTTGACCATGTTGCCGTCCTCGTCCACGGCGAGGCAGCGGTCGGCGTCGCCGTCGAACGCGACGCCCATCACCGCGTCGGTGGCCTTGACCATGGCCTGCAGCTGCTCGGGATGGGTGGAGCCGGCGTGCTTGTTGATGTTGTAGCCGTCCGGGGATGCGTTGATGACCATGACCTCGGCGCCGGCGCGGCGCAGCGCCTCGGGGGCGACGACGGAGGTGGCGCCGTTGGCGCAGTCGGCCACGATCTTCAGGCCCTTCAGCGGCTTGGGCTGGGTCTTGTCCGGGTTGACCGGGGCGATGGTGGAGACCAAGTGATCGATGTACAGGTTGGTGGCGGTCACGGTGTCGTGGCTGACGCGGCCCACGCCGGCGCCGGTGGGGCGGTCCCAGTCCTGGCCGAGCACTGCCTCGATCTCGTCCTCCTTGGCGTCGGGCAGCTTGAAGCCGCCGCGCGCGAAGAACTTGATGCCGTTGTCGGGCATCGGGTTGTGGGAGGCGGAGATCACGGCGCCCATCTCGACGTTGAGCACGGAGGTGAGGTACGCGACGCCCGGGGTCGGGATGATGCCGGCGTCGATCACGTCGAAGCCGCCGGCGGACATGCCCGCGGCCAGCGCGGAGGCGAGGAAGTCGCCGGACACGCGCGTGTCACGGCCGACGAGGGCGCGGCGACGGCCCTCCGGCTGGTTGTCCTGAGTGCCGGCGTCGCCGAGCACGCGCACTGCGGCATCGCCGAGGTCAAGCGCGAGACGGGCGGTCAGATCACGGTTCGCGAGGCCTCGAACACCATCGGTTCCAAACATCTTCGGCATAGTTGCTTACATCCTTATAATCGTTCGATCGAAGACGTCGCCCCCGACCGGATCGGCCGGGCGACGGAGCGCCCCCGTTACCGTCCACCATGGTAATCGGCGTGCCGCGTGAAATCACGCCAACACGGCATCATGCCCGATTCGGCCACATTCGATCATGTCCGGGAGCCCCGTCACCGGTACGTCTTCAACGCGAGGTCGACGGTGAGGATGACGCCGGCGGTGGCGGGCCACACCCACCATGCGTCGCGGCGCATCGGCTGGACCGGCTGTTCGGCCGACCGGCCCGGAATACCCACCCTGCCACCGGTTCCGGCACACGATTCCTAACGTTTTCCTAACGGTCGTGAGTGAGAATACCTCGATTCCATCGGCCCGTGCCGGTTCTTTTGCCATGTGGACGGATTCACCGTACGCTCCCAGTGGCCATAGAGCAGCCGACCCCGTTCGACGTATGGTGAGCGGCGGTCAGCGTACGCCGAACGGGGCCATCACACACAGACCCCCCGAAATCGTACGGTCACTCGAGGTGAGGATACGATTTCGGGGGGTCAGGTTCCTATCGCCACGTGGAACGTACGCTGGCGGGAGTCAGGCGTACGTTCCATGAGGCGAACCGATTCATGGCCACCGGGAACGTACGCCGGCCAGACCAGTCAGGTCGACCAAACCGGCCAGACCGGTGGTACAGGGCCGAATCACAGGGATTCGTTGTACTTGCGGACCTTGAGGGTGCGCTTGGAGGAGTACACGTTCTCGAGGATGATGCGGCGCAGGGCGGCGTCGGCGTCCTCGTGGCCGGACAGCCAGGACTCGCCGAGGGAAACCAGCTCGGCCGGATCGGCATAGCCCGGGTAGAGGCCCTCGAGCAGCGCCTCGGCCATGTGGAAGGTCTTGTTCGACCAGATCCAGTCGACGGTCTCGAAGTACTTGGCGGCGTACGGCGCGGCCAGATCCGGGCGCGGGGTCGCGGCGAACCCGCGGGCCACGGCCTCGAGTTGGCTGTTGGTGAGGTCGGCGTTGTTGAGCGCCTGATCCCACGCCCATGCCTTCGCCTCGACGGTGCCCTTGACGGCACGCGCGCCGTAGGCGAACTCGCGGTTCTCCGTGGTCTCCTTCTTCTTGAGCTGCGCGTCGATGTCGGCGTCGTCGTACTCGTTGACCGAGGCGAGCGCGTTGACGATCGTCCACGTGAAGTTGTTGTCGATCTCGAGTCCGTCGAGCGCCACGGAGCCGTCGAGCAGGCCGCGCGCGTTGGCGACGAACGCGGCGTCGCCCTCCTCGCCGTAGCCGAGGTAGGCGGTGGCGAGCTGGAACTGGCTGTCGGAGCCGGCCTCGGCCGCCCCCGCGAGCTTCCACAGTTCGGCGGCGACGTGCTTCAGGACCTCGTCGCGCCGATCGGCGGCCACGTAGTGGTGCGCGGTGGTGGACATGCAGGCCAGCGCGTAGCGGAACGTGGTGGACTCGGTCTCGGTAGCGAGCAGGCGCAGGGTCAGGTCGACGAAGCGCTCGGCCGGAAACTCGCCGTCGCGGGTCATGTCCCAGAAGGCGAGCCAGATGACGGCGCGGGCGAGCGCGTCGTCGAAGTCGAGCAGACGCTGCTCGGCGAACGCCAGCGAGTTGGCGTCGAAGCGGATCTTCGTGTAGGTCAGGTCCTCGTCGTTGATGAGCAGGAGGGCCGGGCGCGGCTTGCCGGCGGCCGCCGTGACGGCGGTGCTCTCGCCGTCGACGTCGAGTTCGAGACGGTCGGTGCGCACGATGCGGCCGGTCGCGGCGTCCTCGTTGTAGAAGCCGAGGGCGAGGCGGTGCGGGCGCAGCACCGGGTGCTCGGCCGGCGCGTCCTGGACGAGCGTGAGGGAGGCGATGGTGCCGTCGCCGTTCTCCTCGAGTTCGGGCGTGATCGTGTTGATGCCGGACTCCTCGAGCCACTTGGCGCTCCACGCCTTCAGGTCGCGGCCGGAGGTGAGCTCGAGCTCGGCGAGCAGGTCGCCCAGCGTCGCGTTGGAGTACGCGTGCTTGTTGAGGTAGTTGTGGATGCCCTGGAAGAACTTCGCGCGGCCCACGTAGAACACGAGCTGCTTCAGCACGGAGGCGCCCTTGGCATAGGTGATGCCGTCGAAGTTGACGTACGTGTCGTTGAGGTCGTTGATCGGGGCGACGATCGGGTGCGTGGTGGGCAGCTGGTCCTGCCTCAGCGCCCAGCTCTTCTCGCCGGAGCAGAACGTGGCCCACGCGTCGTGCCATTCGGTGGCCTCGGCGGTGGCGAGCGTGGAGGTGAACTCGGCGAAGGACTCGTTGAGCCACAGGTCGTTCCACCACTTCATCGTCACGTAGTCGCCGAACCACATGTGGGCGAGCTCGTGCAGGACGGTGACGACGCGGCGTTCGGCCAGGGCGTCGGTCACCTTGGACTCGAAGACGTAGGAGTCGCGGATCGTGACCATGCCGATGTTCTCCATCGCGCCCGCGTTGTACTCGGGCACGTAGATCTGGTCGAACTTGGCGTACGGGTAGGGCACGCCCCACGTCTTGGCGTAGAACGCAAAGCCCTTCTTGGTGATGTCGAACAGGTAGTCGACGTCCTTGGCGAAGGCGTCGGCGACGGCCTGACGGCAGTACTGGGCCATCGGGATCGTACGGCCGTCCTCGTTGTGGTATTCGGTGTGCCATTCGGCGTACGGGCCGGCGCAGATGGCGGTCAGGTAGGAGCTCATCACCGGGGTCGCCTCGAAGGACCACAGGCGCGTGGTCTCGGCCGGCTTGGCCTCGAGCGTGCCCTCGGCGGTCAGACGGTCGTCGTCCTCGACGGACGCGGCCGGCATGTTGGAGGTGACGATCCAGCTCTTCGGGGCGAGCACCTTGAAGTCGAAGGTGGCCTTGAGGTCGGGCTGGTCGAACACGGCGTACACGCGGCGGGCGTCCGGCACCTCGAACTGGGAGTAGAGGTACACGTTGCCGTCGGACGGGTCGACGGAGCGGTGCAGGCCCTCGCCGGTGTTGGAGTAGCGGCACAGCGCCTTGACGACGACCTCGTTCTTCGTCTTGAGGCCGGTCAGTTCGATGCGGTCGTCGACGAACACCTCGGACGGGTCGAGGCTCTGGCCGTTGAGGACGACCTCGCTCACCTCGTCGGCGATCAGGTCGAGGAAGGTGGACGATCCCGGCTGCGCGTTGAAGCAGATCAGGGTGTCCGAGCCGAAGGTCCTCGCGCCGACGGTCAGATCAAGGTTCACATGGTAGTGGATGGGCGCCTCGACGACGGCCTTGCGGGCCTCCGCCTCGACTCGGGTCAGGTTCGATCCGGGCATGTACTCTCCTTAGCGATGTACGTGGGTTGACATGATGACATACGTGTGGACATAAGTAAGGCTCCCTCCGGGCGGGAGGGAGCTTGCTGCGTTGTGATCGATGGGGTCAGTCGTGCTCGACGTCGGTGGCGATGTCGGCGACGACCGGCACGATCATCGGCTTGCGCTTGAGCTGGCGGGCGATCCATCCGCCGAGCGTGCGGCGCATGATCTGCTGGAGCTTGTACGTGTCGGTGGTGCCCGTCATCATCGCGTCGTTCAGCTGCTCGACGATCTGGTGGCGGACCTTGTCGAACTCGCTCTCGTCCTCGGCCACGGCGTTCAGGTAGATCTTCGGGCCGGAGACCACGTCGCGGGCCTCGGTGTCGACCACGACGAACGCGGAGACGAAGCCCTCGGTGCCGAGGATGCGGCGCTTCTCGAGCTCCTCGTCGGTCAGCTCGCCGACCGAGTCGCCGTCGACGTACACGTAGCCGCACGGCACGGAGCCGACGACCGCGGCCTTGCCGTGGTAGAGGTCGACGACGTCGCCGTCCTCGGCGAGGACCACGTTCTGCGGGTCGACGCCGGTCTTGACGGCGATCAGGCCGTTGGCCACGAGGTGGCGGTTCTCGCCGTGGATCGGCATCGCGCACTTGGGCTTGACGATGTTGTACATGTACAGCAGCTCGCCCTCGTTGCAGTGGCCGGACACGTGCACGGCCGCGTTGTCGCGGTTGACGACCTTCGCGCCGAGCTGCACGAGCTTGTTGATGACCTTGTACACGCCGTGCTCGTTGCCCGGGATCAGGGAGCTGGCGAGGATGACGGTGTCGAACTCGTTGACGTGGATGTCGCGGTGGTTGCCGTCGGCGATGCGTCCCAAAGCGGCCATCGGCTCGCCCTGCGAACCGGTGCACATGTAGACGAGCTTGTCGTCCTGGATGTCGTTGGCCTGCTTCAGGTCCACGACGGTGCCCTCGGGGATGTGCAGGTAGCCGAGGTCGGCGGCGATGGACATGTTGCGCACCATCGAACGGCCGACGAAGACGACCTTGCGCCCGTACTTGTGGGCGGTGTCGACGACCTGCTGCACGCGGTGGACGTGGCTGGAGAAGCTCGCGACGATGATCTTGCGGGTGGCCTGCGCGAACGCCTGGTCGAGCGCCGGGCCGATGGAGGTCTCCGGCTTGACGAAACCCGGCACCTCGGCGTTCGTGGAGTCCATCATCAGCAGGTCGACGCCCTTCTCGCCGATCTTGCCGAACTCGACCAGATCGGTGATCTTGTGGTCGAGCGGCAGCTGGTCGAGCTTAATGTCGCCGGTGTCGATGAGGGAGCCGGCCGGGGTCTTCACATGCACGGCGAGCGCGTCCGGGATGGAGTGGGTCACGGTGATGAACTCGAGCTCGAAGGGGCCGACCTTGAGCTTGTCGCGGCCCTGGACCTCCACCTTGGTGGGGCTCTGGTGGTGTTCCTTGCACTTCGCGTCGACGAAGGCGAGGGTTAGCTTGGAGCCGATCAGCGGAATGTCCGGACGGAGCTTCAGCAGATACGGCACGCCGCCGATGTGGTCCTCGTGGCCGTGGGTGAGCACCAGCGCCTCGACCTGGTCGAGACGGTCCTTGATGTAGCTGAAGTCGGGCAGGATGAGGTCGACGCCCGGCTGCTCCTCCTCCGGGAAGAGCACGCCGCAGTCGATGAGCAGCAGGTGGCCGTTGTATTCAATGACGTTCATGTTGCGGCCGATTTCGCCGAGGCCGCCGAGCGGCGTGATGCGCATCGAGCCCTTGCGGTACTTCGGTGGGGCGATGAGCACGGCGTCCTGCTGGGGCGCGGTGGCCTGCGTGCCGACGTTCTGGCGGCGGGAGCGGGAGGCGCCCGAGGCGCCGCGCGAACGACCGGCGGAGGAACGGCCCCTGCCACGGGCGTTGGAGGCGGAACGGCCGGAGGCGCGGCCGGTGGAGGTACGGCCCGAGGCCGCGCGGTTGGCGGAGCCGCGACGGCGGCCGCCGGAGGTTTTCTTGGCGCCGTTGGCGGCGCCGGCGTTGGTGTTGCTGGTTTGTTCTTGTGCCATGACTTTCTTGTGTTTCCTGATTATCTTCGGTGCCTCCGCGCTCTCGCGGGGGCGACGTGTGAGAGCGCCCTTGCGGCCTTTCCGCGGCGTCTTACAGCAGTCCGGCGGCCTGCATGCCGGCGCGGGCCTTCTCGACCTGCGCCTCGTCCGGTCCGATGTTCGGCAGGCGCATGGCGGTGGAGTCGAGGATGCCGCGCACCTTGAGCGCGGCCTTGGCCATGACGGCCTGATAGCCGTCGCCGTTCAGGGCGTGGACCAGCGGGGCGAGCTGGTTGGCGAGGCGCTGGGCCTCGTGGATGTCGCCGCGGTCGAACGCCTCGACGAGCTGGCGCATCGGATGCGCGGCCGCGTGCGCGATGACGGAGATGATGCCCACCGCGCCGATGGACAGGAACGGCAGGAACAGGCCGTCGTCGCCCGAATACCAGGCGAGTCCGGTGCGCTGCTGCTTCTCGACGGCCGCGGCGAGGTCGCCGGTGGCGTCCTTGACGGCCACGACGTGGTCGAGCGCGGCGAGACGGTCATAGGTCTCGACCTTGACCTTGAGTCCGGTGCGGCCGGGCACGTCGTAGACGATGATCGGCTTGTCGGTGTTCTCGTCGACGGCCTTGTAGTGGCCGACGACGCCGTCCTGGGACGGGCGGGAGTAGTACGGCATAACGACGAGGACCGCGTCGGCGCCCGCATCCTGGGTCTGCTCGACCATGCGCACGGTGTGCGCGGTGTCGTTGGAGCCTGCGCCGGAGATCACCGGGACGCTCACGACCTCCTTGACCGCGCGGACGAGTTCAACCTTCTCCTCCATGTGGGTGACGGGCGATTCGCCGGTGGTGCCGTTGACGACCAGACCGTCGGCGCCGTCAGCGACCAGCTGTTTGGCGAGCCTCTGCGCCGCCTCGTAGTCGACCTCGCCGTTGGATTTCATGGGGGTGATCATGGCGGGAAGGATGCGCCCGAACGGGGCGGGATTCAGCAGATGCATATCGCTCTCAGTCATATCGCTTACCGTACTTCGCGTTGTGGACGCCTATTGTTAACGGCCATCGACGCCCCGGTGACGGTCCGGGGCCGGACGCCACCCCTTGCAGGTTACAGGTCGAGGAACCGGTCAAGGCCGACGGTCAGGCCGGCGGGCGCGTCGGAGGCGAGCTTGCGCACGGCGAGCAGGACGCCGGGCATGAACGAGCCGCGGTCGAAGCTGTCGGCGCGGATCACGAGCTGTTCGCCGGCGTTGCCGAAGAGCACCTCCTCGTGCGCGTTGAGGCCGCGCAGGCGCACGGCATGGACGTGGACGCCGTCGACGACCTGTCCGCGAGAGCCGCCGTCGGTCTGGGTGTTGTCCGGCACGGGGCCGAGCCCGGCGGCCCTGCGCGCGGCTGCGATGCCCTGCGCGGTGTGGATCGCGGTGCCGGAGGGGGCGTCGACCTTGTTCGGGTGGTGCATCTCGATGATCTCGACCGATTCGAAGTACTTCGCGGCCTGCGTGGCGAAGTGGTCGGCGAGCACGGCGGAGATCGCGAAGTTCGGGGCGATGAACACCTTCTGCTCTTCCGGACGGGGGCCGGCGGCGATGGCCTCGCGCACCTGGGCGAGCTTGTCGTCGGTCCAGCCGGTGGTGCCGACGACCACGTCGACGCCCTGCGCGACGAGGGCGAGCACGTTGTTGAGGCTCACGGCCGGCACGGTGAACTCGACGACCACGTCGGTGTTCTGCGGGGTGATAGCCTTGAGGTCGTCGCCCGCGTCGAGCGTCAGTGCCAGCTGCATGTCCTCGGCGCCGTTCACCGCCTCGACGACGTGCGATCCCATGCGTCCCTTGGCTCCGACCACGGAAACCCTGATCATATGTTCCTCCTCGATGGTTGCCTGTCGGCTGTTTCCGACTGTTCCCGGCCCCAGACTATCATCCGACGCCCGCCGCGCGCCGACCTCATCCGAGCAGCGACAGCAGGTCGTCGCGGGTGAGCGTGGCGATCGACGCCGGTGCCGCGTCGGCGAGCGCTGCGGCGTCGGTGAACCGGCGGGCCAGTTCGCTCTTGCCGTGCTGCAGTTCGAGTATCCGCTCCTCGATGGTGTCCTTGGCGACGATCCGGTACACGTCCACGTCATGGGTCTGTCCGATGCGGTGGGCGCGGTCGGTGGCCTGGTCCTGCGCGGCGGCGTTCCACCACGGGTCGGCGTGGATGACGACGCTCGCGCCCACGAGGTTCAGCCCGGTGTTGCCGGCCTTGAGGGAGATGAGGAAGACCGGGGTGTCATCGGCGTTGAACCGGTCGACCAGTTCGAGGCGTTTGTGTTTCGGCGTGGAGCCGGTGATCGTGTAGTATGCGACGCCGCGCTGGTCGAGTCTGGCGGCGATGAGCTCGAGGAAGCTCGTGAACTGGGAGAAGACGAGCGCCTTCTTGCCTTCGGACATGCAGCTGGAGACGAGTTCCTCGATGGCGGCGAGCTTGGCGGAGCGGTCCTTCGCGTTCGCGTACAGCAGCCTAGGATCGCAGCACAGCTGTCTCAGTTTCATGAGTTCGGCGAGGATCCGGATCTTCGAGGTGTTGAAGTCGTCGTCCCGGCTGTGTTCGAGCTGCTGGCGCAGGCGCTGCTCGTGCGCGGCGTACAGTTTGCGCTGCTCGCCCTCCAGCTGCACGGTGACGGTGGTCTCGATCTTGTCGGGCAGGTCGGTGAGGACCTGCTTCTTGAGGCGGCGTTTGATGAACACGCCGACGAGCGCCTGCAGCCTGCGCGCGACCCGCTCCCCCTCCGGGTTGACCTCGGCGGCGGCCCGGCCCGCGGCGGTGGACCGGTCGGCGGCGCGCGCATTGGAGATCGGCAGCTCGTAGCGTTCGTGGAAGCGCCGGTAGGAGCCGAGGAGCCCGGGCATGAGGAAGTCGAAGATGCTCCACAGTTCGCTCAGCCGGTTCTCGATGGGCGTGCCGGTCAGCGCGAACCGGTGTTCGGCGTCGATCGCCTTGACAGCTTTCGCGATCTTCGTCGTGTGGTTTTTGATGACCTGCGCCTCGTCGAGCGCCATCACGTCGAAGCGGGTGTCGCGGTAATCGTCGGCGTCGCGGCGCAACAGGTCGTACGAGGTGATGAGCACGACGGGTTTGTCGGATGCGGGGCCGGCCGCGGTCTCGGATGCGGCGCCGGCCGCGGCTCCGGCCCCGGCTCCGGTGTAGCGCGCGATGGCGGCGCGGCGTTCGGCCTTCGTGCCGGCGACGGCCACGGCGTCGACGTCGGGCGCGAACTTGGCGAACTCCGCCACCCAGTTGTACACGAGCGACGCCGGGCAGACGATGAGCGAGGGCGAAGGCGCACGACCGCCGAGCGAGAGCAGCAGCGCGATCAGCTGCACCGACTTGCCCAAACCCATCTCGTCGGCGAGGATGCCGCCGAAGCCTTTGTCGCACAGGGTACGCAGCCACCTGAATCCCTCCACCTGATAGGGGCGCAGCACATGGGCCAGCTCGTCCGGCACCGCATAGCGCGTGGGGTCGATGGTCTTGAGTTCGTCCACGTAGCGCATGAACGAGGGCTCCTTGCGAACGCCCTCGCCGGCGAGCTCCCCGTCGAGCAGGAACGCCTGCATGCCGGGCAGCGTCACCGGCCCGCCGTCGAGTTCGGACTCGCTCAGGTCGAGGTCGGAGGCGACCCGGTCGAGCGCGTCCAGCTTCGCGCCCCGCAGGTCGAGGAAGGTCCCGTCCTTCAGCCGGTGGAAGCGCTGCCGGCGGCGGTAGGAGGCGAGGAGGGCCCCCACCTCGTCGGGCGGCACCTCGTCGGCGATCGGCGAGATCTCCACGAGGTTCGACCGGATCGCGAGCCCGACGGTCACGCTCGGCGGCTTCGGCGCGAGCAGCCGGTCGAATGCGGGCGTGGTGAACACCTTGCCCATCGCGCGCAGGGCGGGCAGCCCCTCGTCGAACAGGGCGATGATGCGCGTGGTCTCGTCGCGTCCGATGAACGCCGGGGCCGCGGGCGAGGGGATCGCGAAATACGTGCGCACGAGGTCGAGCATCGCGCGTTCGGCGGCGAAATCATGCCCGGCGCCGACCATCGGGATCGCGCCCGAAGCGAAATCGCTCCCCCGCTGGGGCACGATCGTCGCCTCGCGCTCGCCGTAGCGGGCCTTCGCCACGCAGGTGACGCCCCTCTCGTCGCGGTCGAGGTAGAACTCGGGTTCGCATTCGACCGGACGCATGAGCTCGATCTCGCGCGGCACGTCGCCGGCGGCCATGAGACCGGCGTCGACGAGCCGCGGCAGGAGCGTGCGCGCGAACAGCGGCGCGTCGTCGAACGCGACGATCTCGCCGTCCGGGTTCTCGCCGCACACCACGGGCAGCAGGGCGGCGAACGGCTCGAGCGGTTTCGGGCACCGGACGAAGCGGTATCCGGCGGCACTGACGTGCATGGCGTCGCGCATGGGCATACGGCTTGCGATCACGGTGCCACGTCGCGCGGGGCGGCCATGCGCGTCGGCGGGCGGCATGAGCAGCCACACGCCCCGTTCGCCGGTGATCGTCGTCTCGATCGGCGGGCGGCCGTGCAGCGCGTAGCCGTCGACGCCGCCGTCGCCGTTGACGCGGGTCATCGAGACGACCGGCATCAGACCGGGGTCGTCGCGCAGCACGTCGACGTAGGACGGGGAGCGGTCGTACCAGCTGTCGAGCACCAGTCCGACGCGGCCGTCATCCTTGTTCCCGTTCCCGGCGTTCCGGTCGCCGTTCCCGGAACCGCCGCCGAAATCCCCCGACATGATGTCGAGCAATCGTGCGGTCTCCGATTCGGCGAGCGGCAGATGCCGGTCGATATGCACGGAGCCCAACGCGCCGTAACGCACATCCTGCAGGTCCGCGGCCTGACGGACGTCCTCGATCCGTTTCAGGAAGTCAAGCAGCGCGCGCGAACGCGGATCGAGCATCACGGGCGTGTGCGTGAACGCGAGCTTCTGCCCGTAGGCGCGATAGCTCGCCAGACGCATGTCGTCGATCAGCGTGGAGATCGATTTGAGCACGTACATGGCGCCTTCCGTGCCGATGCGGAACTGCACGCTCCACTGGGTGTCGAGATGGCTCAGGATGGGCACGAGCGCGACCGAACCGGGGGCGGCCTTCGGCTGCGGCGTTCGGCCTCGCCCGTACACGCCGACGCGCCCATCGGATGTTCCGGCGTTGATCATCGATTCACGCCGTCTGGCGCGGCGGGCCTGATCATCCTGTTCGTCGAGGCGGCGCATCGCCGCGAGCAGCCGACTCGAGGAGGACACGGCCGGCGAGGCGGACGAAACGGCGCCGAACACGGAACGACCGGGAACATACAGATCGGCCGGATCGTCAGAATCGCCGGGATCGCCCATGGTGAACCAGTCGCCGTCGAACCCATCGTCGTCGTATCCTCCCGGCACACGGCCGAACACGCTGAAGTTCATCGCGTCTCCCTCCCCGCCGCGACCTGACGCCCCGCCACGGCCCATCGTCGCCATTGTAGTGGCGACTCCCGCCCCGGGCGCGGCTATACTTGGGCATCGGCGTCGACGGAAGGTCCGCGGCGACCGGCCATGCACGGAGGCATCGGCATGCGCGCACCCGGCGGAAACCGGGGCGGGAGGCGGTTATGGCACATATTCTTCTTGGGGTCACCGGCAGCATCGCCGCGTTCAAATCCTGCCATCTGGCGTCCGACTGGACGAAGGCCGGGCACACGGTCCGCGTGGTCGAGACGGCCGCGGCCGAGCGGTTCGTCACCCCGCTGACGTTCACGTCGCTGACCGGCGAACGCACGCGCACGGCGATGTTCCCCTCCCCCGCCGCCTCCGACGCGCTCGGCGACGTGGTCGCCAACCCGGACTCGCGCGAGACGATCAACCATGTGCGCGACGCCGAATGGGCGGACGCGCTGGTCGTGGCGCCGGCGAGCGCCGACGTGATCGCGCGCATCGCCGCCGGGATGGCCGACGACACGCTCACCTCCACGATCCTCGCCTACGAGGGTCCGAAGGCGCTGTGCCCGGCGATGAACGTGCACATGTACGACAATCCGGCCACGCAGCGCAATCTGGATGTCTGCCGTTCACTCGGCTGGCTCGTCGTCGAACCGGGCGAGGGAAGGCTCGCGTGCGGCGACGCGGGACGCGGGCGCATGGCCGAACCGGACGTGATCGAACGCGCGGTCGAGGGGATGCTCGCGGGGAGGAGCGTGGCGGAAGCGGAGACGTCAGCCGGCGGCGAGGCGACGGCCGACACAGCGCACGCGTCCGGCACAACCGACGCGACGCAAGCGGCCGGCTCCCCCGCCGCCACCGCCTCTCAGCCGCTCACGGGACTGACCGTGCTGGTCACGGCCGGCCCCACGCAGGAACCGCTCGACCCGGTGCGCTACCTCACGAACCATTCGACCGGCAAGATGGGCTATGCGCTCGCCGGGGCGGCGGCCGCGCTGGGCGCGCGGGTCACGCTCGTCTCCGGACCGGTCTCGCTCGAACCGCCGCAGGGCGTCGACGTGGTGCGGGTCACGACCGCCGAGGATATGTTCGAGGCGGTGTCCGAGTCGTTCGCCGCGGCGGACATCACGGTGATGGCCGCGGCCGTGGGCGATTTCCGCGTCGAGAGGGTCTCGGAGCAGAAGATCAAGAAGAACGGACGCGACTCGATCACGATCAGGCTCGTGTCGAACCCGGACATCCTCGCCTGGGCGGGCGGCCGCAAGCGGACGGACGGATCGCAGATCCTGTGCGGCTTCGCGATGGAGACCGAGCATCTCATCGCCAACGCCGCGAAGAAGCTCGCCGCCAAGCACTGCGACATGCTCGTGGCGAACAATCTGCGCGAGGAGGGCGCCGGTTTCGCGACGGACACGAACGTGGTGACCGTGCTCACCCCGGGCGCGTCCGATCCGGGCACACCGCAGATCGAGCGTTGGGACAAGATGGACAAGACCGTGCTGGCCAAGCGCCTGCTGCTGCGC
This sequence comes from Bifidobacterium rousetti, assembly GCF_008698235.1. GTDB lineage: Bacteria > Actinomycetota > Actinomycetes > Actinomycetales > Bifidobacteriaceae > Bifidobacterium > Bifidobacterium rousetti. The sequence goes on from NZ_PEBH01000003.1 coordinate 123,679, forward strand.
CTCGCCGCGATGCGAGGGCAGTCGGCGCGGGCCTGAGGACGCACGATCGCGGGCACAGTAGCAGTCAATTCAACAGTCAAATCAGCAGTCAAGTCAGCAGTCAAAAGGAGACAACCATGCTGATGGCAGTCGATATCGGCAACACGAACATCGTGATCGGCTTCATGGAGGACGGCCGCATCGTCGGCACGTACCGCATCACTACGAAGGCGACGCACACGTCCGACGAATACGGGCTGATGATCACGCAGTTCCTGGAGCTCAGGGGCTACACGGCGCGCGACGTGGACGATGTGATCGTCTGCTCGGTGGTGCCGAAGGTCATGTACTCGTTCCGCTCGTCGATCATCAAGTTCCTCGGCTTCGAGCCGATGGTGGTGGGCCCCGGCATCAAGACCGGCATGAACATCCGCCTCGACGACCCGAAGACGCTGGGATCGGACTGCATCGCCGACTGCGCGGGCGCCTACCACACGTACGGCGGCCCGGTGCTGGTGGCCGACTTCGGCACGGCCACGACGTTCAACTACGTGGACGCGACCGGCACGATCGTCTCCGGGTACATCACCACCGGCATCAGGACGGGCGCCGAGGCGCTGTGGGGGCAGACCGCGCAGCTGCCGGAGGTGGAGATCACCCGCCCGCAGTCGATCCTCGCGACGAACACGCGCACCGCGATGCAGGCGGGCCTGTACTACACGTTCCTCGGCGGCGTGGAGTATACGATCGCGCAGTTCCGCAAGGAGATCGACGAGCCGTTCCAGGTGATCGCGACCGGCGGCCTCGGACGCGTGTTCCAGAACGACACCGACATGATCGACGTGTACGACCCCGACCTGATCTTCAAGGGGATGGCGTACATCTACTCGCGCAATGTGCGCTGACCGCCCGTCAGCGGATCGTGAAGCCCTGATTGGCGCCGTACTCCTTGAGGTCGGCCTGCCATGAGGCGATGCCCTCCTTCAGGCTCACCTTCGGCGTGGGCTTCTCGCGCGGCTGGAGCGGATTGCCGTCCGCGTCGGTCAGTCCGGCCCTGATCTCGCGCTGTCGCTTCAGGTACGACTGCCACGCGCTGCCCCACTTGTAGGCCTTGCCGACGGTGGAGCGGAAGTCGCTGCGCGCATACACCTCGAACGGCAGGTACTGGTAGCCGACCGACACGTTCTCCGAGGCCTCGGCGAGCACGCGGTTGAACTGCTGCCCGCCGAAATACGGGATGTCGATGCCGTTGGAGTTGCGGATCGTGGTCTTGTCGAGGAACGTCTTGCTGGACAGCGTCTCGAGATCGGCCGGGAACGCGCCGCCGTCGACGCGCGTGTCGATGCCGTCGCGGCTGTGCGTCACATAGTCGACGAACCGGTAGGCGGCCCGCGGCTTGCGCGTGGACTGGAGCACGGCCATCGCCGAGCCGCCGTTCTCCGCGTTGGCCGTCCGCCCGTCGATCGTGGGCATCGGGGCGACCCGCCAGAGCCCGGCGGTGCCGAGCGCGTTGGCCATCAGCATCGACGGCATCCACGCGCCGGAGAACACGGAGGCGACGGCTCCGGTGCTCAGCGCCCGCTTCCAGCTGTTCGACCAGGTGGCGCGACGCGTGTCGATGAGCCCCTCGTCGATCATCCTCTGCCAGAACCGCGTGAACTCCTTCGTGCCCTCGTCGGAGTCGAGCGAGACGGTGACGGTCTTGCCGTCGGGGCTGGTATGGAACGGCTCTCCGCCCGCCAGCCAGATCATCGCGGCGTAGAAGCTGGCGTCGCCCGAGTCGGCCGCGATGTACACGCCGATGTCCTTGAGCTTCTTCGCGGCCTCGTAATAGTCGTCCCACGTCCTGATCTGCGAGGCGTCGACACCGACCTGGTCGAAGACGTCCTTGTTGTAGAAGAAGGCCATCGGGCCGGAATCCATCGGCAGTCCGTACACGCGGCCGGCGAGCTGGACGCTCGACCATGTGCCGGGCGAGTAGAAGTTCGCGTAGTCGTCGCCCACGTAGTCGGAGATGTCGAGCAGCTGGCCGGAGACCGCGTACTGCAGGAGCGCGAAATACTCGATCTGCGCCACGTCGGGCATGCCGTAGCCGTCCTGGATGGCGGTGTTGAGGTTCTCGTATCCGGAGATGTCCTTCAGATCGACGACGACATCAGGGTTGTCCCGCTCGAAGTCATCGACGACCTCGCCCATGTTCGGCTCCCAGCTCCACACGGTGATGTGCGTGCGCGTATCGGCCGCCTCACCGCAAGAGGCGAGCGCGGCCGTCGCGGCGAGGGCCGTCACGGCCGCGACGAGGCGCTTGATTCCCGTCATCGCCATCATCGAACGCATGGACCCGTCCCTCCCGCCGCGACTCGCCGCGGCCCAGTGTTTTTCCGAAACGATCACGAGTCTACCAACATGCGAAGGCCTCGCCGCGGTTCAATACGCCGCGACAAGGCCTTCGTGTGATTGGTTATTGGGTTGGGTTATTGGGTTATTGCGGTTTGCGGGACATCGCCTTTACGGGCGAAGCTGATACCGACCGATTCGATCGGGCGATCACTTGACGGTGAAGCCCTGATCCTTGCCGTAGTCCTGCAGGGCCTTCTGCCAAGCCGCCACGCCGTCGGCCAGCTTCTGGTCGCCGGTGTAGGACTTGCCGACGTAGTCGCCGAAGATGGTGCGGGCCTTGACCTCGAAGGGCAGGAACTGGTAGCCGGTGGACACGTTCTCGGCGGCCTGCGCCAGGACCTCGTTGTACTTCTGACCACCGAAGTAGTCGACGTCCTCGCCGTCGGCGTTCTTCACGGTGGTGGCGTTCTTGAAGGAGTCGGCTTCCATGGAGGCCTTGTCGGCCGGGAAGGCGCCGCCGGCCACACGGGTGGCCACGCCGTCGCCGTGGTTCGCGTACTCGATGAACTTGTACGCGGCGTCGGCCTTCTTGGAGCTGGCGAGCACGGCCAGCGAGGAGCCGCCGTTCTCGGCGTTGGTGGCGGAGCCGTCAGCGGTCGGCATCTGGGTGACGCGCCACTTGCCGGCGCCAGCGGCCGCGGAGTTCGCGAGGTTGGCCGGCATCCAGGCGCCGGTCAGCAGGGAGGCGATGGTGCCGTCGACCATGCCCTTGAACCAGTCCTCGGACCAGCCGGCGGTCTTGGTGTCGAGCAGGCCCTCATCGAGCATCTTCTGCCAGTAGGTGTTGAACTTCTGGACGTTCTCGTCGCCGGTGAGGTTGATGGTCACCTCGGAGCCGTCGTCGGAGGTCTTGAACGGCTGTCCGCCGGCGAGCCAGGTCATCGAGTCGTAGAAGCCGGCGTCACCGGTGTCGGAGGTGATGTAGTAGTTGTCGCCGAGGGCGTGGATCTTCTTGGCGGCCTCGTAGTAGTCGTCCCACGTCTTGATCTGCGTGGCGTCGACGCCGGCCTTGTCGAAGACCTCCTTGTTGTAGAAGAAGGCCATCGGGCCGGAATCCATCGGCAGGCCGTAGACCTTGCCGGCGAACTGCACGGAGGCCCACGGGCCGGGGGTGTAGAAGTCCTCGTAGCCGGAGGTCTTGTCGGTGATGTCGAGCAGGTTGTTCTTGATGGCGTACTGCGGGATCGCGTAGTACTCGACCTGGGCGACGTCCGGGGCGCCGGAGCCGGCCTCGATGGCGTTGTCGAGCTGCGTGTACTCCTTGGTGTTGGTGCCGACGTTCTTGAGGTCGACCTTGATGCCGGTCTCCTTCTCGAAATCCTTGGCGACCTGGGTGAGCGTGGGCTCCCAAGCCCACACGGTGATCTCCTGGACGTCCTTCTCCTGAGCAGGCTGGCTGCTGGAGTTGCTGTCGGAACCGCACGCGGCGACGCTGACGAGCATGGCGACCGCGCCGGTGAGCGCGACGGCCTTCTTGGCGTTGGTGAACTTCATCGTCCTGTTACTCCTTCCTTCAGCCGCCGTTGCGGCGACTGTCGATGTTCGCCGCAACCACATGGCATCGCGTTCTTCCTCGTAGCGATGCTATCGAAAACATAACCGCTTGTTTTCGACTCCGCGAACCGGCTTATTCCGCCGCTTCGCGGGTATGGTTGCGATAACATGATTCATTATACACAGATTCGCCCGACACGCCACCCGAACCCGCCGGCGGGTCATCCCCATTCCATTCCCGAACCGTCGCAGCAGCACCCCTTGCCCCACGCACCCATCGACACAGCACAGCAACGCACGACCAATCGATGAACCACAACCTGTTTCCCGCGCACCCACCGACACAGCCGACCCACCGACACGGCCGACCCAACCACCCGATCTCCGCATCCCCGGCACAAGGCGTACGAGAACAAGGAGAATCACCGATGAAACAGCGGTCTGCGCACCTCCTCCATGCTCACCGTACGAGAACAGGGAGAATCCCCGACGAGACCCCAGTCCACGTACGCCATAACGTGCTCACCGTACGGGAACAGGGATCAACACACCACTACCCCCTGTTTTCGTACACTCCCCCGCACTCACCGTACGAAAACAGGTGACAACCACGCCGAGGCCCCGATCAACGTACACTCCCGCAGGCCCACCGCACGAAAACAGGGGGAACCACCGATCAGGCCCCGGTCAACGTACGCCGAGTGCGTCTTGGAGTACGCCGATCGGAGCCTCGGAGACAGACGGACTATTCCCGGCCGGCGTATGCGTCGTCGAAGAAGCCGAGCTCGTAGTGGACCGCGGTGCTGAAACGTTCACGCAGCTCCGGATCGTCCGGATCGGCCACACGGTTGAACTCGGCGATGAGGAAGTCGACCCATTCGGTGAAGAACTCGCCGCGATGCACGTCCACCCATCCGCGATGCTCCGGCTTGACCGGCAGCCTGCGACCGTGATCGGTGGCGCGCTCGGCCCAGTCGAGGTACAGGCTCTCGGCCACCACGAGCACGGCGAGCCCATCCGCGTAGGAGCGGGTCTCGATGGTGTCGGTGTACAGCTTCTTGAAGCCGCGGCTCGCCGGGGCAAGCTCGGGATGGAGGATCTGATCCTCGCTCACCCCGTACTGCGCGAACCGGTCATGGAAATAGGGGTCTTCGTCACCCGCGATGAACCCGAGCTGCGCGGCGAGCCGCACCTTGGCCTTCATCGTGTCGGCCGAGGCGAGCACCTGGCCGAGCAGCGACAGGAAGTCCTGCGCGAACTGGTAGTCCTGGATCAGGTAGTCACGCAGCACCTCCGGCGCGATGGTCTCGTCGACGAGCTCGCGGACGAAACGGTGGTTGACCGCGGCCTCCCACTCGTCATGGGTGTATGCGCGCAGGATCCCGTACGGGGTCTGATCGGATGCCTGAACGGAAGTCTGATCGATGCCGGCCATGTCATTGCCTCGTTTCTCTTGGCTTGGTTCGCCGCGGCGGAATATGACGGCCCGCCGCGCCCCTTCACACGGAAAGTCTATCGGCCGGGACGCGGATGCGGAAGGGGTCGGACCGGGACAGGGTCGAACCGGAGGACCGGGTTCTCACGAACCAAGCGCTTACGGATCGGACTTTCCGGATAGATCCCGGATAGACTGGGGACCATGTCAGTCAGCAGCCGCAGGAACGGCAGGGCGACCGTCACGATGGCCGACGTGGCCCGCGAGGCCGGGGTGTCGGTCGCGTCGGTCTCCAACTACCTCAACAAGCGCCCGTACATGAGCGAGGCGATGCGCGAACGCATCGAGACCGCCATCGCCGACCTTGGCTATCAGATCAACACGTCCGCACGCAACCTCAGATCCGGGCGCACGCACCTGCTCAAGCTCGTCATCCCCGACCTTCGCCAGATGTACTTCGCGGATCTCGCCGAGGACATCCTCGCCGAGGCGCGCGAACGGGGATACGGCGTCATCGTCGAATCGACATCCAACGCGCGCGAGCACGAGCTGGCCAGCATCGCCTCGATGGGCACGCGTCCGGCCGACGGCCTCATCCTCAGCCCCCTGATGATGACCCGCGACGACATGCACCTGCTGGACGGCGACTACCCGCTGGTCATGCTGGGCGAACGACTGTTCGGCATGGACGCGCCGCATGTGCTCATCCGCAACCGCGAGGGCGCATACGAGGCCACGACGCATCTGATCGAGGCAGGATGCCGGCGCATCGCCGTCATCGGCGCCGTGCCGCCCACGGACGACGGACCGACCGACACGACCGACACGCCCAGCATCCCGGCCGACATCCCGACCGACTCCCCAACCGAACCGCCGACGCAGTCCTCGTCCGGCGACCTGCGCACGCGGGGGTACTGCGCAGCGCTCGCCGATCACGGCATGGCCTATGATCCGCGGCTGCTCATCGAGACCGATGGATGGGACAGCGTCGACGGCTTCGAGGCCATCGGGCGGATGCTCGACGGCGGTCTTGACTTCGACGCCGTGTTCGCCCTCAACGACACGCTCGCGTGGGGCGCGCTGCGATGCCTGCGCGAACGCGGCGTCGACGTGCCGGGTGATGTGCGCGTGGTCGGCTTCGACGACATCGACGAATCGCGGTACATGGTCCCGTCGCTGACGACGGTCGACCCGGGGCGCACCGACATCGCGCGCCTCGCCGTCGCCTCGATCATCGCCCAGATCGAGGCGGGCAGGCGCGCGCCGGCGGAGCGGATCGAGGCGCCGTGCCAGCTGGTGTGCCGCGAGTCCTCGCCGCAGTGACATCAACGACCACGACACCAACGACCACGGCCGGCGTCGTTACGCCGTGAATCGGATGGCCGCCCAGGAGACCGGCGGCAGATCGACGCCGATCACCGTGCCGTCGACGGCCGCGTCGAGCGGCTGCGGCGTGACCGCATCCGGCTCGGCGGCGGTGTTGGTGCGGTAGATGTCATCGTCATGCAGGATCTCGGCGTGCGTCACCGTCACCGCCGGCGACGAAGAAGCGTCACCCCCCGCGATCCCCGGCAACGACCCCAGATCGACCGACACGCCGTGCGCGTCCGTGGCGTCGCGGTTGACGACCAGCACCAGTCCCTCGCGGGCCTCCCGATCCCAGGTGACGACCGCGTCGACCGCCGGCACGTCGCCGTAGGTCTCCGTGTGAATGGACGGGGAGGAGATCTCGGGCGCGTAGGCGTCACCCTTCGCGTGATGCGCGGCCTCGGCGAACGGGTAGAACGTGGTCTGCCTCCACGCGGGGCCGCCGGGTTCGGCCATGATCGGCGCGATGACGTTGACCAGCTGGGCGCGGGATGCGGAACGCACGCGATCGCAGTGTTTGAGCAGCGTGATCATCAGCGAGCCTTCGACCACCGCGTCGGCCGCCGTGTACACGTCCTCGAGCAGATGCGGCGCCTTCGGCCACGGCTCGTGGTGCAGGCCCTCGGACGCGGCGGCCTTCCACGCGGCCTCCTGCTCGTTCCACTTGTCCGAATACCACACGCCCCATTCGTCGAAGCTCAGGGCGATGTCGCGCGTCCCGTGGTTCGCCTCGCGGGCCTCGTCGGCGCAGGAGGCGACCGTGGCGATGAACCCGGCCATGTCCTCGGCCGAGGCGAGGAACTCCTGCATGTCCTTGGGGGCGCGCGCCCTGTGGCCGTGGTCGTAGTAGTAGGCATGCGCGGAGACGAAGTCGAGGTGCTCGTAGGCGCGGGTCAGCACCGTGCGCTCCCATGTGCCGAACGTGGGCATGTGCGCGCTGGACGAGCCGCACGCCACCAGTTCGAGGCCCGATTCGGCGAGTTTCATCGCGTGCGCGGTCTTCTCCACCGCGTCCGCGTACTCGTCCGGCGTCATGTGGCCGACCTGCCACGGACCGTCCATCTCGTTGCCGATGCACCACATCCTCACATCCATCGGCTCGGGGATGCCGTTGGCCACGCGGCGGTCCGCGAGCTCGGTGCCGGGCGCGCCGTTGACGTATTCGAGCTCGTCGAGCGCCGCCTTGAGCCCGCGCGTGCCCATGTTGACCGCAAGCATGATCTCGGTGCCGGCCTTCACGCTCCAACGATGGAAGTCGTCGATGCCGATCTCGTTGGTCTCGGTCTGATGCCATGCGAGGTCGCGCCGCACCGGACGCTTGTCGCGCGGACCGGTGCCATCCTCCCAGTTGTAGTTGGAGACAAAGTTGCCGCCCGGGTAGCGCACGCAGGTGACGCCGAGCTCGCGCACGAGATCGAGCACGTCGGAGCGGAAGCCGTCCTCGTCCGCGCTTGGATGGCCCGGTTCGTAGATGCCCCCGTACACACAGCGGCCGAGATGCTCGACGAACGAACCGAAGAGCCGCGCCGGCACGTCGGCGACCGGCCTCAGAGATCCAATGACAGTGTCGCCCATGTCACCCATGATCATTCCTTTCCCACGAGGATTCCACCCGTGTTTGCGCAATCATACATCCTGTGCTATCGTTTGTTAAAACGATACAAGACTTGGAAGGCCAAGTCCAATCGTTCACACAAGGAAGGATATAAGGACGATGAAGTTCACAGCGATGAAGAAGGCGGTCGCCCTCACCGGCGCCGCCGCCATGCTCGTCAGTGTCGCCGCCTGCGGAGGCAGCTCCAGCAACGGTTCGAGCAGCACCGGATCGGGCGATTCCGACAAGAAGATCGAGCTGACGGTCTGGTCGTGGGACTCCACGCTGCCCCGCACGGTCGAGGGCTTCGAGAAGGCCAACCCGAACATCAAGGTCAAGGTCACCAACGCCGGCACCAACAAGGACGAGTACAACGCGCTCTCCAACGCCATCGAAGGCGGCTCCGGCGCCCCGGACATCGCGCAGATCGAGTACTACGCGCTGCCCGAGTACGTGATCCGCGGCTACCTCGAGGACCTCTCCAGCTATGGCGCATCCGACTTCTCCGACTTCTACACCCCGGCACCTGGTCGTCCGTGAACGTCAACGGCGGCGTCTACGCCCTGCCGATGGACTCCGGCCCGATGGCGTGGTTCTACAACAAGGAGGTCTTCGACAAGGCCGGCGTCGACCCGACGCAGGTGAAGACCTGGGATCAGTTCTACGAGGCCGCGAAGAAGATCAAGGCCGCTGGCTCCTACATCACCTCCGACTCCGGCGACGCCGGCTTCTTCGATTCGATGACCTGACTGGCCGGCGCGAAGCCGTTCTCCACCTCCGAGGACGGCAAGACCGTCTCCATCGACCTGACCGGCGACGCCAAGGTCAAGGAGTTCACCGACTTCTGGCAGAAGATGATCGACGAGGGTCTCATCGACACCAAGACCGTCGGCTGGACCGACGACTGGAACAAGGGCCTCGACGACGGCTCCATCGCCTCCCTGCTCACCGGCGCGTGGATGCCGTACAACCTGCTCTCCGGCGCCCCGAACGGCGACGGCAAGTGGCGCATCGCCCAGATGCCGACCCCGGACGGCTCCGAGACCAACTCCGAGAACGGCGGCTCCTCGCTCGCCGTCGTCAAGTCCGACGACAAGGACAAGGTCGCCGCGGCCTACAAGTTCATGGAGTACGCCTGCCACAACGCCGAAGGCATCAAGACCCGCGTCGACGGCGGCGCCTTCCCGGCCGACAACGACACCCTCAAGTCCGACGACTTCCTCAACATGACCTCGCTGACCGACTCCGACGGCAACGCCCACGAGTACTTCGGCGGACAGAAGTTCAACGAGGAGCTGGCCAAGGCCGCCGCGAACGTGTCCACCGGCTACAAGTTCCTGCCGATCGAGGTCTACGCCCGTGGCAAGTTCGGCGACTTCGTCGGCGACGCCTACACCGGCAAGGGCAAGCTGGCCGACGGCATCGCCGCCTGGCAGAAGGATCTGAAGTCCTACGCCGAGGGCCAGGGCTACACGGTCAAGTAAGTACCGCTCCGGGGGATCGCGCCGACACACCTTCCGCGCGATCCCCCTTTTTCACACTTCGCGACCATCTTCCTCCCCGCGTGGCTCCTTCCCGAGGGTCTGGTCGCGATAACACCGGGTGGCGCATCCTCGTGATGCGCCACCCTTTTTCATGCCCTATGGCCTCCGGCCTCCCATTCCCATTCCCATTCCCATTCCCTAATTACCCCGCCCATTCCCTTATTACCTCTTCCATTCCCCTATTACCCCGCCCATCGTGAGCCATAAACGCGCAGCCATCAAGCGGTCATGGCACCCATCACGCGGTGAAATCCACATGGAGCTGTGTTCACCCCATGAAGCGGTGACGCAAAACGGCGGAATTCCGCCAATACGGAAAATCGCCTCACCGCTCCATGTGGATTTCACCACGTCATGAGGGGGCAGATCGCGTCATGGGATTCCCTAAAACCGGCTGTGGCCGAGGGACCTGCGACCGAGGGGCCCATCCCCTCGCAAAGCGACAAACGATAAGTATCAGAAACACACAAATGGGGGTCGTTCCCCGACCGAAGTCGGGGAACGACCCCCATTGCTATGCCGAATGTCGACGCCGGCGACCCGGCATCACGACGCGATCAGCGTCACAGCTTGACGACGAGGACGCCGTTGGGCTGGATGGCGGCGGTGTGCTCGCTGTCGTTGACCTGCGCGAGCGAGGCGACGAGCGGCTCGCCCTCGACGTCGACGACCGCCACATCGTGCGTGCGGTTGAACAGGAACACGAAGTGGTTCTCGTCGGTCTCGTCGGCGCGTTCGACGCGCAGCACCTCGCCGCGGTCGTCGCCCGCAGGGACGGCGACCCCGAGCTCGGCGAGGATCTCCGGCAGGCTCGTGGCGAGTCCCTCACGGCCAAGCTTCGCGCCGACGTACACCGCCTTGCCATCGCCGTACTCGTTGACGGTGATGGCGGGAGCGCCGTCGAAGCCGGTCCACTTGTCGGCCTTGAAGGTCTCGAGCACGCGACCGGTCTCGGCCACGGAGGTAATCACGTCGGCGATGTCGTGCGCAACGGCACCGTTGGACAGATCGAGGTGATTCATCGCACCGGGGAAATCGCTGCCCATCGGCGCATGCTCCTCGACACGCACGCCGACGACGTCGCGGATCGAACCGGGGTAGCCGCCGAGCCAGACGTGGTCGCGCTCGTCGGACAGACCGGTGTAGTAGGTGACGATGAGCTTGCCGCCGTTGGCGACGTACTCGCGCACGCGGCGGGACGTGTCCTCGGACAGGATGTACAGCGCGGGCAGCACGGCCACCTCGTAGGAGTCCCAGTCGCCGCGCACCGGCACGACGTCGGCGGTCACGCCGGTGTCCGCAAGACTGCGGAACCAGTCGAGCGGTTCGGTCCAGTGACGCACGTTCTGGCTGGGGGTGGCGGTGTGCTCGGTGGCCCACTGCGACTCGTAGTCGAAGACCACGGCGACCTTGCTCTTGAGCAGCTTGGTGCCGAGCAGTCCTTCGTCGGCGAGCTTGCCCAGATCCGCGCCGAGTTCGCACACGTCACGGAACACCTGGGAGTCGGCTCCCGCGTGGGGCACCATCGAGGAATGCCACTTCTCGGCACCCGCCTTGGACTGACGCCACTGGAAGTAGCAGATCGCGTCGGCGCCCATCGCGAGGTGGGCGAGGGAGTCGCGCACCAGCTCGCCCGGCTCGTTGCGGTAGTTGATCGGACGCCAGTTGACGGACGACGTGGAGTGCTCCATGAGGAACCACGGGTTCTTGCGGGCGACGCCGTCGGTGAGCGAGGCGGCGTACGCTAGCTCGTCGAGGTGGGCCTCGCCGGGGGTGAAGTAATGGTCGTTGGACACGAAGTCGACGTCGTAGCCCCACTTGTCGTAGTCGATTCCGGTGCCGCCGGCGGAGATCATGAAGTTCGTGGTCTGCGGCTTCGGCGCGATCTCGAGCAGCGCGTCGCGCTCGGCGCGGTAGAAGTCGAGCAGCGCGTCGGAGCTGAACCGCTTCCAGTCGAGCAGCTTGCCCGGGTTCATGAAGTTGCCGTCGCCGATGAAGCGCGGCGGGATGATCTCGGAGAAGTTGTTCATGTGCTGCGCCCAGAAGGCGGTGCCCCAAGCCTCGTTGACGGCCTCGATGGTGCCGTAGCGCTTTTCGCACCACTTCTGGAAGGCGCGCTCGGCGTCCTCGGAGTAGTCGAAACGGTTGTGGCAGCCGTACTCGTTGCTCACATGCCAGGCGACGACGTACGGGTTGTCCTTGTAGTGCTCGGCCATCTTGCGGCACAGCCTCAGCGCGTAGTCGAGGAAGACGGGGCTGGTGGCGCGCCAGTGCTGGCGTGCGCCGGGCTGGCACACATCGCCGCGGTAGTCGACCCAGAGGATCTCCGGGTGGGCCTGCGTCATCCACATCGGCGGCGAGGCGGTGCCGGAGGCGAGGTCGACGGCGATGCCGGCCTTGCCGAGCTTGTCGATGACACGGTCGAGCCAGTCGAAGTCGTAGACGCCCTCCTCGGGTTCCAGCTTCGCCCACGAGAAGATGGCGACGGAGACGAGATTGACTCCGGCCTTCTTCATGAGCTCGATGTCCTCGTCCCAGACCTCCTCGGGCCACTGGTCGGGGTTGTAGTCGCCGCCGTACCAGATGCGGGGCTGCTCCCCCGCAAGCGGCTGCGGCCAGTTGAAGATGCGATGTTCGGTCATTGTGTTCCTTTGTTCGCTATGACACGACGTTGTTGCGTAAGGCGCGGAATCTCATTCCTTGACGGCGCCGGCGGCGAGGCCGGACTGCCAGTACTTCTGCAGGGCGAGGAACGCGATCACCAGCGGGATGATCGTGATCAGCGAGCCCGTGATCACCAGGTTCTGGATCGCCTGACCACCCGCGGTCGACGCCTGGTCCTTCCACTGGTTCAGACCGATCGTCAACGGATACCAGTCCGCGTCCTTGAGCATGATCAACGGCAGGAAGTAGTTGTTCCACGTCGCCACGATCGTGAACAACGCCGTCGTCACGATACCCGGCGCCAACAAGGGCAGGCTGATCGTCCAGAACGTACGGAACTCACTCGCCCCATCAACCCTGGCCGCCTCCAAGAGCTCCGTCGGCACCGCCTGCTCGCTGAAGATCCACATCAGGTACAGTCCGAACGGCGAGATCAGGCTCGGGATGATCATGGCCCACGGCGTGTTCGTCAAACCCAGCTTGGCGAACAGGAGGAACTGCGGGACCGCCAACGCGATACCCGGCACACTGATCGAGCCGATGATGACGGCGAACACGGCCTTGCGGCCCGGGAACCGGAACTTCGCCAACGCGTACCCGCCCATGATCGCCAACAACGTGGCGCCGCCCGCGCCCACCACCACATACAGGAGCGTGTTCACCAGCCAGCGGCCGAAGATCCCGTCCTGGTACGTGAACACCGTCACGATGTTGTCCCACAACGCAAAGCTCTTGCCGAAACCGAGGCCGAACGTCGACGTGAAGTCCGCCTGGGTCTTCGTCGCGTTGATCAGCAGGTACACGAACGGGAACAGGCAGTACACCGCGAAGACCGCGCACACCACCGTCATCCACACGCTCCGGCGCGGGTTGTTCACGTTCGCGAACCCGCTCCTCTGCGCCCTCTTGCGCTCGGCGGCCTCGTCACGCGCGACGCGCTTCTGGCGCTCCCTCTCCGCCTTCCTGGCGGCCCTCTCCTGGGCCCTGAGATCGGCCGCGCTCATACGACCGGGGGCAGTCTCAACCACGCTCATCACGCACGCTCCTTCACCAACACACGGGACATCATCATCGAAACCGGAACCGTCTGACGCGCCATCACTTCATCTGCTCCTTGAGGCTGTTCAACTGCACCGCGTACGCGATCGCCATCGTGATCACCGCCATCGTGATCGCCAAAGCCGCCGCGTAGTTCGACTGGTTGCCGCTGAAGCTCAGGTTGTACGCGTACATGTTCGGCGTGTAGTACGTCGTGATCGCGTTGCCCGGCACCATGTTCTGCAAGATCGAAGGCTCGTTGAACAGCTGGAACGAGCCGATGATCGAGAAGATCACCGTGATCGCCAGACTGCCCTTCAGCTCCGGCAGCTTGATGCTCTTGACGATCTTCCACTCCGACGCGCCGTCGATCGACGCCGCCTCATACAGGCTGTGGGGGATCGTGGACAGCGAGCTGTAGAAGATCAGCATGTTGTAGCCCGTGAACTCCCACGTCACGATGTTGCCGATCGACGCCAACAACACCGACGGCGCGAACATGTCCAGATCCGTGCCCAGCACACCGTTCAGCGAACCCACCAGACCGTACTTCGCGCCATACACGAAACCCCAGATCAACGTGGACACCACCGCGGGCACCGCGTACGGCAGGAACGTCGAGATACGGAAGAACTTCGTGCCATGCAGCTTCATCGAATCCAACGCCAACGCCATCAACGCCGACAGGAACAACATGATCGGCACCTGCACACACGTGAACAACGCCACACGACCCACACTGCTCCAGAACTGGCCGTCCTGCAACAGACGCGCGTAGTTCTCCACCCCCACGAACCTCGTACCGCCGATCATCTGCTTCTTGAAGAAACTGATGTAGATCGCGTACACGATCGGGATGATGAACACGAACACGAACACCACCGCGAACGGCCACATGAACTTCCAACCACGCCAATCAGGCTTATGCCCATTCTCCCGCACCGCAGACGACCCAGTGGACGTCACGGCAACCGAGGACTGCGCTGAAACCATTACCAGCCCCTCTCCTTCGAAGGCTCCGATGGGCGCTCCCCGTTCCGGACGATCATCCGTCCGGAACGTCTCACGTATCCAATCTCCTAAAATGTTTGCGTTATCATCATAACATCATTCTTCGGTCTGTCCAATCGAAGTTTTTCGTGTCGCGACAAGGCGATACCGACAATGACATATAATGTTGACGAAAACATCGTTGTGCATCATCCGGTACGTCAGCGACGACGATACATACCCGAAACCGACACCCGCCTGCCGGGACGGCCGCACGCCCTCACCGCCGCGGCGCAGACGAGGGCGCAGGTGAGTGGGGAACGGTCCCTTCGTCGCCGGACGGCAGGATGATTGTCGGCGGACAGCCGATCACGCCAACGAATCGAAGAGCCGAAGAACCAACGAACCGAGGAGCGTCAGGATCATGTCACGCAGCATTCAGGTATCGATGCAGGACGTCGCCAAGGAGGCGGGCGTCTCCCCGCAGACGGTATCCCGCGTGGCCAACGGCAGCGACGCGGTACGCCCCGACACCCGTCAGCGCGTCGAAGCCGCGATGGAACGGCTCGGCTACCGTCCGAACTACGCGGCGCGGGCGCTGAAGCACGGCAGCTTCCGCAACATCGGCGTCGTGCTGTTCAACATGACGACGTTCGGCAACTCGCGTATCCTCAACGGCATCCTCAACGCGGCGATCGCCGACAGCTACTCGATCACGCTCCAGCTCATCCCCACCAACGGCGAGCGCACGCTGAACGCGGCGGTCGACCGCATGAAGCAGCAGCCGGTCGACGGCGTCATCGTCCTGCTCGAGGAGCGCATCGCCGGTTTCGCCGGGTATCGCCCGCCGAAGGACCTGCCGGTCGTGCTCATCACCGAGGGCGCGGCCGACCACTGCCCCACCGTCGACGCCGACCAGTACGGCTGCTCGACCGCCATCGTCGACTATCTGATGAGCAAGGGGCATCGCACGGTGCATCACATCGCGGGCCCCGCGTCGTCGCGAGCCGCCGAAAGCCGTGCGCGCGGATGGCGTGAGGCGCTCGAACAGCTCGGCGCGCCCGTGCCGGACATGTACATGGGCGACTGGCTGGCCGACTCCGGCTATCAGGCCGGCATGGCGCTGGCGCACGACCCGACCTGCACCGCGATCTACGCGGCGAACGATCAGATGGCGTACGGCGCGATCCAGGGGCTCAAGGCCGCCGGCAAACGCGTCCCCGAGGATGTCAGCGTCGTCGGCGTCGACGACTCCCTCGTCTACATGGTGCCCCGCCTCGACCTGACGACGATGCGCATGAAGTTCGACGAGATCGGCGCCACTGCCTTCTCGATGATCCGCCGCCAGTGCGAGGGCGAGAAGGTGCCGACCGGCATCAAGACCGTCATCCCCGCGGAATTCGTCGAACGTGGATCGGTCCGCGATCTGAACGAATAGCGCCGAGCGGCACGCGGGAGACGAACTCGCGCGGCTCGCCGCTGACCGGGTCGACAAACGAAAGACGCCGTGCGACCAGTTCGAGCGGCCTTGAGAAGTCATCGTACGCACGCTGTTCGATACGCGGGTAGAAGTCGTCGCCGGCAATCGGCAGGCCGATCGAATTCATATGCACACGCAGCTGGTGCGTCTTGCCGGTGCGCGGGTGCAGCGTGTAGGCACGCATGCCGCTCCCCCACGCGGCGGGTGCGGCATCGTCAGCACCGCACGTCCGCGTTCCAAGCTCGATCACCGTCTCGGCGTTGACCTCGCCCGGCTCCTCATACGCCTGCAGACGCCCGCGCTCCTTGACAATGCGCGACCGCCGGCGCAGCGGGAACACGCGCGGCGGCTCCAGCCGTTCGATCGTCCCGTACTCCGGCCGCGTGATCGGCGCGCACGGCGCCAGACACTCGTACGTCTTGGACGTGCGACGCTCCTGGAACAGCATCTGATACGCCCCGCGCAGCGCAGGATCGCGCACGAACACGACGATGCCGGCCGTGAGCCGGTCGAGCCGATGCGCCGGCGTGATCGAGTCATCCCCGTACATCTCGCGCAATCGCATCAGCGCGGTCTGCCGGTACCACATGCCACGCGGGGTCGTCGCCAGAAAATGTGGCTTGTCGACGACGATGATCCCCGCGTCCTCATACACCACCGGCAACTCGAACGGGATATCCGGCTCCTCGGTCACGAATCGGTGGCGCATGATGTCGTGTATCTCATTCGACGGTGACGGACTTGGCGAGGTTGCGCGGCTTGTCGACGTCGTAGCCCTTGAGCTTGGCCATGTCCATCGCGAACAGCTGCAGCGGGACCACGTCGACGAGCGGGCTCATCAGCGTCGGGCAGGCCGGACGCCAGAAGACGACGTCCGCGTAACGTTCGACGTCCTTGTCTCCCTCCTCGGCGACAGCGATGATGAACGCGCCGCGCGCCTTGACCTCCTCGATGCCGGACAGCACCTTGGCGTGCAGCACGTCGCGTCCGCGCTCCGGAGGCACGATGAACACGACCGGCTCGCCCTCATCGACCAGCGCGATCGGACCGTGCTTGAGCTCGCCGGCGGCGAAGCCCTCGGTGAACGTGTAGGCGATCTCCTTGAGCTTCAAGGCTCCCTCGAGCGCGACCGGATAGCCGACGTGGCGGCCGAGGAAGAGGAACGATTGCGCGTTCAGCATGCGCTCGGCGGCCTTGTGGATCGCGCCGGTCTGTGTGTCGAGCACCCACTGGATCTTGCGCGGCATGGCCTTGAGCGAGTCAAGGATGTGGCGGATCTCGTCGCGGAACATCGCGCCCTTGACCTGCGCCAGATACAGACCGAGCAGGTAGGCGGCGGTGATCTGCGCGACGAACGCCTTGGTCGAGGCGACCGCGACCTCCGGGCCGGCGTGCGTGTACAGCACCGCGTCGGATTCACGCGGGATGGACGCGCCCTGCGTGTTGCAGATCGCGAGCACCTTCGAGCCCTGTTCGCGCGCGTGGCGCAACGCCATCAGCGTGTCCATCGTCTCGCCGGACTGCGAGATCGCGACGACGAGCGTGCGCGGGGTGAGGATCGGGTCACGGTAGCGGAACTCGTGCGCCAGCTCGATCTCGACGGGGATGCGCACCCAGTGCTCGATCGCGTACTTGGCGACCATGCCCGCGTAGGCGGCGGTGCCGCAGGCGATGACGATGATCTTGTCGATCGCCTTGAAGTCGTGTTCGTCGATGCGCACCTCGTCGAGGGCGACATCGCCGTTTTTGTCGAAGCGTCCGAGCAGCGTGCGCTGCACGGCAGCCGGGTCCTCGTGGATCTCCTTGTCCATGAACGAGTCCCAACCGCCCTTCTCGGCCGCCGAGGCGTCCCAGTCGACGGTGTAGGTCTTCGGGTTCGCGACGACGTTGCCGTCGAAGTCGGTGACGACGACCTTGTCGGCGGACACGCACACGGCCTGATCCTGATCGACCTCCATCGCGCGCTTCGTGTACGCGACGAACGCGGCGACGTCGGAGCCGAGGAAGTTCTCGCCGTCGCCGAGACCGACGACGAGCGGCGAATCGTGACGCGCGCCGACGACGATGTCCGGCTGGCGGCAGTCGGTGGCGAGGATCGTGAACGCGCCCTTGAGCATGCGGGCGAGGCGGCGGATCGCCTTGAACAGGTCGGGCGCGCCCTCCTCGCGGATGATGGTGTCGACGATCTTGCCGAGCAGCTTGGCCGCGACCTCGGTGTCGGTGGCGGAGGAGAAGTGGTATCCCTCCGCCTGCAGGTCGAGGCGCAGCTGGGAGGCGTTCTCGATGATGCCGTTGTGGATGATCGCGACCTTGCCGTCCTGACTGGTGTGCGGGTGGGCGTTCACGTCGCTCGGCACGCCGTTGGTGGCCCAGCGCGTGTGGCCGATGCCGACCGTGGCGAGCGGCATCGGGTCGCGTTCGATGTCCTCGACGAGGTTCGAGAGGCGTCCGGCCTTCTTGCGCACCTCGACATGATCCATGCCGGGCGCGGTCAACGCCACGCCGGCCGAATCGTAGCCGCGGTATTCGAGGCGCTTCAGACCCTGGAGGCAGACCTCCAGAGGCTTGCCGCACGCGGTATCAATCTGTCCTGCATATCCAACGATTCCACACATGGCTTACCAGCCTACTACAGCGAGATCACAGCACGTGCTGCAGGAAGTCCCTGAACCTCGGCTCGGTGGGGTGGTCGATGATGTCGGAGGTGCCGTGCTCGACGACCACGCCGCCGTCCATGAAGACGACCTGATCGGCGACCTCGCGGGCGAATCCGATCTCGTGCGTGACGACGATCATCGTCATACCCTCCTTGGCGAGCGAGAGCATGACGTTCAAAACCTCGCCGACCAGCTCGGGGTCGAGCGCGGAGGTCGGTTCGTCGAAGAGCATGATCTCCGGCTTCATCGCGAGGGCGCGGGCGATGGCGACGCGCTGCTGCTGGCCGCCGGACAGTTCGGCCGGATAGTAGTCGAGACGCTCGCCGAGGCCGACGCGGTTGAGCTCGGCGACGGCCAGCTCGCGCGCCTCGGCCTTCTTCATGCCCTTGACGTGGACCGGCGCCTCCATGACGTTCTCGAGCGCGGTCATGTGCGGGAACAGGTTGAAACGCTGGAAGACCATGCCGAGCTTGGAGCGCTGCGCGGCGATCTCCTTCTCGTTCAGCGTCTGGAGCATGTCCTGGCCGTTCTTGGTGACGTGCTTGTAGCCGATGAGCTCGCCGTCGACCTCGATCGAGCCGCCCGTGAGCGTCTCGAGCTGGTTGATGAGCCTCAGGAACGTGGACTTGCCGGAGCCTGAGGGGCCGAGGATCACGGTCACGGTACCGGGTTCGACGGTCAGGTCGACGCCCTTGAGCACATGCAGCGATCCGAACGCCTTGTGGACGCCGACGGCCTTGACGGCCGGCACATGGGCGGCGCTTGCCGGAGCGGTAGTCGCCGGAGCGGCGGTGGTTGCGGTTTCAGTCATGATGTTCGTCTCCCCTCGCTTCAGGCCGTCAGTCCGCTGAACGTGGCGTCGTTGAGCTTGTCGACCTTGTCCTTCGGCTCACCCTCGGTCTTGCCGGGCAACGGCGGCTGCTTGCCGCGCGAGCCGATCGGACGCGCGTCGAAGCCCTTGCCGAAATGCTTCTCGAGACGCGACTGGATGACCATCATGATGGAGGTGATGAGCAGGTACCAGATGCAGGCCACGATGAGCAGCGGGATCGGCTTGTAGATGCGGTTCGCGATCGCGTTGGTCGCGAACTGGAGTTCCAAAGTGAACGGCACAGCCTGGACCAGCGACGTGGTCTTGAGCATGCCGATCGTCTCGTTGCCGGTCGGCGGGATGATGATGCGCATGGCCTGCGGCAGGATGATGCGGCGCATGATGAGCGAACGCTTCATGCCGAGCGCCTTGGCGGCCTCGGTCTGGCCCGGGTCGACGGCCTCAAGGCCGGCGCGCACGATCTCGGACAGGTACGCGGCCTCGTTGAGGGCCAGACCGATCCACGCGGCGTTGAACGCGGTGATGACGGTCTCCGAGTCGATGCTCCAGAACTCGACCGAGGTGAACGGGATGCCGAGGCTCAGCTTCGGGATGAGCACGGCGAACAGACCCCAGAACACGAGCTGCGTGTACACAGGGGTGCCGCGGAAGAACCAGATGAAGAACCAGCTCACGCCCCTGAGCACCGGGTTGATCGACTTGCGCATGATCGCGAGGATCACCGACAGGATGATCGCCACGATCATCGAGAGGGCCGTGAGGATCAGCGTGTAGGCGATGCCCTCGCGCACGTTCTCGTTGAACAGGTACTTCCACACGGTGGGCCAGTCGAGGCGCGGATTGGTGATCATCCCCTGGATGAGCATCGCGGCCAGCAGCGCCACGATGACGCCCGCCACGACCGGGCCGGTGCGCTTGACCGGCAGCGCCTTGATGCGGTTCGGGATGTCCAGCCTCTCGCCGTCGGTTTCCTTCTTCGCCATGGATCGGCTTCCTCTCGGTTGTTCTCGGTTCCTGTGTTACACGGCGCGTGTTACACGATGTGTGTTACGCGGTTACGCGCCGTGCGTTACGCGACGCCCGCGCCTGTCAGCCCTCGACGTTCGGGTTGACCTCGGCCTTGTCGAGACCGCCGGACTCGACGCCCCAGTGCTTGAGGATCTTGCCGTACGTGCCGTCGTCCATCAGCTTCTGCATCGCCTTCTGCACGGCCTCGACGGTCTGGGAATCGCCCTTCTTGATGGCCACGGCGTTCGGCACGGAGTCGAAGTCCTTGCCGAGCTGCTCGAGCTCGCCGCCGGTCTGGGCGATCGCGTAGCCGACCACCGGGGAGTCGGCGAAGAACACGTCGGCCTTGCCGGTCACGACCGCGGTGGTGGCGTCGGTCTGCTGCTTCGAGGACTGCACCTCGATGTCCTTCTTGCCGTCGGCCTTGCACTGCTTGGCGGTCTCGGCGATGGCCTCCTCCTCGACGGTGCCGGTCTCGACCGCGATCTTCAAGCCGCACAGGTTGTTCTCGTCGATCTTCTCCGGGTTGCCCTTCTTGACCGCGTAGGCCATGCCGGACGTGAAGTAGGAGACGAAGTCGACCGAGTCCATGCGCTCCGGTGTGATCGTGAACGCGGCGATGCCGAGGTCGTACTTGGAGCCGACGGCCGGGATGATCGTGTCGAAGTTGGAGGAGACGACCTCGGTCTCGAGGCCGAAGATGTTGCCCATCGCGCGGGCGAGGTCCATGTCGTAGCCGATCTGCGTCTTGCCGTCGGCGTCGAGGAACTCGGCCGGGGCGTACGACGGGTTCGTGCCGATCGTCAGCTTGCCGTCCTTGGTCACCGATTCCGGCAGCAGGGAGGCGATGGCGTCGTCCTTCTTGACGCCGCTGACGTCATAGCTGGTGATGGTGGCCGCGTCGGCGCCGTCCGACGACGAGTCCGTCGCCTCGTCGCTCGTGCCGCACGCGGCGGCGGTCAGCAGCATCGCGACGCCCAGCGTGGCGGCGGTGGCGGTCTTGAATCCCTTGAACAATCCCTTGAACGACATGGGGTGATTCCTCGCTTCTTCTCTTCTCGTGAACGACGGTTGCGCGCCGTGCTGTCACGACGCGCAACCGGACGACCGCGCGATCACGCGGCCATGTGCCGGCGCATGTGTCTCCACATGCGCCCACGCAATGTATGCAACGAATATACACGCCGCTGCATACACATGCGCGTTACCTCCCGGACAGTCTCCGTTCGCCCGTCATTCGACGGTCGGGTTGATCTCCGGCTTGTCGATCGCACCGGAGGAGACGCCCCACGTATCGAGGATCTTCTTGTACGTGCCGTCGTCCATCAGCTTCTGGATGGCCTTCTGCACGGCCTCGGCGGTCTTCGAATCACCCTTCTTGATGGCCACGGCCTCCGGGGTCACGCCCACGTCCTCGCCCAGCGCCTCAAGCGTGTCGCCGGTCTGCGTGATCGCGTAGCCCGCGACCGGGGAGTCGGCGTAGAACACGTCGGCCTTGCCGGACGCGACGGCGGTGGTCACATCGGTCTGCAGCTTCGAGGACTGGATCTCGATCTCGCTCTTGCCGTCGGCCTTGCACTGCTCGTTGTCCTTGTTGACTTCCTCCTCCTGCGTGGTGCCGGTCTGCACGGCGACCTTCTTGCCGCACAGGTCGGAGGAGTCGACCTTGTTCGGGTTGCCCTTCTGGACGACGAACGTCGAGCCCGCCTTGAAGTAGGTGACGAAGTCGACCGCCTCGAGACGGTCCTTGGTCACGGTGAACGAGGAGATGCCGATGTCGTACTTGGAGCCGACGGACGGGATGATCGAATCGAACGTCGAGGTGACCGTCTCCTCCTTGAGGCCGAAGATCGCAGCGAGCGCCTTGGACAGGTCGACGTCGAAGCCGACCGGGGTCTTGCCGTCCTCGGCGAGGAACTCGGCCGGGGCGTACGAGGTGTCGGTGCCGACGACCAGCGTGCCGTCCTTGGTGACGGAGTCGGGCAGGAGCGCCGCGATCTCGTCGTCCTTCTTGATCGAGCTCGTGTCGAAGCCCTTGGTGGTGCTGCCGGAGCTGGAGGACGAGCCGGAGTCGCCGGACGACGCTGCGGTGTCGGACGAATCGGTGGTGCCGCATGCGGCGGCCGCGAAGAGCATCGCGGCGGACAGGATGGCGGCGGTTGCGGTCTTGAGTCCCTTGGTGATTCCCATGCTTACGGACATTGGATTTCCTCTCTCAGAAATGTCGATCGGGCGGGTATGTTTCCCGACTGATTCGCGAGAGTAGGTTTCCTATGCTACGAAAGCGTAAATCTCACGGATACGGTTCATTACGTGAGACGCTTGACTCCGGGAGGCGGGGCGATTGACGGTGCGCGACACACTCAAGGCCGTTCGGCCATCGGTCGCTCCGCTCCCTGCCTACGGTCGCGCACCGTCAATCGCCCCACCTTCCTCCGGACCGGACCCACACGGTATCCCCGTATCAGCGGACCGAGCGCTTGTTGGCGTAGCGCATGGCGCGCAGGGCCTCGCGCTTGTCCTGCTCCTCGCGCAGGGCCTGACGCTTGTCGAATTCGCGCTTGCCTCGGGCCAGGGCGATCTCAGCCTTGACTCGGCCGTCCTTGAAATAGAGGCTCAGCGGGACGATCGTGTAGCCCTTGGCCTCGGACTGGCGGGCGAGCTTCAGGATCTCGCGCTCGTGGAGCAGCAGCTTGCGCTTGCGCTTGGGCGCGTGGTTGTTCCATGTGCCGTTCAGGTATTCGGGGATGTTGGCGTTCTCGAGCCAGATCTCGTTGCGGCGGTCGATCGAGATGAACGCCTCGGCGAGCGACGCCCGGCCCTCGCGCAGCGACTTGACCTCGGTGCCAGTCAGTACGAGGCCGGCCTCGTACTTGTCCTCGATGGCGTAGTCGTGACGCGCCTTCTTGTTCTGGACGATCAGCTTCGTCCCCTGTTCCTTCGCCATCGCGGCGATGTCCTTTCGATCAGTAGTGCACGTATTCGTTGCCGTTCGGCCAGACGGTCTCCCATGCCGGGAAGGTCGCGAAGCCGGTGCCGCCCTCGGAGATCAGCAGGCTGCCGTCGGAGTTGATGCGTTCGACGATCGCGACGTGGCCGTACAGGCGGTTCGCGTACCAGGTGGTGACCTTCTGTCCGGTGCGGAACACCATCGCGGCGCCCACGTGCGGGGTGTTGTTCACGTAATAGCCGAGCGCGCGGCCCTTGGTGCCCCATTCGGCGCCGTTGCCCATGTAGGAGCCGACGGGCAGGCTCAGCTGGGAGCGGCGGATGTACGCCCACAGCGTGCACTGGCGTGCCGGGTAGGCGGAGCCGCCGACGGTGTTGCCGGTGTTGTGGCCGTAGCAGAACGTGGAGCCTTCGGGGCAGTTGCCCGGCACGGAGTAGTTCATGCCGTTGGCGCCGGACGAGGAACCTCCGGAGGACGAACCACCCGAAGACGAGCCACCGGACGACGAGCCACCCGACGAGGAGCCGCCGGACGACGAGCCGGAACCGCTGTTGCCGGAGCTGCCGTCGTTGCCGGAGGACGAGCCACCCGACGGCTTGCTCTGCTGGGCGGTGTTGCCCGGCGTGTAGTTGTCGGTGCCGCTCGACGGCTTGTAGGTGGCCAGCTCGGCCTCGATCAGGACGATGTCGGCAGCCTCCTTGGCCTCCTGGGTCTTCAGGCTGCTCTTCTGCGATTCAAGCTCGGCGCGCTGGGCGCTGCCCTCGGCCTGCAGTTTCTCGAGCGACGCCTCCTTGGCGCTGGCGTCCTGGGCCGCCTTCTGCGCGGCCGCGGCCTGCTGGTCGGCCTGCTTCTTGAGCTGCGCGATCTGTTCCTCGATCGCGGCAAGGCGCTGCTTGCGGTTCATCGACGTGTTGAGCGTCGTGGCGGCCGAGTTCGCGGCGTTCGCGGCGGAACGGGTGGCCGCGGCGTCGGACTGCATCTGCGCGACGAAGTCGTCGGTGGACTTGGCGTCGGTGACGACCTCCATCATCGTGGATACGTCGGAGCCGTGGAAGCTGTTACGCGCCATCTCGGCGACGGAGTCCTTGGCGTCGTCGTACTCGATGCCGGTCTCCTTGATCTTCTCCTCGAGATCGGCCTTGTCCTTCTGGGCGGCCTCGAGACGCTCGGTGGTGGCGTCGGCCAGGCTCTTGGCCTGTTCGGCCTTCTGCTGGGCCGCCTCGGTGGCCTTCTGCGCGGCCGGGATCTGCACGTTGGTCAGATCGTCCAGTTCGATGATCTTGTCGGCGAGGGCCTTGTCCACGCCGGCGAGCTTCGCCTTGATGTCGTTGTGCTTGGCGAGCTTCTGCTGGTATTCGGACACCGACACGGCCTCGGCCTTCGGCGGTGCGGGGACGATCGCCGCCAGCCCGCAGATGGCCATCATCGCCATCGACACCGCAAATCCCAATCCGGCGTTCCAGCTACGTTTCGAGCGATTCACCACTTGATCGTCCTTCCTTCACTAACGCTGGTGGTCATTGTAACGAAGATTGCTGGGGGCGCGAGTCGCGCCCTTCGGCTCGCAGCGGAAAACGGCCTTGAGCCTTGAACCTACGCCTTGAGGTAGCGGCGCAGCGAGATCGCCGAGGCGACGATCGACAGGAGCACGGCCCCCGCCACCAGCGCCGGGGCGATCATCCACACGGTCGACTGCGTGACGAACGGCATCCAGCTGACGGAACCGGCGATGCCGTCGGTGATGAACACCTGCACGATGCCGGCGAGCGTGCCGCACGCGAGCAGCGAGCCGATGAGCGAGGCGACCACGCCCTCGAGGATGAACGGCAGTCGGATCGTCCAGTTCGAGGCGCCGACGAGTCGCATGATCTCGGTCTCGTTCTTGCGCGAGGCGGCGGACATGCGGATCGTCGTGCCGGTCAGCAGGATCGCGACGACCACCATCACGCCGGCGAGCGCGACGGTGACGGCCGTGGCCCGGTTGAGCACGGCGAAGACGGGGTCGAAGATCTGCTTCTGGTCGACGACGTCCTCGACGCCGGTCTTGCCGGACAGCACTTCGGAGACCATCTTGTACTTGGTCGGGTCCTTGAGCTTCAACTGCAGGGAGTCCTGCATGTCGGCGGCGGTCAGGGTGCGCCCCTGGTAGTCGCCGTTCGGGTACTGCTTGAGGAACGTGTTCTTGTAGAAGTCCTCGCGGCTGACGTATGTGATCTTGGAGACGTTGTCGGTCAGCTCGTCCTGGATGAACTCCTCAAGCTGGACGATCTCCTGCTTGGTGGGGGCCTTGCCGGACGCGCAGGTGGCGGCCTGGCTGGTGCCGTCGGGGCACAGCCAGACGACGACCTCGATCTTGTTGTACCATTCGCCCTTCGCGCGGGTGACCTGCGCCTGCATCAGGGCGGACGCGCCGATGAACACGAAGGAGATGAACGTGACGAGCATCACCGAGACGATCATCGGCACGTTGCGTTTGAGGCTCGTCCATGTCTCGGACAGGATGAATCGCGCCCTCACTGCTGTTCCTCCTCGCTGTGATCGTTGTCGCGGTCGTTGTCGTGACCGTTCACGCCGTCATTGTCGCCGGTTTCGCCGGTGTCCTCATGGACGTTTGCCGTGTCCGCCTGCGCATCGACGTCGCCCGCTTGGCGGGTACCCCGTGAAGAACCCGCCGCGCTCGGTGGAGCGGGTGGCGCCAGCAAGCCGTTTTCGGCGTCTTCGTTCCCGGCCTTCTCACCTTTGGCGATGCGTTCCATCTCGTCGAGCTTGAGGCCCTTGCCCCACGTAAGCGTGGTCTCGAGCGGCGCGAACGCCTCGCCGTAGCGACCGGTGCGCCCGGAGTGCACGGACTGCGCCAGACGCGCGATGCCCTCATCGCCGTTCATCGCGCCGGAGGCAATCGCCCCGGCCTCGATGGCGATGGCCTGCGTGACCTCGGCCTCGATCGATCCCTGCGGACGGAACCTCAGATCAGGGTCGCCGGAGGCGCCGGACGCCCCGCCCAGCGCCTGATGCGCCTTGGACGTGACCTCGGCGTCGGGGAAGAACGCGGCGGAATCGTAGGAGCCGTGCTCCTCGTCACGCACGATGCGGCCGGTGTGCAGTTCGACGACGCGCTTGCGCATCGAATTGACGATCTCCTCGTTGTGCGTGGCCATGACGATCGTCGTGCCGGTGCGGTTGATCGCGTCAAGCACCTCCATGATGCCCAGCGACGTGGTCGGGTCGAGGTTGCCGGTCGGCTCGTCCGCGAGCAGGATCTGCGGATGGTTCACGTAGGCGCGGGCGATGGCCACGCGCTGCTGCTCGCCGCCGGACAGCTCGTGCGGGTAGCTGTCCTCCTTGCCGGTCAGGCCGACGGTCTCGAGGACCTTCGGCACCAGCGACTTGATGGCCGAACGGCGCGTGCCGATCACCTCGAGCGCGAACGCGACGTTCTGCCAGACGGTCTTGTTGTTGAGCAGCTTGTAATCCTGGAACACGAAGCCGATCGTGCGCCGGTACTGGGGCACCTGACGGTTCGAGATGCGACGCAGGTCGTTGCCCGCGACGCGGATCTCGCCGTCCGTGGCCTCCTCCTCGCGCAACAGCAGACTCAGCAGCGTGGTCTTGCCGGAGCCCGACGCGCCCACGAGGAACACGAAGTCGCCGCGATCGATATCGAGATTGATGCCGTCCAGCGCCGGCCGGGTGCCCTTCGGGTAGACCTTGCTGACGTTCCTGAGCGAGATGAGTGCCATCGTTCCTTCCTTATTGCCGGCTTATTGCCAGTACCGGCGGCTGCCGGCGAGTGATTGCCAGAGAGCGGCTGCCGGCGGGGCAACCCCGCGACCGGCGTCCGCCACCGGAGGCCGCGACCAACGGTCGGGCCTGCTTACGCATCGGCCTCCTCCTAGGCGGCGCGACGCTCCTCGTGACGCCAGCGGATGCCGGCCTGGATGAAGCCATCGAGGTCGCCGTCGAACACGGCCTGGGTCTGGGAGGTCTCGTAGCCGGTGCGCAGGTCCTTGACCATCTGGTACGGGTGCAGCACGTAGGAGCGCATCTGATCGCCCCAGCTGGCCTTGATGTCGCCGGCGAGCTCCTTCTTCTTCTTGGCCTCCTCCTCGTGGCGCAGCACGAGCAGTCGGGACTGGAGCACGGCCATGGCGGCGGCGCGGTTCTGGATCTGCGAGCGCTCGTCCTGCATCGTGACGACCAAGCCGGTGGGAAGGTGGGTGATGCGCACGGCCGAGTAGGTCGTGTTCACGCCCTGGCCGCCGGGGCCGGAGGAGCAGTACGTGTCGACGCGGATGTCGGTGTCCGGGATGTCGATGTGATCGGTGGCCTCGACGAGCGGCACCACCTCGACAGCCGCGAAGCTGGTCTGGCGACGACCCTGGTTGTCGAACGGGGAGATGCGCACGAGGCGATGCGTACCGCCCTCGACCGACAGACGGCCGTAGGCGTAGGGGGCGTCCACCTGGAAGGTGGCGGACTTGATGCCCGCCTCCTCCGCATAGGAGGTGTCCATGACCTTGGCCTTGAAGCCCATGCGCTCGCAGTAGCGCAGGTACATGCGCAGCAGCATCTGCGCGAAGTCGGCCGCGTCGACGCCGCCGGCGCCGGAACGGATCGTGACGACCGCGGAACGCTCGTCGTACTCGCCATCAAGCAGGGTCTGGATCTCCATCGCGTCCAGATCCTCGGCGATGGCCTTGAGCTCGCCTTGGGCGT
Organism: Bifidobacterium rousetti; assembly: GCF_008698235.1. Taxonomy (GTDB): domain Bacteria; phylum Actinomycetota; class Actinomycetes; order Actinomycetales; family Bifidobacteriaceae; genus Bifidobacterium; species Bifidobacterium rousetti. The sequence continues at coordinate 151,828 of NZ_PEBH01000003.1, forward strand.
CGTCGAGGGAGTCCTGATCCTCCTCCTCGCGGCCAAGCTCGACGAGCGTCTCCACGTCGTCGATGCGGGTGGACGCGGATTGAAGCTTCTTCAACTGGGATTCCGCGGCCGACAGGCGGCTGGTCACCTTCTGCGCGTTCTCCGGGTCGTCCCACAGGCCGGGCGCGGCCGCCTGCTGCTCGAGCTCCTTGATGTCCGCCTTGATGCGGTCGACGTCCAACGCCTTGGCGATGGAATCGTATTTGGATCGCACATCGGCGATCGCCTGCGAATAATCGAATTCTGCCATCGTTTCTTACCTTACGTGTCTTGCCTATGAATTGCCTTGATGATCGTCACGGGGGTATGGGCCGCGCGCATCGTCGCCTGTCGGTCCGTCGTCGTCCGCTGTTCGCCGCCGACGGGACGGCGCGGACGGAACGTCACGCGGGGATGCGCGTGACCATACGTCAAAGACCCGCGTAGATCGCGGGAATCACCACGGACAGCAGCATGCACGCGGCGATGACGATGCACACCGCGCGCACCATCGTGCGGCGGCGGCGCTCACGTCCATCGCGTTCATCCTGCTGAAAGTCACTCACGAGGTCGGATTGTATCGCACCGCTTGGTCAATGGGATGCAAGGCCCTGCGCCGATGGCGAACGCGGTAAGGTGGGGCGTGGAACCATGCATGCGAACCATGCATGCCAAGCACTCAAGCATCGAAGGAGTACAAGAAGATGGCTGAAGAACGCACCGCCTACGGATGGGGTCTGGCCAGCATCGACGCTGCCGGGAACACCCTTGACGTGTGGTACCCGTCACTGACGCTGGGGGACGCGCCGGCCGAGGCCGACCGCCCGAACCACGATTTCGGCGTGCTCGCGCACGACGAGGCCGACGCCCGTGGCGTGCGCCGCGTGCCGGTCTTCACCGTGACCGACCTCGACGCGCCGATCGCCACCGCCGGCGACGCCTATCTCAAGCTGCACCTGATGAGCATGCGCCTCGCCAAGCCGAACACCCTCAATCTGGACGGCATCTTCGCCCACCTCGCCAACGTCGTGTGGACCAACTACGGCCCGTTCGCCGTCGAGGACTTCAATCTGAGGAAGGCCGACGTCGAGGCCGCAGCGACCGCCGCCGCCCAGTCGTTCGCCGCGAACGCCGGCCTGCCCGCCGCCGCGCCGGCGACGACGGTGAATGTGTTCGGCGTCGACAAGTTCCCGCGCATGATCGACTACGTCACGCCCACCGGCGTGCGCATCGGCGACGCCGACCGCGTGCGCCTCGGCGCGTACCTGTCCGAGGGCACGACCGTCATGCACGCCGGCTTCGTGAACTTCAACGCCGGCACGCTCGGCGTCTCGATGGTCGAGGGCCGCGTCTCGCAGGGCGTGGTCGTCGGCAACGGCTCCGACATCGGCGGCGGCGCCTCGATCATGGGCACCCTCTCCGGCGGCGGCAAGCTGCGGAACTCCATCGGCGAGCACTCACTGCTCGGCGCGAACGCCGGCATCGGCATCTCGCTGGGCGACAACTGCGTCGTCGAGGCGGGCCTGTACGTCACGGCCGGCACGAAGGTCACCATCTGGGACAAGGCCAAGGCCGCCGCGGGCGAGCCGCTCGAGATCGTCAAGGGCGCGGACCTGTCCGGCAAGGACAACATCCTGTTCATCCGCAACTCGGTGACGGGCCGCATCGAGGCCCGCTACCGCAAGACCGGCATCGAGCTGAACGAGAAGCTGCACAAGAACTAGTCTCCGCCCCGGTCTTCTCCTGCCGCGGCTCCTCTTGTCAGGGGAGCTGGACCGCGAAGCGGGACTGGGGGGTAGTCATGAGGGATAGTCTGACTGCGAATTCATGATGGCATGATGAAGGGCGATTCCGCGGGGAATCGCCCTTCATCATGCATCGACCCGACTCAGCGCTCGTCCATCGGCACGTAGTCGCGTTCGGTCGCGCCGGTGTAGACCTGACGCGGACGGCCGATCTTGGTGTTGGGGTCGGCCAGCATCTCACGGTACTGGGCGATCCAGCCGGGGATGCGCCCGAGCGCGAACAGCGTGGTGAACATCGCCGGGTCGAAGCCGATCGCACGGTAGATGAGGCCGGTGTAGAAGTCGACGTTCGGGTAGAGGTGGCGCGAGACGAAGTAGTCGTCGCTCAGCGCGATCGACTCCAACTCGGTGGCCACGTCGAACAGCGCGCGCTCGTCGGCCGGCAGCTTCGACGTGTCCTCGCGCTCCATGATCTTCTCCAGATACTGCTTGGCGATGGCCGCGCGCGGATCGTACGACTTGTACACGCGGTGGCCGAGGCCGGAGATGCGCTGGCCGTTGGCCTTGGCGTCCTCGACGAACTCGCGCACCGACTTGCCGGAGTCGCGGATCGCCTTGAGCTGGCGCAGCACGGCCTCGTTCGCGCCGCCGTGCAGCGGGCCGGACAGGGCGTTGACGCCGGCTGCGACTGCGGAATAGAGGTTCGCGTGGGCCGACCCGGCGATGCGCACCACGGAGGTGGAGCAGTTCTGCTCGTGATCGGCGTGGATGATGAGCAGTCGGCCGAGTGCGTGCACGTACAGCGGATCGGACTCGAACGGCTCGTAGGGCACGGCGAAGCACATGCGCAGGAAGTCGTCGACGTAGCCACGCGCGTAGTCGGGGTAGAGCATCGGCTCGTCACGGCGACGGCGGAAGATGTACGACACGATCGTGCGGACCTTCGCCATGATGATGATCGCGGACTCGTCGAGCTGGTCGGAGTCGTTGATGTCGGTGGTGTCCGGGTAGAAGGTGGCGAGCGCATTGATCGCGGAGGCGAGCACGCTCATCGGGTGCGCGGTGCGCGGGAACGAACCCATGAACGTGCGGAAGTCCTCCCCCACCATCGTACGGTGGTTGATGTCGGAGACGAATTTGTCGTACTGCTCATGGTTGGGCAGCTCGCCGTGGCGCAGGAGCCACGCGACCTCGAGGAAGTCGGACTGGTCGCACAGCTGCTCGATCGGGTAGCCGCGGTATCGCAGGATCGAATGCTGGCCGTCGATGTACGTGATCTTCGACTCGCACTGGGCAGTGGTGAGGAAGCCTGGGTCGAGCGTGACCCATCCGTCGTTGCGCAGCTTGGAGACCACGATGCCGTTCGGTCCGGCCGTGGCCTCCACCAACGGCAAGGTGTATTTGCTGTCGTCCACGTTCAGCTGTGCTGTGGCCATGGGATACCTCGTTCCTGTTCCAAAGTGTTGCCGGTCACATTAGACCGCTTGTGTTACCGCCACAGGTTTCGTGGTCGATACGCGGGACGATACGGAAGACGTCGAAAACGTCGGGAAACATCGAAGCCGGCGTGCGCCCCATCGTAACAAGATGGGATGCGCGCCGGCTTCGGGCGTCTCAAAACGAAGTGAGCGGCGTCACAGTGACTGCCACAGCGACTGACACAGCGACTGACACAGCGACGACGCGTTCGGCGGTTACTCGCGCGTCGTGAGGATGATCGGGCCGTCCTCGGTGATCGCGATCGTGTGCTCGGAGTGGGCGCCGCGCGAACCGTCCTCGGAGCGCAGGGTCCAGCCGTCCTTCGGGTCCTGGTAGATCTCGTCGGTGGTCTTGAGGAACCACGGTTCGATGGCGATGACCAGACCCGGACGCAGCTTGTAGCCGTGGTGGGCCTTGCCGTCGTTCGGCACATGCGGGTCGCCGTGCATGATGTGGCCGACGCCGTGGCCGCCGAACTCGAGGTTGATCGGGTAGCCGTACTCGCGGGCGATGTCGCCGATCGTGCTGGACACGTCGCCCAGACGGTTGCCGGGCTGAGCGGCCTCGATGCCGGCGGCGAGCGCCTCCTCGGTGCACTTGATCAGACGCAGGTCCTCGGGATCCTGGTCCTTGCCGACCACGAAGCTGATGGCGGAGTCGCCCACCCAGCCGTCGACGCTGATCGCGAGGTCGAGGGAGACGAGGTCGCCGTCCTTGAGGTTGTAGTCGTACGGCACGCCGTGCAGCACCGCGTCGTTGACGGAGGTGCAGATGTAGTGCGCGAACGGGCCGGTGCCGAAGTCGGGCGCGTAGTCGACGTAGCAGGATTCGGCGCCCTTGCGGTCGACGATCTTCTTGTGCACGAACTCGTCGATGTCGAGCAGGTTGGTGCCGACCTTCGTGTATTCCTTCAGCTCGCGCAGGATGGAGCCGACGAAACGGCCGGCGGGCTTCATCTCCTCGATCTCGCGAGGGGTCTTCAGTTCGATCATGGGACTCTTTCTACCTTGTGACGGGCCTATCAAGACTCGTTCTCAATACGCTCCCACGATAGTGCGTCACCTCGTCATTCACCGTCATCCACTGTCATGCGCTCCGGCGATTCAGCGGTTCTTCGGCAGGCGGCCGAACTTGAAGCCACGCACGATGGCGGAGACGCCCATCACCACCAGCGCGCAACCGCCGAAGATGACGAGCCACACTGTCGAGGTGACCGGGGAGAGCAGCACCACGAAGCCGGCGACGATCGAGATGACCGCGTAGAGCACGGCCCAGCCGGAGCTCGGCAGCCTCCACGATTCGACGAGCGCCATGAAGCCCTCGAGCATCCATCCGAGGCCGACCGTCATCGTGACGAGAACGGCCAGGGTCTGCCCTGACAGGGCCGAGTTCTTGAGGACGACGACGCCGCCGACCGCGAGCAGCACGCCGACGAGGATGTCGAGGATGCGCCAGCCGGCGGGCAATCCAAGTTCGACGATGGCGGTGACGACGCGGGTGACGCCGGAGACGATGAAGTAGACGCCGAGCAGCACCGCCGCGACCTGCAGGGTGATGCCGGGCCAGATCAGCAGAGCCAGACCGAGGACGATGGCGGCCACGCCGATGATGGCGTAGGTGGCGCGCACCCAGTTCTTGGTGCGCTGCGGCAGCATGCTCTCGATGAGCTTGAACGGATCGAGCGGCTGGCGGGCGGACTGGCCGAACGGACTTTGCTGGCCGGGGTTCTGGCCGGGGTTCTGGGTCCACTGGCCGTGCTGGTTCTGGCCCGCGAACGGGTTGGCGTACGGGTCGCCGTTCTGCCCGGCCTGCGGCTGGCCATAGCCGTACGGCCCCTGACCGGGATTCGCTCCGGCATACTGGCCGTACTGCGGAGCCCGCTGCTGACCCTGCGGACCGGCGCCCGGCGCGTACTGGCCGTATTCGGGCTGGTTCTGGTTCGGATTCGGATTCGGGTTATTCGGATTGAAGTCCGTCATGATGACCTCCTTGCTTGGGCACATCCCGCTGGGCGTATCCGCCGCATTCACGGTGTCTCGCCCCACAACCTAAGTCTAGGCACCTTGTCTAATTCACACCATCAACAAAACAAGACACCTTGCCCAAATACATGGATACATCGCCGTCCCGAGGCAACGACACAGATCTGGTCCGACGGGGTCGGGCAACCCGCATGCGCACGATGGGTGTGCCATGCCCGCCGTTCCACTCCATCCGGGGGACTCAGCGCAGAAATCGCGAGAAACCACATCGAGTCCCCCGAATCCGCGGGACTCAACGCGATTACAGCAGAAACCGACACCGAGTCCCACATCACGGACACACCCCAAGCACCAGCCACGCAACCATCCGCCGAACACGAACCGGAAATCATTGAAATTCCGCCATTCTTGAACAACACCAACGGAACGCACCCGGTCCGATACCGGCATGAACAGGCGTCATCAAGGGACTCAGCACGAAAATCGCAAGAAACCACGCTGGAACCCCCGAATCTGCGGGACTCAGCAACGAAAACAGCTACAACCGCGCTGAATCCCACACAAGCGACGAGATGACACGGCTCTGCCGACAATTCCCCACCCATCACCCACCGTCACGCCTACGCCGGCTGCTTCGTTCGGCATCGAATGGCAGGGCCATTCCCTGACACGGCGGACCTAGGTCTGTAGGTCTCCAAGTCTCTGCCTTCGCACCCTCCACAGTCAGCTTCGCTGACAGCCCCTCATCAAAGAGGCTTCGAAGGCTACAACCAGCAGGATCATCCCCGTGCGCGCGGGGCGAACGTACTCGTCACGAGGCTTGCCGTAGAAGAGGCACCAGCCAAGCCACTGTCGGAGTTCGTCGTCGGCGATGAATGGCCCCTGCTCTTCCACGGAGAAAAAAGGTGCGTTGAACGCACTGGCGTAGGTGTCGAGAAGCTCCCCGACGGATATGCCCTCGTCGTTCTCGCAGAACTTCTTGAAAAGCGGGTCAACCATTTAACGCATCCTCTAATGCTGCTGATTAGTCTAGACGATTGGGGGAACCATTTCTGGATGTGTCTCCACTCCTGTGGGTTGGTGATCTGTGCGGCCGTCATTTCGGCCCAAGCTTCGGCGGCGGATCATCCCCGCGTGTGCGGGGCAAACGATACCGGTGGGGTGGTGGCATGGACCAAGCCCGGATCATCCCCGCGTGTGCGGGGCAAACGGATTCCGAGCGATCGTAGCGCCCAGAATCCCCGGATCATCCCCGCGCGTGCGGGGCGAACTTGTGTCATGCAACTAGGTTAGCGCCACGCCAAGGATCATCCCCGCGTGTGCGGGGCGAACCACCGCCGGCGAGCCGCTTGACACGTCCACGGCGGATCATCCCCGCGTGTGCGGGGCGAACGCGCTCACCGCGGCCGCCGGGGTAGTCGCGATCGGATCATCCCCGCGTGTGCGGGGCGAACGCGGCCCGCGCTGTCGGAGGCGTCGCCGAACGCGGATCATCCCCGCGTGTGCGGGGCGAACTACGGCGAGCTGAGCCACATCGAATCCGACGCCGGATCATCCCCGCGTGTGCGGGGCGAACTTCACGTCCACCGGCCAGAGCATCGCCTCGTTCGGATCATCCCCGCGTGTGCAGGGCGAACGGTGACGCCGTCGATGGTGACGGTGCGTGGGCCGGATCATCCCCGCGTGTGCGGGGCGAACACTCAGATCGACCCGAAGACCGGCACCCTGACCGGATCATCCCCGCGTGTGCGGGGCGAACTTGGAGGGTGGGCATGCCGATTCGGTCGAGCCAGGATCATCCCCGCGTGTGCGGGGCGAACGTCTGGTTCGGGGTGGAGGGGTGGGGCTTGGCCGGATCATCCCCGCGTGTGCGGGGCGAACTCCGCCTCCGCCGAGTCCGCCATACGCCGTGCCGGATCATCCCCGCGTGTGCGGGGCGAACACGGTGGATGGCGAGTGGATGCCGAGCGCGCTCGGATCATCCCCGCGTGTGCGGGGCGAACGTGTTGCCGTCCTTGGTGATGGTGGCGGTGGCCGGATCATCCCCGCGTGTGCGGGGCGAACGACAAGCCGACCGATTGGGCCGTGTTCGACGGCGGATCATCCCCGCGTGTGCGGGGCGAACGTCGGCGAGGCCGGCGCCAAACCGCAGCTGCACGGATCATCCCCGCGTGTGCGGGGCGAACCGGCTGCAGGATGGGTGGCACGGATGTGAGGCCGGATCATCCCCGCGTGTGCGGGGCGAACGACAACTACCTCGAATTCGACGTGCGCAGCATCGGATCATCCCCGCGTGTGCGGGGCGAACGAACATGGAGGAATCATGGCTATCGGCCCCATCGGATCATCCCCGCGTGTGCGGGGCGAACCTCCACGTCATCGACTGCAACCGCGCCGGCCTGGGATCATCCCCGCGTGTGCGGGGCGAACCGGGTGACGGTCCCTGGCGGGCACTCCGGTGACGGATCATCCCCGCGTGTGCGGGGCGAACGACGGCAACGGCCAGTACTACGGCGGCGGCTACGGATCATCCCCGCGTGTGCGGGGCGAAC
>NZ_PEBH01000003.1:159612-289798 GCF_008698235.1 Bifidobacterium rousetti
GCGTGTGCGGGGCGAACGACGGCAACGGCCAGTACTACGGCGGCGGCTACGGATCATCCCCGCGTGTGCGGGGCGAACGCCTTGGCGGCGTTGAGGTCGGCCTGCGAGGTCGGATCATCCCCGCGTGTGCGGGGCGAACGACGGCAACGGCCAGTACTACGGCGGCGGCTACGGATCATCCCCGCGTGTGCGGGGCGAACAGGGTCAGGCGCTCCTTGAGGCGGATCGCGACCGGATCATCCCCGCGTGTGCGGGGCGAACCATGCTCCAACGCAAAGCCTACGCCGCCGGAGCGGATCATCCCCGCGTGTGCGGGGCGAACAGTCTGATTTTATGCCGAAATGGCGACTGCTTGTTCACTGAAAAAATCGATTCGCACAGTCGTTTCCTGTCAGCTCCGGCAACTCAATATTCAATACGCAATGCTCAGCTCAATGCTCAATACGTGATGTATCCAACATATCAACAAACGCGCCGTCAGCGTCCGAACCTGCGATACCGGGACGCCTTGCTCCATCCGGTTTTCCGTGCTCCGTTCCGCCGTTGCTGCTGGCTTGTATTCGGTCGCATAATCAATTCCAATCCCTCATAGTCCACTGGCTCCCATTCCTGACCATGGGTACGGAACTCCAACCCCTGTTCATTATCGGACGGGAAGACCATTATGGCCCGACCTGTTCCGATATTGTCCAGAATCTGCTCCCACAGCAGCGATCGAACGCGCGCGGTCACCTTGCCCACGTAAACGCCGGGCGAGATCTCAAACAGCCATCGAGTCAAATGCCCGCGCAATTTGGGCGGGGCAACGGTCAATACGATGACTACCATTCCACCTCCTCGTGGAATTCCTCATATGCGTCATATACGTCCATGTCATCGCCGTCGCTGGCGTCACCGGTCGACTGCGGTTCCGAAGAGTAATTCCGCCCGCTTTCCCGATACCCGGAAGCTCCCGCCCACAACTGCGTAGTGATATCCTCCACCTCCAGATGGTCGGTTTCCTCCTCCTCGTCAGTCAGCAACAATGAGCGGACATCCTTAACGCATCTTTGCAGGAATTTCCCGTCTTTCATCCGATCTCGCACACCTCGGCGGGCTGCGGTGGAGACATCCGCCACTTGGTCGGCCACCAGATCGAATGCCAAGGGAATCGTGATATCGACCTTGTACAAATCCGCGATGTCGTATACGAAACTGCGTTCGTTTCTCGCATGGACAAAGCCCAATCCCGGTGAACAGCCCAAGGCGACGATCACCGCATGAACCACACCGTATAAGGCGGTGTTCGCGGCGGATAGCGCCCTGTTCACCTCATCGGCGTCATCGAAATCGGTCACCTTGTATGACCGGCCGCTCCAGGGAACTCCAGTTCTCGCCGACTCACGCTCATACGCACGCCGTACGCGAGTGCCCTCCTTTCCCAGCAACTGCTGCATGGTAAGACCATCGGTCTTCTCATCGGGAAAACGCATCGCGTACATACGTCGCGCCACCTTGACGCGCGACCGCTCCGATGACACCAAACGGGCCTGAGCTTCCAGCAATCGCGTCGATTGGGCGAGAGACACCCCATGACAGTAGTAGCGGACCCCACGCTCTCCGACCCATATGCAGGTCGACCGTGATTCAGCCAACAGGCAGATGGCAGCATAGGTGATATTGCTGCCGGGGCCGAGCATCAGCACGCTCAACGCGGCCGCCGGCACATGTACGGTGCCCCGCGAATCGGTAATCGTCACGGCATTGTCCGCACGGTTCACCACGCAATGTTCCGCGTACAGGAACGTCAATCGGTCCTGTACGCGGACCAACGACGGCAATGACGGCGGCCGTACGCCCGGCACGGCGGTCACATCCTTGCCTCTCCACATTGATTATCGGCCAACGGGACCAAGGTCATCAATCCGAATCCATATCCCTTCGCCCTGCCGATGCCTTCGACGAGCGCACGACGCAACAGATCCGGATCATCAACGACAAGGACTCCGTCAAACGTCGCCGACGCCAACGTCACCGAGGATCCCTTGCGGTTGAACCGTATTTTGCGTGATTCCCGTACCACCACCTCAGGCATTTCCAACCGATTGATCGGCATGTGGAAACCCGCTCGTCGCGCCTGTTTGAACAGCCACTCCTGCTGATCCTCGATGTTCAGGATGCCTTCGCGTCTGCCACGCTGTCCATGTTGACCGGATGGTTCGGAATGGGTTGGATTCGCCTTGAAGCGGAATCCCCATTCCTGCCCGGTTTCCAGTCGTTCAAGAAAAGGTTCATATGAGCATGTCGCGATGGAGGATGAAGGTACGCCCAATTCCTCGGACAACACCTGCTTATCCGGAGCGACCGAGGCGACGATATACATCCTGCTCAGGGATCCATTCCGTCCCGCATCCAATCTCCACAGCACCCTCGAGGCGCCCGTCCGATCCGGATCGACGGAACGGGCCACGATGGCATGCAGTCGTTCCAACGACGCCATCGCATAGGCGGCACGTCGGTGCCGGGAATCGATGATGATCCTGCTGAATTCGGTCATAGCTCCTCCGTATCCGCACCCGTGTCCACGCCGCTGACCGTCTCGAAAAACATGTCATCGTCGAATGCCGTGTTCCGCACCTCGCCTGATTCCCGCTCCTCAGACGACCCAGACGGCCCAGACGGCTCACCGTCGGCGACATCGATATGAACCGTCGGCTGAGGCGGAATCCCACCACCAAGACGCATATATCGACGTAATGTCCAATCGCGTCGTCTCGGATCGAAGCTGACCGGTTGGTCGCGCAACTCGTCCACGAACCCGTTGGCTGTTCCCTCTTCAACCGTCGGCTCGACCACGATGGACAACATTCGGAGATTCCCAAGACCGCCACGCCGCAGTACCGAACGCTGATAGCGTTCCGACGCACGCCACGGCGCATGACGCAACGCATCCTCCAGACCTTCGTCCGTCAGCCACGTCTGAATCGGCCCGTCAGGTGGGCATGACCGGCGCCCCAGGAAGAGCTGATAGTAGGGAGCGGCCAGCGCCTGTCGGTACGATTCCAATTCCTCTCCGTCCGCGCTTTCCAATGCGACGAGGAACACTGCATCCTGCAAGTAGTACCGTCGCGACAACGGAAGCATGTCCCCGTTATCCATACGCGCCGTCTGGAAATCGGACATCAGCGTACCAGGCTGATCGATACGCACACCGAACCGCAATCCCATGAAACGTTCCAACGACTCGTCCCGTTTGACGCCCAACGCGGCGGCGACCATGCCAATGACGCCGCTTTTGGTCGGGCACATCTCGGTCTCACGTCTGGTGAAACGGCTGCTGGACCCCCAGGACTGCATGGGAGCCGCCAATCGCATCAGCAATACCGGCATGGCTCACTCCTGCGTCGAGCGATCCTGCGTCAGTCGATCGCTCACGACCTGTTCAACGTCCGCGACCAGTTCCCTCAGGGAGATGGGCCCCTCCCCTTCACCGAGCAGTTCATCCGCGGCCGCGGTAGCGTCTCCGACGCGCACGACCCACGTATGCACCGGATTGATGCCGTAAGCCTTATCCACGTCCTGCTCCCGGCGAACCAACGCCTCGGTCGCATGCTGAACGTAGCTGGGAGCAACAGGCCGTTCGAACGCCCCGACCAGATTCACCGCCTGGGTGTCACGCAGGTTGACCACTACGAGATCAGGCAGCGTGCCGTGCGCGAAAGTATTGATCTTGCCTTGCGGCATGCTGGTGATGAATGCCTGGACGAAAGCCGCGACCGCCTTGGCCGTCGCCGCTCCATCACCCAAAGTGTCATACAGACGATCGGCATCGACGTTCGCGTACCGGTAGAAGGTCGCGGCGTTGAATTCGATCTGCCCGATCATCGCGGCTCCGGCGTCACCGGCCTCGTCCTCGCTGCGGGTTTTCCTGTCGTCCACGGCGGTGAAGAAATCCGATTCGGAATCGACCGCCTGCACGCTGATCGCATGGGCGACCTGAGCGCAGGCGTCAACGTTCAGATCGGCATCGTCGGCGACCATGCGGCCGAACAACGCCACGTCGATGGATCGATCGTCGGAGACGATAGCCTTGATGGCCTTCCTGTCTCCCTTGATGGCCTTGGCGGCGTCTCCCGTGTCCAACGCCTTGACTGCCAGATCGGCCAGCCGATCGTATTGACGATTGCCGAGAAACAGCAGATACTGCGACTGCTTGGCACGATCGTCATCCGAATCATCGGCGCTCTTCCTTCGGGGTTTTTCCAGTTTGATGCCGGCTCCGTTGTGCAGAACGTTTTCGGCGAGTTCATTTGCCTGCGCAATGTCCAGCTCCGGGCGACGCTGCACGATGCGTCCCGCCAGCTCTTCGACGACGTGTTTCGTGCGCACGCCCAGATCCTTCGGATCGACCAAATCTTCGAATAACTTGCGCGTGGGACGCTTCCACGCCTGACTGGAGACTCGCGCCCGGGTCACTCCACCGTATTCAACCGTTTTGGGACTGCCGGTATCGTCGCGGTTGAGATTGCCTGCGGCGGTCGTTTCCAGCGCGTGGATTTCGATGATGGTGCGGTTGCCGATAGTGGTCATGATTCTTCCTTCCAATGCTGTCGCAACGATTGGTTGTTGCCATCGTTTAGTTGTTGTAGTTGTTGCCATCGTTGATTGTGTCGTTGGTTTTCTGCGCTCCTACATACCCGCGTTGGAAGTCGCGCCCCCACCGCAGCCGGACCCGATTGGCGGATTCCCTGCCGGACCGCAATCCCAGCAGATCCTGCGCGAACATCCCGTAGTTGATGGCGATATGTTCACGCTTGAGCAAACTGATCAGATCCCTTGCGTGCCGGATGAGTTCCTTCCACCCATTCGAGGTCTGCAGCTGAGCGAATCGGCTGCGGATGCCCTTCTCATTGAAGTTCCCGTATGCCATACGCCCTATCGCGTATCCGAGGGAGACGTTCGACTCCGTATACATCGGCATATCGTGGATCGATTGCTGATGCGCCGCGAACAAGGTGATCGCCGCATAGGCCGCACGTTCACGAGCAGTCGGCTCCCCAGTGGCAGAAGATCGGGAACCGACGATATCGGGATCATCCGTTTCGGGCAATGTCCATGCGAGAAGACTCGGATCGTCGCCGATTTCCCGTCCGACACCATGGCGCAGCTTCGCTATCGCAGCGGTTGCAAGGGGATCATCACCCATATATCCCTTCCGACCGCCGCCCGATGATGGCTGACGACCAGTCATCAAGGTGACGACCTGTCTGGAAACCCAACTTCCGAAAGGTGTCAGTCTCGTTTCCCGTGACCGCTCCCGGCTTCGTTGTTCGATGTCTTGTCGTTCCATGGATCATTCTCCTTCGTTGGGGACAACCGGAATAAGCCTGCGGATCTTGTTCCTGTACCAGTTCTCCGCGGCGGCCACGCTGTAGTATGTCGTGGTCGCGACGCCGGTTTTGGGATTCTTGAAGGTGACGGCGCGACCCACAATCGCCTGTGATGGCGCCGCCGCCGCGAGCCGGCCGCCGAGCTCCAGCAAGGTGCGACGTGCGGTCGCGTTCCATTCCCGCTCCGCGCTTTCCGGATCCTTCCCGGAATCGAGGCCGCCCACCCATTGGCGGAACACGGTATCGAACGTGGCGTACCCCGCCTCCCCTGCCTGACGGCGGAACGGTTCCGAGGGAAGCCCCGCCGCGTTGGCGATGTTCCCCGCCAGATTGCACAGCTCCCTGATGCCGTCGTCCACCATTGCCACCGCCTGACACACCGCCTGCCCCAGCTGCGGAACTTGTGAGGACAACACCAGCAGATGCAGATCGAGCACGTCGTCCACCGTGGCGTCGACCACGGCTTCGTTGCTGCCGTACTCGACGCCGAAGGCGTGCAGACGAACCGGCAGATCATTGATACGAACTTTGTCGGACAGCCATCGTAGCGTCAGCGGGCGCAAAGTTTCGGCAGGCCCATCGCCATGTGCTTGCTCGTACTGTTCACCGATGACCAATGTGGGAAGTCCCCTCCACAGCGCCCGTTCGGGATCATGTTTACGGGGCATATACACCACCGGCATCTTCAATGCCTTCTGCTGCGGCTCACTTCGCCGCCACGCGGTCATAGTCTCATCCATGTTGGCGTTCTGCGGTTTCAGACGATCGCCGTTGCAGATGAGCGCACCAGTGACGGTCTCGCCATCGTGCGCCAGCAGCATGCGTCGCGACTGCCAGGTCATCAGTGTCACAGGGCCATGGAAGTAGGAGGTGCCCCCCGTCCTTTCCTGCGGCTGGTCGTATCCGATCTCAGCCGATTCCGACAACGTCGGACGCTCCCATACCGGTACATCGAGCGCGTCACTCCACCCGGCATCGGGGTTATCGATGCCGAACACCTCGGAACCCACGTAGTTCAATATCAGCGTCTGCCACAGGTTCTCCCCCTCAACCAGATATCCGCCCAGATGCCCGGACCAGGCCACACCGATCGGATAGCCTTTGCCTCCCTTGACGCGAGGATCACCGACGGCGCCCGATTTAATGCCGGAAGGGTCAAACGCCTGATCGGTCACCAACCATCTGGCGGCTTCCGCGGCGCCCATCGTCGAAAGCCCCGTTCCACTGCGCGTGGTGAAGAACGGCGCCCCGGACGGGGCATCCAGCACCAGTCGCTCCAATCCGAACATCTCGTTTTTGGCGGTATGCAGCCCCGCCACCTGGTAGAACGGCGCATCGTCGTCGAACAAATCGAAACGATGCCGGTATGCCGAGCAATACTCCGACAATGCCTCCTGTACCGAGGAATCACGAGGACCGGCATCAAACAACGCATACCATTGGTCGACCGATGGATTATGGCCGAACGTCGCGTATACGATGGCGATCAGCAATCTGGTCAGCGCGAAACGCTGCAGGGGCATATCCCCGTCAATGCCCCGAATCAGATCAGCCTGCTCGAAGACCTCCCTGATCGACAGTTGCCGATGCGACCCATCGGTCATGACGACAAGAAGCCATGGCCGATCCATGAGATTGAATGAAACGTCAGTTGCGGACATCCGCCTGCCATCCTTTCTCCTTCGAATAGTGAATGGTCAGTGCCGTATAGTTTATTATGTCACCGCCATCATTCTTTTGGGGGATTTCATAGGCGGCACTTCCCTGATCGTCCAATGCGACCAACAGTTGGCCCGCAAGACCGCGGTCGGCCTGCATGTAGTCGTACCAGCGTTCGGGAACGGCCGCCTCCATGGCGCCGATCACCGAATCAAGATTCAGATAACCCAATGAGGTTCGACTCAACGCGATCGAGCACGAGAGGATGTCACGCACCTGACGGCGGCTCAGAGACGCCACTCCGTTGGGCAGCGGCTCTTCGTCGGGGAAATCTCCCCATGCCGGCAACGACAGTTCCCCGTCGTGCTGCTGCAGCACGATGACCTCGAACGAATCCTCTCCTTCTCGCACCCCGGCGCGTGCGGCGCGTTCCGTGCCGGTTCCCGGAGCTTCGGGATCGGATACGCCCTCGCGCAGCCAATTGTTCAAGTCGAATGGCTGATCGGCGTATTGGGGCTGGAAGATCCTGAATCGGCTCGCCGTGTTCCGGCTGCTTCTCATGTCCTCCTCCATTGCCGCCATCGACTCGATCTCACCATGCCGACCCTGCCTCCATGATTCCCGACAAATCGGATCGCGGCCGTATACGGTCTGCACCAACCGGGGTATGTCCCCCGGTACGTTCACCTGTCGAGTCTTGCCGGGTTCGACGCCCAGCGCCGATAGGGAACGCAGCAACAGACACCGCTGATAGACATTGCATATTCCAGAGGCAAATTCCGGTGGATCGCCCGAACTCCATTTGGCGATTCCGGTGATGGCGAGTGCGGCTTTGCGCAGCGGCTCCGGCCGGTCGCATTCCCCCTCACCTCGATGATGGCGATGCAGACGCCCGGCACGCTGCAGAATCAGATCGATCGGGGCGATATCGGTGATCATCAGATCGAAATCCACATCCAGCGACTGCTCGACGACCTGAGTCGCCACGACGATGCCGGTTCGCGATGACTGCGAACCATGTTTGCCGTATCGTGCGAGCAGTTCGCGGTCGATGCGCGCACGATCGCAGGCGAGGAACCGGGAATGCGCCAGCATGATGTCGACATCGCGCCCCATCTCCTGCCGCAGCATCTGATAAGTGGACTGGGCGCGGGAGACCGTGTCGCGGATGACCACCGCACAACCACCGTCGCGCAGCTTTTCCCTGAGTGTTCGGACCAGCACATCATCGTCATCCGTCAGCATCGACACGTCGATGTCGATGGCGCGGCCCGACGGCTTCGGCGTCGACGGCTCATGCACCCGAGATGCCGTCGCCAACGAGATCAGCGGATATCGCAGATCGACCGCATCGGAGCCATCCACCGGCGTCTGCACGGTTCCTTTCCTCGGATGGTCACGATGCGGCAACGTCGAAACGCGGCCTCTCGAAGGCAGCCGTGATGGCAGTCTCGATGGCAGTCCTGAAGAACGTTTTGGAGACAACTCAGGTTCGGTAGCCGCGTTGTCCGTCCTTGCCTGTGTCATTCCAGAGTCCATGGACTTCACGGCATTCGCGGCACGCGCACCATCGCGGTATGCCCGCAGGAATTCCTCGCGCCGCTCCTGCGGCAACGTCGCGCTGAGCATGATGACCGGAACTCCGTATGCGCCCAACCACGAGAGCACGGTCGTCATATAGACGTTCATATATGCGGTGTTGGAATGAATCTCATCCAGAATCACGACCTTGCCGGCGAGCGCAAGATGCCTGAGCACGACATATTTGCTTTTCAGTCCGGTCATCAATATCTGGTCGATGGTGCCGACGACAAAGCAGGAGAGATTGCCTCGTCGTCGTCCCGTCAGCCATGAGTTGACAACCGCCTGCAAGGCGGCGTGGCTGACATACGCGCTGTCGTGGCGGCCATGGCCGGGATCGTTATCATCGGTGTCGACGATTCCGATGGAAGGCACGTTCCAGACGGGATCGTCATCCAGACAACCGCCATCGTCGAACCATTGCTCGCGAAGCCGCTCGTAGTCGTCGTTGAGTTCGTTCTTGCCGTGCGCCAGATACAGGGATGCCGTTCCCGGCCGATTGTCGACCGGGAGCCGACTTATCCACGAGAGCACACGCGCGAACATGGCGTTGACCGTCGCCTGGCTCGGCAGGGCATAGTAGATTCCGCCGCAATGGAACCGGTTCGCGAGAATCTCAGCGGCGATCAATGCCGCTTCGGTTTTGCCCTCACCCATGTTGGCTTCGACGATCATCAATCCGGGGGATTCCATGGTTTGTGCCAATCGCGCGGCTTCTCGCTGCACCGGGCGCAGACGAGCACCGGGTATGACGAATCGGTCGGCGAACATCTCGTCCGGGGAGAGTTCTGGCGTATGCGCATGCCACGGCTCGGGAAGACGCAGCATCCGCCATGCACGGCCCGCACGCCGAACCGGGTCAAAGGACACTTCGTCCGACATCCCCTCGTTCAAGGGGAACAGACGGCTGTCGCTGGCGATCCAGTCGGCCACGACCACCAGCGAGGTCAGGATGATCTGCGTCCGTCTTCTCATTGGACGGTTCTGAAGCGCTTGCAACGTCGGGATCGCACCCGTTGTGTCCGCCACCCAGTCCAGCAGTTCGTTGCGCACTGTGTTCCACGCATCATCGCCGATGAACTTGGCCATGCGATAGCTCGTTGAAGGATCCACAAGGTCCTTTTTCTCGTCTGTCAACGAGGTGCCGTGATGCCCTGCCACGACACACGCCATATCGTAGGCGAATGTTCCCGGCGCGACCGGGAATCCCTGTCTGCCGAACCATTCCAAAACAGCTACATACCCCACCAGTTCGTGACGATACGACGACCGCTCCCGGTCCACGGCGACGATCGGATCGATACGCAGTCCCGTTCGCCTCGTCTCGTCCGCGAACCTTTCGCTTTGCACGACGAACGCCGGCGAGGCTTTGCCGATGTCATGGACCGAGGCGATGAACCGGTATAGTTCGCGGGCCGCCTGCCGACTGCCGATATCGTCTGTCAGCATGGCTTTGATGTCGTCCGCGACGAACTCGTCCCACACGTGCAACGCTGTTTCGCCGGTGTCACTCAGATGCTGCGTCAGCCGCAGATACCGGTCATCGTCCACTTGCCCGCGATAGACCGTCTTCGCCCAGATGGATAACGCGCGTCGTGAAAGTCCTGGGCGCCCTTGAGGAAAATGCTTCGTCATACGCTCAACTCCGCCTCAATTGTGCCGCATATTCATCCAATACCCCCAGAATGCCTTTATGCTCCCATACGACGTTACGGCGTCCTCCCGTACTTTCTACGAGTACCCCATGCCCTGTAAGCGTTGTGAGGGCACGACCCGCCGTCATCGACGAGATTCCCAACGTGCGTTGCAGATATGCACGATTAATGATCGGCTGCTCGATCAGCTTCGGCAAGACTCGCCAAACTGCGGAATCCTTACGTACCCCTTGTAGCCGCTGACGTGCCTTATCCAGTTCGACTTCCAAAGCGTCGATCAGTTTGACGCCCGTCGTTCCCGCATAACGGCATGCATCGGCGAAACATTCCACTATAGGACGGGCATCACCGGTACGATACTCTTGCAGTGCCTTGAAATAGCGTGCTGTGTCAGTCAGCAGTCCCGCCGATACCGGTGGCGTGGTGTGTGTAATCAACCCTTTGTTACGCAATACCGCATGCACCAAGGCACGACCGACTCGTCCGTTGCCGTCGACGAATGGATGAATCGTCTCGAATTGAGCATGTGCGATGGCACATTGCATGACGATAGGTAGATCGTCCCGCTGCAGAAAAGCCAGAAGATCGTCCATGCAACGAGGAATCAACTCAGCTTGAGGAGCCACATGGGTGGCGTCACGCGGACTTCGACCGCCCACCCATACCAATTGATCACGATACCGTCCGGCATATGCGGAGAATCCGTCCTGTACGGATAGCAACGCTCGATGCATGGCAAGCAGATGAGACTCACCAAGATCCTTGGCGAAATCCAACGCCGTTTCCATGGCATGAACATTGCCTACCACCACACGAGCGTTGCCGCCACGACTTTCGCCTTCACCCAATTCCTGCAAAGCGAGTTTCTTCGCCCCAACAGTAAGGTTCTCGATCTGTGAGGAAGACGTGGATTCCGTACGCAGCAAAATGGACGCCATCGGACTCAGCTCGCGATCCGTTGATTCGAATTTGGTTGCCGCATATGCATCAAATCGGCTCAGGGCTGAAGCAGCCTCCTCCAGATTCGCACTGATATCAGCGGGCACATCGAATAGATAGCCAGCGATCGTCGTCGGTATAGTTGAGTCATATGCTCCGGTTTGTCGTTTCCGTTCGGTCCTTGACATATACGAGTCGAACGCCGGATGCCAGATATGCGTCTCATGTCCTACTGGCGGCACTGTCAGAGGTGCTGCATCATCTGTTACTGCCATATGTCTTCCTTAACACATAATCACTTAACTGTTAGATGTAACTTAAACAAAAACTACTACTCTTTCTATAGGAAGATATTACCATACAACGCCGTCAACAACACCCCCGCCTATGCAGGGACTACTGTAACCAGAAACTCCTACTCGGCTCACCCCCGCGCTTGCGGGGCAGCATGCACAGCTTATAAGCCAGTGGCTTCGCTACGCATCAGCATAGCGAAGCCACTATGGCTTGACAATGAGCTGTATCCGCCTGTCAGGTATCGGTACAGTCGACCAGCTCACACCACTCAGGCAGGCTCAGGCCTTGGACACCTCGGCCTTGAGCTCCTCGCCCTCGGCCACCGCGAAATCGGCGGCGGCGAGCGTGGCGGAGGCGATCAGGTCGCGGAAGGCCTCGACCTTCGCGACCTCGGCGGCCGGCACGGTCAGGGTCAGCGTGACATGGTCGGCCACGTCGAGGCCGGCCTCCTTACGCGCGTCCTGGATCACGCGGATCGCGTCGCGGGCGTAGCCCTCGGCCTCGAGCTCCGGCGTGAGCGCCGTGTCGAGGATCACGAAGCCGCCGGTCGGCAGCGCGGCGGACACGGACACGGCCTCCTCGGCGGCGTCCTTCTCCTCCACGCGGTTGATGAGCTCGTACTCGCCGTCCTCGAGCGCGATGTCGCCGTTCGGGGTCTCGACGACCGGCGCGCCGTTGGCGGAGTCCACATGCCAGGCGCCGGACTTGGACGCCTTGATCGCGAACTGGACGTCCTTGCGCAGGCGCTTGCCGGCGACGCGCGCGTTGACGCGCAGCTCGTGCACGATCTTGAGGCCCTGCGAGGCGGCGTCCTCCAGCGTCGAGAACTCGAGGTCCTTGACGTTGAGCTCGGACTTGAGCAGCCCGTCGTAGGCACGCACCGCGTCCACGTCCTCGGCCACGACGGTCAGCTTGCTCAGCGGCTGACGCACGCGGATCTTGGCGGCCTTGCGCAGCGACAGGGTGCCGGAGACGACCTCGCGGACCTTCTCCATCGCGGCGACCAGCGCCGGATCGTCGACGAGCACGCGGCCCAGCTCGGTGTCCTCGCCGGTCTGCTCGTCCACGACGAACGGCCAGTCGGCCAGATGCACGGATTCGCCGCCGGTCAGGCCGCGCCACACCGACTCGGCCTCCATCGGGGCGAGCGGCGCGAGCACGCGCATGAACGCTTCGAGCACGGTGTACAGCGTGTTGAACGCGCTTTCGTCCTTGTTGAGGAAGCGGTCGCGGCTGTTGCGGATGTACCAGTTGGTGAGCACGTCGATGAAGTCGGACGCGGCGTCGCACGCGTCGGAGATCGCGAACTCGTTGAGCGACTTCTCGGCGGAGAGCACCAGACGGCGGGTGCGGGCCAGCAGGTAGCGGTCCATCTCGGGCAGGGAAGCTACCTCCTCCGGGCACAGCTGGCGCGCGTCGTAGCCGGCGGCGTTGGCGTACAGCGTGAAGAAGTAGTAGGAGCTCCACACCGGCAGCATGACCTGGCGGACCGTGTCGCGGATGCCCTCGGCGGTGACGATGAGGTTGCCGCCGCGGAGGATCGGCGAGCTCATGAGGAACCAGCGCATCGCGTCGGAGCCGTACTTGTCGAACACGCCGTTGACGTCCGGGTAGTTCCTCAGGTGCTTCGACATCTTCTGGCCGTCGGAGCCGAGAACGATGCCGTGGCAGATCACGTTCTTGAACGCCGGACGGTCGAACAGCGCGGTCGCCATGACATGCAGCAGGTAGAACCAGCCGCGGGTCTGGCCGATGTACTCGACGATGTAGTCGGCCGGGAAGTGCTGCTCGAACTTCTCCTTGTTCTCGAACGGGTAGTGGAACTGCGCGAACGACATGGAGCCGGATTCGAACCAGCAGTCGAGCACGTCCGTGATGCGGTGCATGTGGCTCTTGCCGGTCGGGTCGTCCGGGTTGACGCGGGTCAGGTTGTCGATCCACGGACGGTGCATGTTGATGTTGCCGTCCTTGTCGCGCGGGTAGTCGCCGAAGTCCGCTTTAAGCTCGTCCAGCGAGCCGTACACGTCGACGCGCGGGTGCTTCGGGTCGTCGGAGACCCACACCGGGATCGGCGAGCCCCAGAAGCGGTTGCGGGAGATCGACCAGTCGCGCGCGTTGGCGAGCCACTTGCCGAACTGGCCGTCCTTGACGTTGTCCGGGATCCAGTTGATCTCCTGGTTGAGCTCCAGCAGGCGCGGCTTGATCTTGGTCACGGAGACGAACCACGAACTGACCGGCTTGTAGATCAGCGGCGTGGCGCAGCGCCAGCAGTGCGGATAGGAGTGCACGTAGCTCTTCTCCTGGAAGAGGATCGCACGGCGATCCTCCGGGATGGAGGCGAGCGGGCCGTCGCCGGCGCGCAGGTTCCTAAGGATCGGCAGATTGGCGTCGAAGACGAACATGCCCTCATAGTCAGGGCACTGCGCGGTGAAACGGCAGCCCTCGTCGAGCACGTCGGTGCTCTTGATGCCCTTGGCGTTGAGGGTGTTCATATCGTCCTCGCCGTAAGGCGCCTGATGCACGAGGCCGGTACCCTCGACGGTGTCGACGTAGTCGGCGGTGAAGATCGTGTAGCCGTTCGGGCCGGGCACGTGGCCCTCGGATTCGGCGGTCTCGCCGGCGAAGTACGGGAAGACCGGGTAGTAGCGGCGGCCGGCGAGGTCGGAGCCCTTGAGCTCGCGCACGATCTCGTAGTTCTCGCCGAGCTCCTTGGCGTAGGAGGCGAGCAGCGGCTTGCCGAGGTAGAACTTCTTGCCGGCGAACTTGCCTTCGGTGGGCCTGACCTCGACGTAGTCGATGTCCGCGCCGACGACGATCGCGAAGTTGGTGGGCACGGTCCACGGGGTGGTGGTCCAGAAGACGGCGTAGGCGTCCTCCTCGTCACGCAGCTTGACGGCCACGGAGACGGTGGTGTCCTGACGGTCCTGATAGACGTCGGCGTCCATGCGCAACTCGTGCGCGGACAGCGGCGTGCGGTCCTTCGGGCAGTACGGCAGCACGCGGTAGCCCTGGTAGGCGAGGCCCTTGTCGTAGAGCTGCTTGAACGCCCACATCACGGACTCCATGTACGGGATGTTCAGCGTCTTGTAGCCGTGCTCGAAGTCGACCCAGCGGGCCTGACGGTGCACGTAGTCCTGCCATTCGTGCGTGTACTTGAGCACGGAGGCGCGGCAGGCGTCGTTGAACTTGTCGATGCCCATCTTCTCGATCTGGTCGACCGAGTCGATGCCGAGCTCCTTCTGCGCCTCGAGCTCGGCGGGCAGGCCGTGGGTGTCCCAGCCGAAGACGCGGTTGACCTTGCGGCCCTTCATCGTCTGGTAGCGCGGGATCACGTCCTTGGCGTAGCCCGTGAGCAGGTGGCCGTAGTGCGGCAGGCCGTTCGCGAACGGCGGGCCGTCGAAGAACACGAACTCGTTCTGGCTGTGGTCGCCGGAGGGGTTGCGTTCGACGGACTTCTGGAAGGTGTCGTCCTTGTCCCAGTAGTCGAGGACGGTCTCCTCCATGTGCGGGAAGCTGGGGTTCGGCGCGACGTGCGCGGTCTCGCCGCCCTCGTTCGCCTTGGGATATACGTTGTCGCTCACCGTGTGGTTCTCCTCGTATATGCTTCGTTGGTTTCATACGAGGACGACTTTGGTTCCGACGACGCTGCGCCGCCGGTCCCGCCACCGCGGTACCACCTCGCTTGTCGCGCGTGCGTCCGGGCGATTGCCCCGGCGCGTTCCGCGTGACCGCTTGCGTTCGGCTGTCTCGGGCCGATCCCGTCGGTTCTACTGAGTCCGATCGACGCCGAGACGTTACCGCCCGGACGTGCGCATGGACCGTTCTTCCGAAGGCTCCCCGCTGATGACGGATCATTGCCTGACTGCGATGCACATCGTAGCACGGCGCGGCGCCAAATCAAGGTGCCGGTTTCATGACGGTTCCATCCGGTCGATCAACTCAAAAACCGGCTCAGCCGGCGCTGCTGCGGCCCCATGCCGTCCTTGGATCGCGCGTAGGACAGGTGCAGCGTGTCCTCGGCGCGGGTGATGCCGACGTACATGAGCCGCCGCTCCTCCTCGAGCTCGTCGCCGGGCATGGGCGACCCGTACGGCATCAACCCCTCGGAGCAGCCGATGAGGAAGACGTGCTTGAACTCGAGGCCCTTCGACGCGTGGACCGTGGAGACCGTGACCTGTCCGAGTCGCGCGGCCCACGCCCGCGCCCGTTCGCCCTCGGTGGAGGTTGTGGACGCCGAACCGTCGGACATCGGACCGTCGGACGCGGTCGACTCCGACGACGACGCCTCCCGCAGCGCCTCGACCATCGCGATGCGCTGCGCCGCGTCCAGATCGGCGACCGGCGTGGACGCGGGGCCTCCCCCGTCGCGCTTGACCCGGTAGCGCAGTCCGGCGTGCCGCAGCGCCGTGCAGCACACCGCCTGCTGCGCGTTGATGCGCGTCAGGATCGCGCAGTCGGCGGGACTCACCCCCTTCTCCATCAGGCGCAGGATGCGCGCCGCGACGCCGCGCGCCTCGTCGAGGTCGGTCTCGTACACCGTGCGTTCGATGCGATGCCCCTTCTCCCGGCCCGACTTGAGTTTGAGGTACTCGTGCCTGACCGGCGATGCGGCGAGGACTCGATTCGCGTACGAGACGATCTGCGGGGTGGACCGGTAGTCGGTGTCGAGCGAGACGTCGGCGGTCAGCGGCGCGAACTCGTCGGCGAAGGAGAGCAGGTCGTAGCTGGAGGCGCCGGCGAACGAGTAGATGGTCTGCGCCGGATCGCCCACCACGCACACGTCGCGGTTCTCGTCGCCGAGCCACAGGCGCATCAGCCGGTGCTGCAGCGGCGAGACGTCCTGGTACTCGTCGACGGTGAGCCATCCGATCGAACGCCGGATCGTAGCGGCCGCCTCGTCGAACCCCTCGAGCACATGGCATGCCATGAGCAGGATGTCGTCGAAGTCCATCGCGCCGCGCACGGTCTTCTCCTGCTCGTACGCGTCGTAGATGTCGGCGAACCGCTCGGGGTCGAGCCCGGCGGGGCGGCATCGGTCGGTCACGGCGGCGACGCGCGCCGTCTGGTCGGGCGCCACGAGGGAGATCTTCGCCCAGTTGATCTCGTCGCGTATCGTGCGCACGGCCAGGTCGTCCGTGTCGATGTCCGGGTCGACGCGGTGCATCGCGCGGGCGACGATGTCGCGCGCGTCGTCGACCAGTCGGGGGAACGGGGCGTCGCACACGTCGGACCACACGCGACGCAGCTGGTGGAGGGCCGCGGAGTGGAACGTCGCGGCCGTGACCGTGTCGCCGATGCCGAGCGACGACAGGCGCACGCGCATCTCCGCCGCCGCCTTGACGGAGAACGTGACGGCGAGCGTGCGCACCGGGTCCCACACCCCGGTCGCGCAGGCGTAGGCGATGCGGCGCGTGACGGTGCGGGTCTTGCCGGCGCCGGCGCCGGCGATGATGCGCACCGGCCCCTCCAGCGCCGTCGCGGCGACCAGCTGCGCGTCGTCAAGCCCTTCGAGCAGCTCCCTGGCCGATCCCTGATACCCCGCATCCATGCCTTTCATTGTGGCAAGTGGCGTGGCCATCGTGGTCCCTTGTATTACTGTGGGAGTGTGACTGAACGTAATGAACTGATGCTGGCGGCCCTCACCTCGGCCGCGCTGCCGTCCGTGATCGTGGCCGGCGTGTTTCCGGGCGCCACGCACATCGGCGGCATCGATCAGGCGCAGGTGCGCGACCTGACCGGCAAGACGTATGACGTGTACGCCACCGACGACGAACGGGGGCGCAAGCGACTCGCGGCGCGCGTGAAGGCGGCGAAGGCGCTGGCCGACGCACGCGAGCCAGGCGGGCTCGGCTTCGCCTTCGACCGTGTGCTCGCGTTCGTGCCCGGCGACAATCCGAACGGTCCGACCGGCACGACCGCGGTGATGGTGGCGATGCATCAGGACGGCCGCGAGCGCGACCTCAACCTGCTCACGCTGGACGACTGCGCGTCGATGGGCACGGCGATCGGCGCGATCCACCGCCTGAACCCGATGTTCCTGACCAAGGCCGGCTACCCGGTGTTCGTCACGGAGCAGATCAGGGCGCAGCTGGTCGCCTGGATCGCGCGTCTCAAGCACGCGGGCCATGTGCCGCCGGAGATCACGAACAGCTGGGCGAAGATCCTCGAGACGGAGGGGCTGTGGTCGTTCCGCACATGCCTCGTGCACGGCGGCTTCGAGGACGGCGACGTGCGTTTCGACAGCTCGACGATCACCGCGATCAACAACTGGCAGAACATGCAGGTCAACGATCCGGCGCGCGATCTCGCGTGGATCTTCTCCAAGCTCGACGAGGACCATCGCAACGCGGTCCTGACGGCGTACGGGCGCATGATGGGCAACCGTCTGGACGACCTCATCATGCTGCGCGCCAACCTGTGGGTGCAGATGGAGCAGGTGGGCGAGTTCATCCAGGCGCTCAATAAGGCTGACACGCAGGGCATCATCCGATTCAAGGCGCAGGTGGACCGTCTGGCGCACCAGCTGGGGGTGACCTCGCGCGCGGTGGACGACAGCCAGGCCGCGGCCAAGGCGCGTCGGGCCGGGGCCGCGGGGGCCGCCGGCGCCGCGGGCGCGGACGTCTCCGACGACACCAACGACAATCCGCCGTCGACGATCACCGTGGGCACGCTGCTCAAGGACGGCGAGCGCCGTCGCGCGGCGGCCAAGGCCGCGGAGGAGGCCGCGCGCCGCGCCCGTGGGGCTCAGGGGGCGCAGGCTGGCGCGGACGAGACCGCCGAGTCCGACAGGACCGGTTCGGCGAACATCGCCGCGGCCGGGCGCATCGCGGTGCCGACCGGCAACGACGACACGATGGATGCGCCGATCGACGCGCCGATGGCGACGGTTCCGCCGAGCTTCCAAGTGGGTGCGGTCCGTCCCAAGTCCGGCGCCGCCGGAACGACCGGCTCGACCGGCTCGACGAAGCCGCAGCCGGCCGCCGCATATCCCGACATGCCCGCGCCGCAGTCCAGCGAGACCATCACGATGAGCCCGTTCGACGCCCCGTCCGCGGATTCCGATCAGAGTGATGACGACGATGACGACACCGGCGAGCGCGACATCCGCGCGGTCGGCGATAAGCCTGCGTCGGATGATCCGGCGCCGGTCTCATTCCCGGTCGCGGCGTCGGTGGCGCACGGCTCGTTCGGCACCGACCGGCTCATGGACCCGCCGGAGTCCGAGGATGCGCGTCCGCAGCGGGATCGCGCGAGCAACACCGCCACGATCGTGATCCCGCTGCTCGAGCGCGAGGAGCGGGCGCTGCGCGACGCCCGAGCCGGTCTCGAGTTCGACGACGAGACCTTCGACGAGGCACCGTCCGCGGCGTCGGACGAGTCGGTCGCATCGGCCGAGCCGGCATCCCCAGCCACGGCCGCCGACGTGCGCGACGAGGCCCCGGACGAATCGGACGACACCGACTCGAAGCCGGTCGTCGCGGTCACGAGTGAGCCCGACGAACCTCACAACTTCGACGAGACGTCACGGCCCGAAGGTGACGATCGAGACGATGCCGACGCACCGACGTATGGGTCCGACATCGAACCGGATAAGGACGACGACACCGCGGACAACGCACCGATCGCAGCCGAAACGGTCGCAGCCGAGGTCGAGGTCTCGGTCGAGGAGACGGACGAGGCCACCGGAGACGGCACCGAGGACGACGACACCGGCGAGGCGAAGACCACGCCGAAGGCGTAATCGCGCCGCGACCCGCACGCCCGGACCGGCGGACGGGCACAATGGACAATCAAACGGAAACAACCGAACATCACCGAACACGGATGTACACGGACACCAAGGAAAGGAACCACATGGACATCGAACTGGGCATCAGGAACGTCGCTCGCGCCGTCACCTTCAGCACCGAGGAATCGGCCGACTCGGTCAACGAGACGATCGCCAAGGCCGTCGCCGAGGGCCAGCCGATCGAGCTGACCGACGACAAGGGCCGTCGCATCATCGTGCCGGCCGACGCGCTCGGCTACGCGATCGTCGGCTCCGAGACCAAGCACGCCGTCGGTTTCGGCGCGCTGTGACGCGCTCGTCGCCGCAGTTTCGCCACGCTGAAGGGGATGACTCCAAAAGGAGCCATCCCCTTTCCTGTATCTGATCGCCGTATCCGATCGCCGTATCCGGTTGCCGTATCCGATCGCCAGTATGCGGCCGCCGCGTCACCGCACCAGCGAGATCGCACCCCGGCGCACGATCTCGCGCACGGTGGCGTCGTCGGTGAGGTTCTCGCCGAGGCGATTCGGCTTGCCGGCGCCGTGCCAGTCGGATCCGCCGGTGACGAGCAGGCGGCGTGACCGCGCGATCGCGAGCAGACGTTCGCGTTGTTCGGGGGGATTGCCGCGATGCCACACCTCGAGGCCATCCAGCCCCTCGTCGACCAGTCGTTCGATCTGTTCGTCGGACAGCAGACGGCGGTTGCGGCTCAGATCGCCGGCGTGGGCGATGATGACCACTCCCCCGGCCTCGCCGACCGCGCGCACCACCTCGTGCGTCGTGGGCGAGGGCGTGGGGATGTAGTACTTGGATTCGGCGCTCACCGCGTCGGCGAACGCGTCGGAACGGGTGGCGTAGACGCCAGCGGCCACGAGCGCGTCGGCGATGTGCGGGCGTCCGACGGTGGTTTTGCCACCCTCCTTGACCTGCGCCAGCACCGACTCCCAGGAGATCGGGAAGTCCTCGGCAAGACGCGCCACCATGCGCTTGGTGCGGGCGAGCCTCGCCTCGCGCGTGGAGGCGAACAGCTGCGAGATGTGCACGTTGCGCGGATCGTACTGGAGTCCGAGCATGTGCACGGACACGCCGTCGTCCTCGGCGGTGATCTCGGTGCCGCGCAGCAGCGGCAGTCCGGCCTCGCGCGCGGCCTGCTCGGCCTCGTCCCATCCGGCGGCGGTGTCATGGTCGGTGATGGCCACACCGTGCAATCCGCGCGCCTTCGCCTGCGCCACCAACCCCGCAGGAGTCTCGGTGCCATCGGAGAACACCGTGTGGCAGTGCAGGTCCCAACCGGTTCTCGGCGGGGCCATCGGCGTCTCGTACTGTGTCATACCCTCTATCGTAACCGCTCCGCCGCGCGTCTCGCGCACGCGGGCGACGCGGGCACGCGCACGACGCGGGGTCGGGCGGAATCAGGCGGAATCAGGCGAACAGCGCGGCGCCGTCCTTGACGACGATCAGCGCGACGATCGCGACCACCCACACCACGTCGACCATCAGGTCGTAGTTGAGACGGTAGTAGGTGTCGAGTCCGCGGGTTCGTCCGCCCGCGCCGGGCAGCCGCTGGACCGTGACGGTCGCGTGCGACAGGGCCATGAACTGGATCGTCGTCGAGAACATGAGCGCGAGGCACCACGGACACAGCGCGCGGATCACGAACAGTGACTGCGTGGTCAGCCAGTACGAGTACAGGATCGCCGCGAGCCCGCCGAACCAGGTGCACGCGGCGAACCACTTCGGCACCTTCACCCGCGCGAGACCGATCACGGCGATCGTGACGAACACCGATTCCGCGGCGATGCCGAAGAACGCGTTCGGATAGCTCAATCCGCCGAACTTGACGATCTCCGCCTGCCACGACTGGGCGACGGCCGAGCAGGACAGCGTGGAGTTCACGTCGCACGACAGCTGCTGGCCGGGGTGACGCGCCAGTTCGAGCGTCTCCGCGGCGAGCACGAACGAGACGACCAGCGCCACCGCGGAGGCGATGAGCGTGATCAGATACGTCCATGTCGCCCCGTGGCGGAAGCCCGTGGGACTCGGATCCACCCCTGTCACGCCCGTTTCCGTCTCGTCGATCCGTTCGTCGATCGTCTGGTCGACCGTCGTATTGTTCGTATTGTGTCCGGCCATCGGTACTCCCCTCTTCGTATCCGATTCGTCGTCGTTATATCCGTGATATTCGTGATGCCGATGTCGCTGATGTCGTGTCGCGCCGTCAGCGACGACCCAGCAGCGTGATGTCGCCGACCAGCGTCGCCGAGCCGGTGAGCGTCACGTCCGTGCCGGTCACGTCAACCCGCAGCGTACCGCCGCGCACGGTGATCATCCAATGGTCGACGCCGGTCTTCGCCCTGAGCGTGATCGCGGTGGCGCACAGGCCGGTGCCGCACGACAGGGTCTCGCCGCAGCCGCGCTCGTTGACACGCATCGTGGCCTCGCCGATGCCGGTCGACTGGTCGATCTCGTCGACGCGCACGAACTCCACGTTCTGATCCGATTCGATGACCGGGGCGACGACCGGCTTGACGGCGAGATCGAGCGCCTCGACGTTGGGCAGGCTGGAGAACGCGTCCTCGACGACGGCGACCACATGCGGGTTGCCCATGTCGACGAACGTGCCGCGCGCCGAACCGTCCGTGCCGGGGATCGTGACCTCGTACGCGTCGAGCTTGCCGCGCCTCCACGCGCCCATCTCGACGCGGAACACGTCCCGGCCGAGCCCGTCGACCTCGCCCAGAGAGGTCAGGGTCTTGACGCCGGCGCGCGTGCCGAGACGGAACACGCCGCCGTCGAACAGGCCGTGGCGCTGCGCGAACAGGGTGATGGCGCGCGTGCCGTTGCCGCACATCTCCGCGAGCGAACCGTCCGCGTTGCGGTAGTCCATGAACCAGTCGGTGTCGTGCGCCTCGCAGTCGGCCACCTGCGCGTCGCTCAGGTCGGACACGTCGCGCGGGTGGGCGAGACGGATCAGACCGTCGCCGCCGATGCCGAAATGACGGTCGGCGAGGAACCTCACCTCGTCCTCGGTGGGTTCGAACGCGCCGTCCGGATCGAGGTAGACGACGAAATCGTTGCCGGTGGCGTGCGCCTTGGTGACATGCTGCGGAATGCTCATGGGGCACAGCATACTCGTCGGCCGGTTCGAGTCCGGAAACGGTGTCGGTTCGGTGTCGGTTCGCTTCCGGCTTGGCGTGCGCGACGGCGGTGAGTAGTCTTGTGACGCGTACGGCAAGGCGACGTCAGGGAGGAATCAGAATGTCTTCGACGGCTCCGATCGGTGTGTTCGACTCGGGTTTGGGCGGTATCTCCGTGGCGAAGCAGCTGGTGCGTGACATGCCGCACGAACACGTCCTGTACTTCGGCGACTCGGCGAACGCGCCATACGGCACGAAGACCCCGGAGCGGGTGCGCGAGCTGAGCTTCGCGATCGTCGAGCGCTTCGTGCGCGAAGGCGTCAAGGCCGTGGTCATCGCCTGCAACACGGCCACGTCGGCCGCGGTCAACGACCTGCGCGACACCTACGACATCCCGATCATCGGCATGGAACCGGCGCTGAAGGTCGCGTGCGACCGCGGCGGCGTCGAATCCGACCCGGACCGCACGCCGCAGCGCGTGATCGTCGCCGCCACCCCGCTGACGCTGCGCGAACGCAAGTTCGCCATGCTCATGGACCGATTCGACTCCGACAACGAGATCTTCAAGGAGCCGTGCCCCGATCTGGTGGAGATCGTCGAATCCGGCCGTCTCGGCGACCACGACCTCGTGATGGGCACGCTGCACCATTATTTCGACAAGTACGATCTCGACCGCATCGACTCGGTGGTGCTCGGCTGCACGCACTTCGTGTTCTACCGCGACTACTTCCGCGAGCTGCTGCCCAGCAGCGCCGCGATCATCGACGGCAACGAGGGCACGATACGGCATCTGGGCGTGGTGCTCGAATCGCTCGGCAAGCTCGCGCCGGAAGACGAGGCCGGCTCGGTCGAACTCGCCAACTCCGATCACTCGCAGCGCATCGCGACGCTGTCGAAATCGCTGCTCGACGCCTGATCGCGACCTGCCCAATTCCCTCACGATTGTCCCGGATCGGGGCGTACGCTCGCTCCAGATCGGGATTCGGATCGGATGGTTCCGGACGATTGTCCCGGACGATCTTCAGGGAGGGAACGATGGCGAACAGGACTGCGCTGATCGACGTGGGCGGCGGATTCCGCGCGATCTTCGGCTGCGGCGTGATGGACTACATGCTCGAGGAGGGCATCGACGTCGACATGTGCTACGGCATCTCGGCGGGCGCCGCGAACATGACGTCGTTCATCGCACGCCAGCACGGGCGCAACCACACGTTCTACACGAAGTACGCCTTCCGCAAGGAGTACGCGAGCGCGGAGAGCTTCTTCAGGAACCACAACTTCGCGAACCTCGACTACATCTACGGCACCCTGAGCAACCACGACGGCGAGTATCCGGTCGATTTCGAGGCGTTCGAGGCGAACCCGACCGGTTTCACGGTCGTCGCCTGCAATGCCGAGGACGGTTCGACCAAGTACTTCGACAAGTCGCGCATCCACTATGACGACTTCGACGTGGTCAAGGCGTCGTCGGCCGTGCCGGTGGCGTGCGAGCCGTACGTGGTGGACGGCGTGCCCTATTTCGACGGCGGCATCGCCGATCCGGTCCCGGTGCAGAAGGCCTTGGACGACGGCTACGATCGCGTGGTGCTGATCCTGTCACGCCTGCGCGACGAGGTGCGCCAGCAACGCCACGACCTCGCGCCGGCCCGCATCCTGGAACGCTCGTATCCTGCGGCCGCCGAACGGCTGCGCATGCGCTACAAGACCTACAACGACGAGATCGAACTGGCCAAGCGATACGAGGCCGAGGGGCGCGTCCTGATCCTCGCTCCCGAGGACCTCTACGGCCTCAACACGCTGAAGAAGAGCTTCGAGGGCCTCGAGATGATGTACCGCAAGGGCTACGCCGCGGCCGCCGCCGCAACCATCCCCGCCTTCCTCAACAGCTGAGCGGCCCAGGGAATCCGAGACACCCGGGGAATCTAAGACACCTGGGGAATCCAAGACGCCCAGAAATCCAAGCCGCCCAGAGAATCCAAGACGCCCTGTGACGTCCTTCATGCCGCCACCTATGCCGCGGTCCGGATCCCAGCGTCAGGTTCTCTCGAAATCACCCCATATCTCGAGAAAACCTGACGCTGGTCTCAACTCAGCGACGGGTTCTCTCGAGCAATGGGCCGTTTTCGAGAGAAACCGTCACTGACCATCACTCAGCGTCAGGTTCTCTCGAGATCTCCCCGACGCGGCCGTGATTCGCCGGGTTCATCCCAGTTTCGGTACTCCGACAGCGGTCAGCTTCTCCTCAAGCCGCCACGGCGACATCACATCCTCGTAGAAGATATGGGCGACACCGGTGACGCCCTGAGCCCGCAGATGCTTCTCCCGTCTTCGCTCATATTCAAGTTTCGCCTGCAAACTGGCGCGTCCGGGGTTGCTGGCGTCCGCGTACTTCGCCATCCCGTCATACTCGGCGACGATGATCCGGCCATCGGCGAGCCTCCAGCAGAAGTCGACGCGATACGGCATCGATGGAGCATCCGGATTGTCGAACTCAACCTGCAATTGCGGCTCGGCGAACTTCCGTTCGAGGATCCGGCCACGTGTCATCGATTCGCCGCCGTTCTCGCTGAGCGGGTTCGCGCACCGCAGCAGTTTGGATACGGCTTCCTCATCGCAGACGATGCGGATCATCAAAGTCCGCACTTCCTCTATGGTGACCGTCCCCGTCCTCAGCGCCGAATCGTATATGGCCAGTGCGTTGGCGAAGGGATAGGGCGCGCAATCGATCAATGTCCGAGCCGGTGACGTCATGAGGACGCCCAGATCATCTCTCTTCCATCGCGTAATGGTGTTCATATAGATGCGTCGAAGCTTGTCGCAGTCCCTGCCTGTGATCCCGCCGGTGCAGGCGATATGAACGGTGCCGTCATGCAAGGAATACGCATGGTCGAAACCGTATAGGCATGCGGCGCTCAGCCCCGCGAACACCCAATCAGGGTGCATTCGGGCCAACGTCGCGATGAGATGCAGCGAGCGTTCCTCGGCATTGAGACCGTTCCAGTACACGCTGTCGATATAGGTGTTGCGATACGGCGACACCAGTTCCCCAGCCGCAAGCCGCCTTCGACAAGCCTGCTGAATGGCCTCGTCACCGCCGATGACGCATCGTCGTTCCCGCTGTGCCTCCCGCAACATCGCGGCGAGTCGTTTGTGTGTCTTCATACGGCGAAGCTATCGCCATCGCTCCCACATAGACAACCTCGATGGGGCATGTGGACGAAGCCCCGATGACCAACCGGCATCCACAAAGATTCCGCCGCCGTCCAGTATCCGGTATCCAGTCACCGTTCGAATCCTCCATCATCGTCTTTGGCGCTCAGCGACGGGTTCTCTCGGAATCGCCCCATACTTCGAGAAAATCTGACGCTGGCGTCGGCTCAGCGACGGGTTTTCTCGAGCAATGGACTGTTTTCGAGAGAACCTGACGCCAACCACCACTCAGCGACGGTTTCTCTCGAGAATCCCCGTTCCGTGACTCGTAACCGGGCGGCCGCGCGATTCCCCTCCGACGCTGATACGATGGAATCAGCAGTCATGGCCGACGGCGGCCGTGACGTGTTGGAAGGGAAAAGACAATGATCGGTGAGGTATTCGGGACCATGACGCTGTTCGTGGTGCTCATCGTGATCCTCCTCGCGCTGTTGTTCTCGGCGATCTTCATCGTGCCGCAGCAGCAGGCGTTCATCATCGAGCGGTTCGGCAAGTTCAAGTCGGTGCAGTTCGCCGGCATCCACATGCGCATCCCGTTCGTCGACCGCATCGCGATGAAGACGAACATGCGCGTCAACCAACTCAACGTGCAGCTGGAGACCAAGACGCTCGACAACGTGTTCGTCACCGTCGTCGCGTCCACCCAGTTCCGCGTCAACCCGGAGAACGTGGCCACCGCGTACTACGAGCTGCGCGATCCGGCCGGCCAGCTCAGAAGCTACATGGAGGACGCACTGCGTTCCGCCATCCCGGCCCTGACGCTGGACGACGCGTTCGCCCGCAAGGACGACGTCGCCTTCGACGTGCAGAAGACCGTCGGCAACGAGATGAGCCGCTTCGGCTTCACCGTCGTCAAGACCCTGATCACCGCGATCGACCCGTCCCCGCAGGTCAAGAACGCGATGGACTCGATCAACGCGGCCCAGCGCGAGAAGGAGGCCACGCGCCAGCGCGCCGAGGCCCAGCGCATCCAGATCGAGACGCAGGCCGCCGCCGAGGCCGAGAAGACCAGGCTGCAGGGTGAGGGCCAGGCCAACTACCGCCGCGAGATCGCCAACGGTATCGTCGACCAGATCAAGAGCCTGCAGGCCGTGGGCATGAACATCAACGACGTCAACAACGTCGTGCTGTTCAACCAGTACCTCGACGTGATGCGCTCGCTGTCCGAGTCGAAGAACGCGAAGACCGTGGTGCTGCCGGCCTCCACGCCCGGCGGCTATCAGGATCTCTACGAGCAGGTCACCAAGGCCATGCTCACCGCCGCCGAGACGCAGCCCGGTTCAGGCGCGTCCGCGACCGGCACGTCCACGACCGGCGCCCACGCGAGGTAACCGCGATCGGCCATGACCGTCCTACACTGGGGGTCATGACCGAAAGCAACGAACGCAACGCGAACACCGCGAACAACGCGAACAAACTGATCGTCAACTGCCTGCCGCTCACCGATGAGGAGCGGCAGGCTTTTGTTTCCGCGGCCGGCGACGTGCCGCAGGAGTTCGTCGGCAATCCCGCCGAACGCGGCACGATGGTGTGGCGGGCGCAGGTCCCCGACGAGCTCAGGTCGCGCGCCACCGCCGTGATCGGCAACATCGCGCCGGACGAGTGCGCGCAGTACCCGAACCTCGCATGGCTGCAGACGTGGAGCGCCGGCGTCGACAAGTACGTCGCGCCCGGCGTCCTGCCGGAGTCGACCCGCGTGACCAACGCCTCCGGAGCCTACGGGCAGACCGTCTCCGAGCACCTGTTCGCGATGATGTGGTCGCTGATGAAGAACCTGCCGATGTACGCGCGTCAACAGGGCGAGCATCGCTGGCATGATCTGGGACGTGCGTTGTCGCCCGAGGGCGCGACCGTGCTGGTCGTCGGCACCGGCGACATCGGCTCGCATTTCGCCGGTCTATGCAAGGCCGTGGGCGCGCACACGGTCGGCGTGCGTCGCAACCCCGCCAAGCCCGCGGACGGCATCGATGAGATGCACGGTTTTGACGAACTCGACGAGCTGCTGCCGACCGCGGATGTGATCGCGCTCGTCGTGCCCGCCGCGCCGGACACGTTCCACCTGATCGACGGGCGTCGCCTGACGATGATGAAGTCCACGGCGATCCTGCTCAACGCGGGCCGCGGCACCGCCGTCGACCCGATCGCGCTTGCCCGCGCCCTTTCGGAGGACCAGCTGCACGGCGCCGGCCTCGACGTGACCGAGCCCGAGCCGCTGCCGAAGGACAGCCCGCTGTGGGATGAACCGCACTGCCTCATCACCCCGCATGTGGCCGGCGGCAACCATCTGGAGGCCACCGAACGCCGCATCGTCGCGATCGCTCTGGAGAACGTGCGCCGCTACGCCGCCGGCGAGTCGTTGACCAACGTGCGGCGGTAGCGGCCGGCAAAAGACGGAGTCTTCGAGAGAAACCGTCGCTGAGCCGACGCCAGCGTCAGGTTCTCTCGAAAACAGCCTATTGCTCGAGAAAACCTGACGCTGAGTCAGCCCCAGCGTCAGGTTTTCTCGACGAGTCGCCTCAGTACGCGCCGGCGATCGCCTGATCGAGGTCGGCGATCAGGTCGTCGGCGTCCTCGAGGCCGATGGACAGGCGGATGAGGTTGTCGGTGACGCCGGCGGCGATGCGGTATTCGGCCGGCACCTCGCGGTGGGTGATGCGCGCCGGATCGACGATGAGCGATCGCGCGTCGCCGATGTTCGGCACATAGGAGAACACCTTGACGCCGTCGAGGATGCGGCGCACGTTGCTCTCGTCGCCGTCGACCAGGAACGACAGGATCTGCCCGACGCCCTTCGGGAAGTACTTGGGCAACAGGTCGAACTGCGGGGTGTTGCCGAGTCCGGAGTAGTTGACCTTGATGACGTGCGGCGTGCGGGTCAGATGCTCGGCGATGCGACGGGCGGTCGCCACCTCGCGCTCCTCGCGCACGGCGAGCGTCTCGAGGCCGATCAGCGACAGGTACGCGTTGAACGGGCTCGGCACCGCGCCGAACGTGCGCAGGTACTTGATGCGGATGCGTCGGATGAACGCCTCCCTGCCGTACCGGCTGACGAAGCTGTGCTCGACGCCCGCGCGTTCGTCGGAGACGACGAGCTCGGGCGTGGTGAACTGCGGGAATCGCCCATTCGCCCAGTCGAAGTTGCCGGCGTCGATGACCACGCCGCCGATCGAGTTGCCGTGGCCGGTGATGCCCTTGGTGGTCGAGTGGACGACGATGTCGGCGCCGAACTCGATCGGGCGCAGCAGATACGGCGTGGGCACGGTG
Source organism: Bifidobacterium rousetti (assembly GCF_008698235.1). GTDB lineage: Bacteria > Actinomycetota > Actinomycetes > Actinomycetales > Bifidobacteriaceae > Bifidobacterium > Bifidobacterium rousetti. The sequence continues at coordinate 188,492 of NZ_PEBH01000003.1, forward strand.
TTGTCGACGATGAGCGGGATGCCGTGCTCGTGCGCGAGCGCCGCCAACGGCTCCAGATCGGTGATCTCGGTGGACGGGTTGGCGACCGATTCGGCGAAGATCGCACGCGTGTCCGGGCCGATCTTCGAGGCGACCTCGTCGAGATCGTTGATGTCGTGTACGAAGTCGGCGTGGATGCCGAACTGCGGGAAGAAGCTCTCCATCGCATCGACCGAGGCGCCGTACAGGTTCGACGGCGAGACGATGCGACCGCCGCCCTCCGCGGCGCACAGCAGCGCGAACGACACGGCGGCCATGCCGGAGGCGACCGCGACCGCGCCGACGCCGCCCTCCAGAGCGGCGAGTCGCCTCTCCAGCGCGTCCACGGTAGGGTTGGCCACACGCGAGTAGGAGAATCCCGCGGCGGTGCCGGCGGCGAGCGCGTCGCCACGCACGGCGTTCTCCATGTCGAACGCGGCGCTCGCGTAGATGGGCGGCACCACCGCGTCGCCGTTCTCCAGATAGTCGTAGCCCGCATGGAGCGCCGTCGTGTCGAAAGCCTGAGTCATGGTCTCCTCGTCCGTTCCCGTCTCTGCGCCCACCTGTGCGCGTTCACAATTGCGTTGACGCACCCGAGGGCTCACTCGTATTCAATGTTCCCAAGTGTAGGAACGCGGATGACACAACACGGGCCACGCGGTACAGACGTTGGTTATCGCACGGTATCAGCGGGGATGATACTGGGGTGACGCAGGACGATTCGGCGCTTACGGGCGGACCGCATCCCATTCATCCAGCGCGCGCGTGGCGATCGCCGCAAGGAAGCGCGCGCCGCTGATGATGCCGGCGGGGTCGGGTCGGAAGGTCGGCCCGTGGGCGGCGCCCGTGTCGCCGGCGCCGATGTGGACGAACAGTCCCGGCGCCTTGTCGAGATAGTAGGAGAAGTCCTCGCCGCTCAGCTGCGGGCGGTCGACCGCGACGGCGAGTCCCTCGTCGAGCGCGACGCGACGGCCGAAGTCGGCCCAATCGGGGTCGTTGACGACCGACGGCGAACCGAAGAACCATTCGACGTCGGCACTCGCCCCGTACGCGGCGGCGGTGTTCTCGATGATGGCGATGGCCCGGTCCTTGGCGAGCGCGCGATCCTCGGGTTCGGTGGTGCGCACGGTGCCTTCGAAGAAGGCGTCCTGCGGGATCACGTTCCATGAGCTGCCCGCCTCGATATGCGTGACGGACAGCACGCGCGGGTGCGCCGGGTCGATGTTGCGTCCGACGATCGACTGGAGTCCCTGCACGATGTGGGTCAGGACGAGGATCGGGTCGACTCCCCCGTCGGGTTCGGCCGCGTGCGAGCCTTTGCCGTGGATGGTGACCTGGAACTTGTCGACGGCGCCGGAGACGCCGCCTTCGCGGATGCGGATCGACCCGACCTCGCCAGGGCCGTCGTGGGTGCCGAAGAACGCCTGCACGTCGTCGAGGACGCCGGTGTCGATGACCTGCACGGCGCCGGTGGGCCGGGTGGCGGTGGCGCGCCCCTCTTCGGCGGGCTGGAAGATGACCTTGACCGTGCCGTTCAGGCTGTCGTTGTCCGCTTGCCGTTTGAGCAGGATGGCGGCGCCGAGCGCAACGGTCAGGTTGAAGTCGTGGCCGCAGCCGTGCATGAGGCCGGGGTTTTCGGAGGCGTACGCAAGGCCCGTGTTCTCGGTGATCGGCAGGCCGTCGATGTCACCTCGCAGGGCGATGACGGGGCTGGAGGCGCCGTCTTCATCGCGCCCGCGTCCGTGCCCATCCCCACGTCCGTGTCCGCGGATGATCGCGACGAGTCCGGTCTTGAGGCCGGAATCAAGGATCTCGATGCCGTGCGATTCGAGGATCCGCCGGATCCGTGCCGTCGTCTCGAACTCCTCGTAGGAGGGTTCGGGATGGCGGTGGAACCAGCGGTAGTGCTCCTGCAGGGCGGTATCCAGCGCGTCCAGCGTGGTCACCCCGGTCAACCCGGTCAACTCAGTCACCCCGGTCAACCCGTCTTGCGAATCCGTCGCATCAGTACGTTCGTTCGTCGCGATCGGCGCGTTCACGTCGTCTCTGTTCCTTTCGTCTGGTGGTCTGACGGCCTGATGATCTAATGGCCGAAAACTCAGGCCCGGTAGTAGTTGGAGTATTCGCCGAACTTCCACAGCTCGTAGGAGCCACCGACGCCGGGACCGGAGTAGAACTGGGAGCCGGTCAGATCCTCGCGGCCGGCGGGTTCGAGCCAACGCTCGTAAAGCGCCTTGCGTTCGTCCTTGACCGACTGGGGCGTGGTGCCCTCATCGCGGGTGAACGGGTCGCGCGTGTAGTTGCCGTCCTCGTCGGGCGTGTATCCCAGTTCGAACAGCTCCGGTTCGTCGATGAATCCCGGGGTCTGGAACAGGTCGCGCGCGTAGGCCCACAGGTTCGGGTAGTCCCACACGTGCACGATGTCCTCGGTGCCGAGCGCGCGGATGAAACCGGGACGGTAGCCGAGTTCGAACGATTCGAGGGTCTGGAAGAGTCGCACGTCGGAGTCGGTGTAGTTCGCGCCGAACAGGTAGCGACGGGAGGCGAGACGGAAGTCGTAGTCGGCCAGACGCGCCTTGAAGATCGTGTAGGCGGCCTGCGCGGCGCCGCGCGTGGTGGCGAAGTTGACCTTGTACGTGCCGTTGTTGACGTCGTCGAACAGCTGCTGGTTGAGCAGGTCGATCTCCTGACGCAGCTCCTGCGGGTACAGGTCCGGCGCGCCCTGCTTGTGGAACGGCGCCCACGCGGTCTCGAGGTCGTTGCTCAGGATGTGGTAGTTGTTGGTCACGACCTTGCCGTTGGACAGGTCGATGACGGTCGGCGACGTGCCACGGCCGGTGAAACGGTCGCCCACGGTACGGCGGTAGAAGTCGTTGAGCCGGTCGTAGCCGAACAGTTCGGCGACGCCGCCCGGCGTCTTGGTGAGCTTCCAGCCGTCCTGGTCACGGCCGTAGACGATCTCCGGCGTGAACGCGTCCCACAGGCCGAGCAGTCGGATGACGATGCGCTGGCGACGGTTCCATCCGCAGCCGAGCGCGCCGAGGACGTGGTATCGGCCCGCCTCGACCGGCGCCTGACCGGGCTGGTCGCCGAATCGCACGGTGAACGCGTTGCGCTGGCGGCGGAACGCGCCGTCCGGCGTCTGCTCGACCGTGGTCTCCTCGAACGGGCGGTCGAACTTGTCGTGGCCGGGTCGAGGCTGGGTCGTCGGGGTCGGGGCCGGGGCGGCGGATGCGGCGACAGGCGCGGTTCCCGCGGGACGCACGCCGCACGCGTCGGCGGCGACGTCGGAGGCCTTGAGGCTGATGGATGCGTTGGTAAGTGTCATAGGTGGTTTCCTTCGATTACGTATGCGCACAACTACGGATGCGCGTATCGTCTGATAATTACTTCGAGAGACGTTCGCTTGCGATGCGCGCACCCTCAGCGAGTGCTTCAAGCTTCGCCCATGCGATATGCGGATGGACACGGCCACCGAGACCGCAGTCCGTACCGGCGACGACACGCTCCGGACCGACAAGTCGCGCATAACGTTCGATGCGCTGGGCGACGAGTTCGGGATGTTCGACGACGTTCGTGGAATGGCTGACGACACCCGGCACGAGGATCTTGTCCTCGGGCAGTTCGACATCCTGCCAGACCGCCCATTCATGCTCGTGGCGCGCATTGCCGCCTTCGAGCAGATAGGCATGCACATTCGCCTTGAGGATCACTCCGACGATGTCCTTCAACGGGATGTCCGTGGTGTGCGGGCCGTGCCATGATCCCCAGCACACATGCAGGCGAACCTGTTCGGCGGGGATGCCGCGCAGCGCGTGGTTGAGCGCCTCGATGCGGATGGCGGTGAACTCCTGATAGTCCTTGACGCTCGGTTCGGGGTTGAACTGGTCCCAGTTCTCCGCGAGGGACGGGTCGTCGATCTGCAGGATGAAGCCGGCGTCGGCGATGGCCTTGTACTCCTCATGCAGCGCGTCGGCCCACGCCCACAGATGCTCCTCATCTGTCTTGTAGTATTCATTGTCGATGCGCGAGGCACTGCCCGGGGACAGTGAGGAGATGAAGCCGGTCGCACCCGGATGGTCGGCGAGCGCAGCCTTGAGGTTGGCGATGTCGCGGTTCACGTCGTCGTAGCCGACGTACTTGACCGGTCCGACGACGCGCGGGAACTTGGTCTGGTGATTGATGCGCACGCCGCTGGTGGGGTCGGTGTATACGTCACGGAAGATGACGCGGTCGCGACGGTCGCTGAAGTCGCTGAGTTTCAGTTTGCTGCGCGTGGAGGGAGCCCATTCGTCACGCGGCTGCGGCTGGTCGAACGCCTGCCAGCCGGTGACGCGCTGTTCGATGTAACCGAACCATGCGTGAGCGTCGATGTTGCTGACCACTGACTTGCCGTATTCACCATCGTTGACGATGTCGATGCCGGCCTCGATCTGATGGTCGACGACCTTGCGGACGCTTTCAGCGATGATCTGGTCGTATTCGGCGGTCTGCTCTGGGGTGATGCCGTCCTTCGAGAGCTTGGCTCTGCGGGCGTTCGCCTCGGTCAGCTCTTCGACACGGGGCAGGCTGCCAGAATGGGTGGTCTTGATCTTGACGCTCATTGAGTTGGTTCCTTCGTGTGTGTGATGTTTGGTTTGGTCTGATATCCGATTGAATCTGGGTATGGCGCAGCCACGCGCTCACTCGTCAAGCCAGTCGAGGCTCGGGCCTTCAGGCACGATGCCGTTCGGATTGACGGGGCGTTGCGTGTTGTAGTAGTGCCATTTGATGTGCGCCGTGTTCGTGGTGGAGCGGAACGCATCGAGCCGGTAGAGCTCCTTGACGAACCTCGCCACGTTGGCATAGTGCAGGAGGTTGTGGCGGTTGAGCTTGAAGTGCACCTCGTAGACGGTCCACCACCGGTAGAGCGACGTCCACAGGTTGATGTCTGCCTCGGTCAGTTCATCTCCGAACAGGAAGCGGCTTTTGGTCAGGATGCCGTCCACACGCTCGATCGCGTCGAAGAATCGCTTTTCCGCGAACTCGTAATCAGCCTGGGTCCGGGCGAAACCGGCATCATACGGACCGCCGTTGATGGCCTCGCCGATCCAGCGCTCCGTCTCGTCGATGTCGCTTCGCAGGGATTCCGGATAGAGATCAACTTCCGGATGTTCGGCGAACTCGCGCAGTTTCGCGAGTTCACGTGGGATTACCGGATAGTAGTTCGATACGATCGTCTTTGTTTTCTTATCCCAAAGCACAGGCACCGAAATGCGATGCTCGTACGTGCCGCCGACCGTTTGGTCGTACGCCTCGCGCAGGAACGCGAAGCCATTGCCCGCGGTGTCCAGCGTGGCGCCGTCGACCTCGCGGAACGCCCATCCGCGGCCGTCACGCAGCGGATCGACGACCGACAGAGTGACGACATCCTCCAATCCCAGCAGTTTGCGGGTGATCGCGGAACGATGGGCGATCGGGCATGCCCAAGAGATGTACAGGTGGTATCGGTCCTTTTCCACGGGATGATCGGGATCGCCGATGTGACCGTGGATCGGATACGCCTCCTCGAGGGTGGGCTCGTGATGGACCAGCGAGCTCGCGGGCGGCACGTTCTTCGGATAGTAGATCGTGCCGTACGTCTCGTAGTCGACCGGAGATGCCGCACCGGGAGCGGCGAGCCATTCGGGCTTGATGTTGGGATCGTTGGAACGATTGGCACCGGTGTCCGTCATCGAATCTCACCCCTTCTTCAGATTCGCGCTCAGGTCGGCGCCGAACCACTTCTCGTTGAGTTGCTTGGAGGTGCCATCGGCGATGACCTCCGCCAAAGCCTTGTTCACATCCTTGACCAGCTGCTCCTCGCCCTTCGGGAAGATCAGATAGCAGTAGGAATCACGTCCCATGGCCGCATTGAATTCAGCGCCGCCCTTAATGGCCTTGAGATTGAACTTCTGCTTCTTCGTGTAGTAGGTGAACAGCGGCAGATCGTCGATGGTGAAATCGGCCTGGCCGCCTTCCACCTGACGGAACTTGCTGGAAATGTCGGACCCGGTGCCGGTGTACTTGGTGACGATCTTCTTATCAGGGTTCTTCTTGTTCCAGTTCTCCACTGCCGTCGCCATGGCGGTGCCAGGATCAAGCAATGCGGTCTTACCCGCAAGATCACCGAGCGTCTTGATCTCATCGGCCTTGATGTCGGAGTCCTTCGGCACCTCGACCACATATTCCTCGGAGTAGATCGGATCGCTGAACAGGTACTTCTGTTCGCGCTCCGCGTTCTTGGCGAAGCTGTTCACGCCGATCTGGTAACGCCCGGAGTCAAGTCCGGGGAACAAGGCCGTGAAATCGGCGGTCTGCCACTTGAGGTTGTACTGGGGAAGCTTCTTGAAGATGGCCTGCACCAATTCGTAGTTCTGGCCGGTGATCTGATCGCCCTCGCGGAAGATGTACGGGGCCGGTGAAGCGCCGGTCACCGCGGTGATCGTGCGCACGTTGCCGGAATCGCCGTTCGCCGTGGTGGATCCCTGCGCAGCGCTTGCGTTACCGCATGCGGCCAGCGGAAGCGCCATCGCGGCGACAGCCGCCAGTGCAATCAGTTTCTTCACCAATTTGATGCTCATAGTCGTGTCTCTCCCCGAAAATGTTTCATTTTCCCGATTACGTCCGCGGTGCCTCCCACCGCGGTTGCGTATGACGATAACCCCTCGGGAATCGCACCACACCCCTTCCGCAAACGTGATTACTTATACCCCGCTATCAACGCTACGTCGTTTCGCGCTTTGATAGCGGGGTATAAGTTCAACCAATCAATGGAAAGAGATCCGATCCCAGCACCTGAGGCATGGAAACGACATCCTCAGATTCCCCCCATATAAAGGCGTTCAGCTCAGACCTCAAGCCAGCTGAGATCCGGCCCCTCCGGCACAATGCCATTCGGATTAATGGGTCTCATCGTGTTGAAGTAGCACCATTTGATCTGACGGGAATTGGTTGTGCTACGGACAGCATCAAGCTGGTACAGCTCTCTGACGAATCGTGTCACGTTCCGATAGTGCAGCAGATTATGCCGATTCAATCGGAACAGGACTTCATACACGGTCCACCACCGATAGAGCGACGGCCATAGGTTGATATCGGCCTCAGTCAACGTATCCCCAAGCAGAAATTCATGTTCCCCGAGAAGATTATCCACCCGTTCGACCGCGTTGAAAAACCGTTGTTCGGCGAACTCATAATCGGCCTGAGCACGCGCGAAACCTGCGTCATACGGACCGCCATTGATGGCCTCGCCGATCCAGCGCTCCACCTCATCGATCTCTTCCCGTAACTCCGAGGGGTAAAGATTTACCTCCGGATGCGTTGCGAACTCACGCAGTTTCGCGAGTTCACGCGGAATCACCGGATAGTAGTTCGAAACGATCGTCTTCGTCTTCTTATCCCACAGTACCGGTACGGAGATGCGGTGCTCGTACGTGCCGCCGACTGTTTTGTCATACGCTTCACGTAGGAATGCAAAACCATTGCCCGCTGTATCCAGCGTGGAGTCTTTCACTTCGCGGAACGCCCATCCACGGCCGTCACGCCTTGGATCAACGACCGACAAAGTGACAATGTCCTCCAATCCCAACAACTTGCGAGTGATCGCGGAACGCTGGGCATACGGACAACCCCACGAGATGTACAGGTGGTATCGATCGGCCTCGATCGGATGATCCGCATCGCCGATGTGCCCATGTATCGGGTATGCCTCCTCCAGCGTCGCTTCGCGATGCACGATGGAGCTTGCCGGCGGCACGTTCTTCGGATAGTAGATCGTGCCGTACGTCTCATAATCGACAGGCGAGGCCACGCCGGACGCAGCCAGCCATTCGGGCTTGATGTTGGGATCATTGAAGCCAGGCATCGTAATACACCTACCAATTTGCCGATTCGAATCACTTCGTCCCAGACTCTGGGATCCAGACCGGACCTGAATCACTTACCGTCCTGTTTGGCGGTGAAATCCTTACCCAGCCACTTCTGATTGATTGAGGCGGAGTCACCATCCTTGACCACTTCGGCGAATGCCTTGTTGATGTCCTTCGCCAACTGCTCCTCCCCCTTGGGGAAGATAAGGTAATGGTTGGGATCCGTTCCTGTGATGGATGTGGCGGCGTCACCACCGATGGTGATGGACCGGATATCGAGTCCGGCCTTCTTGGAGTAGTAGCTCAGCACCGGAGCATCATCGATGGCGAAATCAACCTTACCGGAAGCTAGAGTGCGCAACTTACTGGTCAGATCCGAGCCAGTACCCGTGTACTGCTCGTTGATCTTCTGGTCTGGATGAGCCTCATTCCAGTTCTGCACAGCGGTAGTTGCCGCGGTACCGGGATCCAGCAACGCGGTCTTACCAGCGAGATCACCGAACGAGTCGATCTCCGTCGCGGTGATCTTCGAACCCTTCGGGACCTCGATCACATAGGGAATCTCGTAGATAGGATCACTGTACAGGTATTTGGCCGCTCTCTCCTTGTTCCATGCGAAGTTATTGACACCGATCTGGTATCGGCCGGAATCAAGACCGGAGAAAATGGCTGAGAAATCGACGATATCCCACTGCAACTTATACTGCGGAAGCTTCTTGAAAATCGCCTCCACAAGTTCCACGTTCTGCCCGGTAAGCTTGTTTCCATCACGGAACACGTAGGGTGCCGGGCCACCACCGGTAACAGCGTGGATGGTGCGCACCTGACTGTTGTTGCTTTCGGCGGCGGATGCCGTCTTTTCTGCCGAACCGGAGCCGCAGCCGGACAGCGCAAGCACCGCCGTCAAAGCGAGAGCCACTCCCGCAATCAATCGCCTCCTCAGCGTGGTCTTCGTGTTGTTCATATCATTCACCCTTCTTCTTGTACGAAGAACATTTCCCCGAATAATTGTTTTTCTTTTAATTTCGAATTCCGTCAGAACGGCCTTCGAATATAGCGAACTCCGATACATATACCCCTATATACATCGGTGATATTTGATACTACAGGAACAGGTTATTCTCCACACCTGCAGACCCATCGGTTTTTCCTATAGTGTGTTATTCACACCCTATTGCCCTTTACGTACGCCAGACACCGCGAGGCGCAGCCGATTCACCCCCTCGATCAAATCCTCCTTGGACGAGTGAGCGAAGGAGAAACGCGCATAACGGGTATCCGCGGTTCCAACGAAGAACGAATCACCCCGTACAGGATTAATGTTCTGTTCCGCCAGCGCGCGTTGCGCGTCCGGATCATCCAGGTGGAACCATTCCGGCAACCGCGCCCACAGGAAATACCCTCCCTGCGGATCATCGAATTCGATATCGTCCCCAAGCCCGGAACGCAGGGCCGAGGCGAGCGCCGCGGCCTTGTCCGCATAGAACTCTCGCTCTCGGAAGAGCAACGCGTCGGCCCACGATTCCCGTTTTTCATCTTGGTCCGGATCAACATGCGAACCCGCATCCAACAACCGCGCCAGCGCATACTGGGTGGCCGACGACAATCCGCCGTCGACACCCAACCGATACGCGGCGATCTTCCTGACATACGCTGGATCGGCTATGACCCATCCGACGCGCAGACCCGGTCCAAGCCATTTCGAGAACGATCCGACCTCGAACAGCGGACTTCCCTCCGTACCACGAAATTCTCGCGGGTATTCCTCCGGTTCCTGTTCGAACCACAGTTCCCGATAGGGGTTGTCCGCAATGACCGCGACGCCGTATTGCGCCACCAGTTCCAGTAGCCGATGTTTCACCCGCCCAGAGGCGAGCCGTCCTGTGGGATTCTGGAAATCGGGAATCGTGTAGATGGCGCTGTACTGACGTCCCTCACGCGCAGCTTCGGCAAGCAGTCGTTCGACTTCGTCCACGTCGATGCCTTCCGAAGTCAATCCGACCGTTTCGATATGCGCCCCGAGCCGTTGGAATGTCTTCACACATTGCGGGAACGCAGGGTTCTCCACCAGCACCCGCGATCCGGAATCGACGGTCGCCGCCGCACTGAGGAACACGCCCTCCATCGCCCCGTTGGTGATGATCACGCTTTCCGGATCGACACCACGTTGTCCGGCGACGATCCTCCGCAGCCGGTCTACCCCGTACGGCGACGAATAGGACAACGCTGAGAAGTCGCCCGAACTCCGGTCTTCTCGGGACCCTCCCCCTATGACATCGGCGAAGGCGCAGGCGATGCGCTCATACGGCAGGATCGCGGGATCCGGCAGCCCCGCCAGAAAATCGATGGGACGCTTGTCCGAACGCACACGCACGTCCGCGCCCTTGAACACGGACGAATTCCCACTGATGGACGAGAACAACGCGGAGGGACGGATCATCTCAACTTCCCCTATGATTGCGGACGTCATATCTCACACCCACTTTCCGGGATTGAGGATGCCACGCGGATCGAGGGCACGCTTCAGCGTTCGTTGCAGGTCAAGGTTGTCTTGCCCGATCTGCCTGACCAACAGATCCTTCAGTTCAAGACCGACGCCGTGTTCGCCGGTGATGGTGCCACCATTGGCGAGCACGTAGTCATAGAGCTTCTCCTTGGCAAGGCGCAGCGCTTCCGGGAGTTCCGTCTCCCCCTCTTTCTTGGGAAGGATGAATCCCGTGTGTGTGTTGCCATCGGCCGCATGTGCCATGATGGTCAGCTGCGCGTGAGCCTCATTCGCCAGACGTTCGAGCACCAGCAGGAACTCGCCGAGCTTGTCCAGAGGAACGGCCACGTCGCTGCCCGCCATCCACGCGGTACCCCGTGGAAACGCACGTCCGGTCTTACGTAGAATGAAGAACGTCTCGGCCTCATCCACCGTGGGACGAATCAGTGAGGCTCCGGTGGGACGCAACGCCTCCAACACCGTCTCGGCATCCTCCTCGGCAGCGCGCCCATCCGTCGTCACCTCGATCAGCCATTGCGCATCACCAACAGACTCGACGAACTTGTCGGGGTAGGTCTGCTCGTACGGCACGGACATGAGTTCCAGCGACGCCGGCTGCACGCCGGACGCCAGCACCGCCTCGATCACACTACCTGTCTGTCCAAGGTCGCGGGCGAATGCAATAACCTTGGCAACGCCCTGCGGAATCGGACGAAGACGCACGGTCGCCGCAATGACGGCGCCCAGCAATCCTTCCGAACCGGTGAACAATGACGTCAGATCGAAACCGGCGACGTTCTTCATGGTCGGTCGTCCCGTCTCGATGATGCGCCCATCCGGCAGCACAACGGTGAGAGACAGCAGCGAATCGCGTGTGACGCCATATTTCGCGCACTTGAATCCACCCGCATTTGTCGCCACGTTGCCGCCGATGGTGGACAGTTCGAAACTGGCCGGATCCGGCGGATAATACAGACCGTATTCCTTCGTCGCCTCGTTGATACGTGCATTGATGACGCCGGCTTCGACGACCGCGTAATGGCCGATGGGATTGATTTCGCGGATGTGGTTCAGCCTGTCAGTGAGCAGCAAGATCCCGGGAACGGTGATGGTCGACAACTGCCCGAGTCCTGTGCCGGCCCCGCGCGTAAACACGGCGATGCCGTATTCATTGGCCGCGCGCAGTATGGAGCTTGCCTGCTCGGCTGAATTCGGCAACAGTACGGCGAAGGGCAGCTTCTCCTCACTGAACCGGTGATGATGCTTGTTCACGATCTCACTGATCGACAGCGGATCGGTCACTATGGCGTCGACGTCAAGCGACTCTCCGATTTCGGTCAGGAATCCCTCCCGACGGGTGACGGTCACGTCACGCACGTCACCGCCCAGAACCCTGTTGCCTAATGTTGCGGTCATGTTTCCCCTTTATCTGTATGAATTCACGCCGGTGCATGCCTTCATGGCACGCCATGTATTCCGGATGGACATCCCCGACGCGGATTATTCCGCGATGATTCGTATTACAGCAGAAAAAGCAATCCGCCACACTATCTTGGACAACGGGATAATCTATGACACGTTATTCAGAAAACACGACTCAAACTAGATTCAGTCAGTTATAAGCGTCATGAAATATAAGGTAATGATGGGGAAAATATTACGGAAATACAAACGGGTGACGACGCCTATCGCGTCATCACCCGTTCCTTGTCCGCTCCTCAGGTCATCAGACGAAAAACGCCCTGGAATCACCCCGATCAGTCGATGTCGTAGGTGAACACCAGCAGCCTCTGGCCGCCGTCGACGACGAGCGTTTCGAGCTCGCGGTGGCGCACGAAGCCGCAGCGCTGGTACAGCCGGTGCGCGTACGGCATGTTGGGGCCGGAGTGGATGAGCACCTTGCGGTAGCCGTACGCCTTGCCGACGGCGATGCTGTGCTCGACGAACGCCCTGCCAAGCCCGTGACCACGACCGATCGGCAGCACGCCCATCGTGTTGAACTCGAACGTGGGTTCGCGGTTGAACGCCGGCTTGACGGTGGTGCAGGCGCCGTACAGCGTGCCATCCCCGTCAACGATGACCCAGATGTCCTCGGCCTTGGCACGGTCCGGGATGTCGAGCAGGCGATGCTTGTAGAACTCGCTCATCGGCCCGTTCGTCTTGAACGCCTCGTACAGGGTCTCCCCCACCGCCACGTACTCCGACGGGTCGGCCAGACGCAACGTGAGCCCGTCGCCCAGATCCTTCACCAGCAGGTCCGCGGGCAGCGAAGTCGCGTCCGTCGCGGTGATGGCGATCCCGGACGCGGTGTCAACAACATCCGCATCCAGACCTGTGCGCACGTCCTCGGCCACAGCCACATTCCCCATATCTCATTTCCTCCGTTCAGCATTCAATCCCGTTCAGTCCCATTCGGTCCCATCCGGCTTTCGACCCGATGATTTCGGCCCGATGATGATTTCGACCCGAAATCACCCTTCATACGGCGCCACGTTCCGCGCGAACTCCCACAGCTCGTACGATCCGCCGCAACGATCCCGCCGCGGAATCCCAGGAACTCGCTCAGATGAGCTGCTCCTGCTTGACCGGGAAGATGGTCGGCGTGCGCGGCACGATCACGTTGATCGGCGTCTTGGCCTGCTGCGCCACCGCATCGGAATCCTCGACGTTCGCGTACTCGTTGAACGAGTCGAGGAACTCGCGCAGACGCGGCGTCTTGGGCGCGGAGAACACCTCCTCCGGCGCGCCCTGCTCGACGACCTTGCCGCCGTCGATGAACAGCACGCGCGTGGCGATCTGACGCACGAACCCCATCTCGTGGGAGACGAGGAGCATCGTGTTGCCCTCCTTCGCCGCCTTGTCGATCGTCTCCTGCACCTCGCGCACACGTTCCGGGTCGAGCGCGGAGGTCGGCTCGTCGAGGAGCAGCAGCTGCGGATCCATCGACAGCGCGCGGGCGATGGCGACGCGCTGCTGCTGGCCGCCGGACAGGTGCTGCGGATAATGGTCCTGCCATGCCTCCAAGCCGACGTTGCGCAGCTCGGCGAGGGCGCGTTCACGGGCCTCCTGCTTCGACACCTTCTTGACGACGGTCAGCCCTTCCATCACGTTCTGCAGGGCGGTGCGGTTCTTGAACAGGTTGAACTGCTGGAACACCATCGCGGTGGAACGTCGGATGGCGACGGTGTCCTTCTTGGTGACCTTCGCGAGGTCGTAGGTGCGTCCGTCGATGGTCAGCTCGCCCGCGTCGGGCTTCTCGAGCAGGTTGATCGAACGCAGGAACGTGGACTTGCCGGTTCCCGAAGGACCGATCAGCGCGACGACCTCACCCTTCTCGATGTCGAGGTCGATGCCGTCGAGCACGGTGTTCTTGCCATAGGTCTTGACCAGACCGCGGATCTTAATCATTTGCCAGCACCTCCTGTGCGGTGGCTTGCTTCAAAGCGGGGGATTCCTGCGGGATGGACAGCTTCTTCTCCAGCAGGGAGCTGAGGAACTCGAGGATCAGGGTGATGATCCAGTAGATGATCGCCAGCGAGCAGTACATCTCGAAGTAGCGGTAGGACGATCCGGCCATGATCTGGCCGGCGGCCGTCATCTCGACCACGGCGCACACGAACGCGAGCGACGTGCCCTTGATCAGTCCGATCAGCGAGTTCATGAGTCCCGGAAGGGCGATGACGCCCGCCTGCGGGAAGATGACGCGCCTTCTGACCTGGCCGGGGGTCATGCCCATCGACTCGGCCGCCTCGATCTGCCCGGGATCGACGGCGGTGATGGCCGCGCGGATGATCTCGGACATGAACGCGGACTGGTTGAGCGCCAGGGCGAGGATCGCGAACAGGACCGGCGGGACGCCGTTGATGTCGAAGTTCGTGCCGTTCCAGTAGTTGATGTACTTCAGCAGGATCGGGATGCCGAAGTAGCTGATGTACAGCTGCACGATGATCGGGGTGCCGCGCAGGAAGGAGATGTACACGGTGCTGATCTGGTACAGCACCGGGACGCGCCTGATGCGGATCATCGCGATGATGAAGCCCAGGATCAGGCCAATGACGCCCGCCGCCGCGGTCAGCTCCAGTGTCACGGGCAGATACGCCAACAGCTCCGGTATCTGCGTGAACACCAGTCTGATGTCGAAAAGGTCAGGCATTGTCTCATCTCCACCTGGATTGGGGACCGAACGATCCCGTGCGATTCTGTAGATTCTGTACGTGCCGGCCCGATCGGAAGTCCCCTGCTCGAACCGTTATCCAGATGGTATTTCGCCGCTGCTCGCGATTGCAATCCCGCAGTAATCGGCGTTGGTTATAGGCTGCTATCAACCGTTTCCGGCATGGGCGATGGGGGGCATCCCGATCACCCGGAATACCCCACCAGTCACGTCCACGACACGCCGCGCGGCCTGTGCACCCCTACCCCTTAACGCGATCCAGCACAATGCCGGTCTGATACGCATCCTCGCGATGAAAGGACCCGACGCCGGTGACCGTGAATACCGGAATACGGTATTCGTCGGCGATCGCACGGACGCCGGCATCATCCTCAACGGATTGCACGCCGACGATCCCCAGAGGCAGCTCGCACCCCAAAGAGAACCCCGTGTGACGGCAGAACGCCATTATCCCCCGCTCGTCGGTGTGCAACGCCAGCCAAGGCAACCGCTCATGCAGTGCGCGAAAGAACCCGGTCCAAGACCCTGGCGTGTTCTCGGTGGACGGGATCACACGATCCCTTTCGAATCGGTTCACCGCGGGATCATACCGTACCAGCGCATCTGGGATGTCGTAGATGTATCTCAGCAGACGGTGTCCCTCATGCAGACGATGCTCCTGCTCAGGATGCCTCACGAAGCCGATCGACCTGTATAGATGTATGGCATGCGTGAGCGGGAATCCCGTATAGATCCCTACGCGCGGCACACCCAAACGTCCGATCTCAGCGATGGAATGATTGACGAGCATCCGGCCGATACCCCGTCCTTG
Organism: Bifidobacterium rousetti; assembly: GCF_008698235.1. Taxonomy (GTDB): domain Bacteria; phylum Actinomycetota; class Actinomycetes; order Actinomycetales; family Bifidobacteriaceae; genus Bifidobacterium; species Bifidobacterium rousetti. The sequence goes on from NZ_PEBH01000003.1 coordinate 203,869, forward strand.
TGCTTCGGGCGACACCGACAGGAACCGAAACATGCGTTCGCCACGCATCGAGGAGATCAGCGATTCCGGTTTCTCTACAGCCGTACGCGGTGTGAGCACAGCGCCAAAGATGGCGCTTCCCGCCCCATCGGCATTTCCACCGCCTGCATCGGTTGCGATCCACACCGTCCATCGCGCACTGTGCCGTTCCAGCGAACGCATGTCCCGCTCGTACGCTTCGGAAACGAACAATCCAGTCCGACGGAACGAATCGACCATCATGTTCTCAATGAGCGGATACTCATTGCGCCGGGCTTGGCGGATGGCCACGTCTGAGGCCATGTCTGCGTCGATATTCACCTTCACACCAGCGTCCTCATGGCAGTATGGCTCACTCATGTCCCAACGGTTTCTTCTCACCGGCGGTGACCGCGAACGGTAAATGGTTCTGCAATGGGGCGAACGGACAGGTGCAGAACGGCGTGTATGCACATGGCAGGTTCAGGGCGTGGTTGAAGTCGAGCGTGCGCAGCGCATCGGGATCGAGGTTCCCGATGGTGATGATGCGCGAACCACCATATGTCTCCTTGCCGGAGGTTGCGTCGCGGAACAGGATGATGCCGGAGTTGTCATGGAATCCCTGGAAGACGGTCAGCGGATATTCCCTGCCGTCGACGGTCAGGTTGAGCACGCCCACGACGTGCTCGTTATGGCTCAGCCCATCCACGGATGCCGGGACCGAGACGATGGTGTCCTTGTCCTGCGCCGGTTCGAAACGTGCGGGGACTATCCACTTCGGATCGGGCTCGAAGTACGGCGTGCCCGCATAGTCGGCGATGAGTTTCGACTTGGGGTCGCGCACGCGCACCGCAAACGTCCGCGTGCCGCCGATGCGTTTGATGAGCTCCGCCTTGACATCGTTGAAGGTGAGGATGGCCACATCGGCGTCCTCTTCCGCCTTGACGATGTATCCACGTTCGCTCAGCACAGGCAATCCGTTAATGTTGATGACCCGGTTCGGATCCGGAGTGTAGGTGATCGTGTCGCCGTCCTGCCACCAGCTTCCCGGAAACGACGGAACCGTGACGTCCCCGTGATCGGTCAACCATGTGAGGTCGACGATTGACAGGAACCCATGCGGGGAGGTGAGAATCTCCTCACGCCGGCTGTGCCATTGAAGCCATTGCTCTTTGTATTCCAGATATGCGGTGTCGTCGGTAGCGGTATCCACCGCACTGTTCCCCGTTTCGTGTGCTCTCATGCGTATCTCCTGATTCTTTTTTGTTTTTGGTCTGTGTTTCTATTTCCGGCTCGCGTGGACATGCATCGGGTGGCCACACATCAGGTGGCCACACACCGATTCACGCCGTTCTGGTCAAAGGCGTGTGTTGGATGACTCGTTCGAGGAACCGCTGAGTCCGCTCATGCCGTGGATCGGTGAAGATCTGCTCCGCACTCCCCTCTTCGATCACTTCGCCATCGTCCATGAACATCACATGGCTCGCCACCTCACGCGCGAACTGCATCTCGTGCGTGACGACGATCATGGTGACCTGTTCGCGCGCGAGTTCCTTCATGATGTCCAGCACATCTCCCACTCTCTCGGGATCGAGTGCGGACGTGGGCTCGTCGAAGAAGATCACCTTCGGCTTGACCGCGATGGCACGAGCGATGCCGACACGCTGCTGTTCACCGCCGCTCAGCTCCACCGGGCGCTGGTTTGCATGGTCGGCCATGCCGACCTTCTCGAGCGCCTCCATCGCAATGTCATGCGCCTGTTTGTCGGGAATGCCATGCGCTTGGGTGAGAACCTCAGTCACATTGCCCAGCGCGGTGCGGTTCGGGAAGAGGTTGTAGTGCTGGAACACGAATCCAGTGGCCCTGCGCAGACGAAGGATGTCCCTGCGCTGGTACCGTGACACGTCACGCCCTTCTCCATTAAACCCGATGACACCGGAATCGGCTTTTTCGAGGAAATTCATCGTCCTCAGAAATGTGGTCTTGCCTGAACCTGACGGTCCGAGGATGACGTTCACATCGCCGGCCTCCACGTTCAGGGAGATGTCCTTCAGCACTGTCTTTCCATCAAACGACTTGGCGATGTTGCGGGCTTCGAATAACGGCATATCCGCCTTCCTTTCATTGATGATTCATTGCACGGGATGACATGGCACAGGGCCACGCACATTACGCGGTTCTGTTCCGCTGCACGTTCAGCCGTTTCTCCACGAATCCGGTGATGCGGGCCAATACGAAGCAGGAGCACCAATAGATGACCGCAAGCGCGATGTACACCTCGAAGAAGCGGTAGCCGGACGAGGCGATGATCTTGCCCTGCCCCATGATGTCCACCACGCCGATAGTGAAGGCCAGCGAGGTGTTCTTCATCAACATGAGCAGCATGTTGCCGAGGTTGGGCATGGCGATGAGGAGCGCCTGCGGCAGGATCACCCGAAGCATCGTCCTTCCACGGGTCATACCGAACGCCTCCGCCGCCTCGACCGAGCCGCGGTCCACCGCCTCGATGGCGCCGCGGATGGTTTCGGCGAAATATGCTCCGTCACCGAGTGAATACGCGATGAAGACGCTCAGCAGTGCGGGCACACCGTGCGTGGGATAATCCGTACCGAAATTCGCGTTCCATAGCCGGATGACCACAGGGATGCCAAAATAGATGAGATAGAGCTGCACCAGCAACGGGGTACCGCGGATGAACGAGACATATGCGTCCACGATCTGCAGCAGTACCGGGATACGGTACACCTTGACGATCGCACAGCCGAGTCCGATCAGCAGGCCGCATATGTAGGCCACCGCGACGATGAGCAGCGTGATGGGGAAATACGGCATGAGTTTGCCGAACGAATCCAGCATGAACTGCACGTCGAAGATGGTGTTGCTATTGCTCATGGATCGCCTCTCTGAGGGTAAGTGACCGAAGATGCCGGTGGCAGGTCACTGTCCGGAGATGTCCTTTCCGAAGTATTTGAGCGAGATGTCGCTGATGGTACCGTCTGCCTTGAGCTCCGCAATGGCTTTGTCGAACAGTCGCTTCGCGCGTTCGCCGCGCTGGGTTCTGCCGAAAAGGTAATATCCATCATCCGCTTTGCTTCCCTCGCCACTGGTGATCGGAATGATGGCGAGACTGTCGTCATGACGTTCGTGCTCGTAGGCGTAGACCGCGGTATCGCCCACCACGGTGGCGTCGATCTGCCCGTTCCTGACCGCCGTCACGAGTTCGGTAATGCCATAGTCGCCGTGGTTGAGATCGATGGGACTGCCCGCATGGTCCTTGTTGTACTGCTCCAGTAGCAGCTGGTCGGAGGCCCCAGTGGAAAACGTCCCCACCTTCAGTTTCTTTTCGGCCACATCATCCAGCGAGGTGATGCCGCTGAACTTGGACTTGTCGTAGATGATGACATGACGGTTCACGGCGACCGGCTCGGCGGAGTACAGGTATCGCTGCTCGCGTTCGGGCGTTTTGCTCATCATGAACGCCAGCACGTCGTCCTGTCCTGTCGTCAGCGCCTGCGATGCCGCAGCGAAGTCAGTCACATCCCATTCGACCTTCACATCAGGCAGTTTGTCGTCGATGGCGTTGGTGAGGTCCACATAGTAGCCGGTCAGTTTACCGGTATCCGGATCCTTCCATGCGAACGGCGTTCCGGTGCCGGTGGTCACCACTTTGATGGTTCCCGAGTCCTCCGATGCCTCCACGCCCGACGCCTTGGGCGCATCCGTGTTGGTGCAGGCTCCCAGGGAGCCTATCATGAGCGCGGCAACGAACGCGGCGATCACGCGCCTCGCCATACCGGACCGCTTCCTACGTACCAGCCCGTACGACGATCCCGCCAATGCATCGATTGCTGTTCCGAACATGTCTTCCCCTTTTCACCATGTCTGGATCTTCTTGATTCCCGGATACCATCCGGCTCTCAAATGAGCCGCCCGCCGCCATCGACGGTGATGTACTGCCCCTGCACGAAACTGGAGGCGTCGGACGACAGGAACAGCACAGTGCCGTTCAGCTCGTCGACATTCGACACACGGCCGGCCGGGATGCGGGCGATGAGCGCCTTTCTGACATCCGGCCGCTCATAGTATCCACTGCCGGTTCCGGATGTCCCACTGGTCATGCCGGTTTGGAAATAGCTTGGCGCGATCGCGTTGGCGGTGATGCCGTAACGGGCGTAACGGGCGGCGATGTTGATGGTCAGCCCCAGCACCGCGGCCTTGGAAGCGTGATAGGAGTCGCATGCGTGGTCGATGGTCATGTTGCCGTGCAACGCGGCGATCGACGAGATGTTGACGATCTTGCCGTATCGGTTCTCCTTGAAGTGCGGCAGCAGGAAACGCAGGACGTTGCGTATGCCGGTGACGTTCACCTCGAACACCTCGTTCCACGTGTCCAATGGATCCACTTCGATGTCGTCTTTACGATTGATGCCGGCATCGTTGAGTACGATGTCAATCCTTCCATAATGCGCGATGGCCTCATGCACCGCACGTTCGACCTGCGACTCATCGGTGACGTCCGCCGTGAGGGCAATAGCCTCATGGCCGGCGTTCTCCAGAGTTTTCCGGACTCGCTCGAGTCCGTCGGCATTAACATCCAGCAATGCAAGTGCCGCACCGGCGTCCGCGTATGCGTACGCGGCCTGCTCACCAAGCCCGCTGGCGCCTCCAGTCACCAACGCGACTCGTCCGGTCAGATCGAAATAGTTCCTTACCATTGCACATTCCCCTTCTTGTGTAAATTTATTAACTACATGTGATGCTCACTGATAGTAGCCCCACAATGCATCACATTTGGCCGGCACATCATACGGAAAAGGAATAGCCGGCTATCAGACACCGTGATTACAACGATTGCAACACCAACAAACCGCACAAACCCCTCGATCGCGACCGAAGCCACAATCAAAGACATCGCATCATGAATCAGTCATTAACGCGACTGTTATGTAGCTCTAAGATTTACATATGATGATCACGGCACAGCATTTGCACGCCACCCCTAGCATGAACCATATGAGCCCTCACGCTTATCGCGTCATCAGGGCATCATCAGGAAGCATCACAAGAAAGGATGAGCATATGTCCCTCGTCAACAATCCGACCATCGACGTCCTGCTGCGCAGGAAATCGGTCCGCCGTTTCGCCGATACCCCCATTCCGGACGACATCGTCGAAACGTTGGAAACCGCCGCCCAACGCGCGGCGACCAGCCAATACCTGAACTCCTGGTCGGCGATCCGCATCACGGATCCAGACATCAAGAGGCAACTGTCCGAACTGTCGACCCAGACATTCGTCGCCGATGCACCACTGCTGTACATCTTCGTCGCCGACCAGCATCGCAACACCCGGATCGCGCACGAGGAGGGCGTGGATATCACGTCCGACGATCTGTATTTCAACTCGCCCGCCGCTTTCGGCCAAGCCAAGGATGACGCAGTGCTTGCCCTGCACGCCATGGAGACCGCCGCGTTTTCGCTGGGACTCGGGGCGGTGATCATGGCGGCCATCGTGATGCATACGCGCGAGGTCATCGAGCTGCTGCACCTGCCCAAGCTCACCTATCCGATTCTCGGCATCGCGCTCGGAGTGCCCGAGGAACCGGTCACCGCCCCCGCTACCAAGCCACGTCTCCCCAAGGACACGCAATTCTTCGACAACACCTACCCGACCGCCGACGAGGAGCGTCTGCTGGACCCGCAGCTGAACGAGTTCGACAAACAGGTAGCCGAGTTTTACCGTCAGCGCGGCGGCGCCGCTCCGGCCTCGTTCAAGGCATGGCTCGCCAGCCGATCCGTCCGTCCGGGCCTGTCGCAAAGGGAACCCTTCTCCACAATCGCCCGCGATCAGGGGTTCGGCTTCTGAAAGCCTTTCCGGAATCACCCAACACCATCGGATGGTTACCGCCCGACGAGCCGCCGGCCAGACGCAATCACGCGGCAGCCGGCGGTTCGTCTCCCCCAAACAGAAGGCGGGCGTGATAGTCGTCGACCATCTGAGACAAAGTGATCGACGACATGGCTTGGGCCGCCGCCTGCTCGACCCGCTCATACGCGGGAGTCAGCACTGCGCGGATGTTTTTCGCTATCGGGCAGGATTGCCCCACATACTTGTGCATGCCGATCATCGTGGACAGACCTTCGGGCTCGACCGCGTTTTGAATGTCGAGCAGAGTTATGTCCTTCGGGTCACGGATCAGATGCGCACCCCCCTCGCCCCGATTCACATCGATGATGCCGGCCTTCTTCAACGAGCAGAACAGGGAGCGAATGCTTGCCGCGTTACATCCGGTGCTCTCGGCCAGCAACCGGCTGGTCACCCGATGATCGCCCGCCTCGTTCATAAAGATCAGGCAATGCACCGCCACGGAGCACTTCATGCTGATATGCACAGGCAAGCCCCCTCGTTCAAACCATTCGATTCTCATTACCTTTCATCACGAACCATATCCCAGTGCCGCGATATGGTTTATATGTAATTCTAAATATTACATTACTGGGTCGCCGGAAATCCAACACCTGCGGAATCGAAGAAAGGACGCGCCACCATGCGAGCAGCGCAGATCAACCGTTACGAGAAGGACGCCGCCAAGGCCATTGCGGGGGTTGAGGTCAACGAGATCCCCGAACCGTCCATCGGCGACCGCGACATACTGATCCGCGTCAAGGCGGCGGCCGTCAATCCGCTGGAATTGCTGGTCGCCGCCGGCGCAGTCAAGCTGATCCAGGATTATCCGATGCCGGTCACGCTCGGCAACGAGGTCGCCGGCGTCGTGGAACGCGTGGGCGATGCGGTGCGCGGATTCCAGCCGGGTGACCGCGTGTACGCCCGCACGCCGATCGACCACCCCGGCGCGCTCGCTGAATTCGTCGCATTGCCCGGAGACGCTGTGGCGCCGATGCCCGAGGGATACGATTTCGACGAGGCCGCGACCATCCCGCTCACCGGTCTGACCGCGTGGCAGGCGTTCACGGAGGTCCTGGACGCCAAGCCGGGGCAGGGCGTCCTCATTCCCGGAGGCTCGGGCAGCTTCGGACGCATGGCCGTGCCGATCGCCAAATCGCTGGGGCTGGACGTCACCGTCACCGGCAACGAGCGCTCGCGCGACGAGATCCTCGCCCTCGGCGCCGACAGGTATCTCGACTACCGTGCGGAGGATTACTGGCAGGCCGGCGTCAGTGTCGACTACGTGATCGATACGCTTGGGCCGGCAGAGTTCGACCGTGAGCTGTCCGTGCTGAAACCCGGCGGCACGCTGCTCAGCCTGCGCGGCGTGCCCAACAAGGCATTCGCCGAACGCATGCGGATGCCGTTCCTCAAGCGCACGCTGTTCTCGCTCGCCGGATCGAAGCTCGACAAGAAGGCGCAGACGCAGGGCAAGCGGTACGAATTCATCTTCGTGCGGGCGGATGGCGAACAGCTGCGTCATATCACCGACATCGTGAAGGAACGCGATGTGCACCCCTCCATCGACCCGCACATGCTCCGCCTTGACGACATTCAAGCGGCGCTCAAACTCGTCGCCGGCATGGGAGGACACGCATCAGGCAAGGTCGTGGTCCGGTTCTGACCACGGCACGATCCGGAAGTACATGAAAACCCACAGGAAGCATGGAAGATGCACCCCACGCGCTTTACACGCGACTGTCAGAGCACGCCGTCGTACCCGACTCCGAGCCGATCTGACACGGTTTCAAGCGACGCGACCGTCCCGGGGTCGAGCGTCACCGTACCACGTACCGTGCGTTCCCGATACGCGGTCTCCTCCTTGTCACCATGCACATACACGCGACTGCCGGACGCCGCGGGGATGCGGCGGATCTCGTCCAAGTAGTCGGAGAACCGGGCGATGATCGCGTCCGGGTCCCCGAAGATCGCAGGATCGATGGCGGCGAAGCAGTGACCGACGCCGTGATGGATGCCGAGTCCGTCCACTTCGCTGGACTTGTTGCCCTTCACCCGAATGTGGCATAGCAGACAGCCGCACATCGCCCGCTCATCGCCCCGAAAACACAGTCATTCCGAGCGATATCCGACGGTCGGTGACGGTCATCTCTTGCTGCACAGGGCTCTTGCGAGAGATCTCCGTCACTGATGCGCACGGATCTCCCGCCGGAACGCTCCCAGCGAGAGATTGACCGCCATAAGGTACCCGATACCTCTCGATAGGAGGGACCCCAGCGAGAGATCGATGCCATACGGCACCGGGCATCTCTCGGCAGGCCGACTCCAGCGAGAGATATGCGTCAGTTACCGACACACATCTCCCGCAGAATCGCCCCGACAGCCGCCAACGGCGGCACAGCGGAGGCAAAACAGCGGCAAAACAAACGGAACCGGTGCACGCACACCACGGCCGTGGGCGCGCACCGGTTCCTGGGAACGGATACGGGATGATGAACGGTGATCGATCGAGCCTCAGGACAAGGACTCGACCTCGCGCCGGCTTTCGGGACTTGCGGAGATGATCGCACCGACGTGTGACCCCGCATCATCCGACATCCGCAACGTGTATGGACGGATGAGTTTAACGCCTATGACCGGAACATGGACCGGCCACAGGCTACATCATTCGGAAGGCTCCCGCGGCGGCGCCCGTCGTGACACGCACCCTGACGCTGATCATGACAATCCCCTTTCTGTCATGGTGATGGTTTCCTCTTCCCCCATCGCCGCCGGCGGATCCCCCAACCCGCCGACGACGAAATCCTAATGTGGCCCGCGAACTCAGGCGAACACGCCCGACGTAAGCTGTGCGAACACATCGGCGTCGGAGTGACGCTCGATGTACTTCGAGTACGCGATGTCGAACGCCTGACCCAAGTCCTCGATGAGGTCGGCCGCGTCCTCGATGCCGACGGCGAGACGCACCAGCTCGTCGGTGATGCCGACCTTGAGGCGCTCCTCGCGCGGCAGTTCGAAATGCGTCATCTTACACGGCAGTTCGGCGAGCGATTCGACCGCGCCGAGCGAGACGGCCAGACGGAACACATGCAGGTTGTCGAGCACGTCGGCCGGGTCCACGCCGGGCACGACCTCGAAGCTCAGCACGCCGCCGGCGCCCTTGAGTCCCTTCTCGCGCAGCTCGTCCTCGTGCCCGGGCAGCCCCGGATAATGCACGGTCTTGACCAGCGGATGCGCGAGCAGGTACTGCGCGATCGACTTGGCGTTGGCCTGCTGACGGTCCATGCGCAGCGCGAGCGTCTGGATGCCGCGGCGCACCGCGTCGCATTCGAGCGGGGCGAGCACGCCTCCGAAGCGGTTCTGCGCGAAGTAGATCCTGTTGCCGACCTCCTCGCTCAGCGTCACCACGAGTCCGGCGTTCACGTCGGAGTGTCCGGCGAGGTACTTGGTCGCGGAGTGGATGACGATGTCGGCGCCCAGATCGAGCGGGCGCTGCAGGTACGGGGTGACGAACGTGTTGTCCACGATGGTCAGCGCCCCGTATCGGTGGGCGATGTTGGCGATGCCGCGCACGTCGTTGACATCGAGCAGCGGGTTGGTCAGGACCTCGAAGTAGACGGCTTTGGCCGGCGAGACGCCGTGCTCGCGATCCCCGGCGACCGCAGTTTCGAGCGCCTGGAAATCATGGGTGTCGACCGATTCGATCGTCAGCCCCCAGCGGGAGAAGTAGTCGTGGAACAGCGAGTAGGTGCCGCCGTAGATGTTCTTGCCGACGATGATGCGGTCGCCCGGCTCGAAGATGCTCAGGGTGGCGTGGATCGCGGCGAGTCCGGAGGCGAACGCGAATCCTCGCGTGCCGTGCTCGAGCTGCGCGATCTGACGCTCGAGGAACTCGCGGGTCGGGTTGCCGCTGCGCGCGTAGTCGTAGCGGGGCATGGCGCCGACCTCGTCGAAAGCATATGTGGTCGAGTTGTAGATCGGCGGGTTCACGGCGCCGGTGGCGTTGTCGCCGAGCGGAAGGCCGTGTACGAGCTGAGTGTTGAACCTAGTCATTGCGCACCCCCTATCGTGTATCGCGCGGATTGATATTGCGTTGTTCTGTTGTTCCGTGTGTTCTGTTGTTTCCTGCCGCCTGTCCGGGGTGTTCCCCGTGCGGTTGGTTATGACGATAACGCAAGTCGACGTGCGACGGAACGGTGTCGCTATATGCGTTGGTTATGGGATGTTATGAGTGGGCGTGAGCGGGCGACATCAGGCGACGTTGGGCGGCATTATGGGTCCGCGACATTCGACGCCTACACTGGGGAATCATGAAGATCACCAAGGCTTTGACGCGTCTGACCGGCTCCGCGTCCGCTTCCTCCGCTTCCTCTGATTCCTCCCCGGTGTTCGTGCTGCTGCACGGCTGGGGCTCCAACGAGTACGACCTGCCCGACCTGCTCAACTACTGCGGCGCGGGTTCGGCCGATTTCGCGAGTCTGCAGGCCCCGATCGCGTACGGCATGGGCTACACATGGTTCGGCGACTGGGCGCACGAGGGCGTGCCGGAGGGTGAGTCGCTGACCCGTCAGGCGTATGACGCGGCCGCCGCGATCGACGAGTGGGTGAAGGCCAACATTCCGGCCGACTGCACGGTGGTCACGATGGGCTTCTCGCAGGGAGGCCTGCTCGCGGCGCACATGCTGCGCTTCGATCCGGCCCGGTACGCGGCGGCCGTGAGCTTCTCCGGCTGGCTCGCGCCGGGTGTGATGGACGGCGACAAGGCGCTCGAAGCCTCACAGCCGCCGGTCTTCTACGGCCACGGTTCGATCGACGACATCTTCCCCGCCGCCGACGTCGCGGCGATGAGCGCGTTCTGGCGTGCGCACGGCACGCTGAGCGAGCACATCTACCCCGGCATGGCCCATTCGATCAACATGGACGAGCTGCGCGACGTGCGCCGCTTCCTCGAATCGCACGACCTGATCCGCCCGCAGATCCCGTGATCCGGCTGATCCGGCCGAGCCCGCCGATCCGGCCGGTTGCCGCCTCTCGCCCTCACGCCGTCGCGTAGTCGAGGTGCATGAACTCCGGCACCTTGTACCACTTGACCGGGTATCCGGCGCCGTGCGCGCAGAACACCGAATCGGGCGTGTTCTCCAGATCCGATTCCGGGTCATACGCCGCCTGCTCGATGACGCGTGCCTGATCGTGGCACGGCCGGTAGCCGCCGAACGTGGCGGAGAACCGTCCGCGCCCGTGCGTGTACGCGTTGACGTCCATCGCGTAGTCGCGCATCTCGGATACGGGAGCCGCCCCTTCGATCAGCGCGTAATCGCCGTCCATCGTCGCCGGGGCGAACGTGCCGGACATGCGCTGGATGTCGCTCATCGCGCGGCCGAGCATGTCGGCGGGCACTTCGAGGCGGAACCGGTACCACGGTTCCAGCACGACGCAGTTGCCCGGGTCCGCGGCCACGGCCTTCGCCATCCGCGCGACCGCTTCGGCGCGTGCGTCGGCGTCCGGCTGCGTCCCATTCGTCGTCGCGTCGCCGTTCGACTCCTGCGATTCCTCGTCCTCGTCGATCTCGTATTCGGGCCGAACCGTGTCATGTCCCACGACCGCATGCCCGACGACGCCGGATCGCGCCTCCATCAGCCCCTGACGGATCGCGCGGTAGGTGGCCTGACGGAAGTCGCCGCCCTCAGTGTGCTTCAGATGCGCTTTGCCTGCGACCAGGGTCATCTTCACGTCGGTCAGCGGCGAACCGGTGAGCACGCCCAAGTGCTCGCGTTCGATCAGATGCGTGAGGATCAGGCGCTGCCAGTTGCGGTCGAGCTCGTTCGCGGACAGCGCGGAGGCGACGTGCACGCCGCTGCCCGGCTCGTCCGGCTCCAGCAGGATGTGCGCCTCGGCGTAGTGGCGCAACGGCTCGAAATGCCCCACGCCCTCGATCGGTTTCGTGATCGTCTCCCGGTACAGGATCGACCCCGCGCCGAACGACACATCCAGTCCGAAGCGCTCGTGCAGCGTCTGCTGGATGATCTCCAGTTGGACCGCGCCCATCAGCTGCACATGGATCTCCTGCACGCGCTCGACCCAGACGACGTGCAGCAGCGGGTCCTCGTCCTCGAGCTCGCGCAACGCGGTCAGCACCCGGTGCAGGGTGAGGTCGTCGAAGCACGGACGCGCCGCGGGAGTCGACCCGTCCGTCTCCGCCGCGTCGCCCGATTCGCCTGTACCGGACGCCGCTGGACCGGACTCTCCGGCGCCGGCCGGCAGCACGGTGTAGGTGAGGACCGGCTGCATCGCGGGCGATTCGGCGTCCGTCTCGGCGCCCAGCCCCTCGCCGGGGAACGTATGCTCCAACCCGGTGACCGCGCACACTGATCCGGCGGGCAGTTCGGTCGCGATGTCGAATCGCGCGCCGTTGTAGACGCGCACCTGATCGATCTTCTCGACCGATCCGGTGTCGACGAGTGATTTCGCCCTGAGCGTGCCGCCGGTCACCTTGAGCCAGGTGAGCCGGTTGTGTTTGTCGTCGTGCGAGATCTTGAACACGCGGGCGCCGAAGTCGGCGGGCCACCGCGGTTCGCGGGCGTAGACGGCGAACCCGTCGAGGAACTCCTCGACGCCGTCGAGCTTCAGCGCGGAGCCGAAGAACACGGGGAACAGTTCGCGCGCGGCGATCATCGCGCGCACACGGTCGAGCGTGATCACCCCGGAATCGAAGTACTCGTCCATCGCCTGTTCGTCCAACGCGGCGACGTCCTCGATCTCATCGCCGAACGGCACCGCGACATCGCCGGACGAGGGACCGACGACCGCCGGCAGCGGATGCACCGCGTCGCTCAGACGCGAGCGCAGCTGGGCGAGCGTCGCGTCACGGTCGAATCCGGGCGCGTCGCACTTGTTGACAAACAGGAACACCGGCACCCCGTACCGTTCCAGCAGCCGCCAGAGCGTCTCCGTATAGCCCTGCACGCCGTCGGTGCCGGAGACGACGAGGATCGCGTAGTCGAGCACGCGCAGCACACGTTCGGTTTCGGCGGCGAAGTCGACGTGTCCGGGGGTGTCGAGCAGGGTGAGTTTGAGGTCGCCGTGTTCAACGAGCGCCTGATGCGCGAAGATCGTGATGCCGCGCGCCTTCTCGAGCGCGTTGGTGTCGAGGAACGCGTCGCCGTGGTCCACGCGGCCGAGTTTGCGGATCTCGCCGGTGCGGTAGAGCAACGCCTCCGACAGCGTGGTCTTGCCGGCGTCCACATGCGCCACGATTCCCGCCACGATCCGTGTCATGGTCCGTGTCATGGTCCGCTCGTCTCCTCTCGTTTCCCATCTTCGGCTTCCGTCGCGTCCGATATGGTTCACCAATATAGCCCGATGCCCGAGTCGGTCACACGTCGGTCTCCATGTGCGCATCTACTCGTGCATCTACTATGGATTGAGCATTTCAGGGTAGCGCCCGGCCGCCCTGTCCGGTGTTGTCCGGTTACAGGGGCGTGGCACGCATGACGCGACTCGGCAGAAGGGCCCGCGACCCCACGCATGACGCATTGCAAGTGAAGGAGCACACAGTGACCGTTTCCGGCATCAGCACGTTCGGCCGCGCCGACGATTCCGACGATTCCGCCGATTCCCCGACCGAGGGCCGCGCGGGCACGGCAGGCTTCCCCGCGGACTATGTGACGCTTGATCTGGAGACCACCGGCTTCTACCCGAACAGCTGCTCGATCACGGAGATCGGCGCGGTGCGCGTACGCGACCGTCGCATCGTGGACCGGTTCCAGCAGCTGGTGAACCCGCTGCGCCCGATCCCCGCGCAGGTGGTCAAGCTCACCGGCATCACCGACGAGATGGTCGCCGGCCTGCCGACGATCGACGAGGTGCTCCCCCTGTTCGTCTCGTGGCTGGCCGACGGCGTCTCGGCCGATCCGGACGCCTCCTACGCGCCCGATTCCGACAGCGCCACCGGCTCGAACGATTCCGCCGCCATCCCCGCGGTCCCGTTCGAGCCGATCGTCGGCCACAACGTGAGCTTCGACATCCGGTTCCTCGATTGGAACGCACGCAAGGTGCTCGGCGGCCCGTTCTCCTGCGTCGACTACGACACGATGCAGATCAGCCGCGTGCTGTTCCCCGAGCAGCGCCACCACCGCCTGCTTGACCTGATCCAGCGCTTCGACATCGCCGACAACGAGGAGCACCGCGCGTTGAGCGATGCGATCCAGACCCAGCAGTGCCTCGAATGGATGCACCGCTACACCGACCGCCACGCCGGCCGCGGCTTCGGCTCGATCGACTGGGCCGACGTCACCTCCAAGGGCAACGACGCCGTCATCCACCGTCAGCTCACGCTGCTGTAACGCGCTGCAATAGACTGTGTAACGCAACCAAGCTTGCCTCACCTGCTGCTGAACACCGCAGTAGCATGGAACATGCACAGTGGCAGGGGCTCAAAAGGGGGATGACGATGGCCGAGGATTTCAATACGCAGGTGCGAGACACGGTGCTCCGCCTGCTCACCGAAGCCAACCGCGTCCCCTTCCTGTTCGTGGGTTCCGGCATCTCCCGCCGATATATGGGTTCCGAGGATTGGGACGGGCTGCTCAAATGGGTGTGCGAAAGCGCAGGCGCCCCGATGAAACCGTACTATCAGTACAAGCTCGCCGCCTCCGCCGAGGGTGATGGCAGGAAGAACACGGTCTATCCACGCATCGCGACACTGATGGAGAGGGATTTCCTCGATGCGGTCAATCGTCCGGAATATGCGGCATGGGTCGAAGCGTATCAGGAGGAGTTCGAATCCGGTATCGAGCCGATGAAGGTGTACATCGCCGACCATCTGAAGACCTTCCAACCGACGCAGCTGTCCGAAGAACTGGAGGTCCTGCGCAGAGCGACACGCCATGTGGCCGGCGTCATCACCACCAACTACGACTCCCTCATGGAATCGGTCTTCCCCAAGTACGACGTGTACGTGAAGCAGGACGATCTGCTGTTCTCACCGCTCATGGGCATCGGCGAGATATACAAGATCCACGGCTCGGCCGACGATCCCGAATCGATGGTCATCGACGAACGGGATTACCAGCGACTCGGCGAACACCGTGATTACCTGACATCGAAGATCCTCACCATCTTCGGCGAGTATCCGATCATCTTCCTCGGCTATTCAATGAACGATCAGGACATCCGCGACATCATCTCGTCGATCGCGTCCTGTGCGGGAGAACGCCGCGCCAGAGAGATCGCCAAACGCTTCATCTTCGTGGAGTATTCGGCCGATCACACGATCACATCCAACCGCTACGAAGTAAACGACAGCCAAGTGGTGGAGATGACCGGCATCCGCACGCAGGATTTCACGCCGATCTACGAAGCCATCGCGAAGACCAACCAACGGTATGCGCCGAAGGTGCTCAACCAGATTCTCAGGCAACTGTACAGGGCATCGTATTCCGGGGAAGACGCCGAAAGCGTGGTTGCCGTGGAACTCTCGCATATGGACGAACTACCGCCCGACAAGAACGTCATCGTAGGCGTGGGCGTGATGGACTACGGGCGCAAGGTGACCTTGTCCGATCTGTATGAAGATGTGCTGTTCGGCACCAAACAGTTCTCTCCCGAACTTGTCGTAGGAGAATACATGGACGCGATGCTCAAACAAGGCGGCGTCCCCATGTACTACTACTTGCGCCGCTACGACGACCCGTTGGGACCACGAACCCAACAGGAGATCGCGACAAAGACCTCAATGGAGTCGTATCTCAATAACACGGACCGAAAGATACGGGAGCATAGTCGTACAAAGCTGTCAGACGCCAGCATCGATGGCCTTATCAAGGCTTTCCCCGATGATGCCTACAAACATCTCATTCTGCTTCATCAATCGGAAATCGACGTCAACCAACTCGAGATGCTGCTGAAAACCACCGCAAAAGGCATGCTCAAGGCCGGCAAACAGCTTGACTACGTATTGCGCAAGGACATCAGAATCTACGATTTCCTCAAATACGGCAGAGACTATCTGAAAACCAGTACGCCCCCACAGTCACCGTCATCAGCTCCAACTCTTATAGCGGAACCCAACGGATCAGCGGGGGCGTCACCGACATCGGACCCAAGCCACGCGTAAGCCTGCAATCCTGCTTCCAAGGATAGTCGCATACCTCCCGGCAGGCAACCCTTATCCATTTCGGAACAGAACATTCACTGACAGCACGCAGCGGACGAACGCGCCTCCGCTCCCCCGTGCCGACTACTGTGGTTGGTATGAGTGAAGCATCTGCAACCACCGGCGCGACCAGCGCATTGAAGTCCGGCATCGACCCGGCATCGTTCTCCGGAGTCGTCAAGCCCGCCGACGACCTGTTCCGTTACGTGAACGGCCCTTGGATCGACACGTACCGTCTGCCCGACGACCGTTCCCGCTACGGCTCGTTCGACAAGCTCGCCGAGAACGCGGAGGACCAGATCCGCGACATCCTCGAGGACGAGGACACGCAGGGCGTCGGCACGGCCGATGCGCCCGACGCGAACGCCTCCGCGGCCGCCGTGGCCGCCATCGCGGCGCCGGCGGCGAAATCGCGCGCCCTGTACCGTTCGTTCCTGAACACGGATGCGATCGAGGCGGCGGGCATCAGCCCGATCAAGCCGGAACTCGACGCGATCGACGCCGCCCAGGACAAGACGGATCTCACCCGCGTGCTCGGCCGTCTCAACCCGGCCGGTGGCCCCGACCTGTTCGGCGTGGCCGTCTACGGGGACCCGGGCGACCCCGATCTCAACATCGCGCACATCGAACAGGGCGGCATCCTCCTGCCGGACGAAGCCTACTATCGCGAGGAGCATTACGCCCCGGTGCGCGAGGCGTTCGTGACGATGATCGCCACGCAGCTGGTGAACGCGGGGTACGCGCCCGCCGCCGAGGACAACCCGAACGTCGACGACGAACTGCCCCGCACCGCAGACGAGGATGAGGCGGACGCCGACGGCGTGGCGATCCCCACGCCGAGCGAGGCCGCGCTCGACATGGCCCGAAGGTTCCTGGACGTGGAGACGCGGATCGCCGCGAACCATTGGGACAACGTCGCCACGCGCGATTCGGTGAAGACGTACAATCCCACCGATTTCGCCGATCTGGCCGCGTCGCTTTCGCACTTCGGACTCGACGCGTGGATCGACGCGTGGCAGCGCGCCTATGACGCGACGCCGGCCGCGACCGTGCAGCCGCTCGACTTCCGCAACGTGTTCAGCCGGGTGATCGTGCACGAGCCGAGCTTCCTGACCGGACTCGACGCGTTCTGGGACGCGGCCGAACTCGATGATCTGAAGCTGTGGGCGCGCGTGCACGTCATCGTCGGCTCCGCCTCCATGCTGTCGCGCGTGTTCGACGCCACGAACTTCTCGTTCTTCGGCAAGGTGCTGTCCGGCGCAAGGAAGCAGCGTGACCGCTGGAAGCGCGGCGTGAGCCTCGTCAACGGCGTCTGCGGCGAGGATGTGGGCCGCGAGTACGTGCGTCGTCACTTCCCGGAAAGCTCCAAGCGGCGCATGGAGCAGCTCGTCGCGAACCTGATCGATGCCTACCGCGTGTCGATCACGAACTCCGACTGGCTGGGTGAGGAGACGAAGGCGAAGGCGTTGGAGAAGCTCGCCAAGTTCACGCCGAAGATCGGCTACACGAACCACTGGCGCGACTACACGGCCCTGGACGTGCACGAGGACGCCGTGCTCGCCGAGAACATGAAGGCCGCGTCCCTCTACGAGACCGGCTACCAGTTGGAGAAGGTCGGCAAGACGGTCGACAAGGACGAGTGGCTGATGAACCCGCAGACGGTCAACGCCTACTACGAGCCGACGATGAACGTGATCGTCTTCCCGGCCGCGATCCTGCAACCGCCGTTCTTCGACCCGGACGCCGAGGACGCGGCCAACTACGGCGGCATCGGCGCGGTGATCGGCCACGAGATCGGCCACGGCTTCGACGACCAGGGCTCCCAGTACGACGGCGACGGTAAGCTCAACGACTGGTGGACGCCCACGGACAAGACGAACTTCGAGCAGCGCACGAAGGCGCTCATCGAACAGTACAACGCGTTCGTGCCCAAGCAGCTCGAGGAGAAGTACGCGGACGAGCCGGACAAGGCTCCGCATGTCAACGGCGCCTTGACGATCGGCGAGAACATCGGCGATCTGGGCGGCGTGAACATCGCGCTCAAGGCGTACGCGTTCGCGCTCGACAAGGCCGCGGGCCGCGAGGAGGACGGCTCGGCCTCCGCGATCGAGGCGTCGCTCGCCACCGCCCCCGAGATGGACGGGTTCACCGGATTGCAGCGTTTCTTCCTGAGCTACGCGTCGATCTGGCGCACGAAGAACCGCGACGAGCTGGCCGAGCAGTACCTGCAGATCGACCCGCACTCCCCCGCCGAATGCCGCACGAACGGCATCGTGCGCAACGTGGACCTGTTCTACAAGGCGTTCGATGTCAAGGACGGCGATCCGATGTACCTCGCGCCCGACCAGCGCGTGCGCATCTGGTGACGTGCTGATTCCACAGTGAACGGCGCCCGTACGATGAATGCCGTACGGGCGCCGTTTTTGCGTGTGATTATGGTGTTAGGTCAGGGATCAGAACGGGTCGGAACCGTCCTCGTCGCCCTGATCGGGAGCGGTCGACCATGAGCCTCCGGAGCCGGTGCGCAGGACGGGGTTCGACGTGCCCGCGCCGGCGCCGGTCTCATTGGTGCCGGTCTCATCGGTGGTTCTCTCATTGATGGCGGTTCCGTCACCGGTATCCGTCACGGTTCCGCCGTCATCCCCGTCATTGTCGACCACGCCATCGTCGACCACGCCATCGTCGACCACGCCATCGTCGTCGTCTCCGCCGGCGGCTCCGTACACGATCTCAGTGCCGCCGGTCTCGTCGACATCCTCCGACGGAGCGCCGAGGATGTCGACCGGTCGCGCCGAAGACGGGATCCTCGATACCGAATCGTTGGTCGGCGCGTTCGCGATGCTCGCGCCGCTCTGCCCAGTCATCTGTCCGGCGGACTGACCCGGCGCTCCCTGCTGCCCGTCCGAACCGTTCTGGCCGGCGGCAGGCTGCTCACGTCCGGCACGGCGGAACCGGCCGACGCCCTGGCTCAGGTCGTGGCCGACCGCGACCGCGTCGATCACCGGCGTGAACCGGTCGGCCTGCTCGCCCTCCTTGCGCCAACGCTCCGAATGGAGCGTGCCGGTCACGATGACGGGATCGCCCTTGTGCAGCGAGCCGAGGATATTCGAAGCGAGCGTGCGATAGGCGCGCACACCCACCCACGTGGTCTCGCGGTCACGCCACTGCCCGCTGTTCGAGTCAAAATATCGTGGAGTAACCCCGAGTCGAAACGAACAGGCGGGAGCGTCGATGCTCTTGCCGAAGGATTTGGGGTCCGCACCGAGATTGCCGGTGACGGTCACTTGGATCTGTTGGATGCCCATGTCGATTGGTCCTTTCCGTATGCGATCGGCCGCCGTTGGCCGTCGCGATCGATTGATGGACCGAAGGAGCGCCGGGACGCGGACGCCATAGGAAAAGCAGGACATCGCAGCACACACGGACACCGCGGACGACGCCCTTCGGTGACCCCAGCGTGCGCCGGACCGGAGCAGACAGGCAAGCCCGACCGGGCGATGTGGACGAAGCCCCTCACCGCGGACGTGTTTGTGGATAAGCCCCATAGGAAAACAAAAACAGCCCCCTCATTTGAGGGGGCTGTCAGGCGAAAACGACCACCGTCAGAGGCGCTTGGCCAGCTCCTCGACGGCCTGATCGGCGGGCACGGCGACCTTGTTCTCGCCGTCGCGGTCGCGGATCTCGATGGTGCCGTCGTTGACGTAGTCGCGGCCGACCACGGCGATGACCGGCACGCCGATCAGCTCGGCGTCCTTGAACTTGACGCCCGGGGAGACCTTCTTGCGGTCGTCGTAGATGACCTCGACGCCCTTGGCCTCGAGCTCGGCGACCAGCTTCTCGGCGCCTTCGAACGCCTTCTCGTCCTTGCCGGTGGCGACCACGTGGACCTGCGCCGGCGCGATGACGGTCGGCCAGGCGAGGCCCTTGTCGTCGTGATGCGTCTCGGCGATGCAGGCGAGCACGCGGGAGACACCGATGCCGTAGCAGCCCATCCACACCGGGACGGCCTTGCCGTTCTGGTCGAGGACCTTCAAGTCCAGAGCCTTGGAGTACTTGAGGCCGAGCTGGAAGACCTGGCCGATCTCGACGCCACGCTCGAAGCTCAACGGGCCGGAGCCGTCCGGGCTCATATCGCCGTGACGCACCTCGACGGCCTCGACGGTGCCGTCGGCCTCAAAGTCACGGCCGTAGACGAGGTCGTAGTAGTCGACCTCGTGCTCGTCGGCGCCGGTGAACCATGCGGAGCCCTTGACGACATGCGCGTCGACGAGGTAACGCAGCGACTCCTCCACGCCGGCCGCCTTGGCCTGCGGGCCGAGCGCCATCGGGCCGATGTAGCCGGGCACCAGCTCCGGATGGGCCTTGAGGTCCTCCTCGGTGGCCTCCTCGATCTCGGCAGGGGCGAACTGGGCCTCCAGACGCTTCATGTCCACGGTGCGGTCGCCGGGCACACCCACGACCACGATCTCGCGCCACGGCTGGTCATGCTCGTTGTCCTCGGCGTGCTTGACCGCGATCACCACGTTCTTGAGGATGTCGGATGCCTGCCATTCGCGGCCGTCGGCGCGCGGGTGGTCGGCGTTGGCGCGCTCAATCATCTGCTCGATGGTCTTGGCGTCCGGCGTGGTCTCCCTGTGCGCGGCCGGGGTGGCGGACGCGTCGATCTCGGGCAGTTCGGGCGTGTGCAGCGCCTCGACGTTCCACGCCTTGCCGGACGGGGCGAGCGCGAACGTGTCCTCGCCGATGGCCATCGGGGCGAGGAACTCCTCGGACGCGGAACCGCCCATCGGGCCGGACATCGCGAACACGGGCACGTACTTGAGGTCGAGACGCTGGAAGATGCGCTCGTAGGCGCCGCGCTCGTCGTAGTACGCCTTGCGCATGCCCTCCTCGTCGATCGTGAAGGAGTAGGCGTCCTTCATGATGAACTCGCGGCCGCGGATGAGTCCGGCGCGCGGACGGAACTCGTCGCGGTACTTGGTCTGGATCTGGTAGAGGGTGACGGGCAGGTCCTTGTAGGACGAATACATGTCCTTGACCAGCAGCGTGAACATCTCCTCGTGCGTCGGCGCGAGCAGGTAGTCGGCCTGATGACGGTCCTTGAGACGGAAGATGTTGTCGCCGTACTCCTCCCAGCGGTGGGTGGCCTCGTACGGTTCACGCGGCAGCAGGGCCGGGAAGTGCACCTCCTGGGCGCCGATGCCGTTGATCTCCTCGCGGATGATGTCCTCGATCTTGTTGAGCACGCGCAAGCCGAGCGGCAGCCAGGTCCAGATGCCGGGCGCGGCCTTGCGGATGTATCCGGCGCGCTGCAGGAGCTTGGCGGAATCGACGTCCGCGTCGGCGGGGTCCTCGCGCAGGGTGCGCAGGAACAGGGTAGACATACGAAGGGTATTGGAAGTCATACGCTCCAAGATATTCACGTCAACCGACAAGCGGGTGACGCGCATCCGTTCCACTCGTTCCGCCCGTTCCACTCGTTCCGCCCGCGATCACCACCTGCCGGCGATCACGGTCCCGCACTCCGGGCATCGCACGCCCTCCGCGTCCCGTCCGTCGCTCCCGCCCTCTCCTGCCGGCGTCCCGCCCGTGAGCCGGTCGGAGACGATCCGGTACCAGTCGCGCACCACGAGCTTTGCCCGGCAATCCGGGTTCGGGCAGTACGTGGTGTCGCCCTCGGTGTCGTGCACGTTGCCGGTGTAGACGTAGTGCAGTCCCTCGTCCAATGCGATGCCGCGGGCGCGGGTGAGCGTCGCGTGCGGGGTGGGCGGCACGTCGGTCATCTTCCACGCGGGGTGGAACGCGGAGAAGTGCAGCGGCACGTCCGGGCCGCAATGCTCGCGGATCCACGTACATTCGGCGTGCAGTTGCGCGTCATCGTCGTTCAGTCCGGGGATGAGCAGCGTCGTCAGCTCGACCCACACATGACGCCCGTCCGGGGTGCGCGCCTCGTTGACGGCGTAGTCGATGGTGTCGAGCACGTCCTGCAAGTGCGTGCCGGTGACCTTCCAGTAGAAGTCCTCGGTGAAGCCCTTCAGGTCGATGTTGGCGGCGTCCATCGCGTCGTAGAAGTCGGCGCGGGCGGGCGCGGCCATGTATCCGGCGGTGACGGCGATCGGGTGGATGCCTCGCGCGCGGCATGCGGCGGCGGTGTCGATCGCGTATTCGGCGAACACGATCGGATCGTTGTAGGTGAACGCGACCGAGTCGATGCCGCGATCGGCGGCGACCTGCGCGATCTTCCCGGGACTCGCCTCGACGCCGAGCCGGTCGTAATCGCGAGCGCGCGAGATGTCCCAGTTCTGGCAGAACCGGCATCCGGAGTTGCAGCCGGCCGTGCCGAAACTCAGCACACTGGAACCGGGATGGAAGTGGTTGAGCGGCTTCTTCTCGACCGGGTCGACGGCGAATCCGGAGCTGCGGCCGTACGTGTCGGACACGATCACGCCGTCGTGGTTGGAGCGCACGAAGCAGAAGCCGCGTTGGCCGGGTTTGAGCACGCAGCGACGCGGGCACAGTTCGCAGCGGGCGCGGCCTGTGCCATCGTCGAACCGCGTCTGCCAGCGGCCTCGGGCCGGGCCGAACGCGTCGGTCTCTTTCGTTCGCGTCATCCGTGTAGTCCGTGCAGTCCGCAGGTCACTCACGTTCGGCATAGGCCGTCACCCCGTAGCGTTCGCACTCGATCTCGCCATGATCCCAGTCGAGATGCGGCGAGATGCCGGCCTTGGCGAGCAGATGGGAGACGAAGTCGTGCGGGTCGGGCAGTTGCTCCCACACCTGCGGCAGGAACGTGGCGCGACGGCCGCGCCCATCGGTGAGGATGAGCCCGTCCTCGCCGGGGTTGAGCGTGCTTTCGAGCTCGGCCCGCGAGCGCACGGCGATCGGTTCGGGGCGTGAAAGCACCGACACCTCCACGTCGAGCAGCGGGTATTCGCGCGGCGTCACGGGCGTGAACCGCGGGTCGCGGCTGGCCGCGTCGACCGCGTGGTCGGCCACGTCCCGGCCCAGCGGCCGGTACGCTTCGAGCGTGCCGATGCAGCCGCGCAGGTCGCCGTGTTCGGTCAGGGTGACGAAGCTCGCGCCGGGCTCGTCGAGCCACGGATGCCGTGCGATGATCGCGTCCGGACGGCCCGCTGGATCGTCATCCAGTCCGAGATGCTCGCGGATCGCGGCGCGGGCGAGTTCGAGGAGCACGATGCCGCGGTCGGCGGACGCATCCTGCTGCCATACCGCGAACGACGAGTAGCCGACGACGGCCTCGTACGGGTCGCGCATCTCGGGACGCGGTTCGCCGGCGAGCGCGACCACACCGTCGTCGCCGGAGGTGCTGCGGCCGAGCAGCCGCAGGTCGAAGGCGACGTCACCCTCGTCCGCGTGGCCTCGGATCGACGATGCCGCAGACGTCGCGGGACGCAACCCTCGTGTCAGTACGTCGAGCAGCCCGTTGACCGGGTACGCCCCGCATGCGCGACGCGGGTGGATGGGCCCGTGCAGGTGCGCGATCGCGTCGATGGTCTCGTCGTCGAGTTCGCGCGCGTACTCCTCGGGATGGTAGTGGGACAGGTCGGAGCTGATCACGATCACGGTCTCGGGACCACCCCACAGGGCGCGCAGTACGTCGCCGACCTCGCGCGGACTGGCGTCGCCGGCGTTGAGCGGCACGATCTCAAGATCGGAGTCGAGCACGGTCTGGAGGAACGGGATCTGCACCTCGACCGCGTGCTCCTGCGCGTGCGTCGGATCGTTGACGATGAGCGCCTGGGCGGGAGCGTCGGGCAGGGCGCGCATGCCGGAACACAGCGCGCCGCCGACATCGTCCGGTTCGTCCGTCCCGTCCGCGTCACCGTCATCGTCGGTCAGCAGTCCCAGCGCACGACGCTCGGACGCGACATCGACCGGAACCGCGCCGAGCGGGGTCGCGAACGCCGTGGCCGAGGAACAGGCGACGCCGCGCACGGCCACGCGATGCGTCGGCCCGACGATCACCGCGCGGCGGATCGTGCCGCGTCCACGTTCGAGCAGCGCGTAGGCGAGCGCCGCGGTCGTGCCGGAGTACACGTATCCGGCGTGCGGCACGATCACCGCCTTGGGGGCGCCCTGCGGCAGCGGATCGCCGCCGTTGTCGTCATCCTCCAGCTTCGCGAGCAATTCGCGTCCGTAGTCGAGCTGCCGGTTGACCATCTTCTTCAATACGACACGATCGTCGGGATAGAAGGCCCCGGCCACCGCCGCCGGACGAATGAAATCGGCACGCACCATAACGACCACCTCTTTCACGTCCCATCGTAGTCGTCCGCGAGCGCGATCGTCCATTCCCGCGAAAGCGGCAGGATCAGTCGGAATCGGGCGAATCAGCAATTATCAGCTGGCGATGCCGGTGTCCTGACCGCCCTTGCGCACGGTGTCGATGTTGTCGAGACTGTAGATCATGTCGCCTGGCTCGACGGGCTGTATGGCGCCGGCGAGGAGCGTGTCGACAGTGACGATGCGGTAGCCCTTCTTCTCGAGACCGTTGATGATCTCGGGCAGGGCCTTGGCGGTTGCGGCGTTGCCGTCGTGCAGGGCGATGATCGAGCCGGCGTAGGCATCGGAGACCACGCGTTTGGCGATCGCGGAGGCCGTGGCCTTGCCGTCCCAGTCGCCGGAGTCGACGCTCCACATGATCATCGACTGGTTGCTGTTTCTGGCGGCTGCCCGCAGTGCGTCGCTCCACGCACCGTCCGGCGGGCGGAACAGGGTGACGGGCTTGCCGGAGGCCTGCGAGATCACGTCGTCGGTGTCCTTGAACCATTTGGCGAGCTGTTCGGCGCTCATTGCGTGCATCTGCGTGTGCCGCCAGGAGATCGATCCGACGGAGTGTCCTTCGGCGACCATGCGCCTGACCAGGGACACGTTGGAGCCGTTGACGAACTGCCCCTGCAGGAAGAACGTGGCAGGCACCTTGGCCCGTTTGAGCTCGTCGAGGATCTCCGGCGTGCGCTGTTTGTTGGGGCCGTCGTCGAAGGTCAGAGCCACGCAATTGATGAAATGGCAGTCGAGCGGCATGGCTGCGATGACCTTGTCCGTGGCGTCGGAGAGCGGCCCGGTCACATTCGCGATGGTCGCCGCGTCGGTGGTGGACGTGGTGTCGAGCGTATGCTGCGCCGCGTCGATGGTCTGTTTGAGCGCGGCGCGCAGGGCGTTGTCGGCTTTGTTCTCGGAACGCGCATAGGCGGTGTTCGCCTTGTCGAGGAGCGCGGTGAGCCGGGTGCGCGCATCCTTGGCGGTCAGACCATCGAGAATGCCCTGCAGGGTCTGCATGTCGTACGGCATGGAGATGAGGGCCGTGTCCATCTGGGTGTCGGCACTGCCGTACCGGTCGGACAGGTCGTCCAGTGCCGTGGCGGACATGTCTGACGCGCAGTCGGCGGTGGCGAGCGCCGTGAAATCGATGCCGTCCGTACGGTTCACCTGTTGCTGGAGTCGTTCGCGGGTGTCGCTGTCGTCAAATCCCTTGGTTTTGTCGAGCAGCGTCTTCGATGCGGCGAGGGTCGGTGTGAACGAGGTGGCGGTCTCCATGTACGCCCTGCGGGAGGCGCGGCATCCGGCGAGTGCGCTCTCATGCGCGCGACGCTGCGACGCAAGCACCGAACTCGCGACCGTCCATCCGGCGAACACCAGTCCCGCCGCGAACAACGCGATCACCGCAACAACGATCGGCGTGCGCAGATGACGGACACCGGCACGACGCCTCTCAGCGCCACTCTCGGCATCGCTCTCTGAGGAGTCCATTCCGCGCCCAGATTGCGCAGCTGCGTGAAAGTCGCCATCCATCGACTCGCTCGCTTCATCAGCAGACTCGTCAGAATAAGACAGATCGTCTAATAGATTCGGATCATCGATCTCGTCATCGTAGACAGAGTCACGACCACCATCGTCATTTCGTGCCGTCTGATTCCCCGTCATAGCATCTGGCCTTTCAGAGTCCGCACCAATCGTCTCATCAATACGATCCTCGTCTCCCCAGTCCAAGCATAGACTCCCCTTTGCGGGACTCAGCACGATTTCGACCGATTTCGACGCTGAATCCCGCAATACAGGGTCAGAACAGCGACTCCTGGGCGAATTCGTCGTCGGCAGCGGACGCGAGTGCCGACGCGCCCGGCTTGAACGCGGCGGCGCCTTTCTCGGCGAGCAGGTCGGATGCGGCGGCGGACGCCTCGCGCAGGTCGCCGTCGAGCATGACCGCGTCGGGCGAGACGAGGAACATGCGGTTGTTGACGCCCTCCAGATACAGTCCGCCCAACGATTCGACGCGGGAGAGCGCCACGTACCCCATGCCGGGCGCGAACGTGCGCCTCAGGTCCATGACCGCGCGGTCGAGCGTCATGCCCTGCGACTTGTGGATGGTGATGCCCCACGCGCAACGCAGCGGCACCTGCGAGACGGAGGCGAGCACCTCGTCGCCGTCCATCATCTGCCATGAGGCCGGCTTCATCGTGACGATGTTGCCGTTCTCGAATTCGACGATCGGCCATCCGCCCTTATTGCTGGCGGCGAACCCGCGCACCGTGCCGAGCGAGCCGTTGACGAACTGCCGATCGGTGTCGTTGCGCAGGGCCATGACGGCAGCCCCCTCCTTGAGCACGAGCCGCTCGGGGGCGAGCATGTTGCGTTTGAGTCGTTCGACGAGGTTCGCGGGCCCCGCCTGTTCGGCGTGGAACTCGTGCGGGGCGTCGTCGATCCGTGCGAGCTTCATGTCGTTGAGGTTGTCGGCCTGACGGTTGACGGGGAACAGGTGGACGGCGACCTCGCCTTCGGCCGGCCGGACGCCGAGGCGGGTGACGAGGAGGTCGCGGTCCGCGTCGTCGACGCGCCCGGCGCGGATGTCGGTCAGCACGCCGAGCAGCTTGCCGTCGTCCTGACGATGCTGCTCGGTCAGATAGCAGACGGCCGGGTCGAGTTCGGCCCAGACGAGCGATTCGGTGACGAAGCCCTCCGGGTTGAGTCCGGCGCGCGCGTACCGTTCGCGCGACGCGGTGAACTCGGGGTTCGCCGGCAGCACGTCGCGGTCGCGTCCGGAGACGGAGACCGGCGGCAGCTGGAAGAAGTCGCCGGAGATCACCACCTGCAGGCCGCCGAAGGGGCGCGGATCGCGCCTGACCTGGCGACAGACCTGATCGACCATGTCGAACAGCCAGGCGTGCAGCATCGACACCTCGTCGATGACGAGGACGTCGGCGCCCTGGATGCGGCGTTTGCGGCGGGTTTTGATGGTTTTGAGCAGGCTTGCGGTGAGCACGTCGGCCAGTCCGATGCCGCTCCACGAGTGGATGGTCTGGCCGTCGATGTGCGTCGAGGCGATGCCGGTGGAGGCGGTGACGGCCACGTCGGCGCCGTCGGCGCGCGCCCCGCGGATGAACTCGTTGAGCACGTACGTCTTGCCGGCGCCGGGCGCGCCCGTCAGGAACACGTTCGCGCCCGAGTTCAGAATCGCCAGGGCCTCGCTTTGCCGCATGCCTTCCTTCTTCCCGACTTTCCCGACCGCTATCCGATCAGCCTGCGCACCGCGTGGATCACGCCGTGATCGGTGTTGGCCGGCGCGAGGTAGTGCGCCGCGGCCTTGAGGTCGTCGTGCGCGTTGGCCATCGCGAACGACCACTCGCCGGCCTCGAGCATCTCCAGATCGTTGAGGTAGTCGCCGAACACGGCGGTCTGCGCGGCGGTAACCCCGAAATGACGCTGCAGCGCGACGACGCCCTGGCGCTTGTTCGTCGCCGGGTCCATGATGTCGACCCAGTGGGCGCCGGAGACGACCACCGCATGCGTGCGCGCCACGTCGCCGAGCAGGTCGGAGGCCATGCCCTCGGCGTCGCCGAAATCGAAGATCGCGAGCTTGAGCACGGTCTCGCCGGGCGTGCCGAGGATCTCGTGCAGGTCGTCGACGACCCTCATCGCCTTGTAGTATTTCGCGCATTCGTCGACGAACGGCTGGTCCTTGCGCTGGATGTACGCGGTCTTGAGCCCGCACACGACCAGTCCGATGTCGTGCGAGCCGGATTCGACCGCGCGATCGACGATGTCGATCAGATCGCGCGTCAGATCCCAGCCGACGCCGTGCACGTCGACGATCTCGCCGTCGGCGACCACGACGTTGCCGTTCTCCGCGACGAACGACATGGCGCCGCCCGACCCGCCGGTCTCCTCCGATCCGTCGGATTCGAACATCGACTTGAGCGTCGCCAGCTGGCGGCCGGATGCGGGCACGAACTCGACGCCACGCGCCTTCAAGTCGTCCAGCAGAGGCCAGAAGTCGTCCGGGATGCGGCTGTCGCCGTCGAGCAGGGTGCCGTCCATGTCCGCCACGACGAGGCGGATGTCATGCGGTCCGGCGGTGATGGTGGTCCAGTCCTGTGCGCTCATAGGTCCTCTCGTTGGTCGTTCGTCGCTGATCGTTCGTCAATAGCCGTTCGTCACTGGTTGTTCAGGCTGGTCGCGACGATCTCGTCGCGGATGCGCGCGGCCTCGGCGGCGTCCGGCCCGGGGGCGGCGGCCATGACGGCCGCGCGGTAGTAGCGCAGTTCGTCAAGCGATTCGATGATGTCCGCGAGCGCGCGATGGCCGCCGTTCTTCGGCGGACGGTTCTCATACACGGCCGGGTACCAGCGGCGGGCGAGCTCCTTGATCGTGCTCACGTCGATGCTGCGGTAGTGCAGGTGGCTCATGAGGTTCGGCATGTAGTGGTCGAGGAACTTCTTGTCGGAGCCGATGGTGTTGCCGGCGAGCAGCGGACGCACGCCGTCCGGGGTGAAACGCGCCACGTACTCGGTGACCTTCCTCTCGGCCTCCTCGAGCGTGAGGCCGTGCTCCCACTCGTTGATCAGGCCGGAACGGGTGTGCATCTGGCGCACGAAGTCGTTCATGTGGTCCACGGCCTTCGGGCTCGGCTTGATGACGTAGTCGACGCCCTCGTCCAGCACGTTCAGGTCGAAGTCGGTGGGCACGACCGACACCTCGACGAGCTCGTCGCCGCCGAAGATGTCGAGTCCGGTCATCTCGCAGTCGATCCAGATGAGGCGCGAATCCTTCGCGCTGTAGGTTTCGGCGTCATGTGCGTCAACCATGATGTGGCCACCTTTCTGATTCTCGTTTTCCCTCGGCTTGACGGCCTGTTCCGCGTCCTACGTGCACGGCACGCGCCGTTCCGCGTGGAACGTTTCAGCGTATAACGAAGCCACTACAAAGATGCGGCGAGTGACGATACATCGCGTCAGGATGCAACCACATGTCATGCATAGCAGCGGTACACAACATCATATGCGCATGGCGCCAACGGTCAATCGAAACCAACTGATGAGAGGAGTCATTCCATGACGCCTTGTGGGGCGCACGCCTGCATATGGTTCCGTACGAACCGGCCCACGGTGGCGGGATGAACATGGTATTTGCGGGCGATGTCGGCCTTGGTGCGACCCTGCCCCAGCATGGCGCGGATGTCATCCTCATAGTCCGATAGCTTCGTGCGCGCCGACAGGCTCCCCACCGGACGGCCCAGCCGCACCCCCTCGGCACGCCTCCTAGCCAATGCCTCCTTGGTGCGCTGGCTGATCAGGTTACGCTCGATCTCCGCGGACAGCCCGAACGCGAACGCCAGCACCTTGCTCTGGATGTCGTCGCCCAGACGGTATCCGTCCTTGATGGTCCACACCCGCACGCCCTTGTCCATGCAGCAGCTGAGCACGTCCATGATCATAAACAGGCTCCTGCCCAAGCGCGACAGCTCCGAGCATACGATCAGGTCGCCCTTGTCGGCCCTGTCCAGCAGGCCGCCCAGCTTGCGCTTGTCCGGCGCCTTCGTGCCACTGACCGTCTCCTCCACCCACTCGTCCACCACCAGACGCTCCCCGGCGCAGAACCGTTCGATCTCGAACCGCTGGTTCTCCACCGTCTGCATGCCCGTGCTCACCCGCACATACCCATAGATCATGGCCACAGTGTCACAGGCGGCATAGGCAATCGGGCGATTTCTCGCAACCGAAGATCGTGTGGGGTGAGATTTCCGACAAGGCTAAGTTCGCGCTTGACGAGAAAGGGACATTCGTGCCCGAAGCGACGACCTTCCTGATGGTAGGTTCCAAGCTTCCAATAATCTTGGGATTCCTTAACTCGCGTCTATCCGAATATTATTTCTCCACGTTGGGAACCACCACTGGCATGGGGACAGTCCGATGGAAGAAATACACCATCGAGCAGCTCCCCATCATCATGCCCCAAGGGGCGGAGAGGAACGAGTTCTTGGAACTCATCCATGAGCGGATCAATTCCCAATACCCGGAACCTAGGCAACAGGAAATTGAGCGGGAAATTGATGCCCACATTGCCAAAAGCATCGGTTTGACCGCGGAGGAAAGCGATTTTATTCGGCGCTTCTCGCTAGCCCAATGATTGTTGGATTGCGGCTTGTTCGGCATCACCAAGCTTGAACAGGTCGTATACTAATGCGTTGATTCGCTGCTCCTCATTCATGGTTGACGTTCCCCGTTGTGCTTGTTCCTGAGCCCTTTGGGCCAGTTCGGTGATCTCGCGGCGCATGGCGTCCGGCACATCCCGGGGAATCGGAATCTGCTCTACGAAGACGGGCTTGTATTCCAT
The DNA here is from genome assembly GCF_008698235.1 of Bifidobacterium rousetti. Classification (GTDB taxonomy): domain Bacteria; phylum Actinomycetota; class Actinomycetes; order Actinomycetales; family Bifidobacteriaceae; genus Bifidobacterium; species Bifidobacterium rousetti. The sequence goes on from NZ_PEBH01000003.1 coordinate 234,554, forward strand.
GTAGCCGCCGCTGCGGGTGACGCCGACCTGATGCACGTACCAATCCGCCGCCTTGGAATTCAGCACCCCCAGCAGGAACCAGTCGTCGGTGGCGATGAACGGAGATGGCGCACAGACGATGGCATCGTCCTTCACCATGGCGTACTGGGCATGGAGGCAGAGGTTGCCCCACACGATCTTCGGTTGCGAGAAATCGCCCATATAGGCACAATCGCGCAGATTGTACGGCGTGTCACCCTGATCGGCGCGCTTGGACAGCTTCGGCTCGAAGGACTCTAGCCATTCCTTGATTGCCGGATACCTGTCCACATCCACACGCTGCACTTCGGTTCCGTCGTTTTTGTAACCGTTATGGGTCGTGACCAGATAGCAATCCGCGAACTCGTAGCTGTAGCGCTTGATGTCGCGTCCGCGTAGCACGGGACGGATGATCTCAGCGCTCTTCGGGTCGGCGGCGATGAGCTCGTCGCGCCTCTCCTTGGAGATGATGAACGCATCGTTCAAACCAGTCAATACACCGCGGTAAATACGCACGTCAAGCCGCTTGAGCGGTATGCCAGCCTCCTCCATCTTGTGCTTGATGGAGCGCTCCACATCAGTCAGGATGACCCAAGGGCTACCGTCCGGTATCTTCTTGCCCGCGTCCGACTTGCTGGAGCCATCGACATAATTGAACGGAATAGTCACGGCATTGTTCGCGACATAATCGCCGATGTCTGTCAGCGAATTGTCCTCATATCTCACGGCCTGTCGCACCCCGTCCGACTGCCCCTTGGCGAGCAGCATGATATTCGTGTCGACGGTGGCGTTGTTGAAGCGTTCGGCACCTAAATCGATAAGCGAAATCACTTCGGCATTGCGGGCGAAATACTCGCGCAACTCCTTGCCGTACCGGTTGCGCATCCACTTGTTCGACGTGATGTAGTCCAGAACACCATGCTCAGACAGCAACTCCAAACCACGCTCGTAGAACAATTCGTACAGGTCGCCGGTCTTGTTGTACGACCGGTACCCCAGTGACTCGTAGACGGTACGCATGGCCTTCATCTTCTGCAGCTGCACATACGGCGGGTTGCCGATGACCACGTCGAAGACGTCGACGCCAAACATAAAGTCCGGGTCGAAGAACGGCGCGTGCCCCGTCTCGGAAACCGAGGACGCATGGGGATGGAAGTTGGCGATCTGCCGTCCCCGTGGGGAGGATTCGTCCCTGCCACCCAGCTGGGAGGCAAGGGTCTCGAATCGTTGCATCAGGTCGCCCTTCCTCTCCGGATCGGTGGTGGAGAAGTAACGGGCACGGATGTCCTTCAACTGGTCGAACAACTCATCCTCATCGGCCAGATCGAACGCGCCTTGGTTCAGACGATTCAACGACGATGCGTCATCTATCGAAGCGCCGTTAGACTGTTCTGAACCGCGCACATCGGCGGCGGCCAACGGTACCAGCGAATCGGCGCACACGAACTTGAAATCCAGATTCGGCAACGGTTCGACCTGATCAATCGAATCCCGCTCCACGATCATGGACAGCCAGACGCGCAGACGGGCGATCTCCACCGCCATCGGCTCGATATCGGCTCCAAACACGTTGTTCCGCAGGATCTCCAGCTTCTGCCGGTAGGCGTCGGCCGTGGCGGTCTTACCCATCAGACGAGCACGGCATCGCATCAGCAGCTGCAGCATGCCCATGGGGAAGGCTCCAGAACCGCACGCGGGATCCAACACGCGCACATGTTCAAGTGCACCGAGCACCCGGGGCAGCACGGTCCTGGTGTTCGAATTCCACAGAGCCTTGCGCGGGTCACTCTCACTTTCCCACTGCCCGTCCGGCGTGTTCAGCAAGGTGTCGATGCCCGTACAGATGACGTCGTCACCGTCGAACGCACGGTGCAGGTATTGGCGCAACGCCTCGCGGCACATATACGCCACGATCTCTCGCGGCGTATAGAACGCACCTTGGGCGTTGCGCGCGCTTTTGCCAGTGTCGTCCATCTGCTCAGCGAGCAGGGATTCGAAGATGCGTCCCAGCATTTCCGGATCGATGGCCACCTGCTCGTAATCCGGCGTGGACTCATCGGTGGTGAAGTCGTACTGGTCGAAATGCTCATACAGATCGGCGAAGAAGCCATCCGGGAACGGAATCGACCTATCGGAGAAATCGGTGGCCTGTTCCTCGAACAAACCGCCGTTGAGGAACGGCGTGACCATATCTCCGTCTGCGTCACGGCGGTCCTTCGCCGTGTTCAACGTGGCGAAGAACAATCGCTTCAGTTTCCTCTCGTAATAATCGGTGGCATTCAATCCATCGATATTCAAATAGCGCTCATCGGGATTGATGAACCCCTTCTGGTTCAGGAACCATGCAAAGAGGACACGTCCGATCAGACGGCTGGCAAACATCTTCGCGCCATCCTCGTCATAGTCCGCATCGACAAGCGTCTTGACCAGCTCGTTGAATCGTGTCGCGATGCCGGCGTAGAAGCTCTGGTTGACCTCGGCAACATTGAGCGCATCCCAAAGCGTGGCGTGTACATACGCTTTGTCCGCGTCACCGGCGGTTCGCACCGCCTCATCGTCGCCCAATACGCCTTCCAGTTTGCTCAGAATACGTTTCTGCGTGTTCGACAGCGTGCCGCGCAGCTCCATGGTACGCAGGTTGCCTACCTTGGATACCGCGATGATAATCGACGCCGAGCCGGCCGGCGCGAAGAAATTCACTCCAACCGGAAGCCACTCGAATAGCTCGCCGTCCTCCCAATGCTGCATCATCGCCACGCAGGCGCTGATGCGAGACTTCGTGGCGGTCCCCCTCAAACCACTGAATGTGGCTTCGAACAGCTTGTTCTCCTCAGCAAGATCGCAGACGAAGGCCGTCTTCTTCATCTGCGGATGGATAGTGAACCATTCCCGGTGACGATCCACCTCTTTTGGCGAGCGGAGAAGAGCATCATCAACCGCGGTATCGTCAAGAGCGACACCGCGGAGAATGGACATCACCTGCATGGCGACTCGAATGGCCGCGATCTTGCGGTCGATGTCCTCCGCATCGGCGGAGGCATATCGACCGTACTCATCAAGCGACTGCTGCAGACCAGAGAACATAACCATGCCCATTCCTCCCACTCCCGACTGCATGCCCAAGGCTCTAAGGATTGTATACCACCAAGCCCCACGGTGCGACGGCGCCACGCTCCATCACAGGTCGGGGGACATGCTGGCCATGACGGTCCGCCACTTGCCGCCGTCGTCGCCCTTGTCCTGACTGATGTCGTCCAGGAAGGCGTGCCAGTCAGCTATCAACTGTTCGCTAAACTCCAACGGCTGCGAGGAGTCCCTCTTCCTGATTTCCTTTCTCATCCGGCCCATCAGCGTCTCATATCGCTGCTTGGCCTGCACCAGATTCCGGACCGGCCCCAATGCCTGCAGCAAAGACCTCATGCCCAGCTGCCGTTGCAAGAACGTCAGCGGTTCGATTTCGTTCTTCTTCGGCTGGTATCCCGTCGTGGCATCGGACGCCTTGTGCATCCCGACCATGGACAGCGCCGACTTTCCGATGCGCTTTCGATCCAACTGAGCATCATCCAGCCGGCTGGCGTTGTCCTCGGGACCGGTCGCGAGCAAGTCCAAGGCCTCCTCATTCGAAATCGGATCGGCTACTGGCATGGTTCCCGGCTCCACCCGGACAAATCGATAGTTCATACCGTTGCCGATTCCACCGAACTGTTCACACATCATCACCACGGATCGGCGGAGATGCGAATCAGACGGCAGATAGTTCCACTTGTCCTTCGGCATCTTCTCGATACGGTTGACATCCTCTTGCGACGCATGATGTAGGAACTCCCTCAGCGCATATACATGACTGTTTCTCCACGAGAGCATGTCGTTGTCCGCATCCACGGAAGCGATCACGTCTTGGATCTTTGCATCATCTCCGCTATACAGGTCTTGGATGTATTCAATCGGGTTCTCGTCCGCGGAGGTCAGCACGCCCTGATCGGTGCCGATCGAATTCTTGATCGTGTCGATCTTGCCCTGCAGACGGGAAAGCAATCCCAGATAATATTCCAGGTCCTCGGTGGGCGCCATATTGCCGATGAGCACCTTGTCAAAGCACGACCCCAATCGATTCACTCGCCCATTGCGCTGCACCATGCGGACCGGATTCCAGTGAAGGTCATAGTTGATGAGGATAGCCGCGTCCTGCAAGTTCTGTCCCTCCGACAGCACATCCGTGGAGAACAGGTAATCCAGTTCGTATTCCGAATCGGAAAGGGTGTGCTTCTTGGACACCGGGGAGAAACGCCCCACGACATTGTCCAGATCCGAGGAGGCCGCCGTCAGGAACGCTGATTTTCCACCGAAGTCGGGAACATCCTTCTTCAGCAACGCCGGAAGATGTGACTGGAGGTAGTCGATGGTGTCGGCATAGGCACTGAACACGAGCACCTTTCCGCCGAACCGTCCATCATGCAACGCCTTCACGAATTCCCTGGCGAAGGAACCCAGCTTGGCGTCCAGACCGTCGTCGATGCACGTCGACAATATCTTAAGAATCACATCAGTGATGTCCAGATCACGCTTCACATCACGATGCAGCCCTTCCACATCGAAAACAGCCTCGTTCGCCTTGTCGTAGTCGATGCTCCTGTCATCGAGGTTCTGACCCGGATCGCCGATTGCGTCATCCCAGAAGGTCAGGCGCGACTGCTCCTCGTCATCGTCATCCAGCATCGACAGCGCGGATGAACCGATGACATAGCCCCGGTCCAGCCATGTGGAGAACACATCGAGCCGATGACGGTACCGTTCCACGGACAGGCGCAGCGCCTGTAGCGAGGACTCAAGCCGCTTCAGCCAGATGGTCTGCAGGATGTTGTGAATCGTCATCGCCGAACGCAGCCGCGCGCGTTCATCGTCATCGGCGAAGGGCAGCAGCCCCATATCCTCCACGGTCATGTTCCGATAGTCCCACGCATACAGTTGCGACCGGTATATGGGGAAGCCAAGGAGAACCACCAGGGAAAACACATCCCGCACCAAGGACGGGGAGTTGTCCCCGTCGCTGTGGAACCTCTCCGATTCCTGCGCGATGATGTCCAACGGATGGCGCAGACGCTGTGTCTCGTCGGCCAACTCCGCCCCATCCACTTTCAATGGGTCAATGCCCTCGAACACATCGGCATGGCCGCCGATAATGGCTTTGGCCGTCTCCGCCGCCTGCGCCGGGAACGCATAATCAACCGTGTCGAACGTGTTCTCGGGGAAGATCATCGACGGGCCGCCATCGCTCAGCAGCTTCGATTCCTCCTGGACTCCCTGTCTGGTCGAACGGACGATGAAATGGCTGATGCCTTGGGACAGTGGCTGCCGATAGACGTTCCAGTCGAACTTGCCGCCCTTGCTCTCCACGTTCTTTTTCCGGGTATCAAGCCACTGGAGGAATTCGAAGAAGTCCTTGTTACGTACGCCTGAAACAGCCTCACTCGGGTCTTGGTACGACACCATGATCCCGGATTGCCTGCGGCCGCCTAGACCGAGTTCCAGCTCGCTGACCAAATCCTTGAATCCATTGTTGATGGGCGTCGCCGTCAACAACAGCACCTTGGCGTTGGGATTCTGCCCGATCAGGTTTAGAATGGCCTTGAAACGTTCGGAACGCTCGTTACGGAGGTTATGCGCCTCGTCGACGACAATCAGATCGGCGGGATACGAACGACGGTACGCCTCGCCCAGCCGCTGGATGGCCGGAATGTCCTGCTGCGACACCAAGCTGTAGCACGATTCGTCCAGTTTGAAGAAGTTCTGGAGATCCATGCGCCATTGACCCTTCAATTTCGCCGGGGGAAGGATGGCGATGTTCCTCTTGCCTTCCTTCCTGAAGCGGTTGATGACGGCACCGGCAGTCACCGTCTTGCCTAGGCCGACAGAATCAGCAAGAATCGCAGTTCCCATCGTCCTGAGCTTATTGACGAGGATCCCCGCATTGCGCCTCTGATACGCATACAGCACATCCGCATCATCCGTAGCATTGCCATCGTCCAGCTCCGGAGACAGCTCATCAGGGAACAGACGCATCAACGCCCTGATGTACACGTCATACGGACCATAGGTCTTGTTCCCCACGGGAGAACTACTCAGAATCTCCTGGAAATCCCCCGTCCACTCCTTCACCTCGGGCAGGTTCCACATCATGTCAAACCATGAGAGATGACCGTATTGCTGCCCTTCGGCATGCGGCTGAAAGAGGACTATGCCTTCCTTGTCCTCCAGATAGTTCAACTCTGCATTGCCACCGGTTGCAACGTCGGACAGGCCCCGACCCGTGAAATTGGAGGAACCGATGATGCCGACCGCCCCCACTGAGTCATAGGCGCCGAACACATATTCCTTAGCGTGGATGAACGGCCTACGGCAGATACGCACCTGCAGACGTCCCTCGCGAACCATCACTGCCAGAATGCGCGCGGTCTCGCGATAACGCGCCACTTCCTCCTCGGGAAGTTCCCCCAGTCCCTTGAGATCCTCGGCAATATCCGCATCAGGAAAATCCTCATACAAATTCTTCAGCTTGAGATTCCGCCTGGAGAACGGCTCCGCGCCAATCAGAATCCGTACAGAACGGTAATCCTTGATGAGGTCGATCAGCATTGACGTGCCGATCATGTCCCAGTAACCGGTGACGATAGACAGATCCTTATACGCGGGATTGGACGCGACCTGACGAAGAATCGCCCCCAGAGATTGCTTTCTGTTATCGATAAACTGAGTCAAACCCGACATCATCGTCCTCCTTCGTTCGTTCTACGCGATATCGAATACGCCATCATGCTAAATCGCACTTCCCCCCATAGAGAGATATGCATCTTTTTAGATGTTATCGGTGTTTCTCATTCGATGCATCCCAGATCCATCCGATCCGCCACAACGCGACGTCCCCCTCGCGGACGGGCTCCCGAAGGAGCGAGCTGCGAGGAGGACGTCATAGATGCGACGGATCGGGCGCGCACGGACACCGGGCACCACGAACGCACACGGACCGGATCAGTTGTTGTGGAAGCCGGAGTAGTTCGGCGCCTCGGCGGTCATCACGATGTCGTGCGGGTGCGATTCGCGCAGGCCGGCGTCGGTGATGCGGATGAAGCGGCCCTTCTCGGGCATCTCGGCGATGTTGTGGGCGCCGATGTAGAACATCGACTGGTGCAGGCCGCCGATCATCTGGTAGAGCACGGCGTTGAGCGGTCCGCGGTACGGCACCTCGCCTTCGACGCCCTCCGGCACGACCTTGTCGTTGGAGGTGACGTCGGCCTGGAAGTAGCGGTCCTTGGAGTAGGACTTCTTGCCGCGCGGGGCCATGGCGCCGAGGGAGCCCATGCCGCGGTACAGCTTGTACTGCTTGCCGTGCAGCAGGACCTTCTCGCCCGGGGCCTCCTCGCAGCCGGCGAGGGTGCCGCCGAGCATGACGGAGGACGCGCCGGCCACGAGGGCCTTGGCGATGTCGCCGGAGTAGTGGATGCCGCCGTCGGCGATGCAGGGCACGCCGGCCGCGCGGCAGGCCTGGGCGGCCTCGTACACGGCGGTGAGCTGCGGGACGCCGACACCGGCGACGATACGGGTGGTGCAGATGGAGCCGGGGCCGATGCCGACCTTGACGGCGTCGGCGCCGGCGTCGATCATGGCCTGGGCGCCCGAGCGGGTGCCGACGTTGCCACCGATGATCTGCACGCCGTCGAAGGCGGAGTCGTGCTTCAGGCGGGAGATCATGTCGAGGGCCAGACGGGCCTCGCCGTTGGCGGTGTCGACGACGAGCACGTCGACGCCGGCCTCCATCAGGGCGGAGGCGCGCTGCCAGGCGTCGCCGAGGAAGCCGACGCCGGCGGCGACGCGCAGGCGGCCCTGCTCGTCCTTGGTGGCGTCCGGGTACTGCTCGGTCTTGACGAAGTCCTTGACGGTGATCAGGCCGGTCAGGTGGCCTTCGGCGTCGACGAGCGGCAGCTTCTCGACCTTGTGCTTGGCGAGCAGGTCGTGCGCGTCCTCCTTGGAGATGTTGGACGGGCCGGTGACCAGGTTCTCCTTGGTCATGATGTCCTTGACCTTGAGGCGGTCGTAGTCCTCGGAGGCGATGAAGCGCATGTCGCGGTTGGTGATGATGCCGACGAGCTTGTTGTCCTTGTCGACGACCGGCAGGCCGGAGATGTGGAACTTGCCGCACAGCTTGTCGAGGTCGGCGAGGGTGACGTCCGGGTTGACGGTCAGCGGGTCGGTGATCATGCCGGACTCGGAGCGCTTGACGACGTCGACCTGGGCGGCCTGATCGTCGATGGACAGGTTGCGGTGGAGCACGCCGATGCCGCCGTTGCGCGCCATGGCGATGGCCATCTCGGACTCGGTGACGGTGTCCATGGCGGCGGAGAGCACCGGGGCCTTCATCGTGATCTTGCGGGTCAGGTGGGTGGTGGTGTCCACCTCGGAGGGGATGACGTCCGTCTCGTTCGGCAGCAGCAGCACATCGTCATAGGCGAGGCCAAGCTTCGCGAAAATCGGCGGAAGGGGAGCATACGCGGATTCTGCGTTCATATCGAGGTTTGTAGCCATGTGACCACTATATGAAAGTGTGTTGACGTAGGACATCAACATCGCCTATGAGCGCTCCCCCAAGTGTTTCGCATGCGTTCCCCGGCGATTCCACCTTCGTTCATCGGACGTTATGCGATTGTTCACCGCATATCTCTCCCCCAGTCAGCTTTGCTGACAGCCCCGTCGTCAGAGGGGGCCAAAAAGGAGAGGATTCACTTGGAGCTGCGTATGTGCTTGGCGCCTTCGTTTTCGGCGCGGATCTCGGGGATGCGTCGCTTCAGGTACGGGTACATCGTGGCGACGGCGAGCAGGGCGCCGACCACGGCCATGCCGAGGAAGACATGCCACGCCTTGAAGAACAGGATCATCAGGGACCCGAAGCCGATGAGCGCGGCCCACGCCCACAGGATGAGCACGGCCCCCTGCACGGTGTGCCCGATCCGAAGCATCCGGTGGTGCAGGTGCATGCGGTCCGGGTGCATCGGCGACTGGCCCTTCGCCAGACGCCTCGTGATCGCCAGGCACATGTCGAGCACCGGCAGGAACAGCACGAGGATCGGCAGCAGGATCGGCATGAACACCGGCAGATAGACGCTCGTGTGCACGGACGCGGGGTCGATGCGTCCGGTCATCACGATCGACGCGCAGGTGATGAGGTAGCCGAGCAGCATCGAACCGGAATCACCCATGAACAGTTTCGCCGGATGCCAGTTGTGCAGGATGAATCCCACGCAGATGCCGACGAGCGCGACGTCGATGAGTGTGGCCATCGACGCGTACGAGGGCGAGGTGCGCGCGAGTATATAGGAGTAGATCGCGAAGGCGATGCCGCCGATCGCGACGATGCCGGAGGCCAGTCCGTCGAGTCCGTCGACGAAGTTGACCGCGTTGATCGACGCGACGATGAGGAACGCGGTGATCGCCATCGACAGGCTGGGTGAGGCGGTGACGAGCGATCCGAGCGGCAGGGAGATGATCTGCAGGCCTCCCCACGCGACGAACACGGAGATGAGCAGCTGTCCGGCGAGTTTGAGCATCCAGTCGAGATCCCACAGGTCGTCGGCCATGCCGAGCAGGCAGATCATGATCGCGCCGAGCAATACGACCCACGCCTGCCGTGTGGACTCGAACAGCCCTTGGATGAACGGGATGTGGCTGGCGAACAGCATGGCGACGGCGAAGCCGAGCAGCATGCCGAGGCCGCCCATGCGCGGGGTGGGGATGGTGTGCACGTCGCGGGCGCGCACCTCGCCGACGGCGCCGATCTCGATCGCGATGTGGCGGATGAGCGGGGTGAGCAGGTAGGTGGCGCCGCCCGCGATGGCGGCGATGAACAGGTAGATCCTCATGCGCCCAGACCTCCGCCGTTGACGTGCAGGGCCTCGCGGATCGCCGACTGCGGGATCACGCCCTCCCTAAGGATCCGGATGCCGTCACGCTCGTGCGGATCGGCGGCGACGACGGTGCTGGCCACATGGCCCGGCGTGCTGCCGCCGTCCAGATACAGCGGCACGGCGTCACCGAACGCCTCGACCGCCTCGTAGACGCTCTGCGCGCTCTCCCCTCCGGACAGGTTCGCGCTGGAGGCGGCGAGCGGGCCCACCGCGCGCAGGATCTTCAGGCTCAGGGCCGAATTGGGCACGCGCACGCCCTGCGTGCCGTCCTTGGCGAGGGTCTTCAGCGTGCAGCCCTCCTGGGCCACGGAGATCGGGGAGAACGCGCCGGGCAGGAACCGCGCGGCGAGGCGGTTGAGCGGCGCGGGCAGGGCGAGTCCGAGGTCGTCGATCTGGTCGATGTCGGCGAGAAGCACCTGCAGCGCCTTGAACCGCGGTCGGCGTTTCAGCTCGTAGATGCGGTCGAGGGCAGCGCCGTTGCGGGGGTCGCCCGCGATGCCGTACACGGTGTCGGTGGGGATGACCACCAGCCCGCCGTCCCGGATGATCTCGGACGCCTTGGCGAGCGCCTCGTCGTCCACCGTGAGAATCTCGCTCATCGTTCGTCCTCCTCCTCGTTCCGTACGACCCATGAATCGGAACACAATCTATCATTGCATCATTGCGCACGGACCGCACGACCGCCCGGCCGTCCGGCCCCGGCACACGCGAACGTCCCTGCGGCCACTACAATACAGTTATTCGAACAACTCGCCGCCCACCGGCACGCAAAGGAGCTGCACATGACCGACCAGACCATCACCAACGACATTCCCGGCACCCCCGCTTCCGCCGAGGCATCCGATCCGTTCCGCGTGCCGCCCGTCGAGCTGCGCACCCCGCGCCGCTCCGAGCGCGAGGAGATGCTCGACGGCAAGCTGTACGACGTCTCCGATCCAGAGCTCGACGAGCTGCGTCGCAGGGCCGGCGACCTGTGCACCCGGTTCAACGCCACGTCGCGCCACGACGACAGGACCCGCGCCGAGATCCTCGACGAGCTGCTGCCCGGACACGGTGAGAACCTCGACGTGATGGGTCCGGTGTTCTTCGACTACGGATGCCATACGACGATCGGCGACCGCGTGTTCGCGAACTTCAACTTCACCGTGCTCGACTGCGCGCCGGTGACGATCGGCGACGACGTGCTGTTCGGCCCGAACGTCTCCCTGCTGCCGCCGATGCACCCGCTGCGCTGGCAGGACCGCAACGTGCGCAAGCGCGCCGACGGCACCGCGTATGACTACGAGTACGGCGAGCCGATCACGATCGGATCGAACTGCTGGTTCGGCGGCAACGTGACGGTGCTCGGCGGCGTGACGATCGGCGAAGGATGCGTGATCGGCGCCGGCGCGGTCGTCACGAAGAACATCCCCGCCAACTCGGTGGCCGTCGGCAACCCGGCCCGCGTCATCAAGACCATCACCGACAAGGACGCCAGCGTGTATCAGGAGTACGCGCAGTAACGGCAGATTTGGTACCTCCGCATTCGCGCAGCATGTGTCTCTCCCCCAGTCAGCCCATGGCTGACAGCCCCCTCGTCAGAGGGGGCCAAATCAGAGGGACCGAGTCATTCGGTCATTCGCCCCTGACTGCGAAGAGGAAGCGGGGGCGTCCGGTCCAGTCGTTTTCGGTGCGCGCCTCGGCGAAGCCGTTGGCGTGCGCGAAGGCGACGAGCCGGTCACCCTGCGAGATGTCATGCTCCATGACGAGCGCGCCGCCCGAACGCAGCAATCCGGCCGCGCGCAGGATGATCCGCTCGGGGATGAGCACGCCGTCGGCCGACCCGCCGTACAACGCCATGTCCGGGTCGAAGTCGCGCACCTCGGGCTGTTCGGGCACTGCATCGAGCGGCACGTACGGCGGGTTGGTGATGACGATGTCGACGGTGCCGTCGAGCTGCGGCAAGGTCAGCGGACTGGTCGCGTCGCCGCGCTCCAGATGGTAGTTGCCGGCGACCGACGGATACGCGCGCGCGACGATCGCGTGGTTGCGTTCGGTCCATGCGTACGCTTCCGGCGACAATTCGACCGCCCACACCTCGGCGCCCGGCACCTCGCTGGCGACGGCGAGTCCGATCGCCCCGGACCCGGCGCACAGGTCGACGACGCGCGGATGGTACATCCCGTGCCGCGTGATCCAATCCAATCCGGCCTGCACCACGGTCTCGGTCTCCGGCCGCGGGATGAACACCCCCGGCCCGACTGTCAGATCGAGATACCTGAACGGCGCGTGCCCGACGATGTACTGCAACGGCTCGCGCCTCGCACGCCGCCCGATCATCGCGTCGAACCGCTCCACGTCATAGGCGATGTCATCGCCCATCAGCAGCGCCTTGTCCACATCGCGCAGCTCAACGCCGTCACCGGCCGCCTCGGCCATCAGCAGCTTCGCGTCATGCTCCGGCGTCTCGATCCCCGCCGCCCGCAACTCCGCCGCGGCGGCCTTCACCACCTCATTCAGGGACACGGTCACTGCTGCTTGGCGAGGCGTTCGGCCTCGTCGGCCTGGATGTCCGAGTCGATGACCGCCTGCAGGTCGCCGTCGAGCACCTGATCGAGGTTGTACGCCTTGTAGTTCGTGCGATGGTCGACGATGCGGTTCTCCGGGAAGTTGTACGTGCGGATGCGCTCGGACCGGTCGAGCGAGCGCACCTGCGAGTGACGCATGTCGGCGGCCTCGGCGGCCTCCTGCTCGTGCTTCATCGCGAGCAGTCGCGACTTGAGCACGCGCAATGCGGAGGCGCGGTTCTGGATCTGCGACTTCTCGTCCTGCATGCTCACGACGATGCCGGTGGGGATGTGCGTCATGCGCACCGCGGAGTACGTCGTGTTCACGGACTGTCCGCCGGGTCCGGAGCTCATGAAGATGTCGATCTTCAGGTCCTTCGGATCGATTTCGATCTCGTCGTCGTCCTCGTCGGCCTCCGGGAAGACGATGACGCCGGCCGCGGAGGTCTGGATGCGTCCCTGCGATTCGGTGACGGGGATGCGCTGGACGCGATGCACGCCGCCCTCGTATTTGAGGGACGCCCACACGCCGTCCTCGGGGGCGGGCGTGCCCTTGGCGCGGATGGCGACCTGCACGTCCTTGACGCCGCCGAGCTCGGTGCCGTTCTCGGACTGGATGGTGACGGTCCAGCCGCGCTTCTCGGCGTAGCGGGTGTACATGCGCAGCAGGTCGCCGGCGAACAGCGCCGCCTCCTCGCCGCCGGTGCCGGCCTTGATCTCCATGATCACGTCACGGGCGTCATCGGGGTCGCGCGGGATCAGCGCGGTGCGCAGCTTCTCCTCGGCGCCGGGCAGTTCGGCCTCGAGGCGCTTGGCCTCGTCGGCGAAGTCGGGGTCCTCGGACGCCATCTCGCGTGCGGCCTCGAGGTCGTCGCGGACGGAGAGGTACCGCTGGTATGCGGAGACGATGGCGCCGAGTTCGGCGTGACGACGGCCGAGCTTGCGCATCTTGTCGGGGTTCGTCACCACTTCGGGGCTGGCCATCTGCTCTTCGATGGACCGGTATTCCTCCAGCGCGGTCGCGGCCGCGGGGAACTGTTCGTCTGCCATGGCGTCCTTCCTGGGATCTGTGCCGGGGTATGAAAAAAGCCAGTCCGGCGACCGGGCGCGCTGATGCGCGCCGGACCGCGACGGACTGGCCTGAAGTATGCTACTTGGTCCTCTTGCCGTAGCGCTTCTCGAAGCGGGCCACGCGGCCGCCGGTGTCGAGAATCTTCTGCTTGCCGGTGTAGAACGGGTGGCACTTCGAGCAGACGTCAACCGTCATGTGGTCACCGTTGTAGGTGGAACGGGTGACGAAGGTGTTGCCGCACGAGCACAGGACCTCGACGGCATGGTAATCGGGATGGATACCCTGCTTCATGATGTCTCCTAAGGAATTCAGGTGACCCGGGTCGCCATGCCCCTCTGGCTGGCGTGAACCGGAACCTTCGAAATACTAGACGCACACGCCGACAGGAAACGCCGGGATGACGTCGGAGTGGCGCGGGAGTGAACGTGCCCCCGCTGGGACTTGAACCCAGGACCCACACCTTATAAGGGTGCTGCTCTAACCGACTGAGCTACGGGGGCGGACCCACATATTCTATCGGGGGCGGGGACGAGGACGAGGCCTGATCGCGGAGAACGTCCGCAAGGTGTTTCACGAGGTGTTTCACAGCGCACCCCATCACGGCCCACATGTTTCACGGGATGTTTCACGGAAGCGTTCCACATGACAGGCCCGCGCGACAGCCCCGGCCCGCCACGCCCGCCCGGCGCACACACGACACGCCCGAACGAATCAGCGAATCGCACATCCATGTTCGCTTCAAAGGCAAAAGTACCAAAGCGCATGTTCATAACGGCAGCAATGTGAACAGAAGATCAATCCAGCGAACAATATCGACCATTTCGGTTACGCAGAGATGAACGAGGTAAAAAATCGCATTATTTCACCGATTTGAAACATTCCGCCGTGCTACGCTTAGGTCTCGGACGTTCACATGGACGCCTGTTTCAGTCAGTGGAATATACGCTATACGCACATATCACGCAGGCACAATCGAACATGATTCATGTTCGGTTTAGCTGCGGAAGGGGACATCATGGCAGAGGACACCAAGAAGGTCATCACCGTCAACTTCGACATGTTCAACAAGACCCCGGAGGAGAAGACCGCCGAGGCCAACAAGGTCGCCAAGTCGTTCGGCATCAGCGACGAGGCCATCGCCGAGGTCGAGGACTACAAGGCCAAGCTCACCCGCTACGACGCCTGGGACCTGCCGTTCATGGGCTACGTGAACGACGACGGCTACGGCTACGCCTACGTGCCGGACGCGGCCATCGTGCATGAGCCCTACTGGGACGCCCACAAGGCGTTCCTCGCGCTGCCGGAGGACGTGCAGACCGCCTTCGCGATCCGCATGCTGTTCACCCACCGTCCGGTCGACCGCTACGGCGCGAGCATGTTCCTGCACTACCAGCGCGGCTTCCAGGTGAACTTCATCGGTGAGGGCGCCAACAAGTACTGATCCCAGATACCGATCCGGCGCATCCGCAACACAGCAGCAACAACGGAACGCCACACGGACGGAGGGCTCGCGGTCATCGTCGACCGCGAGCCCTCACTGCCCTCCATGGAGCGGACACGCCCCGCCGGCGACCACGGTCACCAGCGCATGTCCTTCAGATCAAGTTTCAGATACGGGTCGCACCCGAACAGCAACCGCACGAGATCAATGAACTTCGGGTTCCATGTGCGCAGGCACGAGGCCAGATGCAACCGGAACCGCGCCGAATCGGGTTTCCTCGCCTGGAAGAGCGGATCGCCCACCATGCGCCACGCGCCGCGTACGCGCGCGATGCGCACCACCACGGCACCGCCCGTGGCGCCGTCGAACGCGGCGGCGGCCGGGAAATCGCGCACGCCGTATATGCCGCCGTTGATCACGTCCTCGAGCACGATCCGCGATTCGGCGGCGTTCGCCTCACGCACCCAGAACCATGAAGCGAAGTTCGTCTTCGCGGTCTCGCACAGCTCCGCGTAGCCGCGCTCCCCCACGTTCTCGTTCTCGTCGCGCGCGTACGCGGACGCGACCGCGAACGGCGTCAATCCCAGCTGGTCGATGTGGTAGTCGAACGTGAACCACTGGTCGAACGCGTCCTCCATCCGCCGCTGGAACTCCTCGGTCCGCGTGCGGAACGGGTTGAGGTTCACCTGGATGAAGAACTCGCGTCTCGCGTCGTCATAGGACTCCGGATCGGCCCGCCGGAACATGCTCGCCACATGGAACGCGGGGATGGTGGCCGGACCACCCCAGTCGTCGCGCCCGCATACCGTCGCCGTCTCGCCCATCGTCATGATGATCGTCCCCTTCCTTGGGGTTCGTGGGATGGCTCCGTCGCCCTCCTCGTGCCTGCCACATTAGGAGGCGGGCCGGCGGCGGGCAAACGCGGCCGGGGATCATGTGGATGCGGTGGATGCAGTTGTGGATAACCCAGCCCCGATGGCGTCTCCGACGACGTCTCCGATGCCATCTCCGACGACGCCGAGCACAACCGATATGAAATTGTTATGAAACTGTTAGCGTTAACCATGACGTGGAATGTATCATGTTGATGACCATTTTCCGCCAGCTGCACGCGTGCGTGGAATCAGAGCCGAACGGACCCGAAAGGACGGCAGGCATGACGTTCACCGAGGAGCAGATCAGGTATCTCGAAGCTCTCCCGGCGGTCGAACACGCGACCGCGACCCGCATCACCTACACGGACGAGTTCAAGACACGGTGCATGGAACGCTATGCGCAGGGCGCCAGCCCGACCACGCTGTTCCGCGAGGCGGGGCTCGATCCGAGGATCGTCGGTTACAAGCGCATCGAACGCAGCTTCGCACGCTGGCGCGAAGTCCACGACGTGCCGGCCCATCCCCGCATCGCCGGTGCTGGCGAGCTGTCGGCCGGAGCCCCCGCCCGGAAGCGCGGCGCCGGCTCCCCCGATCCGCGGGACCTGCTCATCGCCCGCCAGCTCCACCGCATCACCGAACTCGAACGCGAGCTGGCTGAACTGGTCGAACTGGCCGAACTGACGCACGTCAAGGCCGCGTGACGCCCGGAGGAGAGGCGTCCGCCGCCACGGCCGGCACGGACGGCACACGCCCAGATGAACAGACCGCGACCACGGCATGAACAGCGTCGTTTCGGGCGCACGGCAACGTAATACGACTCTTAGACTTGGGATTCGTGACATCCATGGATTCCGCGACGCGACCGTCGCCAACACCGTCGCCAACAGCGTCGTCAGCACCGCTGTCAGAACCGTCTGACGCCGATACAGACCCCCGCGAGCACCCGTATGAGGAGCGCCGGCTTTCGGTGCTCATCGTCAGCGAGTCATCGCTGGAGCAGACCAACGGCGTCTCCGGAAGCGTGAAGCACATCCTCGACCGCTTCGCCGAACGCGGGTTCGACGCGCATGTCATCACCCCGCAACCGGCCCCCGATGACGGCGAATACGACGGATACAACGTGGACACGGTGCCGTCGTGGCCGATCCAGAACTTCAACGTGGCCGTACCGACGAAGACGTCGGTGATCCACATGATCGAGGAGCTGCCCCGCCCGGACATCATCCATGTGGCGGCGCCGATCTCGAAGCTCGGCCATGCGGCGCTGATCGCCGGCGAGGAACTGGGCATCCCGACGGTGGCGATCTATCAGACCGATGTGGCGCAGTATGCGCGACGGTTCGTCCGCGAGGCGCTGGACGGCGTGGTGGACGGCGTCATGCCGAAGCACACCGGATGGCTGCGTAAGGTGAGCAAGGCCTCGGGCGAGAGCGCCGAGCAGATCGTGGGCGCCCGCATCGCGCAGATGCACAACATGGCCACGCTGACGCTCGCGCCCACCAAGCAGGCGGGCGAACGGCTCGCCGCGTTCGGCGTCGACCCCTCCCTGGTACGCCCGTGGGGG
This sequence comes from Bifidobacterium rousetti, assembly GCF_008698235.1. GTDB lineage: Bacteria > Actinomycetota > Actinomycetes > Actinomycetales > Bifidobacteriaceae > Bifidobacterium > Bifidobacterium rousetti. The sequence goes on from NZ_PEBH01000003.1 coordinate 252,023, forward strand.
CGCGGGGTCGACTCGTGGCTGTTCAACCCTCGCCGCCGCAGCCGCGACGAGGTGCGTCGCCTGCATGACAAGTGGAGCGGCGACGGCGCCCGACCGGTCGTCGGATACGTGGGCAGGCTCGCCCCGGAGAAGCAGGTCGAACGGCTCACGGCGCTGGACGGGCTCGGCATGCGGCTGGTCGTCGTGGGAGGCGGCCCGTGCGAGGAGGAGCTGCAGGAGCTGCTGCCGAACGCGGTGTTCACCGGCATGCTGCACGGCGATGAACTGGCCGACGCCTACGCGGCGTTGGACGTGTTCGTGCACACCGGCGCCGAGGAGACGTTCGGGCAGACGATCCAGGAGGCGATGGCGAGCGGCCTGCCGGTCGTGGCACCGGCCGCCGGAGGCCCGATCGACTTGGTGGACGACGGACGGACCGGACTGCTGTTCGACCCCGATGACGACGATGACCTGCGTTCGTGCGTGGAACGCCTGATCGAGGATCCCACGTTGCGCGAGACCATGGGGTTCAACGGGCTCGCGGCGGTGAAAAGCCGTACGTGGCCGGCGCTGGTGGATCAGCTGATCGGCTACTACCGGCTCGCCTCAGAACTGCGGATGGCGATGACGGCGTAGGTTCAGGATCGGTCTTCGGCCGATGCTGCGCTCCCCGCGACCCTATCGGGCGCTCTTCTTCTCTCCCCCAGCCGGCTTCGCCGACAGCCCCCTCATCAGAGGGGGCCACACATACGAAAAACGGGCTTCCGAATGATCGGAAGCCCGTTGCTGGCGACCCCGGCCGGACTTGAACCGGTGACCTCCGCCGTGACAGGGCGGCGCTCTAACCAACTGAGCTACGGGGCCGTGTGTTTCCCGCTCTCGCGAGGCACGAGTGGATATATTACACACTTTCCCACGATCGCAAAACCCGGCGTGTCGCGTGCCGTATCACGCATCATGTCGCGCGTCATATCGATATCGCGTGCCATTCAGCCAAGTCGCCTCACCCGAGCATCGTCTTCGCCCATGCGATGAGCGCGACGAACGCGAGGAACCCGACGGAGACGAGTGTGTATCGCAGGAACATGCGGCGTTCGCGCTTGGCGCGCACCATGTCCAATCCCCAGCCTTCCGACGCGACCTGCGATTCGGCCCGCGCCCGACGCGCGATGTCCGCATCGATGCGTTCGCGGTATCTCGGCATGGTCACCGGCCCCGGCAGGGCGATGGAGGCGACCGACCGGACGGCCCGCAGGAGCGTGCACGCCGAACCGTACGCCATCGCGAGTGCGCCGCAGGCGTATCCGTCATGGGACAGCATCCATGTCACGATCAGGCCGATGACCCCCAGTACGATCAGCGCCCAGCGCATCCGGCCGAGCACACGGATGGCGCCCTCAGTCGGGCGTGCGACGAAGACGAAACACCAGACGGCCAGCGCGAGGAACGGCAGGCACGCGAAGGCGAAACCGATGCGGAAGCCGTTCATGGCCGGGGACGTGCCGAGCAGACGCATCACGACCTCCATGATGATGAACGCCACGGCCGCCAGCGCCAGCATCACCCCCATGACGAGCACTTTGCGGCGTTCGGTCGACGGTCTGACCGGCGGGGTGGCCCACCACCATTCGACCGTGCCCAGTTGCGGTCCGCGCTTCAGATAGGCGATGGCGATGGGATCGCCCGCCTCGGCGTCGCGGATCGTCGCCGCCGACCTGCGCCAGCCGACCACGTACGTGAGGGCGACCACGCTCAACGCGAACGCGCCTGACGCGAGCCACGGGTAGGCCCGGCTCAGCGCCGTGGCGTTGGTGACGCCGTTCAGGGTCTCATAGATCCCGCCGTCGTACGCATAGGCGTCGAGCCGCTGGCCGGGATGGTAGGCGAATTCCGAGTGTTTCCTGTGACGCAGCACGGAGTCACGCCCGTCGGCCGAGACCGTGACCTCGTTGTTCCGCGTGTCCACGGCTGTGACGACCGCCGCGACCGGCGTCCCCTGCACCGGCCCGCCGCTGCGATCGGTGCCGGCGACAACGGCCGCCACGAGGACCGCCAGGAACACCACCAGCCAGATCAGGGCCTTGGCGCGGATACGCGCGGCCGCGGCGCGTTCGGCGTCGGTCACCACGTTCGCGGCCGCGATTCCGGCGCCGAAGCCGGCATCGCTCCCCACGTCGCCATCGAACGGACTCTGATACGTATTCCCCATGACTCCATCGTGTCATCGCCCATGCGGGACACGTCCGCCGAAGAGATGAACAGTGCATGAACCGGCGATCAGCGCACGGCCAGATCGCGCACGGCCAGATCGCGCACGGCGAAGGCGCGGTAGGCGGCGACGAACCCGGCCACGACGATCAGCGCGGCCAGCGCGACGAACGCCGCCGGAGCCCGCCCGTCGATGATGTCCTGCGGCGTGGCGTAGCGGAACGGGGAGAGCACGCGCGCCACGACCGAGGCATCGTGGTCGGAGAACATGTCGTAGACGACGCCCGCGCCGTAGGCGACGACCACCGAGGCGTTGCCGATGGCGGCGCCGCGCTCGGGGCGCGCGCATGCCGCGGACGCGCACGCGCCGATCGCGCCGAACACGAGCATCACGGCGAACAGCCAGACACAGAACCGCCAGATCACCGTCGCGGCCGCACCGTCGTCGAGTCCCGGTACATCTCCCAGCATCGACAGGCACAGCAGCGACGAGACGAGGTTGACCGCGACGAACGCGACCGCGTCACCCAGCGCGGCCGTGAGCTTCGCGCTCAGGATCGTGGTACGCGACACGGGCCGCACGAACAGGAATTCGTAGGTGCCGTCCGTCAGCTCGCGCGACACCGCGTTGCGGGCGAGCGCGACCGCGTAGACGGCCGCCATGATGCCCGTGTAGAACTCGAGCACCGCGTAGTAGCCGGCGAATGTGGACATGTCGAGGTCGGCGATGCCCATGACGGCGAGCGCGACCTTCGGGAACGCGTCGGTGAGCTTGCGTACGGCGTCGGCGTCACCGCCGGCGATGCCCTCGAACTTCATCACGCCGGCGATGTTGAACAGGATGATCACCACGCTCCAGATCAGCCAGACCTTCATGTTGGCCTTCGACTCGCGTGCGATCATGGCGAATACGGCCCTCATCGCGGCACCGCCCGTCCTTCGTTGCCCTCGCTTCGACATCATTCGGCCCTCACCTCGCCGCGCGCGTACACGACGGCCCCAGCCGCCAGGCAGGCCACGGCCACCGCGGTGGCCAAAGCCACATAGCCCGCCTCGTAGCGCCCATGGTCCAGCGCCTCGGACACGTTGAACCAGGTGAACGGCGAGACGATGCGGTACTTGTCCTCGCCGGTCATCTCGGGCAGGGAGACGAGCATGAATCCGAGTATGCCGAATGTGGTCGCGATGCCGGATACGCTGCGGATCCGCCGCAGCAGCACGGCGGCCAGCGCACCGAAGGCGAGGAACAGCACGCCGACGCCAAGCAGCGACGACGCGGCGAGGATGAGCCGCGGCAGGGCGATGGAGGTCGCGGTGGGATCGTCGCGGAATCGCGTGTAGACCAGCGCGACCGAGGCGAGGAACGCCAAAGAAGCCACGACGACCATCGTGAGCCCGGCCGCGAGCTTGGCCGCGTAGATCGCGCCCCGCGGCATCGGCATGACGAACAGGAAGTCGGTGGCCTTCGCGCGCTTCTCACGTCCGAACACCGCCAATCCCCATGCGCAGGCCATGATCGCCATGGTCAGCATGAGGTAGAGCGAGCTGAACCGGTAGAAGCCGCCGAAGGAGAACACGTCGTCGTTGACGCCGAACAGCGCGGCGAACTGCGGCGGGAAGCCGTCGATCACCTGTTCGACGCTCGACTTGGAGTCGCGGTAGATCGGGTAGGCGCCCGCCAGCAGCAGGACGGCCACAGCGAGGAGCGTGGCCGCGCCGATGAGGAACGGGCGCAGCTGGGCCTTGAGTTCGAAGAGGTAGACGTGCACCGCGGTCGATACGTTCATCGGACCGACTCCGGCTGGTAGTAATGCATGAACACTTCCTCCAGCGTCGGCTCGGCGATCTCCACGTCCGTGAGCCTCATGCCGGCGAGCGCCGCGATGAGCGCGTTGCAGTCGCCCTCGTAGAGGAACGTGGCGGTATCCTCTTTTTCGCTTTCCACTCCCGGAACTCCCGAATTCAGCGACCTGACGCCGGGCATGGATTCAAGCGCCTGCACCGCGTGCGCACAATCGCTCCCCAGTCCGAGCGTCACACGCTTGACCGCGGACCGCCGCATCTCGGACACGCTGCGCACCGCGACGATCCGGCCCTCGCGGATGATCGCGACGCGGTCGCAGATGCGCTGCACTTCGGAGAGGATATGCGAGGAGAACAGCACCGTGGCGCCGCGCGCATGCTCCTCGCGAATCAGGTCGAAGAACGCGCGCTGCACGAGCGGGTCGAGGCCACTGGTCGGCTCATCGAGGATGATGAGCTTCGGCGAGTGCATCAGCCCCTGCACGATGCCGACCTTCTTGCGGTTGCCGAGCGACATGTCCTCGACCTTCTGATCGAGGTTCAAGCCGAGCCGGGTCGAGATCTCCTTGATGCGCGCCGAGCAGTCCGTGCGGTAGAAGCCCGCCGCATACTTGAGCAGGTCGCGGGCGCGCATGCCGTCGTAGTAGAACACCTCGCTGGGCAGGTAGCCCACCTGTTCGAGGATGCGCGTGCGGTCGCGCTCGCAGTCGAGGCCGAGGATGGACGCCTCGCCGCCCGTCTTGCGGATCAGGCCGAGCAATGTGCGGATCGTCGTCGACTTGCCCGCCCCGTTCGGTCCGATGAAGCCGAAGATCTCGCCCTGCCGCACGGTGAGGTTCACGTCCTCGATGCCCCGTGCCTTGCCGTATCGTTTGGTCAGGTGACGTGTGAGGATCGCCGGAACGTCATTCGTCGTGGTCATTGTCCCTCCTCGAGATGCCGTCGACTTCTCCTGCGATACAGGATAGGGGCACGCCGCTCACCTGTCATGCCTTCCTTACGGAATCCTTATGGCGTTCATATCGTGCGCGCAGAACAACGTCCCTCGGGCGCAATGGCCATCGCCCTGCTCATCACCATCATGAACACGCACGCCGCGAGCGCCGTCCGATCCGGCATGGACGAGGCCGCCGCATCCACCCTCGGCATGCGCGCCTCGTTCCGCGACGTGGCCATCGTGTGCGCGGTCTGCCTCGTCGCCTCCCTGTTCATCCGCGACCGCGGCCGCCGGGCCGAGTGAGCGGTTCCCGACGCGTATCGGCGGGGATCGCTCAGTTCATGACCGACAACATGTCCGATTTGTCCGATATTGGCGATATGTCCAGTAATGGGTACAATCAGAGAAAGCGTCATCGGAAAGGAACTGCCATGAGCACATTCGAGGCGATCCCCATTTCACAGATCAGCGAAGGTTCCGCGTACATCACCTCAGGCGACGGCAAGGCGATCCCACTGGACGCAGAGGAGCTGCGCCGAGCGTTCGACGCGATCGTGCACGGTGGTGGCGCGGATCTCATCACCACGGGCGAAGCCGCGCAGATCCTCGGCGTCTCCCCGAAGACGGTCGCGCGCATCCTCGACTCCGGCGAGATCCCATTCACAAGATACGGCTCGAAAGGCAACCGCATGGTCTCCCGAGCGAAAGTCGTCGCCTACCGCGATACATCCGAAGCCCATGGACGTCAGGCACTCGAGGACATGCGGGAGGCCGCCAGCCAAGGTGGATTGGACAGCGTCGATTACACCGCCTACCTGTCCCGTTTCAACTGAGACGGGACAGGTGAAACCCACTATGGTCATCGCCTTCCTCGATGCGAACATCTTCCCCCACACATGGTTGACGGACGTATTGCTCACGTTCGCCGACCATCATCTGTTCGACCCCCAGTTCTCCGACGACGTGCTCGAAGAGGCCCGATGCGCGTTCGTGGACGATCTGGGACATGACCCGATATGGGTGGATCGCTATCTCGCCGCCATCCGGGACATCAAACCGTACTACCTCGTCCCCTCCAAACCGGAATTGGCCGGCGAAGTCGTACTGCCTGACCCCGATGACCGTCATGTGGCGGCCGCAGCCCATAACGGCGACGCCGATGTAATCGTCACCTTCAATCTCAAGGACTTCCCGGCAAACCAACTTGCCAAAATCGGACTGGCCGCACGACACCCCGATACGTTCCTGACCTCCCTGGCCGAATCCCAACCGGAACAGGCGGTCAAGGCCATGCAGGAACTGGTATCGTCCAAGAAACATCCGCCGCGCACCATGCGTGAAGAGCTGGAGCGGCTCGAAGCTTCCGGCATGCCCGAGTTTTCCCGCACAATGTGTGGATTGCTTCACTTGTAAGCTCCGACAATCTAAGTCTTGGCGTTCCCGTTCGGGGCCGCTCGGCGGACGGCCCCAAACGAGCAGAGGACACGGTCTCTCAGTGGCGTTCGCCGGCGGCGACGGGGACGGTCACGGTGTTCTCGGCCGGGGCCAATGGGCAGGTGCAGTAGGGCGAGAACGCGCACGGCGGGTTGAAGGCGCGGTTGAAGTCCAGCAACACGTCCGACTCGCCATTCGGCTCCCCGTCGGCGTCCTCGGCGACCGTCGCGTTGAGGAAACGGCCGCTGCCGTAGGTGGTGTCGCCGTTGGTGGGATCACGGAAGATGATGAACAGCTCGCGGACGCCGTCCTTCACGCCTCCGTCGAACGCGATGAGGCGCTGTTCGACGCCCTGCGCCTCGAAGCGCACCACGCCGATGGCCTCGAGCGTGCTCGTCAGCCATTCGACGCGGGTGCTCACCACCGTGTCCTGCGACTCGCCGTACGGCTCGAACCGGCCCTCGATCCGCCACGCCGGGTCGAAGTCATAGGCCGGGATGCCCGTGAAATCACGGCGGAACTGCGATTCGGGGTCCCTCACGCGGATGCCGAACCGGCCGCCGCGCTCGATCACCGCGGCGCGGATCTGCCCGGCTTCGACGTACGATCCGTTCGCGGTGGCGTCGCTCGGCACACGCACGGGGCCGGCGATCGGCGTGCGATCGCCCTTGGCATCCACCAGCGTCAGCGCGTTGGACTGGTCGCCAGCACTGTCGGTTCCCTTACCGCTTTCCCCGGACGGCTGCGGCGTGAACATGACCTCGCCATCCTGTAACAGCCATTCGCCATTGATGCCCGGAATGACGGCCCTGAACCCGCCAAGCGCCTGCAACCAGTACAGTCCGGTCTGGGACAGCCATCCGTACGGCGCACACAGCCCCTCCTCACGTTGACGCCTCCATGCCAGCCAGTCGGCACGTTCATCCGACAGCACCCCGTCGGGCTGCGTGATCGTCGTGGAATCGGTCATCATACGCTCCTTTTCGATGTTTCGAGGTATCGGAGTCCGGCTTCCCTCGCCGTTCCTCCCCCATACGACCATACCGGTACGGTTCCAGTGCCGCCAGTCACCCCCTCCCAGAGACAACCCCGGTCCTGGGCGTACGTTCGCCCGGATATTCCCCCATCCTTTCCGGGCAAACGTACGGTAACGAGCACTCACTGTACGTTCGTCCGGACATTTCTTCGTCTCTTCCGAATCAACGTACGGTAGGTATCTGTTAACGTACGTTTGCCCGGATACGGCCGCAAAACACCCGGACAAACGTACGGCAATCCGGCAACCTGCCATCAAGATATGCCGTCGACACCGAGCCAGCTCGCCCCGATGCCGAACTTGGCCAGAATGATCACCGCATCCGGCATGACTCGTCCATCGTGGACGCCCATCGTCCTGATGCATCGCGATGGTCCGCATCCTGAGATTGCCGTACAAACCTGTCCCGCCGGCCTTGTACGTTCAGGAATCGCTAATTGAACAAGCATCTTCAGGGCAGGGTGAAATTCCCGATCGGCGGTACAGTCCGCTAGCCTCGCGAGCGATTGAGGGGCCGAACCGGTGAGATTCCGGTACCGACAGTCATAGTCTGGATGGAAGAAGTTGCGGCGGTGCGAGCATGCGCATGTATCGGCATGCCCTTGCGCGGCCCCTTTGACGACGCCCTGGCATTCCTTTGGAATCCAGGGTTTTCGCGTTTTCGGGGCCGCGCGAGGGCATGGTCCGGCATACCGCTCGCGTCAGCCTTCCCATGAACCCCTGGACATGCCCTATCGAGCGAAAGGGGATTCATGGACGATAGGGACTTCATGTCCGTGGCGCTGCGCCACGCACGGCTCGGAGCGGGCAGAGTCAACCCGAATCCGATGGTGGGCGCCGTCATCGTACGAGATGGCGAGATCATCGCCACCGGCCATCATGACCATTTCGGCGGCTGGCATGCCGAACGCGCCGCATTCGAGGCCGCGAAACGGGCGGGCGTCGACGTTCGCGGCGCCACCATCTACGTCACGTTGGAGCCCTGCTGCCATACCGGCAAGCAGCCGCCGTGCTCCAAGGCGCTCATCGATGCGGGACTGGCCCGCGTGGTGGTCGGCTCCCCCGATCCGAATCCTCTGGTTTCCGGCAAGGGTGTGAATCAGCTGCGCGACGCCGGCATCGAGGTCGTCGAAGGCGTATTGCGGGACGAATGCGACCGGCTCAACGAGATCTTCCTGCATGCCATCACCACGCGCACGCCGTTCGTCATGCTCAAATACGCGATGACGCTGGACGGCCGCATCGCCACCTCGACGGGTCTGTCCCGTTGGATCACCGGCGAGGATGCGCGCCGCCGCGTGCACGAGGATCGCGGCAGGTTCGCCTCGATCATGGTGGGCGTGGGCACCGTGCTGGCGGACGATCCGCAGCTCACCTGCCGCATCGGCGGCGGTCACGATCCGGTGCGCGTGGTGTGCGACACCCATTTGCGCACGCCGATCGACGCGATGATCGTCGCCACCGCGCGCGAGACGCCGACGATCATCGCCACGACGGTCGACGATGAACGGCGTACGCTCCCCTACCGTGAGGCCGGATGCGAGATCCTTCGCGTGGACGCTGACGATGACGGTCACGTGAGCGTCGCCGGGATCGTGAGGGCACTCGGCGAGCATGGATTGGACAGCGTGATGATCGAGGGCGGCGGAACGCTGGCGTGGTCGGCGCTGCGAGATCATGTGGTGTCCAAGGTGAGCGCCTACGTCGCGCCGAAGCTGTTCGGCGGACGAAACGCCCCCGGCCCGGTGGGCGGCGAGGGGGTCGAGGCTCCCGATGACGCCTTCCGCATCATCGATCGCACCGTCGCCACGGTGGGCAGCGACATCGTCATCGAGGGAGGTGTCGAGTATGTTCACGGGAATCGTTGAGGATTTGGGCACGGTCGTGCGATTGGATCGCGGCGCCGATTTCGCCCATCTGACCGTCGACTCGCCGGTGGCGGTGACCGACCGGACGGCCATCGGCGAAAGTATCGCCGTCAACGGCGTGTGCCTGACCGTGACGGCCGTACAGGGCACGGCGTTCACCGCGGACGTGATGCACGAGACGCTGCGCCGCTCCTCCCTCGGAACCTTACGGCGCGGCGACCATGTCGATGTGGAGCGAGCGATGCCCGCCGACGGCCGTTTCTCCGGACACATCGTCTCCGGGCACATCGACGGCACCGGCGTGATCGAGTCGATCACGCCCGACGGCATCGCGAAGGTCTATACGATCCGCGCGCCGTACGAGCTCATGCGGTTCATCGCCGAGAAGGGGTCGATCGCCGTCGAGGGCATCAGTCTGACGGTGACGACCGTGACGGAGACCGCATTCGGCGTCTCCCTCATCCCGCATACCGCCTCGCGCACGGTGCTTGCCGAGCGCGGCGTCGACGACACCGTCAATCTCGAAACCGATCCGATCGCGAAATACGTGGATCGTCTGCTCACGATGCCGGCACACGGGGCCACCGTCAGTGACGGCGCAGGATGTTCCGGAGCGATCACCGAGAACTTCCTCATCGAACACGGATTTTGACATGCGCACGAACCTCTTCACAGACAAAGGACACAATATGACTTCATCGAACACCGATCAGACGAATACCGATCAGGTGGCACGCGCGATCCGCGACATCCGGGCGGGACGCATCGTCGTCGTGGCGGACGACGAGGGACGCGAGAACGAGGGCGACCTCATCTGCGCCGCCCGCCACGCCACGCCGAGCAACATCGCCTTCATGGCCTCGCACGGCCGGGGGCTCATCTGCACGCCGATGAGCGCCGAGCTGGCATCGCGACTCGAACTGCCGCCGATGGTCGCCACGAACACGGACAACCATCACACGGCGTTCACCGTGTCCATCGACCATGTGACCACGTCCACCGGCATCAGCGCGCGCGACCGTTCGCTGACCGCACTGGCCTGCATCGACCCGAATACGCGGCCGGAGGACTTCCGCCGCCCCGGGCACATGTTCCCGCTGGTGGCGCGCGAAGGCGGCGTGCTGGAACGCAACGGACACACCGAGGCGACCGTCGATCTGGCCCGGCTGGCCGGATTCGAGCCGTGCGGCCTGTGCTGCGAGATGATGAAGGAGGACGGCACGATGATGCGACGCGGCGATCTCGAACGGTTCGCCGCCGAGCACGATCTCGCGTACATCACCATCGCCCAGCTGCAGGAGTACCGGCGCACGCACGCGTTCCCGAGCGTGGTGCGTCGCGTCGCACAGGTGGATCTGCCCACCGACTACGGACGGTTCACAATGGTCGGCTATGAATCCGAGGACGGCGGCGAGCATGTGGAGCTGGTGATGGGCGACGACATCCTCGCCGCGATGGCCGACACGGAAAACGCGTCCGGCGCATCAGATACGGCGGCGGCGATCCCGCCCGTGCTGTGCCGCATCCACTCGCAGTGCATGACCGGCGACGTGTTCGGATCCCAGCGCTGCGACTGCGGTCCGCAGCTGCACGAGGCGATGCGTCGCGTGGCCGATTCGGGCCGCGGCGTGATCCTCTACTTAAGCCAGGAGGGTCGTGGCATAGGACTCCTTAACAAGCTGCGCACGTATGAGCTGCAGGAGCAGGGCTTCGACACGCTTGACGCGAATCTGAAGCTCGGCTTCCCCGCCGATGCACGCGAGTATGACACGGCGGCGGCCATGCTGCGCGATCTCGGCATCGTATCCGTCGACCTGATGACGAACAACCCGGACAAGATCGGTCAGCTGGAACGTGCCGGCGTCACCGTCGCATCCCGCGTGCCGATCGTCATCCCGCCGAACGCGTTCGACGCGAACTACCTGTCCACCAAACAACGGCGCATGGGACACCTGTTGGGCGTCCCCGCGACCGCCACAACCACCACAACCACCACTGCAACAATCACCAAGGAGAACTGACATGACCGTATTCGAAGGCCAGCTGGTCGCGAACACCACCACCCTCACCGAAAGCGCAGCGAACGCGCCGATCCGCATCGGCATCGTCGTCGCCCGTTTCAACGAGTTCATCACCTCGAAGCTATTGTCTGGCGCACAGGACGGTCTGCGCCGTCACGGCGTGGCCGACGAGAACATCGACGTGGCGTGGGTGCCCGGCTCGTTCGAGATCCCGATCGCGGCCAAGCGCATGGTGTCGACCGGCCGCTACGACGCGGTAATCTGCCTCGGCGCGATCATCCGCGGCTCCACTTCTCACTACGACCTCGTATGCAACGAGACCGCGAAGGGCATCGCACAGGTGTCGCTGAGCTCCGACGTGCCGGTGCTCTTCGGCGTGATCACCACCGAGAACATCGAACAGGCCATCGAACGCGCCGGCACCAAGGCCGGCAACAAGGGCTTCGACTGCGCGCTCGGCGCCATCGAGATGATCAACGTACTGCGCGCCATCGGCGACGGCGAGTGATTGGCATAGCCGACGTAACCGACGTAGATGTACGCCCATGACCGACCCCAACGGGAATCCGGTCCTAGGCGTACGTTCGCCCGGATATTCCCCCATCCTTTCCGGGCAAACGTACGGTGAGTGCCCGTCAACGTACGTTTGCCCGGATACGACCGCAAAACACCCGGGCGAACGTACGGTTCACCGCCCATAGCACGGTGCCGTACACGAGTCCGACCACGGTCACCACCACAAGCCAGACGACGCCGGCCATTCCGGTGAAATCCGTATGCCACCACCATCCCGTCAGGACGGCGAGCGACACACCCGCCACGGCGAACATCACCTCGTTACGGCGCAACGTCGGTTGCGCCAATAGCATGTCCGCCAACAGCCGACGCACATACAGGAACTGGACGACCATCAATACCCCGACCAGCACGACCAGCTTCCAGAACCCCGGTGGCACGGGACGATCAGCCCCCAAAGCAAAGACGACCACCCACCCGAGGAAGCACACCACGCTCTCCGCCCCGGAGATGACCGCCGTCCTCCGCTTCGACGGTTCCACCTGTCCGATCGGTTTCATGCGCCCCATTTCGCCAGTCTTGTTTCCGCTTCCCGCTCCGGTTACTCGTCACTCCATCGTATCGCCGCCCTGAGCTTCGTAATAGCGCACCAACGGCAGAAACAGCTCGTCCACGACGGCGCCGATGTCCGATTCCGAGAGCGGCCGCATGTCGCGGATGATGGCGGCCCGGCCCAGATCGCCCGGCATGTGCATCAGGGTTTCCGGCAGTTCGCCGGCAACATCCCCGTGCTGCTCGCCGCCCGCGGCATCATGGGCGCAGGAGCCGGCATCGTCATACCGATGGGGCAGGCCCTGCTGAGCATCATGTTCCGCGGAGGCGAACTGTCGCGCGCGATGACCGCATGGGCCATCGCGGGCACGCTGGGCGTGCCGTTCGGCCCCGTCGTCGGCGGCGCCGTCACCGCGATATTCGGATGGCGCGGCATCTTCGTCGCTCGTCATCGCGATCACAACCACCGCCGTAGCAGCGATCTCGCGCAAGCACAACCCACACGATTGACAGTGGCGGCATCACCGCATGAGCCGCATGACCTCTGATCTCCGATTCGTCTGGCACCGTCAATCTGCCCGATGCCCGCTGCGATACGGCGCGAGCGCGCACTTCGTCAAACCGCATCATAAGCCGTCCCATCGGCCGTCCTGCAGAGACGCAGCAAACACTAAAGCAGACTTTTGGCATCGACTACAGCAATATTATGGCAATGGCTACAGCAATATTCAATATTATGGCAATGGCTACAGCAATGTTATGGTATATCGACTGCACGCATTCCCAAACCAAGCCGGAACTCATCGAGATCAAATCCGGGCGCATGTACCATGACAGGTTCGCAAGGCATCTACGATCGGTTGGCACATTGCTGAACGTTCCGGAAACGAACCGCACGGTTGCCATGCGAATCGACACCCCATACATCGATCACGGCATCAACGTATGCCCCATCCGCAATCTGCTGCTGCGGGGGGAACCTCCCGTCGCATGATTCACGGTTCCTCCATTTCGCTGATTCGCCATTACCTTACATCGACTGGATTCTCTTTGGGCGAGCCCTTGTATTGTTTCAAAGACAACCCCGGCTATGGGCGTCCGTCCGTCCGGGTATTCCTTCATCTCTTCCGGATAAACGTACGGTAGGTATCTGTTAACGTACGTTTGCCCGGATACAACCACAAAACACCCGGGCAAACGTACGGCACCCCGCCGCCGACAGTCACACCCCCGCCATTCCAGCCCTTCCGTTACCATGGTAGGCGGTGGTTTGGCATGAAATCGGCCGCTATGCGGACGCGCGCCGCATGGAAGCGGACGACAAGGCGAGATGACGGCAACGCGACCTACGGACGGCGACCGTCAATCGTGTGTCAATCTGCATGCACGAACCAAAGAAACGGCGGAATTCCAACATTTTTAAGGAGTGACTGCACCTCATGGCAGAATTCGTGTTCCAAATGATCAAGGCCCGCAAGGCGTTCGGCGACCGCGTCATCCTCGATGACGTGACGCTGAGCTTCCTGCCGGGCGCGAAGATCGGCGTGGTGGGCCCCAACGGCATGGGCAAGTCCACGCTCCTGAAGATCATGGCCGGCATCGAGCATGTCTCCAACGGCGAGGCCACGCTCACCCCCGGCTACACGGTCGGCATCCTGCAGCAGGAGCCGCCGCTGGACGACACCAAGACCGTCGGCGAGAACATCAAGATGGCGTTCGGCCCGATCGCGGAGAAGGTCGCCCGCTTCAACCAGATCGGCGAGGAGATGGCCAACCCGGACGCCGACTTCGACGCGCTGATGGAGGAGATGGGCAAGCTCCAGACCGAGATCGACGCCGCCAACGGCTGGGATCTCGACTCCCAGCTCGATCAGGCGATGGACGCCCTGCAGTGCCCGGACCCGGACACCCCGGTCTCCGTGTGCTCCGGCGGCGAGCGCCGCCGTGTGGCCCTGTGCAAGCTCCTGCTCGAGGCCCCGGACCTGCTGCTGCTCGACGAGCCCACCAACCACCTCGACGCCGAGTCGATCCTGTGGCTGGAACAGTTCCTGCACCAGTACAAGGGCGCCGTCATCGCCGTCACCCACGACCGTTACTTCATGGACAACGTGGCCGAGTGGATCTGCGAGGTCGACCGCGGCCACCTGTACCCGTACAAGGGCAACTACTCCACGTATCTGGAGACCAAGGCCAAGCGTATGGAGATCCAGGGCGCCAAGGACGCCAAGCTCGCCAAGCGTCTCAAGGACGAGCTCGACTGGGTGCGCTCCTCGCCGAAGGCCCGTCAGGCCAAGAACAAGGCCCGTCTGGAGAGGTACGACCAGATGGAGGCCGAGGCCCGCAACAACAAGAAGCTCGACTTCTCCGAGATCCAGATCCCGGCCGGCCCGCGTCTGGGTTCGCTGGTGCTCGAGGCCAAGCACATCCACAAGGCGTTCGGCGACCGCGTGCTCATCGACGACCTGTCCTTCACGCTGCCGCGCAACGGCATCGTCGGCGTGATCGGCCCGAACGGCGTGGGCAAGTCCACGCTGTTCAAGACCATCGTCGGTCTGGAACCGCTCACCAGCGGCGAGCTGAAGATCGGCGACACCGTCAAGATCAGCTACGTCGACCAGAACCGCGAGGGCCTCGACCCGAACAAGAACCTGTGGGAGGCGGTCTCCGGCGGTCTCGACTTCATCGAGGTGGCCGGCGTCGAGGTGCCGACCCGCGCCTACGTGGCGAGCTTCGGCTTCAAGGGCTCCGACCAGCAGAAGCTCACCGGCGTGCTTTCCGGCGGCGAGCGCAACCGTCTGAACCTGGCCCTGACCCTGAAGCAGGGCGGCAACCTGCTGCTGCTCGACGAGCCCACCAACGACCTCGACGTCGAGACGCTCGAGAGCCTCGAGAACGCGCTGCTCGGCTTCCCCGGCTGCGCCGTCGTGATCTCCCACGACCGTTGGTTCCTCGACCGCGTCGCCACGCACATCCTCGCGTGGGAGGGCGATGACGAGAACCCTGCCAAGTGGTACTGGTTCGAGGGCAACTTCCAGGCGTACCAGGAGAACCGCGTCGCCCGCCTCGGCGAGGATGCGGCTCGCCCGCACCGCCTGCACAGGAAGCTGACGCGCTAGTACATGCATACCGGCTTTCTCTCCCCCAGTCAGCTTCGCTGACAGCCCCCTCGTCAGAGGGGGCCGGAATTATCGGGCCTTTCTCCGCCGCGGATAACCGCCGACGGCCGGAGGAAGGCCCTTACCATATCCGCGTTACCATTGCGCGATAACCCGATGTTCACGTTGCACATACGCTCGTAACAATCGCCTCCGGCACGGGTAACGCCCCGTCGCTACAGTATGAGCAAACGACAGTGAACCGAGCAAGTACATCAGGGGGAGAACATGACCGATGACACCTTGACGCCGCTGGAGCATCTGGTGAAGGTGCTCAAACTGGGCAAGCCCTCGGATTATCGCAACCACACGTACGTCAACGGCGAGAGCCTCTACTTCCCCACAGGCCGCGTCTACGGCGGCCAGGTCATCGCGCAGTCGCTGATGGCCGCGGCCAAGACGGTGCCGCTCAACCGTCTGCCGCATTCGATCCACGGGTATTTCGTGGCTCCCGGCGACATCCGTCAGGATCTGCTGTTCGACGTCGAGAAGCTGCGCGACGGGCGCTCCTTCTCCGCGCGCCGCGTCAACGTGACGCAGGCCGAGGGGGCGATCCTCACGGCGATCGCCTCGTTCCAGGTCGAGGGGCAGTCCGGCGTGGAGTTCGCCGATCCGATGCCGTCCGACCTGCCCGACCCGGAGTCGCTCACCAGCGCGAAGGAGCTGATGGAGCCGTACGCCGGCAAGTCGCCGTTCGCGAACTATTACGTGAAGAAGTCGCCGTTCGACATCCGCCATATCACGCGCACGATCATGCTGGGCCCGGACAAGGAGTCGGCCGCCGCCGATTCCGGACGGCAGATGGTGTGGATGAAGGCCGATGGCGAGGTCGACGTGCCGCAGCTCATGCACCGCGCGATGCTGGCGCTCGGCTGCGATCAGGTGATGATGGAGCCGGTGCTGCGTCGCGCCGGCCTGTCGATCTCGACGCCCGGCATCTCCTATGCGTCGATCGACCATTCGATGTGGTGGTACCGCGACGTGGACATCAACCAGTGGCATCTGTACGTGCAGGACACGCCGACCGCCGCGCACGGCCGCGGACTGGGCCTCGCGAAGGTGTATTCACAGGACGGCGAACTGGTCGCGGCGATCGCGCAGGAAGCGATGATCCGCGTGCCGCGCGACTGAGTCGCGCTAGCGCACGGTCTTGGCGGCGGCGGGGGCGACGCCGCGTTCCCGCTCGGCCCGCTTCATCTTGGGATTCTCCGGGCCTTCGGTGGGCGGCAGCTGGCACAGCCACTCCCCCACCAGTCCGATGACCATGTCGATCAGGCAGACCACGGCCGTCACCGCACATTCCAGCACCGCCTGCGAGTAGAAGTCAGCCTCGATGTGCCCGATGGTGGGGATGATCTGGCCGCCATACCATCCGGCGAGCATCGCACCGGCCAGCGCGAGCGCCTTGGAGAGCACCAGCGTGTCGAACGCGAGCCGCGGATTGATGAAGGTGCTGGGACGTTTGCGCGGGTCCGTGGTGGCGTATTTATGCACGTTCAGCGCGAGCACCAGCACGAGAATGCCGATCGCGATCAATAGCGCCGCGACGAACCACGGCGCGCCGATCAGGGTGAGGTTGAAGCGTTCGCCGAGCTCCGCGACGACGGCTCCGGCGACCGCGCCCAACGCGAGGGCGAGGGCCGGCTGCCACCAAGGCGTGCGTTTCGCGCTCATCGGACGGCACCTCCCAGAATCCAGTTGTCGGACAGCATGCCGACGCGCGCCGCATCGGGCGCCATCGCCAACAGGAACGACACCGGGTCGCCGCCGAGCGTGGCGTTCGGGTCCATGTCCATCCACGGGGCGAGCACGGAGGCGTGTTCGCGCGCGGAGGGCCACGGCACGCGGCAGTCGGGTTCGTCCGATTCGACGCCCTCCATGTCGACCAGATCGAGGTCGACGGCGTCGTCATGCGACCGTCCGATGGCGTCGAGCGCGCTGATCAGGGCTCGCGCGCCGAGTCTGGTCTCGATCTGGATGACCGCGGACATCGCGTCGGGGCCGTCGAAGTTGCTCACATGGTAGAGGGGCGAGATGCCTTCGACCTGATTGCCGGGGATGCCCTCGAGCGAGACGATCGCCTCGCGGAACAGCCGTTCGGCGTCGGCGGAGGTCGAGTCCATCGAGATCACGGCCTTGCTGGGGATCATCGCGCCGTCCCCCTGAGCGGCAGGCTGTGGAATGGCCTCCGGCACCCGTTCGGCCGGCATCGTCGTCGACGCGACGCTCATCCAATCCTTCGCGACGAGTTCGACCGGCGGCGTGTCCGGATCGGATTCGGCGAGCAGCCCTTCGGCGAGCTCGGACACCGGACCGCCGTGGATGCCGGGCAGATCGGCCTTGGGGTCCAACGCCGCCCACGGCACGAGCACGAACGCCCGCTGCCATGCGCGCGGATGCGGCAGGGTCAGGGTCGGATCGTCCGATTCGACGCCGTCGTAATCGATGATGTCGAGGTCGAGCGTGCGATCGGACCAGTGCGTGTCACGCGTGCGCCCGTGATCGGCCTCGATGTGCGACAGCTCCCGCAACAGGCCGGCCGCGTCAAGCGTGGTCGTCACCTCGACCACGGCGTTGAGGAAATCGGACGTGCCGTCGGGCATGCCCCATGCGGCGGTGCGATACAGCGGCGAGACCCCGATGACCTGCGTGCCGTCCAATGCGTCGATGCGGCGCACGGCGTCGCGCAACGTCGATTCGACATCGCCCTGATTGCCGCCGAGCGCGATCACCGCGCGATGGACGCTGTCCGACGCGGCGGACACAGCCGATGCGGACACAGCGGACACATCCGAGGCAGACACGGCCAATTCGCGGGTGCGATCGATCGTGACGGCCACGTCGTCGAACGGCACGGTGATCGGCGCGTGCGGCTTGTGCACGGTGACTTCGACCTCGCGGATCGCCGTATCGACCGCGAACACCCTGTCGACGATGTCCTGCGCGAGTTTCTCGATGAGATCGACGTGATCGCCTTCGATGACGTCGACGATGGCCGCGGCGACCTTCCCGTAGTCGACGGTGTCACCGAGCGCGTCGGTACGACCGGCACGGGCCAGATCGAGATGCAATGTGGCGTCGACGATGAACGGCTGCGCGCGTTCGTGTTCGAAGTCGAGCACACCGTGCGTGCCGTTCGCACGCACGCCGGTCAGTCGGATGATGTCCATCGGGTTACCGAATTCCTTTACTTACTTTCGATTCGCGTACTGGCGCCACACATCGCCCACGGCCACGGCGGCACGGGATTTCGACACGTCGTGCACGCGCACCGCCCAGGCGCCGTGCTCGGCGGCGAGCGCGCTCAGCGCCGCGGTGGCGTCGTCTCGCGCCGCCATATCGGGGCCGGCCCCGTCCTCGCCGTCGATGCCCGCCCCGGCGAGGATCGCGGTGACGAAACGTTTGCGGGACTGTCCTATGAGCACCGGATACCCGGTGGCGCGGAACGCGTCAAGTCCCGCGAGCAGCGGCAGATTGTGTTCGATGCCGGGTTTGGAGAAGCCGAGGCCGGGATCGATGATCACGCGCTCCGGTTCGACGCCGGCGGCGAGCACGTCGTCGACCTGACGCATGAGTTCGTCGCGCACGTCGTTGAGCACGCCGTGCTCGTAGTGCGAGGTATCGGCGTCGGGGGTTGCGCCGTGGGATCCGGCGAGCCAGCCGCGCCAGTGCTGCACGATGTAGAGGCAGTCGTGATCGGCGACGACGTGCTGCAGTTCGCGGTCGAGCGTGCCGCCGGAGACGTCGTTGATGATCTGCGCGCCCTCGTCGAGCGCGGCCTTCGCGACCGATGCGCGCGTGGTGTCGATGGACAGCGTCACTCCGGTGGGGGCAAGCGCCTTGACCGCGCCGGTGATGCGCGCCAGTTCGTCGGCTTCGGATACGCGCTTGGCGCCGGGGCGTGTGGATTCGGCGCCGATGTCGATGATGTCGGCGCCGGCGTTGGCCATGGCCCGCCCATGGTTCGCAGCCGCGACCGGGTCGAGCCAGAGCCCGCCGTCCGAGAAGGAATCCTCGGTGATGTTGAGCACGCCCATCACCAGCGTGCGATCGGTATCGTGCAATGCCCGCAGATCAACCATGATGTCCCCCTTCGTATGATTGCGTGCGATCGAGTGTGATTGCGATTCACAGCTTGCGATGATTCGGCCGTCACCTCGGCCGACTGTGCGGCGCGCCCTCACCGGCTCATGATGAGGCTCATCGCCTCCGAACGAGTGGCGGGATTGCGCAGCAGCCCGCGCACGGCCGAGGTGACCGTGCGCGCCTCGGATTTCTTGATGCCGCGCATCGACATGCACAGGTGCTCGCATTCGGTGACGACGATCACGCCGCGCGCGCCCGCGTATTCGACGAGCGCGTCGGCGATCTGCTGGGTGAGGCGCTCCTGCACCTGCGGACGGCGCGCATACACCTCGACGAGCCGGGCGAGCTTGCTCAGCCCCATCACACCGTCCTTCGCGGGGATGTACCCGACGTGGGCGACGCCGTGGAACGGCAGCAGATGATGCTCGCACACCGAATACAGCTCGATGTTCTTGACGAGCACGAGCTCGTCGGTGTCCACGTCGAAATGCTTCTCCAGCACCTGCGCGGGCGAGGAGCCGAGACCGGCGAACAGTTCGCGGCAGGCCCGGGCGATGCGGTCCGGTGTCTCCACGAGCCCCTCGCGATCGGGGTCCTCGCCGATGGATGTGAGGAAGAGGCGCACGGCTTGGCGCACTCCCTCCTCGTCGTAACCGCGGTAATCCGGGTTCGTCATCGCTCGATCACTCGCCCCGTCACTCGCCCGGCTTCATGCCGACCGAGCGCTTGAGCGATTCGGGGATCTCGACCGGCGGGCGGTCCGAGTCGGGGCGCTGGTCGTCGGACAGCCACACCTGACGGACCGGGGCCTTCTTGATCGGCGCGAAGATCTCGGCCAGTTCCTTCTCGTTCAGCGTCTCCTTGACGAGCAGCTGGCGGACGAGTTCGTCGAGGATGTCGCGGTTGTCGTTGATGATCTTCCACGCCTCGGTGTGCGCGGTCTCGACGAGCTTCAGCACCTCCTCGTCGATGATCTCGGCGGTCTGGTTCGAGTACTTGTGCGGCCCGATGCCGTTGAGGTCCGAGCCCTGATCGTCGTCATCGGCCCACTTGATGGCGCCGAGCTTCGCGGAGAAGCCGTACTGGGTGATCATCGTGCGGGCGATCTTCGTCGCCTTCTCGATGTCGTTGGACGCGCCGGTGGTCGGGTCGTGGAACACGATCTCCTCGGCGGTGCGGCCGCCCATCGCGTACGCCATCTGATCGAGCAGCTGGTTGCGCGACTGGGAGTAGCGGTCGGAGGTCGGCATCACGGCGGTGTAGCCGAGCGCGCGGCCACGCGGCAGGATCGTCACCTTGGTGACCGGGTCCGTGTTGTGCAGCGCGGCGGCGACGAGCGCGTGGCCGCCCTCGTGGTACGCGGTGTTGCGCAGCTCGTCCAGGGCCATGCCCTTCGACTTGCGCTTCGGGCCGGCCTGGACGCGGTCGATCGCCTCGTCGATGGCGCGGTTGTCGATCAGCTGGGCGCCGGCGCGGGCGCACAGGAGGGCCGCCTCGTTGAGCACGTTGGCGAGGTCGGCGCCGGTGAAGCCCGGCGTGCGCACGGCGACCATGTGCAGGTCGACGTCCGGCACGAACGGCTTGCCCTTGGCGTGAACCTTGAGGATCGCCTCGCGGCCTTCGAGGTCCGGGGCGGCGACGCCGACCTGACGGTCGAAGCGGCCCGGACGCAGCAGGGCCGGGTCGAGCACGTCGGGGCGGTTGGTGGCCGCGATGATGATCAAGTTGGTGTCGTTGTCGAAGCCGTCCATCTCGACGAGCAGCTGGTTCAGGGTCTGCTCGCGCTCGTCGTGGCCGCCGCCCATGCCGGAACCGCGCTTGCGGCCGACGGCGTCGATCTCGTCGATGAAGATGATGGCCGGGGCGTTCTTCTTCGCCTCGTCGAACAGGTCACGCACGCGGGAGGCGCCGAGGCCGACGAACATCTCGACGAAGTCGGAACCGGCCATCGCGTAGAACGGCACGCCCGCCTCGCCGGCGATGGCTCGCGCGAGCAGCGTCTTACCGGTACCCGGAGGGCCGTACAGCAACACGCCGCGCGGGATGCGCGCGCCGAGCGCCTTGTACTTGGACGGGTCCTTGAGGAAGTCCTTGATCTCCTCGACCTCGGCCAGGGCCTCATCCTCGCCGGCGACGTCGGAGAACTTGGTGGTCGGGGTCTGGCCTTCGAGCAGCTTGCCGTTGTTCTTCTTGCCGCCCATGCCGAGCATGCCGCCGGCGCCGCCCATGCGGCTCATCATCCACCAGAACAGGGCGAAGAAGATGATGAACGGCAGGATCGAGCTGATGAGGTAGCTCATCATGCTCGTCTGCTCGATGTCGGCGCTCCAGCCCTTGGAGGGCTCCGCGTTCTCGACGGCCTTGAGGATATCCTGACCCTGCGCGAACGTGTAGTAGAACTGCACCTTCTGACCGTAGTTGTGGTCCTTGCCGGTGTCGGGGTCCTTCTTGGTGTAGTCGGCCTTGAGGTCGAGCGTCACCTTCTGCTTGTTGTCGACGATCTTGGCGTAGTCGACCTGCCCGTTCTTGAGCAGCTGCAGGCCGTCCTTCGTGTCGATGGTCTGCGTGCCGGTGCCCGTGAACATCTGGAACATCAGCGCGACCATCACGACGATCACCGCGCCCCACAGCCACGGCGACTGCCAGAACGGCCTGTTGCCGTTCCCGTTGCCCTTGCCGCCGCGGTTGTTCCCGTTGCCGTCATTGCCGTTGCGACGGAACGGGTTGTTGAACGGGTTGCCGTTCCCGTTGTTCGGGTTGTTCGGCTGCCCCGGCCCCTGAGGGAAGCTCATGCCTGTTCTCCTTGATATACCGACGGCTTCAGCACCGCGATCGAATCGAGGTTGCGGTAACGCTCGTCGTAGTCCAGACCGAATCCGACGACGAACTCGTCGGGGATCTCACGGCCCTTGTACTTCACATGCACATCCACCTCGCGGCGGGCCGGCTTCTCGAGCAACGCGAAGATCTCGACCGATGCGGCCCCGCGGCGCTTCAGCTCCCCGACCAGCCACGCGAGCGTATGGCCTGAATCGATAATATCCTCGACGATCAGAATGTGCCGACCGCGAACATCGGTCGACAGATCCTGACGGATCGTCACGGTTCCGCTCGATTCGGTGCCCGAGCCGTAGCTCGACAGGCTCATGAAATCAAGCTGGCACGGGATGGACAGCGCCTGCGAGAACGCGGCGATCGTGTTCACCGCGCCCTTGAGCACGGCGATGACCAACGGATTCTTGCCGCGGTAGTCCTCGCTTGCCTGCGCGGCGGCATGGTTGATGATGCCCTGGATCTCTTCTTTGCTGACCAGCTCGTGGTCGATGTCGTCTTGTACGTCAGCGATTCGCATGCCCACCATCTTGGCACACGCGAATGACGTGTTTCTGAGCGAAACCTGAATGAATTCAGAGTATTTCGCGGTTCGGGGACGTCAGAGTTTCGCGAGTCCTGCGGCGAACTGGTCGATCGCCTTGTTGGCGGACCACGCGTTGGGGACGTTGTTGACGATCACCGCGAAGGCGAGCACCCCGCCTCCGGCGAGCGAGACGCTGCCGGCCAGCGAGCGCACGCCTTCGAGCGAACCGGTCTTGACGCGGATGAGCCCACGGGTGGAGTCGTCAGCCACGCGGGTGCGGGCGGTGCCGACCAGTCCCGGCACCGACAGGCCCTCGAGCGCGGCCGCGGCCGGGTCGGACGGTTCGACGAGCCTCGACTGCACCTGGACGAGGGTGTCCGCGGTCAGGCGCGTGCCGGGGGCGAGCCCGGAACAGCTGCTCAGCACGAGTCCGTCCGTGGTGATCCCATGCTCCTTGAGCACCGTCTCGACGGCCTTGGAGTCGCCGGCGATGGAGTTGCCGGTGCCGAGTTTCAGCGCGGTGAGCCGGCCGAAGAGCTGGGCCAGCGTGTTGTCGGAGTGGCGCAGCATGAACGCCATGACCTCGTTGAGCGGCGCGGAGCTGACCGAGGCGATGCGGTTGTCGGTGCGCTGCCCGGTCACGTCGGTGGAGTCGGTGACGGTGATGCCGCGCTCGGTCAGCAGCGTCCTGAACACGTTCGCGGCGTCGGCGGCGGGATGCTCGGACAGGACCGGGTATTCGGTGAAGGAGTCCTTGTCCTGGCTTTCGAGGCCGGTCCAGTCGCGCCCGCCGTCGATCGCCATCGAGGCGAGGGCCGTGTAGTAGCGGTGTTCGGCGTTGTTCTCGATGATGTTGGCCGGCGTGCGGTCGTCGCCGAACAGGGAGTCGTCCGTCGCGAGCGCGACGTGGTCGACGCCTTCGGCCTTGAGCGCGGCGACGGTCCGGTCGGCGAGGGTGGCGAGCCCGGCGCGCCCGTTGATGTGCGTGGGGTCGCTCTGCCCCGCCCCGAGAAGCATGTCGCCGTTGCCTTTGAGCACGATCGTGGGGTCGGAGCCGGTGCGGGTCAGGTAGACCTCGGTGTCGAGCGTGCCGCCCATCTCCAGCGTGCTCGCCGCGGCGTAGGCGGTCAGCGTCTTGGTGGTGGACGCGGGTTCGCGCGCGGTGGTCGACTCGTGTTCGGCGATCACGCGCCCGTTGCCGTCGGCCACGGCGACGGAGAAGTCGGTGCCCATGCCCTCGGCCTTGCCGAGTTCGTCGATGAGCTGGGCGACCTTGGCCTTGTCCACGTCGGCGTCGAGGTTCACCTTCCCCGACACCTGGGCGGCGGCGCGGGCGGTCGCGGGATCGGGGTACCGGCGTACGGTGGCGTCGCGCAAGGTGAGCAGGCCCGGCGCGACGTCCGTGACGTCCGCCGCCGTGTAGCCGATGCCCAGCGCGAGCATCAGGACCACGCAGGTGGTGCACACCGCGACGCGATGGCCCGTCCGCCGGCCGTTGCTCCGACTCATTCCGCCCCCTTCCGCGCCCCCGCGTTCCGGGACACGCATACATGACTTGCCGCGCGGCGTACGGTCCTGCTGCCGCTTCCTCTACTTCTGCAGGGAGGCGAACTCGTCCAACGTGCCGAGGATGCCGACCGCGCGCGCATCCAACAGCTTACCGCCAAGCCATGTACCGAGCGCGAGCGCACCCGTTCCGTTCACCAGCGCGGCCACGGCGATGGCCATCGTGGCGCCCGGAGCGCCGAACGTGTGCATGACGAGCGTGACGAGTGCGACGATGCCGGCGGGCAGCATGACGAGCACCGTGCCGAACATGTGCACGAACGGGAACACGCCCTGCGCGACGGCGCGTCCCTGCGGCGAGGAGAAGGGGCGATCGATGTCGGGCGCGGGGTAGAGCAGGACGGTCGAGACGATCTCCGCCAGTCCGAGCGAGGCGAACGCCACGCCGATGCCGACCGCCAGACAGCCCAGTCCCATCGCGATCCCCGCCTGCGTGCGCCAGTCGCCGGTGATCGCAAACAGCAGGACGGCGAGCACGAACAGGTAGATGACGGCGAACGCCGCGAGCACGCGCACACGGCCGAGACGGTCATCCCCTCCCCGCACACCGCAGATCACCTCCATGGCGAAACCGGTGCCGTCATAGGCGATGCCGTTGCCCTCGACCATCATCATGAACACTCCCAGCCAGGTGAGCGACTGCCATGCCATGAACGAACCGCCCATGGCACGCGACTGAACAAGGCATGCGGCAACCAGGATGATCGGCATGACGAACAACATGGCCTGACGCGGGTCGCGTTTGAGATAGGTGAACAGTCGCGCGGAGACGGCTCCGGACACGCTGTCCGGCATATGGGAGAAATCGCCCAGTCCGGCCTTGACCTTGCTGGACGTGTCGGCTCCGCGCGTCAGACGCTGGCGTCCGAGACACCAAGTGGAGACGCGGAAGCAGATCGTCCAGGTGGCGGCGAGGATGGCCAGGTGGATCAGCAGCGGCGCCCATGCGCCGGTAGCAACGTCGAACGGCAGTCGGAAGGCGGCACCGAACGGGGTGAACGAGAGCAGCCGGGCCGATCCGGCGTACGGTATGTCGCCGGTATCAAGCGGATTGGATGCCGGGACGTCGTCTGCCGCAACGGCACCGGTGGGCAGCAACGACGACAGCTGGAGCGGCGCGATGAACAGGACGATGACGACAAGGTAGAACAGCGTCTTGCCGCGCACCGTGGTAACGAGCGTGGTAACGAGCGATAGGACCATCTTCGCGCAGCACACGGTCGTAATGACGACGAACAGCGCCGATACGATGCCGACGAGCACGACGATCCAGCCGAGCTGACGGTAGATGAACGCAAGGGCGACAAGGGCCGCCGCGGCGATGATCGAAACCGGTCCGGACAATCCGGCGGCGAGCAGCGCCCATTGCAGACGGGAATCGCCAATGCCGTACAGTTCGAACCGTTGCGGGGTCATCGCGGACCCTTCGCCGATGAGCATCAGTTGGATGACGATGGCGAACAGCATCCCGATCGAGCCGATCATGACGATCACGGAGTTCAATCCGAGCAGGAAATAGGCGTGCGATGCCGGCCTCGGCATTCCCAGCAGCACGGCCAGCACGATCATGACCACCACCGCGCCGACGCCCATGGTCAGCGCCAACGCGAATCCCACGGTCTGCAGAACGGAACGGCGCAGCGCGGACAGGGTGAGCAGCCAACGCAGGCGGACGATCGCGGCGATCTCGTTCATCGTTCCGCCCTCGCCCCCTGCGTGACCGCCGGACCGGTGCCGCCGGAGGGATTGCCCGAACCATCGAGCCAGTCGAGTCTGGCCGCGGCGTGCCGACCTCCGACCAGTTGAAGGAAGCGATCCTCGAGGTCCGCGCCGGCAGCGACCTCGGCGACGGTGCCGGCCGCGCACACGCTTCCCTGGTTGATGACCGCCACATGCGTGCACATCCGTTCGATCAGAGCCATGACGTGGGAGGAGATGATGATGGTGCCGCCGGTGGCCGCGTATTCGGCGAGGATGTCCTTCAGATTCGCGCTGGAGACCGGATCGACCGATTCGAACGGCTCGTCGAGCACGAGCAGACGCGGGCTGTGGATCATGGCCGAGGCGAGGCAGATCTTCTTGACCATGCCGGTCGAATAGTCGACGACCATCTTGTCGGCCGCATCGACGAGGTCGAACGCGGCGAGTAGGTCGCGCGCACGGGCGACGGTCTCGGCGCGCCTCATGCCGCGCAGCATGCCCGCATACACGAGCAGCTGCAGGCCGGTGAGCCGGTCGAAGATCTGTGATTGCTGCGGCATCACGCCGATCATGCGCTTGGCCACGTTGACGTCGCGCCACACGTCGACGCCGAAGATCGACGCGCCGCCCATGTCCGGGGCAAGCAGGCCGGTGACCATGTTGAGCGTCGTGGTCTTGCCCGCTCCGTTCGGTCCGACCAGACCATAGAACGATCCGACCGGGATGTCGAGGGACAGCCCGGCGACGGCGGTCTTCGTGCCGAAGCGTTTGACGAGGCCGCGGATCGACACCGCCGCATGAGGGTCATAGGGCACGGGAGGAAGTTGCATGGTCTTTCACCCCTTATGTTGGATCGGCTTCCACTGCGCCTTGGAGAAGATCGCCTGGAAGGAGATCGGCACGTAGGAGAGCATGTAGATCGGGAAGCTCAGCACGTAGGCGAACAGCTCCTTGTTGGTGGCACCGATCTGGTCGCGTTCGGCCACGATCGTCAGC
The DNA here is from genome assembly GCF_008698235.1 of Bifidobacterium rousetti. Taxonomy (GTDB): domain Bacteria; phylum Actinomycetota; class Actinomycetes; order Actinomycetales; family Bifidobacteriaceae; genus Bifidobacterium; species Bifidobacterium rousetti. The sequence goes on from NZ_PEBH01000003.1 coordinate 279,239, forward strand.
GCGGCGAGCCCCATCATGCCGAGCACGGCGAGCACGATGCCGTTCGCCCAGCTCGTGATGGCCCCGATCTGGCTCTGCCAGGTGACGAATCCGAACGCGGCGAACAGCATGCCGAGGGCGACGCGGAACACGGTCAGCACGGTGAACGGGCACAGCAGCAGCGTGAAGTCGACGGCCGAGAAGTCGCGTTCGCGCACGGCGCGGCGGATCAGGTACGGGCCGTAGAAGCGGAACACCTGCAGGAAGCCCTTGCTCCAGCGCAGGCGCTGGCGCCAGCTCTGGGCGAAGGTGACGGGCTGCTCGTCGTACAGGATCGCGGTGCCGCAGTAGCCGACCCGGTCGCCGTGCAGCACGGAGTCCATCGTGAACTCGAGGTCCTCGGTGAGCAGGTGGAACTTCCAGCCCTTGTTGCGCTTCATGACCTCCTTGGAGAACATGAACCCGGTGCCGCCCACATGGCAGCTGGAGCCGAAGAGCATGCGCGAGTTGTTGAGGAACCTCGATTCGCGGATGAACCACAGGGCCGAGCCGGAGGACACCCAGTTGTCGTTGAGGTTCACCGAGTTGCGGTAGCTGGTGAGGATCCTGAACCCGGAGTGGAACGCCTTGTTCATCTCCTCGAAGTAGTGGGGGTCGAGTCGGTTGTCGGCGTCGAAGACGAAGTAGGCGTCGTACGTGTCGGACAGGCCGGCGTCGATCATGTGGTCGAGCAGGTAGGTCAGCGCGTATCCCTTGCCGATCAGCTTGTCGTTGTGGCGTTCGACGACGTGGCATCCGAGCGATCGGACCAGATCGGCGGTGTTGTCGGTGCAGTTGTCGGCCACAAGCCAGATGTCGATGAGCTCGGCCGGGTAGGTCTGCTCGCGGATGCAGCCGATGAGGTTGCCGATGACCTGCTCCTCGTTGCGCGCGGAGATGAGGACGGCGTAGCGCTTGTCCATCGGCGCGTCGGGGAATCGCACGGGCTTGGAGAACAGGGACATGACGACGCATGCGATCTGGTAGATCATGCCGACGCCGCCGACGACGAACATGAGGACGTCAAGTACGGTGAGCAGGACCATCAGCGCCACCCCGCACGGGGGTTGTCGGACGCGGGCTTGGGCTCCGGATCGGACTTGGGCTCCGGGGCGGATTCCGGCTCGACGCCGGCCAGTCCGGCGGTCCCGCTCCTCCCGTCCCCGGCGCCGGCGTTGTCGACGCCGCCCAGCACGCCCTTGGGGATCGCCACGGTGGCGGAGTCGTCGTCCTCGCCGCGACGCGAACCGCGCGCGTCGCGCGAGCCGTCCGAGCCGTCCGACGGGATCGCGTAGAGCTCGTCCTGCAGGCGGCGGATCTCGTCGTTCATCGGCACGCGGTTCGTCGAGCCTCTGGCGGCGCGCGGCATGTGATCCCCGATCGGGTGGAGGACGTGCTCGCTGAACGCCTCGGACGCCTCGACGACCTTCGACTTCTTCGCGGGCGCCGGATCGGACATGAGCGGGGAGTCGACCAGCTCGTACCGGCGCGTGTAGGCGCGGAAGATGACCTGCAACGAGGCCGTCACCGGCAGGGCGAGGAACGCGCCCAGCGCGCCGAAGACCGAGCCGAAGGCAAGCACCGCAAGGAACGCGAGCGCCGCGTTGATGTCCATCGTGCGCTGCGAGATCTTCGGCGAGAGGATCAGGTTCTCGATCTGCTGGTAGATGATGATGAACACGAGCACGGCCACGGCGTACACCCAGCCGCGGCTGCCCAGCGCGAACAGCACCGGCAGGGCGCCGCCGATGTACGTGCCGACCGTCGGGATGAACTGGGAGACCACACCGCAGAACAGGGCGAGAGGCAGCCAGTACGGCACCTTGAGCACCTCGAGGAAGATGGCGGTGCATGCGGCGTTGAGCACCGCGAGGATCGAACGGGAGAACAGGAACGACGAGATCTGGTCCTGCGCGACGGTCCACACCAGGAGGAACCGGCGCTGCATGTTGGGCGCCAGCCACTGGCAGAAGGAGCGGCGCAGCTTCGGGCCGGCGGCGGAGATGTAGTACGTCGTCATCACGACGGTCATCAGGTTGAGCAGGAAGGAGAACAGCCCGCCGACCGTGCTCATCGCCGTGCCCGCGAAGTCGGTCACCCACGAGGTCTGGATGTTCTTGAGGATCTCGGAGCCGAGGTTGCCGATCTCCGGCAGCTCGAACGTGGCGTACTGGCCCACGTATTCGCGGATCTGCTCGTACATGGCCGGCAGTCCGTTGACCATGGCGATCATCTGCTGGACGAACATGCTGCCGAATAGCGACAGCAGCACGATGATGACGATCGCGACCACGGTCAGCGCGAACGCGGAGGCGACGCCGCGCTTCCAGCCGTGTCTGACGAGCGAGATCACCATCGGCTCGACCGCGAGCGCCAGGAACAGGGAGATGATGATGTCGAGCACCAGATAGGAGATCTGGCCCCACGACCGCCAGCAGAAGGCGAAGACGACGATCGCGATGGCGATGTACAGCAGGCCTCGCCCGAACCATTCGGGGGGTCTGCGGGGATCGCCCTTGGCCGGGAACAGGGTGCCGAAGTCCCACCGCTGTTCGGTGTCCGCGGTGTCGCTGGTGCTGCCGGCACCGCTGGTGCCACTGGTATCGCTGCCATATTCGCGCGCGCTTTGACTCATGGCTCCCCATTGTAGCGACGGGTGCGATGCCGCCGATAGCCTGGTCGGTGGTCAGTCGCGGCGGGACTGCGCAATAGCCCGCCTCGGCGATGGATGCGGACCGGACCGCGGACCGGACGCGGACGACGGGTGTATACCCGCTCATTTATTCTGAAGGCATGCTGAACGTCTCGATCGTCATCCCGGCCTGGAACGAGTCCGAACGCATCGCCGACTGTCTGCTCAACACGATCCGGCAGACCGTGATGCCCTACGAGGTGCTGGTGGTTGACAACCGCTCCACCGACGATACCTGCCAAGTGGTCGAACGCTTCATGAAGGAGCATCCCGAGGCCCCGATCAAACTGCTGCATCAGAACGCGGAGCAGGGCCTCATCCCCACGCGCAACTACGGTCTCGACCACGCGACCGGCGACGTGCTCGGTCGTTTCGACGCCGACTGCATGATCAAACCCGACTGGGTCGAGGTCGTCTCCGGCATCTTCACCGAGGACCCGAACGCGATGGGCGCGACCGGCCCTGTGATGTACTACGACATGCCGTCACGCCATTTCGGACTCAAGGGCGACAATTCGATCCGCAAGCGCATCTACCGCGCGGACGGCGGCCAGCCGCTGCTGTTCGGCTCGAACATGGCGCTGCGGGCCTCCGCATGGCATGAGATCGCCGGCGAGGTGTGCCGGGACAAGGCCGACGTGATGCACGAGGACATCGACATCTCCCTGCATCTGATCGGCAAGGGGCTCAAGACCGTGTACTCGCCGCGCATGATCGCCGGCATGAGCGCGCGTCGCATGGACACGTCGCTGAGCTCGTTCCTCAACTACATGCGCCGGTTCAGGAACACGTTCGACGCGCACCCGCAGCATTGGCGCAAGCACAAGCCGGAGATCCTGTTCACGGCCATGTACCCCGCGATGCACCTGTTCTACCCGGTGTGGCAGAAGGTGCTCAACACGGCCGACATCAACCCGGCCGAGGCCGCGTGGATCAACGAGCAGATGGAGCTCGCCGAGAAGGAGGGCCACGAGCTCTACGACGAGACCCCCACCGACGAGGTCTACGACGAGAAGCACGAGGAACGCGAGGAGAAGGCCGAGCGGGCCGAGAAATCCAAACGCGAGCACCACGGCAAGTAGTCGCATCCCTCGGCTCCCCTTGTCAGGACGTTGCCGTGAAACAAACAGCGGAAGCTGTTTGTAGGCAACGTGCGAGTCGACAGGCGAGCCAGCAGAACGCGCGCGCAGCGCGTCCGTAATTGCAGGACGAGCTGGACGCGAAGCGGCCTGAGGGGTAGTTCCCCACCAGCGTATTTTCGGTGCGGTAAATGAATGGGCGGCGAGTCCCACAACGGGGATTCGCCGCCCATTCGCGTATTCAGACGTTCATGCCCTCAGACCAGATCCCGGATCACATCAGCGAGGTGTAGATCTTCAGGATGTCCTCCTCGGTGGCCTTGCGCGGGTTGCCCGGGGTGCACACGTCGTTGAACGCGTCGTGGGCGAGCGGGGCGAGATCGGCCTCGGTGGCGCCGACCTCGGAGATCGTGGTCGGGTTCTTGAGGTCGACGGTCAGCTTGTGGACGGCCTGCACGGCCTCCTCGCGGACCTTCTCCAGATCGCCGGTGTAGGCGTCCTCGACGCCGAACGCGTCGGCGATGTCACGGTACTTCTCGCCGGTGTAGTCCTTGTTGTACTCCATGACCGGGGCCAGCAGGATGCCGTTGGCGACGCCGTGCGCGACGCCGAGGCGGCCGCCCAGCGGGTGGGCCATGCCGTGGACCAGGCCGAGGCCGACGTTGGAGTAGGCCATGCCGGTGATGTAGGAGGCGTACGCCATCTGCTCGCCGGCCGGCACATCGCCGTCGGCGGACTTGGCGAGGTTCTTCGCGATCATGCGGATGGTCTGCATCGACAGGCAGTCGGACAGCGACCAGGCGCCCGGGGTGATGTAGCCCTCGATCGCGTGGGTCAGGGCGTCGAGGCCGGTGGCGACCTTGAGGCCGCGCGGCATCGAATCGGTCAGATCCGGGTCGACGAACGCGACGATCGGGATGTCGTGCGGGTCGACGGCCACGAACTTGCGCTTGTTGGCGGTGTCGGTGATCACGTAGTTGATCGTCGTCTCGGAGGCGGTGCCGGCCGTGGTCGGCACGCCGAAGATCGGGACGGACGGGTTCTTCGTGTCGGCCACGCCCTCGAGGGAGAGCACGTCGGAGAACTCCGGGTTGGCGGTGATGATGCCGATGCCCTTGCAGGTGTCCTGCGGGGAGCCGCCGCCCAGACCGATCAGGAAGTCGGCGCCCGAGGCGGCGAACTTCTCGACGCCGTCCTTGATGCACTCGACCGGCGGGTTCGGCTTGACGTTGCTGAACACCTCGTACGGCAGGCCGGCCTCGTCCAGGACCTTGGTGACCTTCTCGGCGGTGCCGGTCTCGAGCAGGACCGGATCGGTGACGATGAACGCCTTGGTGAAGCCGTGCTGCTTGGCGACGGCGGGGATCTCCTTGATGGCGCCACGGCCGAAGTAGGCGGTCTGGTTGAAAATCATGCGGTAGACCATATTGAGCTCTCCTTTGAAGCTGGTATCCTAGTCATTGCACGTAGGGACGATGCCGACGCAGGCATCTCCCGACAATCACCCAGTGTACTCGCCTTTGTGAGCGTTCACCGACATGGCGCTGGAAAATTTCGGCAATTTTTCGGAAAATACCCCAGAATCAATCCGCATGACCATGCGTTCCCCCGCATAACCATGCGTTTACCGCGCAATCACGCTCACTCTTCCCCGACCTTCCCTCCTTGCCTCTTCGCCCCCGTCCCGATGATTATTCAGACGGCGAACGGCGTTTCCCCCGAAACAACGACTTGGCCCACGGACTAAGATGAGTCTCAAAATTGGGGTTTCACACATATCCGTACGGCTTTCCCGCACGTAAGACACGGAGGTATCAACCTATGGCAAACGGCAAGTCCATGACCGTCGGCGAGATGGTGGGATTGTTCCTGGACGACGACGCGCCCGTGCGCGTGGACGCGTTCGACGGCTCCCACTTCGGCTCCCCCGACGCCGATCTCAGGGTCCGCATCACCAGCCCGCGATGCATGTACCAGCTGCTCACCCATCCGAACGAGATCGGCGTCGTGCGCGCCTACGTATTGGGGGACTTCGACGTGGACGGCATCGACTACGCCGACCCGTACCCGGCGCTACGCGCGCTGTTCTCGATGGCCAAGTACGTCAAGCCGCTGACGCCGCTGACCGTGGCCCGCGTCTCGGCCGGCATCCTGAGCCACGGCTACAGGAAGCCCCCGGTGCCGACCACCGAGGGTCCGAGCAAGTTCGACCGCATCAAGGAGGGACTGCTCCCCCACACCGAGAAGGCCGACTCCGAGACCGTCAGCTTCCACTACGACATGTCCAACGAGTTCTACGCCGACTTCCTCGGCCCCTCGATGACGTACACCTGCGCGGTGTTCGAGAACGAGGACATGAGCCTCGAGGACGCGCAGGCCAACAAGCTGCGCCTCATCCTCGACAAGCTGGGTCTTGAGCCCGGCCAGCGACTGCTCGACATCGGCTGCGGCTGGGGTTCGATGGTCATCACCGCGGCGCGCCGCGGCATCAAGGCGCTCGGCGTCACCCTGTCCAAGGAACAGGCCGAGTACGCGAACAAGTGGATCGCGCGCGAGGGTCTCACCGATCTGGCCGAGGTGCGCGTGCAGGACTACCGCGAGGTGCCCGAGCGCGACTTCGACGGCATCTGCTCGATCGGCATGATGGAGCACGTGGGGGTCAAGAACTACCAGAGCTACTTCGAGGAGATGTACAAGCTCCTCAAGCCGATGGGACGCCTGCTCAACCATCAGATCACCATCAGCCATGACAAGCCCGACGGCAAGCCCGGCACCGACGAGTTCCTCGACCGCTACATCTTCCCCGACGGCGACCTCGGCGCGCCCGGCTTCATCGAATCGCGCATCCACGACGCCGGATTCAACGTCGTGCATCAGGAGAACCTGCGCCAGCACTACGCGCTGACCCTGCACCACTGGAACCGCAACCTATCCGAGCACTGGGACGACGCGGTCAGGCAGGTCGGGTTCGAACGCGCGAAGGTGTGGGGCCTGTACATGGCCGCCTGCGCGCTCAACTTCGAACTGGACGGCATCCAGATCCACCAGTTCCTCGCCGTGCGACCCGACCGCGTCGGCCACCCGGACGGCAAGTGGTATCCGCTGCGTCCGTGGTGGAAGGCCTGATCGCTCCAGTCGCTCCGGGCAGGCACGCCTCTCAGAACTGGATGTAGTCGATCTCCTCGTGTTCTCCGGTCCCAAGCCAACGGTCCAGATCATCGGGACCGGAGAACACCATCTCGATGGCCTGCGCGACCATCAGGTTGACCCGGTCCATCGGCGTCAGGCCCTCGGAATAGCCGTACACGGGCATGCCCAACGCATGCGCGTACCCGATCTCGAACATCGTGCCGGGATCCTCGTCCATGAGGTTGGCGATGACGGCCCTGGACGAGAGGATGCCGTTGATGTCATCCCTGAAGCAGCCGTCCGGCCCGACGTCCTCGATCTGGCTGACGAACCGCGGCTTGAACAGTTTCCTGCCGTGCCGTTCGAGCACGGACTCCAACCGCTCCATGCTGTCCGACTGCTCCGGGTCGAAGAACGGTCCCGCCACGTAGAAGTCGTACGTCTTGGCGTTCGTTTCGTCATTCACCTTGGTGTCGACATTGTCGATAACGTCGATATCGTCGTTCATCTCGTCATTCACGCGCACCATTGAACATCAGCGACGGGGTCCATAGCCCCCTCGGTTCACTGTTCGGACGAAAGCCCACAATATGATCGGTATGTGAGACAAGCGCAGCGGGAATCCCCGTTCGCACCCCCAGACACCGCCAGCAAGGAGGACACGCGGGACATCCCCGCCACTGCCCGACAAAGACCTCTCGCCAAACAGGCCCACAGCGAGACGTTCCCGCCCATAACCAACGAAACCTCTCACCAAGCTGCTACAGACGAGATTCCCCCACTCGTCGATGACGGAAACCTCTCGCCAAGCCACCCTCCCCCGAGAGATTTCCGTAAGACTCTTGCAGCGAGCTCTCGTCTGGCCGCCGCTTTGTCAGTGAATGTGCTGGGTTTATGCTGGGTTGAGGGGTTTATGCTGGGTTTGTTTCCGAAATCAAGAAACCCCACAAGCCTGTGTTTGCAAGGCTTGCGGGGTTCCGCGTGGTGGCTCCGAACGGCGTCGATCCGTTGACCTAGCGATTTTCAGTCGCTCGCTCTACCAACTGAGCTACAGAGCCAATGAATGGTTTCCCATTCAAGCGACCCCGGCCGGACTTGAACCGGTGACCTCCGCCGTGACAGGGCGGCGCTCTAACCAACTGAGCTACGGGGCCGTGTTTCTCTCGCGTTTCCGTGAGGCAACAGGTAGATATATTACAGGTCTCAGCGTCTCACGCAAATCATCGGCGTGTCGCGCGGAATTCCAACGAAAAAGGGGCACAGCCGGACGCATCCGGCCATGCCCCTTGCAAGCCCTATGAAGCCTGGATCAGACGATCATGGGCAACCGACCTCAGTCAGCCTGCTTCCAGTTCTCGACGTCGATGTGGTGCTCCGGGTTGGCCTGCCAGGCCTTCCATGCGGACTCCACGATGTCCTCGACGTTGTACTTGGCGTGCCAGCCCATCTCGGTGTTGATGCGGGTCGGGTCGCCGATCAGGTGCGGCGGATCGCCGGCGCGACGGCCCTGGACGTGCTCCTCGAACGGCAGGCCGGTGACCTTCTTGAGCTCGTCGACGATCTGGCGCACGGAGGTGCCCTCGCCGGTGCCGACGTTGAAGGCGTCGTACTTGCGCTCGTCGCGGTCGAGGTACTTCAGGGCGGCGATGTGGGCGTCGGCCAGATCGGAGACGTGGATGTAGTCGCGCACGCAGGTGCCGTCCGGGGTCGGGTAGTCGTCGCCGAAGATCAGCGGGGCCTTGCCTTTCTTCAGACGGTCGAGCAGCATCGGGATGAGGTTGAGGATCGCGGGGTCCTCAAGCTCGACCGGGCCGCAGCCGGCGACGTTGAAGTAGCGCAGCGCGCAGAAGCGGATGCCGTAGCGGCCCTCGCAGGCGCGGGCCATCCACTCGCCGAACAGCTTGGTCTGGCCGTAGGGGTTGATCGGCAGCATCGGGACGACGTCCTCGGGTACCACGTCGACCGGCGGGACGCCGTAGGTGGCGGCGGAGGAGGAGAAGACGAGCTTCTTGGTCTTCTGGGACTTGCTCATGCCCGTCAGGACGTTGAGCATGCCGCCGATGTTCTGCTGGTAGTACCACAGCGGCTTCTCGACGGACTCGCCGACCTGCTTGCGGGCGGCGAAGTGGATGACGGCGTCGACGTCTTCGGCGTCGAGGATCTCGGCGAGACGGTCGCCCGCACCCGGGGCGGAGATGTCCATGCCGTAGAGGCGGGAGCCCTCGATGCGGGTGGGCTTGCCATAGCTCAGATCGTCGACGACGACGACCTTCTCACCTGCCTCGTGGAGCGCGTGGACGACGTGGGCGCCGATGTAACCGCACCCACCAGTGACGAGAACTGTCATATTCCGGCCTTTCCATTCGTGAGAGAGGCGTGCGGTTCGACTACGCGAGCCGCTGTTCGCTTCTGCTCACATTTGTTATCTTTTCGAACAATTTGAGTATAACACGTAACAGGACCGAACACACGCGATTCATCTGCAATCGTGGTGAATAATGAGATAAGCGCATATGCAGACACCAGAAAGACCGCGAGAGACGGCGGCAGACCGCGGCGGACCCGCGACAACCCCACAGAAAGGACCCCATGACCGACACCACGGCATCACCCGAAACGACCGAAACGACGGAAACCTCCCCCGTCGAGCAGTCCGCGCACCCGATGCACAAGGTGCTCTCCTTCGTGCGCCGATCGGGCCGGCTCGACGCCCGGCTCCAGCGCGCGTGGGACAACTACGCCGATGACTACCTGCTCGACATCGCGCCTGCGGCCGGATCGCTCGACGTACGCGACGGGTTCACGCTCGACCAGGACTACGTGCGCCGGACGTGGGGCAACGACAACCCGCTCACCATCGAGATCGGCACCGGTCAGGGCGAGAACGTCGTCGCGGCGGCCGAGTCCCGACCGAACGAGAACTTCCTCGCGCTCGAGGTCTACGATCCGGGCGTCGCGCACACGCTGCTGCTCGCCGGCAAGCGCGGACTGAAGAACATCCGCGTGGCCCAGGTCAACGCGCCGGAGCTGTTCAAGGCGTGCGCCGACGGCGTCGCCGCCGAGGTGTGGACGTTCTTCCCGGACCCGTGGCCCAAGATGAAGCACCACAAGCGCCGCATCGTCCAGCCGGAGCTGGCCGGCGAGATCCGCCGCACGCTGGTCGACGGCGGGGTCTGGCGCATCGCCACGGATATAGAGGACTACGCCCTGCATGTGCACGAGGTGATGGACGGCCTCGACGGATGGCGCAACGAGGGCGGGATCACCGTGAGCCTGCCGACCGGTCACGTCGGCAAGGGCAACGCCGAGCTCGCGGCGGGGCTTCCGCATGCCGACTTCTCCGAGTCCGTACGATTCGAGGGCCGTGTGCTCACCAACTTCGAGAAGAAAGGCCTCGCCGCCGGCCGTGTGATCCACGATTTCACCTACCGCAAGGCGTGACACGCCGAACCGGTATGATGATTTGCCCTATGCTGACGACTTGTGTATCCTTGCTCAAGTTGTCAGCCCCCATCGTCTAACGGTTAGGACACCAGACTTTCAATCTGACAACGAGAGTTCGACTCTCTCTGGGGGTACGGCTTCAAACCCCTTGAAAACATTGGTTTTCAAGGGGTTTCTTTTATGGTTTTGACACGCGTT
>NZ_PEBH01000004.1:0-133470 GCF_008698235.1 Bifidobacterium rousetti
GTCGGCTCAACGCCGACAAGCCCGGCGCGAACAGGCCGAGCGTCATCATCATCGTCGGCGTCAACGGCACCGGCAAGGCCACTCCCGACGAGGTGCGCGCGGCCCTCAAGGAGAAGCTCCTCGACCTGGTCGGCCGCGACACGGATCGTCGGCTCAACGCCGACAAGCCCGGCGCGAACAGGCCGAGCGTCATCATCATGGTCGGCGTCAACGGCACCGGCAAGACCACGACCGCCGGCAAGCTCGCCCGACTGTTCGTCTCCGAGGGCAAGCAGGTCGTCATGGGCGCGGCCGACACCTTCCGCGCCGCCGCCGCCGACCAGCTCGAGACGTGGGGCGCCCGCGTGAACGTGCCGGTCGTCCGCTCCGACAAGGACGGCGCCGACCCCGCGTCGGTCGCGTTCGAGGCCAGCGCGAAGGCCAAGGAGATGAACGCCGACGTGCTCATCATCGACACCGCCGGCCGACTGCAGAACAAGTCCAACCTGATGGACGAGCTCGGCAAGATCCGCCGCGTCACCGAGAAGAACCTGCCCGTCGACGAGGTGCTGCTCGTCCTCGACGCCACCACCGGCCAGAACGGCATGACCCAGGCCAAGGTGTTCGCCGAGGCGATCGGCATCACCGGCGTGGTCCTCTCGAAGCTCGACGGCTCCGCCAAGGGCGGCATCGTGATCTCCGTGCAGAAGGAGCTCGGCGTCCCCGTCAAGCTCGTCGGCCTCGGCGAAGGCCCCGACGACCTCGCCCCGTTCACCCCCGAGTCCTTCGTGGAAGGCATCCTCGCCTGACTTGATGATCTGACTCGATTAACAATCGCGTAACCTGCCGTAACGAACTCAAAACCAACCGGGCGTTCACTACCGAACTGTTAGCCCCGTTACAGGGGACGGCAATAACGAACAGAGACCCGATCCGTCGTGCGGCAGGCCGTGACATCACGTCAGGGCGCGGCGCGTGCGGCCAGACCGGGAAGGACAAGAGAGGGAGGTAGACATGGATTCCGGAAACACCGCATGGATTTTGACTTCCGCGTCCCTGGTTTTCCTCATGACGCCGGGTGTGGCGTTCTTCTACGGTGGCATGGTCCGCGCGAAGGCCGTGCTGAACATGCTGATGCTCGAGGCGGCCGCGCTGTCGGTCACGATGATCGTCTGGGTCCTGTGGGGCTGGTCGATCGCGTACGCCGGTTCCGACATCGGCGGCATCTTCGGTGACCCGGCCTCCGGCTTCCTGCTGAAGGATTCGATGGTCGCCAAGGACGGCGTGTTCACGACGACCGGTCTGAACGCGAACAAGTACCCGGTGTCCGTCGACGTGGCCTTCCAGGTCGCGTTCGCGATGATCACCGTCGGCCTGATCTGTGGCGCCATCGCCGAGCGCGTCAAGTACAGCACCTGGATGATCTTCGTGGTGCTGTGGCTGACCTTCGACTACGCTCCGATGGCCCACATGGTCTGGAACAAGGGCCTGCTGTCCGGCACCGGCGCGATCTCCACCGCCATCGGCGCCGCCGCCCACGACTTCGCAGGTGGTACGGTCGTCCACATCAACGCGGCAGTCGCGGCCCTCGTGATCGTCCTGATCATCGGCAAGCGCAAGGGCTTCGCCGTGCAGCCGTTCCGTCCTCACAACGTCCCGTTCGTGATGCTCGGCGCCTTCCTGCTGTGGTTCGGCTGGTTCGGCTTCAACGCCGGTTCCGCCTTCGCCGCGAACGGCACCGCCGGCTACGCGTGGGTCTCCACGTCCGCCGCCGCAGCCGCCGCCATGCTCTCCTGGGGCTTCACCGAGAAGATCCGTTCCGGCCACTACACCGCGATGGGCGCTGCCTCCGGTATGGTCGCCGGCCTGGTCGGCATCACCCCGGCCGCCGATGTGGTCTCCCCGCTGTGGGCGATCGTCCTCGGCGCGATCGTCGGCATCCTGACCTGCCTCGCCTGCGGTCTCAAGTTCAAGTTCGGCTACGATGATTCGCTCGACGTCGTCGGCGTCCACGGCGTCGGTGGTTTCACCGGCACCGTCCTGATCGGCTTCTTTGGCGAGGGCACCGGCCTGCTGGCCGGCGGCGACTGGAAGCAGCTCGTCGTGCAGATCGTCATCGCCCTGTGCGCGATCGTCTACTCCGCCGTCGTGACCGCGATCATCGCCTTCGCGCTCGAGAAGACGATCGGCTGGCGCGTCACCGAGGCCCAGGAGGTCGGCGGTATCGATCTTGCCGACCAGGGCGAGCGTGCCTACGATTTTGCTGGTACCGCCAGCTCCGTTCTCAAGGAGGTGAGGTGAGATGAAGCTCATCACCGCAATCATTCAGCCCCATAAGCTCGACGACGTCAAGGAGGCCCTCGCGGCCGCCGGCGTGCACGGTCTGACCGTCTCCGAGGCCAACGGCTACGGCCGTCAGCGCGGACACACCGAGGTCTACCGCGGCGCCGAATACACCGTCGATCTGATTCCGAAGATCCGCATCGAGGTCCTGTCCGACGATGCGGACGCCGAAACCCTCGTGGGTGTGATCGTCAAGGCCGCCGGCACCGGAACCATCGGCGACGGCAAGGTCTGGGTCGCGCCGCTCGATTCCGTCACCCGCGTGCGCACCGGCGAGTCCGGTTCCGCCGCGATCTGACGCGACGCGCCGGTTTCGCCCCGGCGCATGACAGACGTCCGGACGCTTTCGCTTTCCCGAAGGGTTCGGGCCATCAATAGACAAGGAGTCCCCGCACGCCGCTATCGGAGCCGTGCGGGGACTCTGTCGTATTCGGAAGTATCCGGGAACACTCGGGAACACTCGGAAACATCGACACGGGAACGTTCGGGCGGAATCACCCGAAGAAGGAGCCAGCAGCATGACCAGCGCGGTGGATGGTCTCAAGCAACGATTCATGGAACTGAGCCGGCCGGACGACGACGGCGTGTACCGTTCCGGCGCGGCCAAACGCAAGGCCCGCACCGAGCTTGCGATGACGAGCCTCAAGGCCCTGTGGGACGAGGCCACGGCGGCCACGAGCTTCACGGTCCCCGAGCGCGGGATCGGCTTCGCGGCGGTCGGATCGCTCGCCCGCGGCCAGATCGGCCCGTCCTCCGACCTCGATCTCGTCATCATCTACGACCCGCACGCGATCAGCGACCAACAGCTCAACGAGCTCGCCAACAAACTGTGGTATCCGCTGTGGGACTCCGGACTCGACCTCGACCATTCGATCCGCACGCGACAGCAGTGCGAATCGGTCACCGACCACGACCTGCCCGCCGCGATGGGCTGGCTCGACGTCGAACCGATCGCCGGCGACATCGAGCTCCTGCGCGAAACCTCCGATTCGATCCTCGAACGCTGGCGCAAGGCCGCGCGCAAACGCCTGCCCGAACTGCTCGACTCCGCGAAGTCGCGTCTCGACGAGTTCGGCCGACTCCAGTACCTGAACCAGCCCGACGTCAAGGATGCGCGCGGCGGCCTGCGCGACTCGGTCCTCGTCTCCGCGCTCGCCGTCTCCTGGCTGGCCGACCGCCCCCACGGCGTGTACGACGAGGCCGTCGACCGGCTGCTCGACGTGCGCGACTGCATCCATCTGGTCGCGAACAAGGACACGAACCTGCTGCTCACGCCGTATCAGGACAAGGTCGCCGCGATGCTGGGCCTCGCGGACCCGACCCTGCCGTCCGGCGGCGAACGCGAGGCCAAGGCGATCGACGACATGCAGACGATGCTCGCGCGCATCGGCCGGCGCATCGCGTTCGCGCTCGACTCCACCGCCTCCCGCGCCGAACACTCGCTCACGCACGAGAAACCGCGATTCGCGTTCTTCCAGATGTTCTCCCAGCGCGCCGGCGGCCACCGCGAGGCGCCGAAGTTCGACATCCTCGCGCCCGGCGTCGCCGAACACGAGCAGGAGGTCGTGCTCGCGCCCGGCGTCGACCCGTCCGCCGACGCCTCGCTCGCGTTGCGCGTCGCGGTCGCGGCCGGACGCCACGGCCTGCCGATCAACCCCGGCACGCTCACCAACCTGCGACGCTGCCCGATCCACTCGAACCGGTGGGACGCGACGTCGCGCTCGCTGTTCGTCGACCTGCTCGCGTGCGGCCCGTCGCTGCTCGACGTGTGGGAGGAGATCGATTTCGCCGACATCCCGGGCAAGTGGATGCCCGAGTGGCTCGGCATCCGCAACCGCCCGTCCGTGTCGGCCGCGCACCGCTACACGATCGACCGCCATACGATCGAGGTGGTCACGCGATTGGGTCGCGAGGTCGGGTTCCCGTCGGCCGCGGCGAAGGCCGGGGCCGGGGCCGGGGTCGACGGCGAAGTGCTCGGCGACGACGGATCGGTGCGGTACGACGATCACCATTACGCCGCGCTGCTGCTCGCCGGACTCCTACACGACATCGGCAAGCGTTCCGGCGTGGCCGACCACGCGGCCGAGGGCGCGCGCCACGCGCCGGTCATCGCCCGACGCATGGGCTTCGACGACGACACCGTGCGCATGGTCACGTTCCTCGTGCGCGAGCATCTGACGCTCAGCGAGTTCGCGACCGGCCGCGACCCGAACGATCCCGCGACCGGCCGCGAACTCGCCGACCGGGTCGACCACGATCCGGTCCTGCTCGACATGCTCTACGACCTGACCCGCGCCGACGGCTCGTCGCTCGGCGCGACCCCCGAGGAGGCGATCACCAAGCGCTACGGCTGGAGCAAGTGGCGCGAGACCCTCGCCCGCCAGATGGTCGCCGTGACCCGCGCGCAGATGTAGGTTGTTTTCTGCTTTTCTGTTTTTCCGCGGTGACCGCGGGGGATGGCGCATTGACGTAACATCCCCACGCAACGGAGCAGGGGATGGCGATGCTCTGCTCTGGACCGTAAAGACTTGGCCAGAGCGGCCCGGAGCGTGTCCGGAACAGAGCATCGCCATCCCCTGCGGCCCACGCGATACCCCGATTCCGTATCGGCGATGTGTACGGAACATCGTGGCGATAATGTCACGTCGCGACACGCGCGGGGAGGAATGTGGATAAGGAAAATAGTTATCCACATTTCGGGGATAAGTATGGGGATAATCCACTGAGTTATCCACACAGTGGGGATAACTCAGTGGATAACTTGGGGATAACTTATCCACAGCACAACCCCGGCTTGCGTAATCCGAAACACCGTGGTAATCGAATCTGAACGCACGGTGAACGACCGCCGGAACGTGTATGGTGCCTGTGGAAACGCGGAGTCGGAGAAGGAGCGCGGATGTCGGAAACAGGGGAGACGGATCGCGCGCAACGCCGCCGTTTGCTGGCGCTGGCGCTGCCGACCTTCGGCCAGCTCATCGCGGAGCCGACGTTCATCCTCATCGACACCGCCATCGTCGGCCACATCGGCGACGCGGCGCTCGCCGGCCTGTCGATCGGCTCGACGATCATCCTCACCGCGGTCGGTCTGTGCATCTTCCTCGCGTATTCGACCACCGCGCAGGTCGCGCACCTGCTCGGCGCCGGCCGTCGTCGCGAGGGCATGCAGGCCGGCATCGACGGGCTGTGGCTGGCGCTCGGCATCGGCGTCGCGCTTTCGGTCGGCCTGTTCGCCGCCGCTGAACCGCTGTGCCGCGCGCTTGGCGGGCAGGGCGAGGTGCTCGATCAGGCGGTCGCCTACACGCGGGCGATCGTGCTCGGCGCGCCCGGCATGCTGCTCGTCTACTCCGCCAACGGCGTGTTCCGCGGCCTGCAGAAGGTCCGCATCACCCTGATCGCCGCGGTCTGCGGCGCCGTGCTCAACACCGCGCTCGACGTCCTGTTCGTGATCGTCCTCGACTGGGGCATCGTCGGCTCCGGCGCAGCCACCCTGATCGCGCAATGGTTCATGGGACTGTTCCTCGCGGTGCCGGCCGTCCTGTGGGCAAGGGCCGACGGCGCGAGCCTCAAACCCCGGATCGCGGGGTTGAAGCGCGCCGGCGGCGACGCCCTGCCGCTGTTCGTGCGCACGCTGGCGATCCGCGCGGCGATGGTCGTGACCGTGGGATGCGCGGCCCGTATGGGCACCGAGGTGCTGGCCGGGTTCCAGGCGGTCAACTCGTCGTGGAACTTCGCGATGAACATGCTCGACTCGGTCGGCATCGCCGGCCAGACCCTGGTCGGCGCGGCGCTCGGCGCGGGCGCGATGGATCGTGCGCGCCGTCTCACCCGCGCGACCGGCCGCATGGGCCTCGAGGTCGGCGCGGTCATCGGCGTCGGATTCGCGGGCGTCGGCCTGTTCGCCGGGCATGTCTTCTCGCCGAACCCCGCGATCCAGCTGCTGGTCGCCGCCGGCATGGTCACGATGGGCGTCTTCTTCCCGCTGCAAGGGTGGATGATGGCGCTTGACGGCATTCTGATCGGCGCGCGCGACTACCGCTATCTCGCCGCGACGTGCCTCGCGACCGCGGGCGTGTACATCGCGCTGGCCGTCGCGCTTGCCGACTTCGCCCTGCCGATGCTGCCGGGCGACTTCGCTCGCACGATCGCCCTGTGGGCCGTGTTCAACGTGGTCCTCATGGGCGGTCGCGGCCTGGCCAACGGCTTGCGCGCCCGCAGCGACGCATGGATGCGTGCATAACGTACGCGTTCCGCACCGCATCTACCGGCGTTGTTCGATGAACCTATACTAGGTGGCTATGGCTGAGGAACCTTGGGAAGATGAGCGGGCCGACGACGCGTTCGTCGCGGTCGCCGGTGGCGGGGACGAGTACGGCGGGGGAGGTCCCCGCGACGACGGCGGAGCCGGCCGTTCCGGCGGCAATCGCGGCGGAATCGGTCGTGGCGGAAGCGGTCGCGGTGGCAACGGCACCGGCTACGTGCCGGGGGCCACCGGCGCCCCCGTGCGCGACGCCCTGTTCGACCGCGTGCCCCCGCATGACGACGACGCGGAGATGGCCGTGCTCGGTGGCATGCTCATGAGCAAGGACGCCATCGGCGAGGTCTCGCAGATGATCGAGGTCACCGACTTCTACCAGCCGAAGCATCAGACCATCTACGAGGCGATCATCAACCTGTTCTCCGCGAGCCAGCCGGTCGACGCGGTGCTCGTCGCCAACCAGCTGCTCAAGAACGGCGACCTCGACAAGGTCGGCGGCACCGACTACCTGCATTCGCTCGTCGCGTCCGTGCCGACCGCCGCGAACGCCACGTACTACGCCGAGATCGTCCATCAGCGCGCGATCCTGCGCAACGTGATCGCCGCCGGCACGAAGATCGCGCAGCTCGGCTATTCCGCCGAGGGATCGCAGGCCGAGGACGTCGTCAACCTCGCGCAGGCCGAGGTGTACGAGATGTCCGTCGGCAAGGTGCGTCAGGACTATTCCGCGATCACGACGGTCGTCCACGACGCGCTCGACCAGATCGACAAGCTCCAGCAGGGCCTCGTCAACAAGGGCGTGCCCACCGGCTTCCGCGACATCGATGACGTCACGCAAGGCCTCCAGCCCGGTCAGATGGTCGTCGTCGCGGGCCGCCCGGCCATGGGCAAGTCGACGCTCGGCATCGACTTCGCGCGCTCCGCCGCGCTGCATCACCACTTGACGACGATCGTGTTCAGCCTCGAGATGAGCAAGGTGGAGCTCGCCCAGCGCATCATCTCCGCCGAGACCGAGATCCCGCTCGGGGCGCTGCGCCGCGCCGACGAGATCACGCCGGAACGCTGGAACAGGCTCAACTCGTTCTGGACGCAGCTCGACGACGCCCCGCTGTTCATCGACGACAGCCCGAACATGAGCCTGATGGAGATCCGCGCAAAATGCCGCCGCCTCAAGCAGACCAACGATCTGAAGCTCGTCGTCATCGACTACCTGCAGCTCATGACCTCGGGCAAGCAGGTCGAATCCCGCCAGCAGGAGGTCTCCGAGTTCTCCCGCGCCTTGAAGCTGCTCGCCAAGGAGCTTGAGGTGCCGGTCGTGGCCCTCTCGCAGCTGAACCGTGGCCCGGAGATGCGCAACGACAAGAAGCCGCAGCTGTCCGATCTGCGTGAATCCGGTTCGATCGAGCAGGACGCCGACGTGGTGTTCCTCGTGCACCGACCGGACTTCTACGACAAGGAGGATCGTCCGGGCGAGGCCGACATCATCATGGCGAAGCACCGCAACGGCCCGACCGAGACGTTCCATCTGGGGTTCGTCGGCGCCCTGTCGAAGTTCCAGGACATGCAGCAGGACTACAACAATCAGGGGGTGTGAGATGGCGAAGAATGGTTCCCAAAGTGTTTCACGCAATGTTCCACAGGGGTCGCAGCGTGTGCCGCGCGGCCCGCTGTACGGGTTCGCGACGCCGCTGATCGGCAAGGGCGTGCGCTGGGCCTCCCGCGTCACGCGCCACGGCGGCTCCGCGTTCCCCGGCAAGGTCGTCGAGATGATCGACCCGACGTACCTCGCGCGCACGCTCGGCCGTCTGCCGCTCGGCGTCGTGCTCGTCTCCGGCACGAACGGCAAGACCACGACCACGCGCATGGTCGCCTCGATGCTCTCCGACCTCGGGCTCAAGGTGTTCACCAACCCGACCGGATCGAACTTCACGCGCGGCGTCGTCTCCGCGCTGCTGCAGCAGGTCACGCTCACCGGCCGGCTCGACGCCGACATCGCCGTGCTCGAGCTGGATGAGGCGTACGCCGTGCACTTCGTGCGTCAGGTCAAGCCGCGATACGCGCTTCTGCTCAACGTGATGCGCGACCAGCTCGACCGCTTCGGCGAGATCGACAACACCGCCCGACTGCTCGGCCACGTCGCGGCCGCCACCACCGGCACGGTCGTCCTCAACCGCGAGGACCCGCGCATCGCCCGCCTCGCGGGACTTGCGCCGGTGAGCACGACGGTGAAGTACTTCGGCCTGTCCGACGACCTCAAGCGGTTCTTCCCCTCCGACGACGACATGGCGACGACCGTGTCCGTCGAAGGCGAGGACGGGGCCGGCGAGGCCGGGGCCGGTTCCGCGACTGAACCGGGCGCGACGACCGACCTGTCCGACACGCTCACCCTGCCGCCCGTGAACCCGGAGGCGCTGGCCATCGCCACGCTGCCGGCCGACGTCACCCTGACCGAGGTCGGCGACCACGCCGCCACGTTCCGCTTCGCCGGCAAGCCCGGTACCCCCGGCAAGCCGGGCGCGTCCGGTGACGTCGTCATCGAACGCCACACCAAGGTCAAACTCGAAGGCGTCTACAACCTCTACAACGCCGCCGCCGCGCTCGCCGTCGTGCGCGCGGTCAGACCCGACGCGAAGATCGACGATCTCATCGCCGCGGTCTCGCGCGTCACCCCGGCGTTCGGGCGCGGCGAGGTCATCGACGTGAACGGTTCGCCGACCGAGCTCCTGCTCGTCAAGAACCCGATGGGCTTCCGCCTGTCGCTCGCGAGTCTCCCGCCGGAGGGCGCCGACACGATGATCGTCATCAACGACGAATACGCCGACGGCCGCGACATGAGCTGGCTGTGGGACGTCGACTTCACCTCGCTCAAGGCAACCGGCGTCGCGCAGGTCTCCGGCGTGCGCGCGTGGGACATGGCCCTGCGACTCGGCTACGACCAGGTCGCGGTCGATGCGGTCGACACCGACATCGACGCCGCGCTCGCCGCGTTCGTCAGGCGCGATCCCGGCAAACCGAAACACATCTACTGCACGTACACCGCGATGCTCAAGGTGCGCGCCGCGCTGGGCCGCATCGCGAAGGTCGCCGACGCCGGCGTGGGATCCGGCAAGTAGTCGGGCGGACGAGTCGAGCAAGAGCGAGTAGTAAGAGCGAGTAAAGAGGAAAAACGATGTCCAAGACCATCGACGTGATGTCCCTCTACCCGAAGGACATGAACATCTACGGCGACTCCGGCAACGTGCTGACGATCCGTCGTCGCCTCGAACTGTACGGCTACGAGCCGGTCATCCACCAGTACAATCAGGGCGACGACTGGCCCGACCACGTCGACCTGATCCTCGGCGGCGGCGGGCAGGACAGCGGCCAGAGCAAGATCATCGACGACTTCTTCGCACGCGCCGACCTCATCCGCGGACTCGCGTTCCACGGCACCCCGATGCTGATGATCTGCGGCATGTACCAGCTGTTCGGCGAGTTCTTCGAAACCGCCGAAGGCTCCCGACTCGGCGGCATCGGCGTGATCGGCGCGTACACGGTCGGACGCAACGTGCGCATGATCGGCAACCTCGTCGAGCACTCCGACGATTTCGGCGACATCATCGGCTACGAGAACCATTCCGGCCAGACGTTCCTGCGCGACACCACGTCGCCGCTCGGATCGGTCGACGAGGAGGGGCGCGGCAACAACGGCGAGGACTTCACCGAGGGCGCGCGCGTGAACAACGTGATCGGCACGTACATGCACGGCTCGCTGCTGCCGAAGAACCCGCGCATCGCCGACTTCCTGATCCGCAAGGCCGTCGAACGCCGCTACGATCTGGACGACGGCGCCTCGCTCGCCACGGCCGACCAGACTCCGGAACAGGCCGCCGAGCTCGTCCGGCTGGGCAAGATCGCCGACCGGGCGCGCGCGGTCGCCGCGTCCCGCCCGCGCTGATCCGCTGGTACGTACCCGGTGCGACTGCCCAATAACCCGCCTGTTCCGACGCCCTCCGATGGAGTACGCTGGAGGTACGGGAGCGCGGCATCAGGTCGCGCACCGGCCTCGACAACTCGATGAAGGAGGGTTATCATGGCGGATTTCGATTTGGGTGACGGACTGCGCAAGGTCGTGCTGGCGGGCATCGGCGCCCTCGCCACCGGTTACGAGAAGGGCAGCGCGATCGTCGACGACCTCGTCAAGAAGGGCGAGCTGACCGTCGAACAGGGCAAGAGCCTCAACACCGAGCTCAAGCGCAAGGTGGGCGAGTCCCTCGTCAACGACGCGAACAAGGACGACGAAAAGCGCGCCGCCGCGGCCAAGGCCGCCGATCCGGCTGAGTCGGCCGCCGATCCGGCTTCCGACCCGGACGCCGCGGCGGACGAGGACAAGCCCGCGGAGGCCTGACCTCCCCACTGTTCAGTAGCTACGCGACCGGTCTCGGCCCCCCTCTGACGAGGGGGTTGTCGGGGCGGTGATCTCGATGAGGGGTCGCCGCCCACTCGGCCCCTCTGACGGGACGTTGTCGTGAAGCAAACAGCAGAGCTGTTTGTAGGCAACGTGCGAGCCGACAGGCGAGCCAATAAGGTGCGCGCGCAGCGCGTCCGTAATTGCGGGTCGGCTGTCAGCGAAGCTGACTGGGGGAGAGATAGAAGACAAGAATACTTCCATAGGTTGGATTCCAAGTAAGTCAGTGTAAGAGGTGTGAACGGTCCATGGCAGACGGCAGCAAACGTAAGCAGTTCGCGGGCACTCCGTCACAGCCGTCACAGCCGTCACAGCCCATGGTCCAATCTGTCTCCGCTCCCTCCCCCACCACAACCATGCCCGATCCCGATTCGGTGTACGCCGAGACCATCGGACTGTTCGGGCCGCATCGCGACGACTTCTCCTCGCGCTACCACCTGACCCGCTGGGGCAAGGCCAAGCGCCTCGCCCAGATCACGCGCATCGTCAACCAGTTCGACGCGCTGAAGGGCCTCACCCCGGTCAAGATGCGCCTGATGTTCGAGGCGCTCGGCCCCACGTTCGTCAAGGTCGGGCAGATCCTGTCGATGCGCTCCGAAATCCTGCCGCAGAGCTTCTGCGACGAACTCGCCAAACTGCGCGCCGACGCCGATCCGATGCCCTATCAGACCGTCATCGACACGCTCACGGCCGAATACGGCCGCCCGATCGACACGATCTTCAAGCACATCGACCCGCAGCCGCTCGGCTCCGCATCCCTCGCGCAGGTGCACCGCGCGACGCTGACCACCGGCGAGGACGTCGCCGTCAAGGTCCAGCGCCCCGGCGTGCGCGAGACGATGGCGCAGGACGTCTCCATCATGCGCTCGATCGCCAAGGCCGCAACCAAGGTGATCGGCACCTCGCAGATCGTCGACCTCAAAGGCGTGGTCGAGGAGCTGTGGGACACGTTCGAATCGGAGACCGACTTCCTCGTCGAAGCGCGCAATCTCGCGGAATTCAAGCGATTCTCGGCGCGATTCAAGTACATGGACTGCCCCAAGCCCTACCCGGACCTGTGCACCGAGCATGTGGTCGTCATGGAGTACGTGGAGGGCATCTCCGTCTCGCACGCCGGCGAACTGGTCGCCGCCGGCTACGACCTGAAGGACATCGGCACCAAACTCGTCGACAACTACTCCACGCAGATCCTCGACGACGGCTTCTTCCACGCCGACCCGCACCCGGGCAACATCATCATCCGCGGCGGGCAGATCGTCCTGATCGACCTCGGCATGACCGGCCGACTCGACGTCAAGACTCGCGCGGTCATGAAGGACATGATCTTCGCCGTCGCCAAGCAGGACTCGCCCGCGCTCGCCGATGGCCTGCTGCGATTCGCCGGCGGCGAGGCCGATCCGGCCGACTATCCGGCCCTGCTCGCCGACCTCGACGTGATCGTCAAGGAGTACGGCACGGTCGATCTGGCCGACCTTGACATCGCCGCGTTCCTGACCGCACTGACCTCGCTCGCGCAAAGGCACGGCATCGAGGTGCCGAGCACGATCACGACGGTCGGACGCGCGCTCGTCACGCTCGAGGGACTGCTCGACGAGTTCATCCCGGACGTGAACATGATCGAGATCATCTCCCGGCACATCGCCACCTCGCGCACGCCCGACCAGATGGTCAAGGACGAGCTGAAATCGCTCGGTGTCGAGGGGCATGAGGCCCTGCACAGCGCGCTCGGTGCGATGAGCGAGCTCAACGTGGCCGCTCGCATGCTCACACGCGGCCAGCTGCGCATGAACATGGAGCTCGTCGGCTCGCAGGAGCCGTTCCAGCTGCTCTCCGATATGGTCAACCGCCTGACGATGGCGCTGATCGTGGTCGGCCTGTTCATCGGTTCCTCGATCGTCTACTACGCTGGCATGAAGCCGATCATCTTCGGCATCCCGATCGT
Source organism: Bifidobacterium rousetti (assembly GCF_008698235.1). Taxonomy (GTDB): domain Bacteria; phylum Actinomycetota; class Actinomycetes; order Actinomycetales; family Bifidobacteriaceae; genus Bifidobacterium; species Bifidobacterium rousetti. The sequence continues at coordinate 12,970 of NZ_PEBH01000004.1, forward strand.
CGGTTTCATGGGCTACGTCGTCGCCTTCGTCCTCGGTTGCTGGATCGTTCTGGACATCTACCTCAAAGGCCGCAAGTCCAAAAAGCGGTAGGGGTATAGCCCCTCCATCGGTCAGCCCGTAGTGCCGGACCATCGTTCGTTCACCCTGTCGTTCGGGCCATGGTTCGTCTACTCCGTGGTTCGGACCGTGGTTCGTCTACCCTGTCATCCAGACCATCATTCATCCGGCCCATTGTCTACCTATCATACGGTCCGCCACATGGCTAACCCGGTTTCGATCAACGGTCTCCGGACCTCCCGGCCTAGTCGGTCCGAAATCGCCGTACGCTTGCCCGTGGCAAAAGTCGTGGCCGGATGGCCTGTACGTTCTCCGTGGTTGTAACGGTGCATACCCCAATGGGCGTACGCTGCGGTCGCCTCAGCATACGATCCTCGTGGCTATCTGGTCTCCATCACCCGTATTCGTACCCTGACCGGCTGGAAGCGTACGAATACGGGTGACATCGTCGGCCAAGCCCCGTTCCGCGTACGCTGCCCGACCCTGAGCGCACGGAGAACGGGACTTGCCTTTCGTTAGTCCCCGTATGCGTACTCGGCGTCCCCCCATACGTGCGCGACTGTGGTCGGTCAGTCCCGCGTACGTTCCCTGTGGTCATACGGTCTCATCCCTCAATACGCGTACGCTGCCATCCTCTCAGCGTACGTTCCTCGTGACTATCGGACTCCCATCACCCATATTCGTACTCTGACCAACTGGAGGCGTACGAATACGGGTGATTTTGTCGGTCAGGCCCCGTTCCTCGTATGCTGAGTCGACCTGAGCGTACGAAGAACGGGGTTCCCTTGTTGCTGGTCCCGATATGCGTACTCACATGACCCAGCCATGACCCAACCATGACCCAGCCATGACCCAACCGGTCCCGCCACCCTGTCCTGGTTGGTCTTATCCTTGTCCAGTTCCCACTGATTCTGCCCCGTCTGTCTCTGCCCATTCCTGCTGGTGTCCCTTCCATCCTCCATCCGGCCCCCATCCGGCCCTGTCCGTGGACCTATTGGAATAAACCACAGTGTTCGTGCGTTCTGGACAGATCATCCACCGTGTTATGCACCCTGTCCCCATGACCATATGCCGGTGTGGCGGCCTCGCATCGGACCGCCTACCGTGGAGGCATGAAGCAACACAAGGTGGTGAATGCGCTCATCCGCGAGTCCGAAGAACAGCATCGGTGCCTGTACGGCGCCGACGATGCCGCGCGACGTGCGCTGCGCAGGCGATATCAGGTCGGCGAACTGGTCTCGCCATATCCGAACGTCTACGCTCGACCCGAGTTCTGGAGGGCCCTGAACCCATGCCAACGGTCCTTGTGCGTATCGAGGACGCTGCATCTGATGCATCCGAAATGGGTGTTCACCGGTCTGACCGCTCTGGACGCCCACGGCTTCGATCACACATGGGGAATGCACGATGACGTGGTGACGATCGCGGATACCCGTGGACGCGGTGACAGGGTGATCGCGAATCGCGGAGCCTACACGCTGCGACGCACGTTCATGCCTACGATCCGGTCGTCCACGATCGCCGGGATTCCCGTCACCGATGCCGCCCGGACGCTGGTGGTCTGTGCCCGGAAGGTCTCTTTCGTGCAGGCCTTGCCGCTGTTCGACTCGGCGATTCGCAGGGGAGTGGACATGCAGGATGTGCGTGCCGCATGCCACAGGGCCAGGTCGGATCTCACATCGGTGACGAGGGTGCTGAAATACGCCAATGGCAAGTGCGAGAACGGTGGCGAGTCGATGGTCTATGGGGTGATCGTGTCCGGCGGGTACGCCGTTCCCGAATTCCAGGTGGAGTTCCGCACGGCCGATCGGGTGTATCGAGTCGATTTCCTTTGGCGGATCCATGACGGGCGCATCATCGTGCTGGAATACGACGGCATGCGCAAATACTCCGATCCGTCCATGGCCGGTCGTCGATCGGTGAAACAGGTGGTCAGCGACCAGCTGACCCGTGACCAGTCGCTGCGTTCGCTCGGCGTCACGACGATCGTCCATTGCGATTACGACGATGTATCATCCCAGCAGCCGCTGCTCCGCAAGCTGTCCGATGCCGGAGTCCCTTGGATCGGTCGTCCATGGTGATGCGGGGCAGAGGCCGGACAGGGCCCCAACCCAGCCGTGTACGTTCCCTGAGGTTATCTCAGCCCAAGCTTCCTGTTCGCGTACGTTCCCCGTGGCGATACCGCCCCGACTTCCGGTCCCCGTACGCTGGCCCTTGCTCAGCGTACGTCCCCCGTGGCTACCCGATCTCTATCACCCGTATTCGTATTCTGACCAACTGGAGGCGTACGAATACGGGTGACTTCGTCGGTCAGGCCCCGTTCCGCGTACGCTGATCCGGCCCGAGCGTACGGAGAACGGGGTTTCCGCCGATAACCTCTCGTTCCTCGTACGCCAGATATCGGCAGAGAACGCCATAAGTCGGCAATGGAGGTTGGATAGCCTCACCAGTCCTCGGCGAGCAGGAATTCGTCGATGCGGCGGTGCTCGATGCCGTTTCGCGGGCGGAGGATCGGGTCCATCGAGACCACGGTCTTCGGGTAGTTGTCCGCGATGGAGTCGAACGCTCCGAACTCGCGGTCGATGGTCTTCTGGGACTGCATCAGGTAGGTGACCTGCACGTAGCGTCGGGTGTCGCCCTTGGCGAAGACGAAGTCGACTTCCTTGCCAGCCGTCGCACCGACCGATACACGATATCCGCGGCGCAGCCCCTCCATCGCGACGATGTTCTCCAGCAGCCCCTGCAGCTGGTCCATGCCGTCGCCGACGACCGCTCCACGCAGACCATGGTCGGCGACGTAGTATTTCTGCATCGTCTTAAGCACCTGCTTGCCGGCGATGTCGTATCGCGGCATCTTCTCCAGCAGGAACGCGTCGCAGAAGTAGTCGAGGTAGTTGATGACGGTCTGCACGCCGATGTCCAATCCCTCCGATTTGAGATACGCCGCGATGGCGCTGGCGGAGAACGTGTTACCGATGTTTTGCATGGCGAACAGGGCGACCCTCTCCAGCAGGGAGACGTCGCGGACGCGATGCCGCCGGACGATGTCCCTCAGCACGACGGACCGGTAGATGTCCGTCAGATAGGTGCGCTGGCTGTCCTCGTCCCAGTCGTGGGTGGCTGCGAACGGCATGCCGCCGATGCGCAGGAAGTCCTCGAACGAATGGCCCGTCCCGAGGATCGTCCGTGCTTCGACGAACTCGGAGTAGCCGAACGGATATACCTCGAATTGCACGTATCTGCCGCCGAGATACGTGGCGAGTTCGCCGGAGAGCAGCGTCGAGTTGGACCCGGTGATGTACACGTCCGCCGGCGTGGTGGCGCGCAGCGAGTTGACGACCTTCTCGAAGTTCCGTACCTCCTGAACCTCGTCGAGAAAAACGTAGGGTTTGCCGTCAATGCCTTCCAGACGCTTCATCAGATACGGGTACAGTTTGTCCGGGTCGTGCAGGGGAATGAGCGAGTAGTCCTCGAAGTTCAGCGAGATGAACTGCTCCGGCTTGCGACCTTCCTCGACGAGTCTGCGTTGGATGAGCCGCAGCATGTCCGATTTGCCGCTTCGACGAAGCCCCACCAGCACCTTGACGACGTCTTCGTCGATGAACGGTGCGATGCGATCAAGGTATTGCGGGCGGTTGACCAGTTGTGGTCGGGTTTCTTCCATGCAAGAAAGTATAGCAAAATCGTGGCCAATTTCTTCCATACAAGAAATTGAGGGCGATTTTGGACTGAACTTCTTCCATGGAAGAAGTTGGGTGCATGCCTCAGTCGAGCGGCAGCGTCGACTCGCGCTGGACAAGACGGCAGGGGACGTAGTCGACGCCGTGATGCGGGCGGCCGTTGATCGCGTCCATCAGGTAGCGCGCGGCTCGGCGGCCGATGAGCTCGGTCTCGTTGTCGATCGAGGTCAGCGCGGGCCTGGAGCTCTTGGTGAGCACGTCCCAGTTGTCGTGGCCGATGACCGCCACGTCGTCCGGGATCTTCATGCCCTGCTGCTTCAGCGCGTCGATGCATCCGCGCGCGAGCTGGTCGGACTGGCAGACGACCGCGTCGAAGTCGACGCCCTGATCGAGCAGCAGCCGGGTGGCGGCGCGACCCCAGTTCTCGTCCCATCGGCCGTAGCGGATCGGCCCGGCCGGCTCGAGGCCGAATTCGGCCAGCGCCTCGAGCGCGCCCTTGGTGCGGTCGGTGGCCGCGGTGTATGTTTCGTCGCCGCCGATGATCGCGATCCTGTGCCGTCCGCAGGAGATGAGGTGATTGACGGCCGTGCGTCCAGCCTCCACGTTGTCGCAGGTCACCGAGCAGTCGTTCGGGTCGGTGGAGGGGCCGTAGGCGTAGACGAGTGGCACACCCCAGTCGTTGCCGAGCGAGGGGCGCGGGTTGGTCTCGCGCTGCACGATGAGTAGTCCGTCGACTTTCAGATCGAGCAGTTTCTCGACGTGCGTGCGTTCCATCGCGGCGTCGCCTCGCGCGTTGGCCAGCAGAACGGAGATCGACTGCGCGCGCAGCTCGTTCTCGGCGCCGATGAGGATCGGGGTGGAGAAGCGGCCTTGCAGGTCGGAGGTGACCAGTCCGATCAGTCCGGATGTGCCGCGGGCGAGCGACTGGGCGAGCTTGTTCGGCGCGTAGTTGAGCTGTCGGGCCGCCTCGAGCACCCGCTGGCGGGTCTCCTCGCTGATGCGTGGCTTGTTGTGCAGCGCCTTCGACGCGGTCGCGAGCGATACGCCCGCGGCGGCCGCCACGTCCTCGAGCCGTGCGTTCTGGCGCCTGTCCTCAACCATGGCCGTTCCTTTATGAGAGTCGGTGAAACTGTTGTCGTGCCCGTTCCGACTGCCGCGTCGGAGCTGTATTTCAGTATAGTCACGATGCGAAAGTTTTCGCAAACCGGTTTTCTGTGTCACGGGGGCGTGATGACGGTGTTCGATTCTGTGCACAATATCGTGCGAAAGTTTTAAAGTGTGAGTTTTCGCAGATGATTGCGTAATCATTTGTAGACACGCCGCAATTTCCGGTGATTTTCGACAGTCAAAACGATTGACGCAACACGTGAAGGCATGTATTGAGAGCTGGGTTTCGCTATTTTTCAGGGATTCGCATAGCTTGGTGACATGCTTCGAGAAAAGTGCGAAAGCGGTTTTGCAATCACGGGGGAATGGCGTTATATTGTGAAAAGGCTTTCGCAGAGTTTCGTTCGGTCGAAGGAGGACCGGGTGGAACACCGCGAGGGACCGGAGGCGGAAAGTCCGCCACCGCCTCTCAGAGATGAGCGGAACATTTTAGAGAAAGAAGCGATTATGGCTTTCAACAAGGTCACCCGCGCACTGGCCGGCATCGCCGCCGCCGCAATGCTTATCCCGCTGGCCGCCTGCGGCGGTGGATCCGGCAGCACCGGTGCCGCCGACACCTCCGACATCCCGGCGAAGGGCACCGACGACGGCACCACGATCACCATGTGGACCCGCTCCCCGCTGGAGCGTCAGGCCAAGGGCGTCGTCGAGGCGTACAACAAGAGCCACAAGAACCAGGTCAAGCTCGAGATCATCCCGAACGACGACATGGAGGGCAAGGTCGGCGGCGCCACGCAGACCGACTCCCTGCCCGACATCCTCGCCGGCGACGTCGTGCGCATCCCGTACTGGGCGTCCGAGGGCATCTTCGCCGACATCACCAAGCAGATCGACGGGCTCGACAACTTGAAGGACCTGCAGCAGGGCCACATCGAGGCCGGCACCGTGGACGGCGCCAAGCACACCCTGCCGTTCATCACCGACGTCTCCGTGATGGTCTGGAACAAGAACCTCTACAAGGAGGCCGGACTCGACCCGGAGCAGGGCCCGAAGTCCATCGCCGAGTTCACCGAGCAGGCCAAGAAGGTCGCTGCCCTCAACAAGGACGGCGTCGCGGGCTCCTACCTCGCCGGCCAGTCCGGTGGCGCCCTGGTCTTCGACCTCTTCCCGTCCGTGTGGGCCGACGGTGAGAACGTCATGAACGACGACGGCACCGAAGCCACGCTGAACAACGACTCCATGAAGGCCGTCCTCGACGCCTACAAGGAGCTGGCCAACACCCAGAACGGCCTCGGCGCGGGCTCCAAGGAGGAGACCGGCGCGACGTGGACCGCCCCGTTCGCCAACGGCAAGATCGGCGTCATGCCCTACCCGAACACCTCCCTCAACGACATCTTCGACGCTGAGAAGTCCGGCGGCTTCGAGGTCGGCGTGACCCCGATCCCGGGCACCAAGGAAGGCAAGACCTCCACGTTCCTCGGCGGTGACGCCATGGGCATCTCGAAGGACTCCAAGCACGTCGCCCAGGCTTGGAACTTCCTCTACTGGCTGATGCAGTCCGACACCCAGAAGGAAGTCTTCGCCGACAACGGCTACACCGCCTCCAACATCGAGACCCTGAAGACCGCCTACGACGACGCCGATCCGCGCATCCAGACCATCAACTCCACGATCATCGACGGCAACGGCAAGACCCCGAAGTCCGCCGCCTTCAACGAGGGCTTCAACGCCGCCGGCTCCCCGTGGCAGCTGCTCGTCCAGAACGCCGTCTGGGGCAAGTCCGACCTCAAGGCCGACAACCAGGCCGTCACCGACGTCCTCGCCGGCAACTGATCGCACTGATCGCCTGAATCAACCGAATAACTGAACGCACATAACTGAACAACCGGCGGCCGCCCCGCCCCTCAAAACAACGGGCGGCGGCCGCCGGCCCCCACCAACCGAACATATCCGCGCGTATCCTCGCGCATCCCCTGACTGTGTTCCGTTGCCGGGGCCGATTCCGCAACCTCCTGTTTCTTCTCCTTCCTTTCTCCTTCTTCCGAAACCCGAGGAATCGGCCCTGATAACGGATTGCATTCAATCCGAACAATCGATCATCGTTCGATCACCGTTCACAAATCCCCACAAAGGAGTGAAGCATGTCAAGTGTTTCCAAGTCCGCCGCGGCCGTGCCCGAGCACAAGTCCACGGCCAAGGCCCAGGCGTTCAAGCGGGGCATCCTGTACGCCCTGCCCGATTGGGTCATGATCGTCGTCCTGTTCTTCGTGCCGATCGTGCTGCTCGTCTACATGGCCTTCTCCCGTTGGAGCCTGCTGGGCGGCAACCGCGGCGTCAACTTCCCGGACAACTTCGTCAAGGTGTTCGAGCACAAGCTGTTCTGGCCGTCGATCGGCTTCACGCTGGAATACACCGTGATCGTCACGATCTTCCTGCTGATCCTCGGCCTCGGCATGGCCCTGATCGTGCAGGAGTCGACCAAGTGGAACAACGTGCTGAGGACCTGCTTCCTGCTGCCCTCCGCCACCGGTCTCGCCTCCGCGTCCCTGCTGTTCTACGCCCTGTACTCCCCGCAGGTCGGCCCGCTCACCAAGATCCTGAGCGCGCTCGGACTCGTGCAGGAGGGCGGCTCGGTGCTCGCCACCGGCCAGTCCGCGCTGTGGGCCACGATCATCGTCATCGTGTGGCGATTCTCCGGCTACTACATGCTGCTCATGATGATCGGCCTGCAGGCCATCCCGGGCGACCTCTACGAGGCGGCCCGCATGGACGGTGCCGGCACCTGGCGCATCTTCCGCTCCATCACCCTGCCGCTGATGAAGCCGACCATCGTGATGTGCCTCGTCTACTGCGTCACCGGTTCGATCCTCGCCTTCGACCAGTTCTTCATCCTGACCAAGGGCGGCCCGAACAACTCCACGATGACCGTCGTCCAGCTCATCTACAACTTCGCGTTCGACTCCAAGAAGGATCTCGGCATGGCCGCGGCGCTGTCGCTGATCGTGCTGATCGCCCTCGTGATCATCAACTCCATCCAGATGCGCGGCATGCGCGACAACACCAAGTGAGAAAGGGGAGGTAACACATCATGACTACCCCGCTGTGGAAGCGCGTCATCGCGCGAGTCCTGGAAGCCCTTCTGGCTATCATCTTCGTCTCCCCGCTGATCTGGGTCGTGGTCAGCTCCTTCAGCCCGCAGAAGGGCTCCGCCCAGTCGGAAGGTTGGGGCGTCGCCAACTACCTGACCCTGTTCGGCTATCAGGAAGGCCTGCCGAAGTACCTGTTCAACTCGGTCATCGTCTCGCTGGTCGCCGTGGTCTTCTCCGTGGTCGTCTGCACGCTGGCCGGCTACTCGTTCTCCCGATTCGACTACCCGGGCCGCAACTTCGGCTTCATGGTCACCCTGTCCATCCTCATGGTTCCGTACGCCTCGCTGCTGATCCCGCTGATGGTGTGGTTCAAGGACATCGGCCTCAACGACACCCTGCTCGGAGTCGGTCTCGTCATCACGCTGTTCCAGCTGCCGATGTCGACGTTCATCATGCGCAACGCGTTCGACGCGATCCCGAAGGACATGGAGGAGGCCGCCATGGTCGACGGCTGCAACTCCTTCCAGGCCCTGTTCAGGATCCTCGTGCCGGTCGTCAAGCCCTCGATGGTCACCGTCGGCCTGCTCGCCTTCCTCGAGGCGTGGAACAACTTCATGATCCCGCTGTACTTGAGCTCCTCGGCCAAGTCCACCCTGCCGCTCGCGATGGTGAACATGCGCCAGCAGACCATGGGCGTCATCGACTACGGCGCCACCGAAGCCGGCGTCGTCGTCCTGCTCATCCCCTGCGCCATCCTCTTCCTCGCCCTCCAGAAGTACTACGTCAAGGGCTTCATGGCTGGAGCGGTAAAGGGCTGACGCCCTTTAGGGGAGCCCGGTGGGCTCCCCGACCGCTCCAGGCTGAGACACGACAGTGTCGAAGCCGGATTGAGTCTCGCCGAAGGCGAGTCCTTAATTGCAGGGCCGGAGGCGGAGCCGTCAAAGGCTGAGGGCTGAATAGCCCGAAGCAATGACAGTCGTCGCGCCAGCGAAGTCCTTATCTACCGGCTGATCCGTGAAACCGCCAGCCCGGCGCACCCGCCCCGCGCACACAAACAGAAGAGCAGAAGAAACCGACTGCGCAATCAACCGCAGTCCCCAAAAGTCCGCTTGGCGCGCGCAGTTGCCCCAAGCGGGCGCATCCGAAAGGTACATCATGAAGGTAACGATTACCTCCCCGTTCTGGAAGCAGCGTCGCGACCAGATCGTCGAGTCGGTGATCCCCTATCAGTGGGGAGTGATGAACGACGAGATCGACACCGTCGTCCCCGACGATCCGGCGGGTAACCAGCTGTCCGACAACAAAAGCCACGCGGTCGCGAACCTGAAGGTCGCCGCGGGCGAGCTCGACGACGAGTTCCACGGCATGGTCTTCCAGGATTCCGACGTCTACAAGTGGCTCGAGGAGGCCGCCTACGCGCTCGCCTACCACCCGGATCCGGAGCTCAAGGCCCTGTGCGACCGCACGGTCGACCTGATCGCCCGCGCCCAGCAGCCCGACGGCTACCTCGACACCCCCTACCAGATCAAGTCCGGCGTGTGGGCGCACCGCGAGCGTTTCAGCCTGATCCAGCAGAGCCACGAGATGTATGTGATGGGTCACTACATCGAGGCCGCCGTCGCCTACCACGACGTGACCGGCAACGAGCAGGCCCTCGACGTGGCGAAGAGGATGGCCGATTGCCTCGATGCCAACTTCGGTCCGGAGGACGGTAAGATCCACGGCGCCGACGGCCATCCCGAGATCGAGCTGGCCCTCGCCAAGCTGTACGACGTGACCGGCGAACGGCGCTATCTCGCGCTCGCCCAGTACCTGATCGACGTGCGCGGTCAGGACCCGCAGTTCTACACCAAGCAGCTCAAGGCGATCGACAACGACAACATCTTCCCGGACCTCGGCTTTTACAAGCCCACGTACTTCCAGGCCGGCGAGCCGGTCCGCCAGCAGCAGACCGCCAACGGCCACGCCGTGCGCGTCGGCTACCTGTGCACCGGCATCGCCCACGTCGCTCGTCTGACCGGCGACGAGGAGCTGATGGACACCGCCAGACGATTCTGGCGCAACATCGTCACCAAGCGTATGTATGTGACCGGCGGCATCGGCTCCACGCATGTCGGCGAATCGTTCACCTACGACTACGACCTGCCGAACGACACGATGTACGGCGAGACCTGCGCGTCCGTGTCGATGAGCATGTTCGCCCAGCAGATGCTGCTCGCCGAGCCGAAGGCCGAATACGCCGACGTGCTCGAGAAGGAGCTGTTCAACGGCTCGATCGCCGGCATCTCCCTCGACGGCAAGCAGTACTACTACGTCAACGCCCTGGAGACCACGCCCGACGGTCTCGACAACCCGGATCGCCACCATGTGCTCTCGCATCGCGTCGACTGGTTCGGCTGCGCCTGTTGCCCGGCCAACATCGCCCGACTCATCGCCTCGGTGGATCGCTACATCTACACCGAGCGCGACGGCGGCCGCACGGTGCTGAGCCACCAGTTCATCGCGAACGTCGCGGTCTCCTCGCGCGGGCTTCGAGTCGAGCAGCGTTCGAACTTCCCGTGGGATGGCCGCGTCGAGTACACGATTTCGCTGCCGGATGCTGCGGGCGATTCCGGTGTCTCGGCCGAGCCAATCCGCTTCGGCGTGCGCATCCCCGCGTGGTCGCGCGGATCGTACGCGCTCACTGTCAACGGACAGCCGTTCGCCGGAGACCTCGAGTACGGTTTCGCGTACGTCGACGTCGCCCCCGGCGAAACCGTCGAGATCTCGCTCGACCTCGACATGTCCGTCCGATTCGTGCGCGCCAACTCACATGTGCGCTCCGATGCCGGGCAGGTCGCCGTCACGCGCGGCCCGCTCGTCTACTGCGCCGAGCAGGCCGACAACGCGGGCGATCTGTGGGATTACCGTCTCGCCGACGGCGTGACCGGCGCCGACGCGACCGTCGCCTTCGAGCCGGACCTGCTGGGCGGCGTCGACACGGTCAGCCTGCCGGCCGTGCGCGAGTCCGCCGACCCGGACGACGCGCCGCTCTACCTCGACGCCGACGAACCGCGTTCCGCAGACCCCGCCACGCTGAAGCTCATCCCGTACTACGCCTGGGCCAACCGCGATCTGGGCCAGATGCGCGTCTTCCAGCGCCGCTAGTGCCCGCCGCTGGCGCTCCGGGCGCCGTTAGGCGAGAGGTTTCCGTCACAGGCGGACGGAAACCTCCCGCCAACTGTGTCCCAGCGAGACATACCCGTCTCGTCATGACGGCAACCTCTCGCTGAGGAGGCTCTCCGCGAGACATATCGGTCACACAACGATCACGGTCTCTCGCTAGGCAGCCGCCAGCGAGAGGCCGCTGTCATGTCCTGACGGAAACCTCTCGCTCGGAGGCGCGCGACCCGACTACGATGGGAGCAAACACGTCAACAGGGCCGATAACGGGGGAGCGCAAGCATGACCGCGTACATGGATCACAAGGATCTGACGAACGACATCATCGACGAGGAACGCGCGCGTCAGATCGCGGACGGCGTCAGGCGCACGATGGACGCCGTCGCCTCAGCCGAGGTCGACTCCGGCCGCGAGGTCGGGTCGGTCAAACTGCTCGCCGCGACGAAGACGCGTGACGTCGGCGAGATCGTCACCGCGATCGACGCGGGCATCCGCCTGATCGGCGAGAACCGGCCGCAGGAGGTGCAGGCCAAGGCCGACGGATTGGCGAAACGACTGCTCGAACGCGGTCTCACGCTCGGCAAAGACGTGCCGTTCCACCTGATCGGCCAGCTGCAGTCCAACAAGATCGGCAAGGTGCTGCCCGTCGTCAACACCATCGAATCGGTCGACTCGATCGAACTCGCCGAGAAGATCGCCCGCCGCGCGGTCATGCGTGACATGACGGTCGGCGTCCTGCTCGAGGTCAACGAGTCGGGCGAGGAATCGAAGTCCGGATGCCCGCCGAGCCACGCGATCGACCTCGCCAAGCGCATCGGCGCGATGGGAGGGCTGGAACTGCAGGGCCTTATGACGATCGGCGCGCACGTCGACGACGAGCGCACGATCCGCGCGGGATTCGCGCACCTGCGCCGCACCCGCGACCAGATCCTCGCCTCGGGCGCCGACGGCACCGAGCACTGCACGGAGCTGTCGATGGGCATGACGAACGACATGGCGCTCGCCATCGAGGAGGGCGCGACGATCGTGCGCGTCGGCACCGCGATCTTCGGGCCTCGCGCGTTCATCTGACGGGCCGGACGGTCGATCGGGGAATCATGGTCACTGCGCACAGAAGCAAGGACGTCATCCGCATCCACGCCACCGTCTCCGGACTCGTGCAGGGCGTGGGCTACCGCTACTTCGCGTATCAGGCCGCGCGCAAGGCCGGCGTCACCGGCTGGGTGCGCAACCTGTGGAGCGGCGACGTCGAGGTCGAGGCGCAAGGGTCCCGATCGGCCGTCGCCGCGTTCATCTCACAGCTCAAAGTCGGGCCGCGATGGGGGCACGTCGACCGGGTCGCCGTCGACGAGATCGACGTATACCCCCACGATCCGGACTTCCACGTCGAGAACTGAATCAGTCGCCGAGCGCATCCTTGATCGCGCCGACGAAGTAGTCCAGATCGTCGGGCTTGCGCGAGGTGATGAGCTTCCAGCCGTTCGCGTCGTCGACCGTGAGCTGGCTGTCGACGTAGTGTCCGCCCGCGTTCTCGATGTCCGCGGCGATGTAGCGGCACGGCGACGCGGTCTTGCCTTCGATGAGCCCTGCGTTGACCAGCAGCCAGGCGCCGTGGCAGATCGCCGCGATCGGCTTGCCTTCATGCGCGAACTCCTGTGCCAGCGTGATCGCGTCCTCGTTCACACGGATGCGATCGACGTTGCAGGTGCCGCCGGGCACGACCAGCAGGTCGTAGTCGGACGCCTGCACATCGGAGAGCTTCGCGTCGGGCGTCAGCGTCTCGCCCTCGTAACGGTCGTGCTCGACGGTCTCGCACTTGTCGAGCGTCGTCGCGGCGAGCGTCACGTCGGCGCCCGCGGCCTTGAGATCGCGCAGCGGACGGGTCAGCTCCGTCTCCTCGATGCCCCAGTTGTTGACGATGATCAGCACCTTCGATGCGTTGACTGCCATGGTTCCTCCCTTGGTCGGGTTACCGGACGTTGCTGGACGTTGCCGGACTTGCGTGGGCGCGCGGCCGTGAGCGCTGCCCCGGGCGATGCGTCCCATCCCATTATGCGTCGCGGATGCGCCGGAAAGCCTTCCATCCACGCGCGTTCGCGGTAAGCTGGGGATACATTCACCAATGTCGTCGGTGATGTGTGACGTGTGATGTGTGACGTGTCGACGAGGAGGGCGCCATGACCAATCCGTTTTCCACCAATCCCGAGGAGCCGAACGCGCAGCAGCCTCAATCGCAGCAGCCGGATGCGCGCCAGCTGTACGGTTCGGGCGATCCGGTTCCGCAGAATGAGCAGGGCGGTCCGAACACTCCGGGCGATCGTGACGGTCTGAACGAGCCGCAGACTCAGCCGCCGTCCTTCCAGCCGGAGTACGGGCAGAACCCGGATACCGCGCCGTTCCAGTCGGAGGCTGGTGCGCCGGCTGAGAACCCGTTCAATCCTTCGCCCGCATCGCCCGTCAATCCGGCGTATGAGCCGCAGGGTGATTCCGCATTGTACGGCCAACCGGCCCAGCCGGAGTACGGGCAGAACAACCCGTATGCCGCGCCGTCTCAGCCCGCCGGATACGCGCCCCAGCCCCAGCAGGAGAACGGTGCCGGCTACGGCGAGCAGCCCTACGGCTACGGGACTCCCGCGACCGCGCAGAACGGCCAGAACGGTCAGACTGCATATGGACAGACCCCGCAGAACCCGTACGCCCAGCCGGTCCAGCCGGCGTACGGTCAGCCGTATGAGCAGCCATATGAGCAGTACGGCCAGAGCCAGAACCCGTACGTCCAGCCCCAGCCGGGCTACGACTACACGCAGTCGGGTTATGGCCAGCCCGGTTATGGCCAGCCAGGCTACTCCCAGCCGGGCTACGGCTACCCGGCGCCGCAAAACCCGGGTTGGAACGTGATGGCCGTCGTGGGCTTCGCGTTGTCGTTCTTCGTCGCGATCGCCGGCCTGATCCTGAGCATCATCGGATTGAGGCAGATCAAGCGCACCGGCGAGAAGGGCCGCGGACTCGCGATCGCCGGCATCGTCATCAGCGTCGTGCAGATGCTGTTCGTGATCGTCATCATCGTGATCTTCGCGGCGGCGGCCGCTGCGGGCGCCTTCGACGCGACGTACCACGACAGTTACGGCCACGGTTACGACTACGAGGACACCGACTACGGCTACTACGACGACGCCGAAGCGACGTCTGCCGCCGATTCCGCCGCCGCCCGCGTCCGCGCGGCAGTCCCCGGTTCCGAGGCCGCCCGCACCGCCGCGATCGACGCGATCATCGCCGACACCTACGCCGCCCTGTGACCCGTGGCTATCCGTTCTGATCTGTGGCTATCCGTTCGGTCCGGTCAATGGGCTCACGATGATCCCAGCGCAACCGCCCAGCGCAACTGATCCCAGCGCAACAATTTCCCGAAATCACCCTTGAATTCCTGAATTTGTTGCACTGACTCCGGCTCAGCGCAACAAATTCGGGAACTGTGGCCTGATTTCGGGAATTTGTCGCGCTGAGACTCTCTGAGACTCTCTGAGACTCTCTGAGACTCTCTGAGACTCTCTGAGACTCTCTGAGACTCTCTGAGACGCCCTGAGGCGCCTTTTCAATGGCGGGTTACTCCGAAGTCGCCCGCAATGTCTCCCGGCGCGGCAACGAGGCGGTAAGGCGTCGGGACAAAGTCCCGAGAATCAGAGTCGGGCGGACGACGCCAAGCGGGTCTAGACTGGGCGTATGAGAATCGCACGCTTTTCTTTGAATGATTCGCCGCGCTACGCCTTCGTCCAGACGGACGAGTCGGACGGCAAGGACTACCTCGTCGAACTCGACGGCCACCCGCTGCTGGGCGGCCAGGTCACGCCCACCGGCAACCGCTACCCGCTTGACATGGACGGTCTGCGACTGCTGTCCCCGGTCATCCCGTCCAAGGTCTACGGCCTGGCCAAGAACTACGAGGCCCACGCGCAGTTCATGCACGAGGCCGGACACTCCGAGATCGGCCACGCGCCGGAGGACATGGTCATCTTCACCAAGCCGTCCACCTCGGTGATCGGCCCCGACGACCCGATCGTCTACCCGGAGTGCTCGAAGGACATGAACTTCGAGCCCGAGGTCGCCGTCGTCATCGGACGCATCGCCAAGAACGTGCCCGTCGAGAAGGCGATGGACTACGTGCTCGGTTTCACCTGCGTCAACGACGTCACCCTGCGCGACCTGCAGGGCCTCGACCCGACGTGGACCCGGGCCAAGGGCTTCGACACCTCCTGTCCGCTCGGCCCGTGGATCGTCGGACGCGACGACCTCAACTGGCGTGACGCGAAGATCTCGTTCACGCTCAACGGCGAGGACGTGCCGATGGCCTCCGGCACCACCGCCAACCTCGTGCACGGCATCCCCGAGCAGATCGCCGCGATCTCCTCGTTCTCGACGCTGCTGCCCGGCGACGTCATCATGACCGGCACGCCGAACGCCTCCGGTCACCTCGATCCCGGCGACGAGACCATCGTCCACGTCGAAGGCATCGGCGACCTGCGCAACGTGATCGTCCGCGCGTAGCGGCGTGACTCGCCGCGGCCGTCCCCGTGCCATAACGTGTCGAATATCGCGTTTTTCGCGCGTTGTGTACACGTTGGGTTGTCACAACGTGCGATTCCGTGTGATTTCTGCACGTTGTGACAACCGTCGTCCGTTCTTCCCGGTCAAGCGCTCGATTCAGGGCGAGAGGAATGGCGGAATTCTGCCCTTTTGCATTACCGGTTCATGGTCGTTCGCGGCCGTTCTCGGCTGGTTCCTGTCACAACGTGCGATTCCGCCCGGTTTCGTCGTGTTGTGACAAGGATTCTCGTCACAACGTAACGAAAAGACCGATGCGAGCGTGTTGCGACAATCATCTGGCAAAGAAGAGAGAGCCGGGGCTCATGCAGGCTCCGGCTCACTCATCGCTGCGTCACTCCAACTCGGTCCCGTTCGATGCGATGACCTTGCCGTAGTAGTCGAAACTGTCCTTGCGGATGCGCTTCATCGTACCATTGCCGTCGTCATCCAGATCCACGTAGATGAACCCGTAGCGTTTCGACATCTGACGAGTGCTTTCCGAAACGAGATCGATGCAACCCCACCAAGTGTAGCCGATCAGATCCACGCCATCCAAGTTGATGGCGTCGCTCATCGCCCGCACGTGGTCGCGCAGATATTCGATGCGATACGGATCGTGCACATGCCCGTCCTCAGACAACACATCCTTCGCACCGAGACCGTTCTCGACGATGAACAACGGTTTGCGGTAACGGTCGTACAGCTCGACCAGCGAGATGCGCAGGCCGGTCGGATCGGTTTGCCAGCCCCATTCGCTGGATGGCAGGTAGGGGTTCTTCACGCCGTTGACAGTGTTGCCGGGGGCCATGTCGAGCCCTTCCGTGGAAGCGGCCATGCAGCTGGTCATGTAGTAGGAGAAGGTGACGAAATCGACCGTGCCCGCCTTGAGGGTGGCCTCATCTTCGGGCCTTGTCTCCACATGCAGCCCCTTGCGCTTGATTTCGGCAAGCAGGTAGCGCGGATATTCCCCGAACACTTGGATATCGACATAACGGTAGATGCTTCGCATGCGCTGTTGGGTGGCGAGGTTGTCTTCCGGCTTGCAGGTGAACGGGTAGAAGCACAGTTTGGTCATCATGCATCCGATCTGCGAGTCTGGACACATCCGATGGCCAAGTTCGACGGCCTTCGCGCTCGCGACCATCTGATGGTGCATCGCCTGATACATGACCTCTTCGAAGTTCAGGCCCGGGAATCTGTCTTCGATCAGGCCGCCGGAGGTGACCGGGTGCCTCAGCATGGCGTCGACTTCGTTGAATGTCAGCCAGTACTTGACGTACTTGCCGAAGCGTTCGAAGCAGACCTTCGCGTACTTGATGAACAGATCGATGCATTCGCGCGAGTACCAGCCGCGGTATTCGGTGATAAGAGTCAGCGGCGGGTCATAGTGAGATAGGGTGACCATCGGTTCGATGCCGTGACGGCGGCATTCCTTGAACACGTCCTCATAGAAGGCGATGCCCGCTTCGTTCGGCTCCGGGTCGCGCGGATCGGTGAAGATTCGCGCCCAGCTAATGGACATACGGAAGACCTTGAACCCCATTTCCGCCATCATCGCGATGTCTTCCTTGTAGTGATGGTAGAAGTCGATGCCACGACGCTTGGGGTAGTTGGCTTCGGGGCCGGCCTTCAATGCTTCGTCGAGGTCCTTGCTGGAGAAGGCGAACTGTTTAGTGAAATCGGATACTCCGATATTGCGGTAGGGCAGGCAGTCCTCGATGGTCATGCCTTTGCCGTCCTCGTTCCAGGCTCCTTCGACTTGATTGGCGGCGACGGCGCCTCCCCACATGAATCCATTCGGGAAGTGCAACGGTGCTTCGTTGACGTACATGGTAATGCTCCTTGATGTTGTTGTAGGTTGCAGTGGATTGTGGTTATATTGCTGGCCGGGTGTGTAACGGCCACTGGATCACTTGAGGATTTTCAGGAGGGCTTCTCCTCGGGTCGTGGAACCTGATTCGGCCAGAGGGAACACATCGGTCCAATCGGACGAATTGGTGATCAGCACGGGGGTTGTGGTGGAGTATCCGGCCTGTTGAATGGCGGCGATGTCGAATTCCACGAGTGGTTGTCCGACGGTCACGTGCTGTCCCTGTTGCACCTTCGTGGTGAATCCGGCTCCGGCGAGCTGAACCGTGTCGATGCCGATGTGAACCAGCAGGTCGACGCCGGTGTCGGATGTGATACCGACGGCGTGCTTGGAGGGGTAGATCGCGGAGACGGTGCCGTCGAACGGGGCGGTGACCAGTCCCTCGGTCGGTTTGATCGCTACGCCTTTGCCGAGTGTGCCGGAAGAGAAAACCTTATCCTCGACTTGTTCCAGCGGAATGATCTCGCCGGTCATCGGGCTGGTGACGGTGATGACGGTGGTGGCGCTGGGTGTATGCGTGGGAGTGTTGGGCTCAGTCGTCTTATCCGTGATGGTGACGGGGGCTGTGGCTGCGGCGGCAGCGAGAGGGTTGTTATTCTTTTTCTTGTTCTTGCCAAACCAATTTCCGAAGTCGACGCGCGCTCCATCACCCTCGTCGATACCGAACAGGATGGTCAATCCGGCTCCGAGCGCGAATGCGATGCCCATGCCGATGCACACGTACACGAATCCTGGGCCGACGAACACCGGCAGCGACAGGATGCAGGAGTTGACATAGGCATTGGTGGTGCCGCCGAAGTAGGCGACGAAGGCTCCAGCCACGCCGCCGGCGATGATGTCGGCGATCAACGCGTTACGGAATACCATGAGCACGCCGTAGATGCCGGGTTCGGTGATGCCGATGAACGAGGAGATGAAAGTGGACATGCCGATCTCCTTGTTCTCACGCTTCTTCGCGCAGACCCATACACCAAAGCAGCTGCCGACGATAGCAAGGGTGCCCATCGTGTTGACCGGCAGGATCGGATCCGTGCCGTACTGGGCGAGGTTCTGCATGATGACGGCGCCCAAAGACAGATGCATACCGGTGAATACCAGCAGGGAGCGGGTCGCTCCGATGACGAGGCCTGCAAGCAGGGGGGAAACCGTGAACAGCGACTTGAACAGCCATGCGATGCCGATGGACAGGTAGTTGGCGATGGGGCCGGTGACTCCGAGTGTGATGGGGCACATGATCAGTGCGACGATCAGCGGCGTGAACACCAATCGCAGCGGTTTAGGCATCCACTTGTCAACGAATGCATATACGTATTTCAGCGCCCATACCGACAGGATGATCGGGATCGAGCTCGATGCGTATTTGACGAACGGGATTGGCAGGCCGAACAGGTGCATCGGGTCGGCGTTCTCGGCCAGCCCCGCGGTCATTGTCGGGTACAGCATGAATCCTGCGAGTACCAGGGCCATGGCGGTGTCGGTCTTGAAGCGTTTCGCCGCGGACCATGCGATGAAGAACGGCAGGAAGTAGAAGACCACGTCCGAACAGATGGTGAGCATCTTGATCAGATCGGAATCGGCGGCAAACCCCATGTAACTGGTCATGATCGAAACCAGCCCCTTGAGGATACCGGTACCGGCGAGGGCGGGGATGATGGGCAGGATGATCGCGGAGATGGTCTCGAAGATGCCGCCGACGCGGAATTTCTTCATCTTCTGCTTGTTCGCCTTGACGTCGCCATCAAGTTTGGTCTTGGAGTCTGTGTCTTGCGTGGGGACGGAGGTGTCGCTGCCGCCCATTGCGGTGCCGGTAACGGCCATACCGAGTTGGCTTTGCACTGCTGAACAGACCGTATCGACCTCATTGCCGATGATGATCTGCAATTGTCCGGTCTGGTTGACCACGCCAAGTACACCCTTGAGGGACTTGAGCTTCGCCTGATCGACCTTGGTGAGGTCATTGACGTAGAAGCGCAGTCTGGTGACGCAGTGGAAGACTTCGCGGATGTTGTCTTTCCCGCCGACATCTTCGATGATGCGTGCGGCGAGTTGCTGGGTTTCCATCGTTGGTTCCTTTCGCAGTTGGATGGTGGAATCCCCTGCGGTGGGCCACGTAATGCTGTTGACCGGAGTCCTGTACTCGGCGGTAAACAAAAAATGCGCGGCATACCGAAGGCAATCCCTGACACTGCTTTCGGTATTGCCCGCGCAGGCGGTAACAATCCTCATCAAGCAACGACGCTTGTCACGAGACAAGATACATGCGCGCAGGCATGCTGTCGAATGGGCGTGTCGCGACGTGCGCGTGCGTTGACACAGGAGGTCGGGAATCATTATTCTTGCAGTTGGACAAATAAGATAAGCAAGCAATGCTTGATGAGGATTGTTACCGCCCCGGCGCTCGAACGGCAATGGTGCGTCGGCGGGAGGCGGGCAATACCGAAAGCGTCGCGAAGGGCATCGATATCTCGGTGCGAGGTAGGAAAGCGCGAGGAAGCATTGTGAAAATCGCCAAGGTTTTGAATAACAACATCGCCGTCGCTGTCAATGATCGTGGGCAGGATGTCATCGTCATGGGATGCGGTGTTGCCTTCGGCAAGAAGCACGGTGACGATATCGACGAGTCGAAGATCGAAAGGCTCTTCACGCAAGGTGTGCCGGATCTGTCCAAACGCTTCTCCGAAATGGTGGGGGATATTCCCGAAGAATACTTCGAGGCCGTGCAATCGATCATCGCCAATGCGAAGATGCGGTTGGGACATGAATTGGATGACAACCTGTATCTGGCGTTGACGGATCATGTGCATTTCGCTGTGGAGCGTTGCCGCAAGGGCGTCGTCATCCGCAACCGTCTGCTTGTGGAAACGAAGATGATCTACCGTGAGGAGTTCGAGGTCGCTCGTGAGGCCGTGAGCTATCTGAATGCACGTTTCGCCGTGGAATTGCCGGAGGATGAGGCCGCGTTCATCGCGTTGCATCTGGTGAACGCGAACACCGGCAGCAGCATGGGGCAGACGTTTCAGGCCACGCAGATGGTGCAGGAGATCAATGCGTTGGTGAGGAACCTGTTTCATGTTGAAATCGATCCGGATTCGTTGGACTACTACCGCATGATGGTCCATCTGAAGTTCTTTGCAATGCGTGTGGTGTCTGGAAGTCAACACGCTGAAGAGCTTCGGGATCGTCAGCTATTCGAACTCATCCGTGTGCAATATGCACAGGCGTTCCGCGCGGCCGAGCGCATCGCCGCATACATCAGCCAGAACTACGGGTTCGAGGTTCCGGACAACGAAATGATGTATCTGACCATCCACCTGCAGCGGGTCTACGGCAAATACCTGTCCAATCCGATCTCGTGATGCCGGATCGATGCATGTGTATATCGGCGTCTCCTGCGCTGCCGCCTGTCACCGCCGCGCCACATACCGGGTGGCGCGGCCGGCGCCGATCTTCTCGATCCTGCCATCGTCCTGCAGGGTCTTGAGTGCTCGCTCGACGGTGGTGGCGCTGATATCCGGCATGCGGGCGAGGATGTCCGCTTTGGACAGCGGCGCCAGCTCCCGGTCGAACAGGGCCGCGATGCGTTCCTCCTTGGTTGCCTTGCGTGCTCCTCGTCCGCCGGTCGCATTTCCGGCAACGTGTCCAGCCGCGGCCGCCGTGGACAGCGTGCCCATGCGTTCATCAAGTTCTCGGTACGCCGCCAGAATCACGCCGAGCATATAGTTTACGAACGGCGCGTAGTCGTTCGTTCCGTCGTTCCATCCAACCGTGCTCGCCGCCAGCGCCTCATAATAGGTGTCTTTGCTGCGTTCGATGAGATGTTCGATGCTGATGTATTTGCCGACATCGTACCCGTTGCGGTACAGGAGCAGCAGCGTCAGCAGCCTGCTCATGCGCCCGTTGCCGTCGTTGAACGGGTGGATGCAGGTGAAGTCGAACACGAACATGGCGATTGCCAGCAGCGGATCGGTGTTCCCGTCGCGGATTGCTTCGGAATACGCACTGCAGACGCCTTCGACGAGTTCCGGCGTGATCAACGCCGACGGTGGTGCGAATCGCACTTTGCGTTCTCCGTTCGCATCGCGCTCGATGATGTTGTTGTCCCCGTCCTTGAATCGTCCGCCGAATGCCAAGGGTGTGTGGCGGAACAGGTCGCGATGCAGCTGCAGGATGACGTTCGGTGTGGGCGGTATGTAGTCATGACTGTCGTGGATGGTGGCGAGCACATCTCGGTATCCCGCGATCTCCTCTTCGTCACGATTGCGCGGAGTGGTCTTCTCCTCGACAAGCGCGTTGAGGCGTCTGTCGCTGGTGGCGATGCCTTCGATGCGATTGGAGGCGTCCGTGCTCTGGATGCGCGCGACCGCGACCAGGGTCTCCAGAAAATCCGGATGAATCGCGGTGTGGGCGGTGTGTCGTCCCTTGGCTTCATGGATGGCGGTCAACAGGCCGGTGGTGCGTGGAGTGAGCAGTGATGTGGACGCTGTGACGTAGTCGAATTCCCTCACGAAGCTGCCTCCTTTGCTGCCTCATCAATTGTTTTCTGCATCATATGCTACCAAAATGAGGCAGAAAACCGGTGATGATGCAGTAAATGAGTCAGAAAGCGTATGCCTCCCCGCCCATCTCGAAATCAAAAACTTGAGCCGCTTCCGCTCAACTTTCGGGAATAGAATGGCCTCTGGGTCTGTTGAGCTTGTCAGAACATGACAGAAACGCCCGCCGCATAGCGGGCGACAGAAGACTTGGAGGACAGTATGGAACAGAAGTTCACCACCATGGCTCAGGAGGCCATCGGGGACGCCATCCAGAGTGCGTCTGCCGCGGGCAACGCGCAGGTCGAGACCCTGCACGTCGTCGATGCGCTGCTGCGTCAGGAGCAGGGCGTCGTGCGTGGTCTCATTCAGGCGGCGGGCGGCGACCCGCAGACCATCGGCGCGGCCGTGCGCAACGCGCTGGTCGCCCTGCCGAGCGCGTCCGGCTCGACCACCTCGCAGCCGCAGGCCAGCCGTCAGCTGACCGCCGCGCTCGCGCAGGCCGAGAAGGAGATGCAGCAGATGGGGGACGAATACGTCTCCACCGAGCATCTGCTCATCGGCATCGCCGCAAGCGCGCCGAACCAGTCGGCCGACATCCTCAAGAAGTACGGCGTCACCCCGGAGGCGCTGCGCAAGGCCGTGCCGCAGGTGCGCGGCGGCGCCAAGGTCACCAGCCCTGACGCGGAGGGCAGCTACAAGGCTCTGGAGAAGTATTCCACCGACCTGACCGCCGCCGCGAAGGAGGGCAAGCTCGACCCGGTGATCGGCCGTGATCAGGAGATCCGCCGCGTCATCCAGATACTGAGCCGTCGTACGAAGAACAACCCGGTGCTGATCGGCGAGCCCGGCGTCGGCAAGACCGCCGTCGTCGAGGGCCTCGCCCAGCGCATCGTCGCCGGCGACGTGCCGACCACGCTGCAGGGCAAGAAGCTCATCAGCCTCGATCTGGGTTCGATGGTGGCCGGTTCGAAGTACCGTGGCGAGTTCGAGGAACGCTTGAAGAGCGTCCTCAACGAGATCAAGGGCGCGAACGGCCAGATCATCACGTTCATCGACGAGATCCACACGATCGTCGGTGCCGGCGCGGCCGAAGGCTCGATGGACGCCGGCAACATGCTCAAGCCGATGCTCGCCCGCGGCGAACTGCGTCTGATCGGCGCGACCACGCTGGACGAGTACCGTGAGAACATCGAGAAGGACCCGGCGCTGGAGCGTCGTTTCCAGCAGGTGTTCGTCGGCGAGCCGAGCGTGGAGGACACGATCGCGATCCTGCGTGGCCTGAAGCAGCGCTACGAGGCTCACCACAAGGTCACGATCGGCGATGACGCGCTCGTCGCCGCCGCGACGCTGTCCAACCGGTACATCTCCGGCCGTCAGCTGCCGGACAAGGCCATCGATCTGGTCGACGAGGCCGCCGCGCACCTGCGTATGGAGCTCGATTCCTCCCCGGAGGAGATCGATGAGCTGCAGCGCAAGGTCACGCGCTACGAGATGGAGGAGATGCAGCTCAAGAAGGCCGAGGACCCGGCCTCCAAGGAGCGCTTGGAGAAGCTGCAGGCCGAAATGGCCGACGCCCGCGAGAAGCTCTCGGGGTTGAAGGCCCGCTGGGACGCAGAGAAGGCCGGCCACAACAAGGTCGGCGATCTGCGCGCCAAGCTCGACGCCCTGCGCGTGCAGGCCGACAAGTTCACCCGCGAGGGCAACCTCGCCGAGGCCAGCCGCATCCTGTACGGTGAGATGCCGGCCATCCAGAAGCAGCTCGCCGCCGCCGAGAAGGCCGACGCCGAGTCCACCGAGGACGGCCAGAACAAGCCCGAGCCGATGGTCCCTGACCACGTCGACGCCGATTCCGTCGCTGAGATTGTCTCCGACTGGACCGGCATCCCCGTCGGCCGCCTGATGCAGGGCGAGAACGAGAAGCTCCTGCACATGGAGGACTACCTCGGCAAGCGCGTGATCGGCCAGAAGGAGGCCATCACCGCCGTGTCCGACGCCGTGCGTCGTTCGCGTGCCGGCATCTCCGACCCGAACCGCCCGACCGGCTCGTTCCTGTTCCTGGGACCCACCGGCGTGGGCAAGACCGAACTCGCGAAGGCGCTCGCCGACTTCCTGTTCGACGACGAGAAGGCGATGGTGCGCATCGACATGTCCGAGTACATGGAGAAGGCGTCCGTGTCCCGTCTGATCGGCGCGGCCCCCGGCTATGTCGGCTACGAGCAGGGCGGCCAGCTCACCGAGGCCGTGCGTCGTCGCCCGTACTCCGTCGTGCTGTTCGACGAGGTCGAGAAGGCGAATCCGGAGATCTTCGACGTGCTGCTGCAGGTGCTCGACGACGGCCGTCTGACCGACGGCCAAGGCAGGACCGTGGACTTCAAGAACACGATCCTCATCATGACATCGAACCTCGGCTCCCAGTTCCTCGTCAACGAGGATATGGACGCCGACCAGAAGAAGAACGCCGTGATGAACGCCGTGCACATGAACTTCAAGCCGGAGTTCCTGAACCGTCTCGACGACATCGTGATGTTCCACCCGCTCACCCGCGAGGAGCTTGGCGGCATCGTCGACATTCAGGTGCACTCGGTCGCCCAGCGCCTCACCGATCGCCGCATTACGCTCGACGTGACTAGCGCCGCACGCGAATGGCTCGCCAATATGGGCTACGATCCGGCCTACGGTGCGCGTCCGCTGCGTCGTCTGGTCCAGACCGAGGTCGGCGATCAGCTGGCCCGCATGCTGCTGGCCGGCAAGGTCCACGACGGCGACACCGTGCTCGTCGACCAGACCGGCGGCGAGCACCTTGAGCTCACCGCGATGCCGGAGGACCCGCTCTCCGGCGGCCACGGCACCCCGTCCGACGACCCCGACGTCTCCGTCGACAGCGTCAAGACCGACGACTGAGATAGTCCATCTCAGGCGATATCACGATTCGTGACGACCGCGAGTCAGTGCGCAGCAACCGCGCTGCCCTGAACCTAACCCGCGGCCGTCACTCGCAAGGCCCGATGCGCAATCCCGCGCACCGGGCCTTTTGCTGTTCGTTGGAAGATCTGTTTTTGGCACCCTCTGACGAGGGGGCTGTCAGCGAAGCTGACTGGGGGAGAGAAAACCATCAGGCGATTGGCGAGGTCAACTTCCCTCCTATTCACCCAACGCTTCAACCAGCCACCTCGGCATCGCCGGATCGTCCGGCTTGAGCGCCCGATCGGAGTGGTCCTTACGCAGCCGGTCCCACCCATGCTCGGCGAACATCGGCAGCAGATCGGCCGGTGCACACGGCTCCGGCCGGTCGATGAGCCGCAGCAGCCACGCACAGCAGCCGATGACCTCCTCAGCGGTGACCCCGCGCGAGCGCAGCGCCCCCATATCGAGCGACCGCTCGCGTTTGGCGAGGCGACGCCCGGCCGCGTTGTCGATCAGCGGGATGTGCGTGTAGCGCATATGCGTCGGTGCCTCGGCCAGACACTCGCGGATGTAGATCTGCAACGCGGTGGACCGCAGCAGGTCGCGCCCGCGCACGATGGAGTCGACGCCCATCAGCAGATCATCCACGGTGACGACGAACTGGTACGCGAACAGCCCATCGGACCGGCGAATCACCGAGTCGCCGATCTCTCGCGCGAGATCATAGGTCTGCGGCCCGAAGATCTCATCCACAAAGCTGACGGTGCTGCCGACAGTGCTGCTGACAGTGGTGCCGCCAGCAGTGGTACCGCCGACAACACCACGATCCGCCTCTGGCATCGCAATGCGCAGGGAATGCCGATCGCCATGCGCGAGCCTCGCCGCAACGGTCTCGGGGTGATCGCGCATCAGCCGCCGGCAGGTGCCCGGATAGATCTGAAACCCATCGCCTTCCTGCGGCGCGGAAGCGGCGCGGATGTCCGCACGCGAGCAGAAGCACGGGTAGACCAGAGGACGGGGGAGACGCTTTTCGCGGTCGTCACTGCCGCGGTCGTCATTGCCATTACCGAAACCGGATACGGCCGACGACGAAACCTCCATACCCCGTAACGCCGCAAGCGCCTCCTCATACACATCGAGCCGCCGCGACTGGTACACGGGTTCGCCGTCCCAATCAAGCCCGAGCCAGGCCAGATCATCCATGATCCAGCGGTCCGCGTCCGGCAGCACGCGAGGGGTGTCGATATCCTCGATGCGCAGCAGCATCCGGCCGCGCATCCCCGCAGCGCACCCCGCGCGGCCATCCAACCACGCCGCGAGCATCGCGGTGATGTTCCCGATGTGCATGCGCCCGGAAGGGGTCGGCGCGAATCGTCCTGTCATGCCCTCTAGGGTATACCCGCGTCATCCGCGGTCCGTCTCCGCCTCAGTCCACCTCCGCCTCAATCCGGCGAAATTCACCCAATGTTCGTAAGACTCCGTTACCTTCGCGCGGCCCCGCGGCGGTAATCTGTTAACCAACATTGCGGGGCGTCGCGCCCGACCGCCACCCCGCGCTACGGAAGGATCAAAGAACGTCATGTCGAAATTCCTCAGGAACGCGCTGATCGGCGGCGTCGCGCTCGCCGGCGCGGCCGCGTGGGCAGTCGCCCCTCGTTCGTTCAACGACAAGCGCCGCAACTTCGTGCCCGTCATCCCCGACGTCTGGTATGCGCACCGCGGCCTGCACGACGCCGGTTCCGGTCTGGTCGGCGTCACCGACATCCCCGATTACGGTGGCGACAACCCGGTCAGCGCCCAGGCGGACACCGCCGACGCGTCGATCGCCGAGAACGCCGACTATGTGGCGCTCGCCCGCCGCATGGCGATGAAGGCCGGCTACGGCACGCCGGAGACGAACGGCCCGATCGCCCCCGAGAACTCGCTCGCCGCGTTCGCCGCCGCCTGCGAGGCCGGCTACGGCATCGAGCTCGACCTCCAGTTGACGCTCGACGGCCAGGTCGTGGTCGTCCACGACGCCGATCTGCTCCGTGTGGCCGGCGATCCCCGCCGCATCGAGGACCTCACCTATGACGAGCTCACGCGCATCCCGCTGTTCCCCGCATCCCGCGGCTCCAAGCCGGGCGACCTCAAGGCCGTCCCGCTGCCGGGCGCCGAGGAGTCGGTGCCGCTGGTCGTCACGCCGCCTGCCGCGCCCGCCGGCTACTACCAGCATGTGCCGCTGTTCTCCGACGTGCTCAAGGTCGTCGCCGGCCGCGCGCCGCTCATCGTCGAATACAAGTTCTCCGACAATCGCGCGTGGGGCGAGCGCGAGGAGGAGCTGATGGAGAAGGGCCACGCCCTGCTCGAGGCGTATGACGGCCCGTACGTGATCGAATCCTTCCACCCCGGCGCCGTCAACTGGTACAAGGAGCATCACCCGGACGTCTGCCGCGGTCAGCTGAGCTGGCCCGCATCGCTCGGCAAGAACGGCCCGGCCGAGTGGGCCGCCGGCCTGCTCGCCTTCGACTGGCTGTCCCGCCCCGATTTCATCGCCTACGACTGGACGGGCGGTTCCTCGCCGCAGGTCCGCATCGCGCGCGCGATGGGCGCGATCACCGTCTCGTGGACGGTGCGTTCCAGCGCCGAGCTCGCCGACTGCGACCAGTTCTTCGACCACCACATCTTCGAGGCGTTCGTCCCCGACGACATCCGCTGATTACGGCCGGCCCGGTGACGTGACATCGGGCCGGTGACGTGACATCGGGCCGGCGATGTGACTGACGTGACACCGGGCCGGCGATCGCCGGGGAGCCCTATTCATGCCCTATTCGCGGCCTACTTGTGATACGGCTCCCCGGCGTTGATCTTGTACGCGCGGTAGATCTGCTCGAGCAGGATCACGCGCATGAGCTGGTGCGGGAACGTCATCTTCGAGAAACTCAGGCGGAAGTCGGCCCGACGCAGGATCATGTCATCCAGTCCGATCGACCCTCCGATGACGAGCTGGATGTGGCTCACGCCGTGCAATCCCCAGTCTGCCATCTTCGCCGCCAGCTCCTCGCTGGACAGCTGTTTGCCATCGATCGCCAGGGCGATGACGAACGCACCGTCGCGCAGATGCTTCGCGATGCGTTCGCCCTCCTTCGCCTTGATCTGCCGGTCCACGCCTTCCGAGGCGTGTTCCGGCGTCTTCTCGTCGGCGACCTCGATGATGTTCAACCGGCAGTAGCGCGACAGTCGTTTCGAGTACTCGTCGATCGCGTCGCGCAGGTACCGCTCCTTCACGCGCCCCGGCGCGATAATGTCGATCTGCATCCGGTCAGTCGATCACGCCGTACAGGCGGTCGCCGGCATCGCCGAGTCCCGGCACGATGTAGCACTTCTCGTTGAGCTTCTCGTCGACCGCGCACACCACGACCTTGAAGTCGATGGACGGGTCGATGTGCTCCTCGACGTACTTGATGCCCTCCGGCGCGGCGATGATGTTGATCGCCGTGACGTCCTTCGCGCCGCGCTCGGCCAGATAGTGCGTGGCGGCGACCAGCGTGCCGCCGGTGGCGAGCATCGGGTCGATGAGGAAGCACTGGCGGCCGGACAGGTCGTCGGGCAGTCGGTTCGCGTATGTGATCTGCTGGGTGGGGTGGTCCTCGTCGCGCTTCATGCCGAGGAATCCGACTTCGGCGGTCGGCAGCAGGCGGGTCATGCCGTCGAGCATGCCGAGTCCGGCGCGCAGCACCGGCACGATGATCGGACGAGGCTCGGCCAGCTTCTTGCCGGTCATCGGTGCGACCGGCGTTTCGATCGGCACGGACACGACGGACAGGTCGCGGGTGGCCTCGTACGCCTCGAGCATGACCAGTTCGGAGACGAGCTCACGGAAGGTGGAGGACGGGGTGTTCTTGTCGCGGAGCACGGTCAGTTTGTGCTCGACGAGCGGGTGATTCAAAACATGCAGTTCCATGCTTCCCAGACTACCGCGCCGCCGCCGTGCCGTCACATCGTCCGGCCGGCGTGGCACGGCCACGTACTTGGGTATACTGTTACCCGCGTCGGGCCGTGCTTAAGCCCCGGGCTCCATTTTTTGCCGCTGCGAGCGGCCTTCGCGCCGACAGGCGCTTTCACGGTTCGACGCTTATTCTTTTCCTTCTTTTCCCGCCTCGGCTATTTTCGGGCTATTTTCGGGCGATTTCGGGCTATTTCGCCCCTACTCCAGCTTCCCGCGCCGCCACAGGTTCGCCGCGTGGTGGAAGTCCTTCGCCGTCGCCATGAGATTCGCCCCGGTGTGCAGCATGTTCGCCGCCTTGGTGCGCATCGCCTTCGCGTCGGCAAGCGACACGGAAGACCCGGCAACCCCGGCAGCCCCATCCTCCCGCTCCTCTGCGGCCGCGGTCAGCCTGCGCGCCTCGACGCGCAGGCCCAGCGCCACCACGTCGGTGAACGCCGCCGCGCGTTCCATCGCCACCGCGAAATCGCCGGTGAACGCGCCGGACAGGATCGAATCGGCCAGTCGTGCGATGTCGTCCTCGGTCGGCGCCTGATCGACGCCCGCGATGGCCGACGCGCTCGTCGCGACCGGCTCGCCGACGCGCCACAGCCGCGCGATCGCGTCGCGTCGCGACCGCATCCACGTACGCAGCATGTACAGCCGCCACAGCACGCCCGGCAGCGAGTCGGACGGCGACGAGCTCCACAGTTCCGCGATCTCGTCCACGCCGTTGCGCTCGACGACGGTCAGCACGCGCGCGACGACCTCAGGGTCCTCGCTGTGCCGTACGCGGTCGAGCAGCGACGCGGCGGACGAGTGCGCGATCTCGTTGACCATGCCGGGATCGGAGCCGCCCGACATCTGGTCGAGCAGCGCGGGGGCGAGCTGTCCGGGGCGTGAGGGGCGGGTGCCGTGTCCCGGCGTCGGGATGAATCCCGAGCGTGAGGCGCGGACCGAGCCGGAGCCGGAGTTGGTGAAGCCGTCGGTGGGGGAGTAGCTAGTAGACAAGCGGTGCGACCTTCTGGATGTCGATGATGCGGGGGCCGTCGGGCGTGGGCGTGACGAACAACGCCATCGCGTTGCCCGTGGGCATGTAGGGGGACTTGGCGATCAGCCGTTTCGCAAGCAGCGGCGAGACGCACAAGTCACGCAGATGCTCGAATATACCACCGATGACCGGCCGATGCATGCACACCGCCGTGGGCAGCCGATGGTCGAGCGCGTATTCGATTTCGCTCAACATGCACTCCCACGCCCCGTCGGGGTCGCGGGCGAACGCATCCTCGGTGAGCGCCGGCAGATTGATCATGTCGCGTCCGGTCTGCCATGCGAACATCTCGATCGTCTCCTGGCACCGTATCCACGGCGAGGTGGACAGGCGGATCGGGTTGAAGCAGGCGAGCTCATAGCTCAGCGCGAACGCCGCGGCCGCCCCGAGCGGGGTGATCGGCCGGTTCGCGTCGGTGCCGCGCCACGCCTTGCGCGCCTCGGCCTTGCCGTGCCGCACGATCAGGAACGGCACCGCGTCCGCCGCCCCCTCCTCGAGCCGGTCGATGAACAGGGCGAGGATCTCCCTGTCCGTGGAATGGCTGAGTTTCTTGCGCGCCTTGTCCGGGGTGAGCCAGACGATCTCGTCGATCTCGTCCTTGTCGGCGCGATGCACCGGTCCGAACGCCCCGGTGCGCTTCAGATTTTCCACCGGGCTGATCGCCGTGGCCATCCAGAACAGGATGTGCTTCGTGTCGACGGTCCGGTCCTTCGTGTGGCGGAGTTTGCTACCCTCCTCCGACTGCGGGTATTCGATTTCTCCCAGATACGGCCCCAACGCCACCGACATGCCCGTCTCCTCGCCGATCTCGCGCACGGCGGCGTGGCGATGCGATTCGTTCGGGTCGAGCTTGCCCTTCGGCCAGCTCCAGTCGTCGTATTTCGGTCGATGCACGAGACACAGTTCGATGTCGTCGAACAGCGGAACGCCGCGTTGCGCCCCGTTCCGTGCCGCATCCACGTCGATGCCGGCCCCGTTTGCTCCGATATTTCCGGTCTCTTCGGCCGTTCCGTTCGTCCCGTCGGGCGGGTCGACGCCGACTTCGGCAACGTCGGCGTCGTCGACCGTCCGCTGGCGTCGTCGATACAGGATTCCGCCTGCTGCTTCGATGATTTTCCTCACTCTACCCACCCTTCGATTGTACGCGTCCGCTGTGCGTTCACACGTTGCGTACGTAGTTTTTTGCCTGACACGACGAAGGCCGGCCCATTGCTGGACCGGCCTTCGAACCGCGTTCGGTTATCATGCACTGCTGCAGATAAGTATACGCCCCGATCGTCTTGCCGTGTGATTCGGGAACGATCGGGGCGTAGCCTGCTGATCCTACGAGCGACGGATCAGCGGATTAGTGAATCAGCTGTGCGCGCCGCGGCGACGCATGTGCTTGCGGATCAGGTACTCCTGGCAATCGACCAGCGGGCGACCCTCCTCGTCCTTCGAGTGACGCTCGTAGGAGCCGTCCGGCAGCATGTGCCAGCTGGAGGTGGAGTCGGCCATCTGCAGGTCAATGTAGTCGAGCAGCGACTGGATCTGCTCCGGGGCGGTGATGCGCACCAGAGCCTCGACACGACGGTCGAGGTTGCGGTGCATCAGATCGGCGGAACCGATCCACACCTCCGGGCCGGACATCGGGCCTTCGCCGATCTGCGGGCCGTCCGAGTTGCAGAACGCGTAGATGCGGCTGTGCTCGAGGAAGCGGCCGAGGATCGAACGCACGCGGATGTTCTCGGACAGGCCGGGCACGCCGGGCTTGAGCGAGCAGATGCCGCGCTCGACGATGTCGATCTTCACACCGGCCTGCGAGGCGCGGTACAGCGCGTCGATCGTCTTCTCGTCCACGACGGAGTTGACCTTGATCTTGATCCACGCTTCCTTGCCGGCGCGCGCGGCGTCCTCCTCGCGGCGGATGCGCTGGATGAGGCCGGAGCGGATGGTGCGCGGCGCGACGAGCAGGCGGTGGAAGCTCGACTTCGGCGCGTAGCCCGACAGCTGGTTGAACAGGCGGGTGAGGTCCTGTCCGACCACCGGATCGCAGGTCAGCAGACCCAGATCGGTGTAGATGCGGGCGGTCTTCGGGTTGTAGTTACCGGTGCCGACGTGGCAGTAGCGACGCAGGCCGTCGGCCTCCTGACGCACCACCTCGATGAGCTTGCAGTGGGTCTTGAGGCCAACGATGCCGTACACGACGTGCACGCCGGCGCGTTCGAGCTTGCGGGCCCACGCGATGTTGGCGTCCTCGTCGAAGCGAGCCTTGATCTCGACCAGGGCCAGCACCTGCTTGCCGGCGTGCGCCGCATCGATCAGCGCGTCGATGATCGGCGAGTTGGAGCTGGTTCGGTAGAGCGTCTGCTTGATAGCCAAGACCTTAGGATCCGCAGCAGCCTGCGCCAGAAAGGCCTGGACGGAGGTGGAGAAGGAGTCGTAGGGGTGGTGCAGCAGGATGTCGCGCTCGCGGATCGCGGCGAAGATGTCCTGTGCGCGGCTCGACTCGACCTCGGCGATCTGACGGTTCGTCGTCGGGATGAACGGGCGGTTCTTCAGGTCCGGACGGTCGATGCCGCCGAGCTCGAAGAGCACGGTCATGTCCAGCGGGGCCGGCAGACGGTAGACCTCGTCCGGGCTGACGCCGAGCTGGTCGGCGAGCAGCTGGGAGAGGAACGGGCTGGTCTGGTCGGAGATCTCGAGGCGGATCGGCGGCCCGAAGCGACGACGGAGCAGTTCCTTCTCCATCGCGTTGAGCAGGTTCTCGGCGTCATCCTCTTCGACGTCGATGTCCTCGTTGCGGGTGACGCGGAAGGAACGCGCCTCCTTGATGATCATGCCCGGGAACAGGGATTCCAGATGGGCGATGATGAGGTTCTCCATCGTGATGAAGCCGTAGCGCTCCTCCTTGGACTCCTCATCGGTCATGTCGTCGACCGGCACGAGGCGGTTGAGGTTGCCGGGGATCTTCACGCGGGCGAAGTGCGACTTGCCGGAGGCCGGGTTCTCGACGATCACGGCGAGGTTGATGGAGCCGCCGGAGATGTACGGGAACGGGTGGGCCGGGTCCACGGCGAGCGGGGTCAGCACGGGGAAGACCTGCTGGCGGTAGTAGCGCGACAGGCGCTCCTGCTCGGCGGTGGTGAGCTTGTCCCAGCTCAGCAGCACGATGCGCTGCTCGGCCAAGGCCGGGAAGATGTGGTCGATCACGTAGTGGGCGTGCTCGTTCTGCAGCGCGTGCGCCTGCTCGCCGATCGCGCGCAGCAGCTGGCGCGGGCTCAGGCCGGCGGCGGACGGCACGGCGATGCCGGTGTCGATGCGGCGCTTCAGGCCGGCGACGCGGACCATGAAGAACTCGTCGAGGTTGTTGGCGAAGATGGCCGCGAAGCTCGCGCGCTCCAGCAGCGGGATGTCCTCGTCCTCGGCCAGTTCGAGGACGCGCTTGTTGAACTTGAGCCAGCTCAGCTCGCGGTCGAAGAAGCGGTCGGTGGGCAGCGGCGCTTCGCCTTCCATGGTTTCGCGCCGGTCGTTCTTGTCGGTTTCGGCGATGTGCTCGGCTATCTGGCTTCGCAGAATCGCTTTCGAGGGTGCGTCAAATATCTGTGCCATACTCCACATCCTAGGCGTTGGAACGGGTCTCATACGATGGGACTCGCCAAAGTTCAACGCGAGTTCACATTCTTCATCCCCTTCTTCAGCCCCACAGCGTCGAGGCGATCGCCGGTACGATGCCGATCGATATGAACGCGGGCAGGAAGCACAGCGCCGTCGGCACCAGCAGCTTCACCGACAGCTTCGCAGCCTCCTGTTCGATCATCGACAGCTGTTCGCGGTCGTATTCGCGGGCCGCGAGCGTCAGCCGGTCGGTGGGTGACGCGCCGTGACTCCACGCCTCCCCGAGGCAGTCGCAGATCACCAGCATCGACGGATGCAGCGCGGCCAACCCCATACGACGCTCCTGTTCGGCGTCGTCGCCGATCCTGCCGTCGCCTCCGCTCCGCCTTCCCCGCCTTCGGCCTTTGCGCCCGTCCTCCGCGTCCCGTTCGTCGCGAATGCGCAGGGTGACCGCGTTGGCGCCGAGCCACGCCTCCTTCCAACTCGCGCCGCGCGTGAGCGCGAGACCCGATTCGCGCATGCCGCGGGCCAGCGGCCGATAGCCGCCATCGTCCTGTTCGCCGCATTCCTCGTCGTTCGCCTCCTCGAGCACTGTACCCACCGCGACCAGCGCGCTCGGGATCGATGATCCCTGGGAGAGCGCGGCCCGCAGCATCTCCAGTGCGATCGGCAGGTTCTCGTCCGTGTCATCGTTCCTTCCGAACGCGCCGAGCATCCGGTGCGTCCACAGCATGCCCGCCCCGTACCATGCAAGGCCGATGACGAGGCATCCCCAACCGATCGGGTTCGTGAGCAGGAACCGTGCCGAATGTGAGCCCATCAGTTCGCTCGCGATGATCGTGATCAGCGGCAGCGCCGACAGCAGTTTGATGGACGCCTTCGGGCCGGCGAACGCCTGCTGCTTGAGGTCGTACGCCTTGCTTTCCCGCCGGTGGTTGGCCGCCACGGCCTCCAGACAGTGCGATACCGCGCATCCCAGCCGCTCGCTCAGCCTGCATGCGGCGGCCAGATGCTTCGCCGTGCGTTCGATGTCCTCGTCGGTGTCGTTGCGCCCGGCCCTGGCGCGCAGCACCGCGGCGGCTCGCGCGGGACTGACCTGCGGGGTCGCGAATCGTATGCCGCCCTGGTCTTGGAACGCGTCGACCGCGCTGCCGCCGCCCTTCGTACGTGCCACGACGGCTGCGATCGCCGCGTCCACGCCGGTCTTCGCCGGGCCGTCCGCGGCGGAATCGGTCGGGTCGGCAGCGATGCCGTTGACGCCCCATCCGTATGGTGCGGCGGTCGGTTCGCGCCACAGGAACAGCGCGCCGACGCCGATGGCCGTCGTAAGCGTGGCGATCAGTATCGCTGAGGCGTACATGGCGCCGTCCTTTCGCCGTGCGGGTCTGCGTGCGGTCCTGTGTACGGGACTGTGCGTGGGGTGATGCGCGAGTCTGTGATGCGCGGATCTATGTGTGGGGTGATGCGCGGGGTTGTGGATGGGGTGGCGGTTGCTGCGGATGGGCGCGCGGCATGCCGCGGCGCCGCGGATTGCGCGGGCCTTACGGGGAGCGGCACCACGAGACGCTTGGCGCTCCTCTTCTCAGCGCCCTGCTTTTCGGCATTCCTCTTCTCCTCGCTCCACTGCTCGACGAACCGCGGCCAATCGTCGGCGAGCGCCGGCTCCGATCGCCCGTCCCACACGCACAGCGGTTCGCCGGCCAGATCGCCCCGTCGGTCGACGAGTCGGCCTATCTGCGCGATGTGTCGTCCGTGCGCGGCGCGTTCCACATGGATCACCACGTCGAATGCGTCGTGCGACAGCATCGTCATGGCCTGCGGTGCGAGCCCCGCCAGCAGTCCCAGCGAGATCAGTCGTGAGGGGACGCGCGCGACGCTGTCCGCGTGCAGCGTGGTCATGCCGCCGTGGTGGCCGGAGTTGTATGCGCGCAGCAGGTCGGCGATCTCCTCGCCTCGGCATTCGCCCAACACCACCCGGTCGGGGCGCATGCGCAGCGTGGCTTTGACGAGTTCCGGCAGCCCGATCGCGCCCGTCCCCTCCACGTTCGCCTCCCTCGTGGCGAGTGACACCCGGTTGGTCAATGGCAGTGCGCCCAGCTCTCGCACCTCCTCCACTGTGATGACGCGTTCGGTCGGGCCGCATTCGCCGAGCAGCGCCTTGAGCAGTGTGGTCTTGCCGGCGCCGGTGCCTCCGGTGATGAGCACGGTGGCGTGGTGCGAGACTAGTCCGCGCATCAGCGGCAGCCATGCGGCCGGGAACAGTCCTTTGCCGCATAGCGTCGACAGCGAGGAGAACATGCGGTCCGGCAATCGGATGGATACGGATGCGCCCTGCGGCACCAGTGGCGCGATCGCCGCGTGGATGCGCACGCCGTCCTCGCTGGACGCGTCGGCGATCGGCTGCGCGTCGTCCAGTCTCCTGCCGAGCTGCGCGCACAGCTGCACCGCGTATTCCCGTACGACCTGCGGCGATCGGAACGGGATGCTCGCATGGCATTCGCACATGCCGGAGCCGCGGTCCGCCCATACCTTGCCGTCGCAGGTGACCGCGACGTCGGTGACCTGCGGGTCCCGTACCAGGTCCTCGAGCGGTCCGAACATCAGGTCGGTCATGTCGTCTCTCCTTTCGTGGCGTTCGTGCCGGGGGTTGCGTCGATCGTGCGGTTGGCGGTCGGCGTCATCGTCTCGATCGCCGGGCGCCTCGTCTGCGGTGTCTCGCCGCGCGTGGTTGGGGCGCCGGTTCGACGATCAGATCGGCCAGTGATTCGATCGTCCGTTTGTCGACTTTCGGCACCGTTCTGACGCCGAGCCCGTTCATGATGTCGGCGCATGTCGCGGGATCGCCGTGCAACGGCCCCAGCGCCTCGTCCCCGAACCGCGCGATCGCCTCCTGCAGAGCGACGGAGGAGGTCATCGCCCGTTTCGACGCGCCGCGGGGTTCCACGCCGATGATGATCGGCGGCTCCTTCTCATCCGGATCGCCAGCTGACTGGGCGTCGTCGTCCGCGTCGTCGCGCGACGACAGTCTGTCGAGCATGGCGAGATGCGATCTCGCGCGCGCCAATCCCAGCGCCGACAGTTCGACGGCGACGATGTGACGCGCCTCCGCCAGTTCCGGAACGTGCTCCAGCACCATGCCCCGTCCCGCGTCCGCCAGTACGATCTCGTTCGCCTCGCACAGGGCGCGTACGGCGGCCTGCATCTCCCACCAGTCCGGGTTCTCGCCGGACCAGGGCGCGTTGGCGAGCACGGGCATGCCTTCCCACTGCGGCAGTTCGTGATTGAGCGCATCGCCCTCGATGTGTCCCAGCGGCGCGTTGAGATCCTGCAGTGACAGACCCTGTTCATGTTCGATGCCGAGCAGGACGCCAAGCCCGCCGCCGCCCAGATCGGCGTCCATCAACGCGCAGCCGACACCCCGCTTGCCGAGCGTCAGCCCGCACATCGCCATCAGCGTGGTCAATCCCACGCCTCCGCCGGGGGAGGTGAATGTGACGAGGTTGCCCAATCGCCCCGTCGTGGTTCCGATAGTGACGGTCCGCGTCTTCTGTCCGCGCGATCGGGCGTCCGGTTGCCGTTCCGGCGCCGCGGTTGCGGGAACCGGAGGCGATGGCACGGAAACGGGCGATGGCACGGAAACGGACGATGGCATGGGAACGGGCGCCGGTACGGGAACCGGTGCCGGAGGCGGTACGTTCGGTGTGTATCGCGGTGTTTCGTCGGCACGGTGGATGACTGGGATACGAAGAGGCATGTTCATGCGCCCGATTGAACCGAGCATCGCCCCGCCCGCGCAAACCGTTCCGACCCCTGTGGACGAAGGCCCCTCTGACGAAGGGGATGCCAATGGGGCTGGCCAGGAAGAGATTAGGGGGACGTACCTTACGAAAAAGGAAAGGGCCCGCAACGGCGGGCCCTTTCGTACAAGTCCAACTGCGAGCAGAATCTCAACACAACATCATCGTTGCAACGGTAAGTCTTTCCAATGCCCGTCCAACGTATTAGCCTTTTGACCATTACTCTTTGTGGGCTCTGCTCTGTTCAGTTGTTCTTGTAGTTCATAATCTAGGCGGGCGCTCGCCGGCTCGCAACCCGGAACGGCGGCTTGTTCGCTTCTTTGCGCAAATGGTTCCATGTGCGTCGAAATTCTGACGGATTGGCCGGGCGTGTGCGACTCAAAACGTTTGACTGTGCGATTGTGTGCGTTTTGGGCAGGCTGTCGGCGTGTCGTCCACATCGCCGGAAGCATGCGTGCGGCCTGTGGATAACACGCCGAGGTGTGGATAACTCCGGGGGCTTCGTCCACATGGGCCGTATTCCATTCGGGCGCCGGGCGACCCGTCGCACAGTGGTCCTACCCGATCCGCGGACGTGGCCAACGACGGCTCCGGACATGGAACGGGTGACCCAAGGAAATCAACAACGAACATGATGAAGGAGTCATGATGAACACCAAGATCAAGAACATGCTGACCAGCGCGAAGGCTCGTCTCTACATGCTCGACGCCAGGATGCGCACCCTGACCGCCGAGCCCGAGGAGGGCGCCGCCACCGTCGAGTACGCCGCGGTGACCATCGCCGCGGTGGGCCTTGGCGGCATCCTGCTGGCGATTCTGAAGTCCGAGGAATTCAAGGATTTGGTCAAGAAGATCTTCATGACCATCTTCGAATCGATCATCACGGGGAAGCTCACCCTCAAGGCATGATTCCGGGATCGCCGTGAATCGCGCCTGATTCGAGCCTCGCGATGAAGCCTCACACGAAACGTCGCGCACGCCGTCCGCCGGCAACGGTTCCCGCCGTTGTCGGCGGACGACGCCGATCGACGAGTCATTCCTCCACTCGTACGTGTTCCCCGTCGGCCCTCTTCGGGCCGACGCCCCTATTGCATATTCCGTATATACCCAGTCATCGCAACCGGCGCTGGCGCCAATTGCAGGATTGGCTCTCCCGATCCGATCCTGGCGCGGTCACCGCGGAATTCGCCAGCGTCCTTCCCGCGGTACTGATAATGGCCGTCCTACTCGCCGCCCTCGGACGAGGGGTGATGGTGTCGGTGAACTGTCAGGACGCCGCGTCCGCGGCGGCCCGGACGGCGATCTCCACCGGCGACGACGACGCGGTCAAGGCCGCGGCCCAATCGGTCGCCGGTCAGGACGCCGAA
Organism: Bifidobacterium rousetti; assembly: GCF_008698235.1. Lineage (GTDB taxonomy): Bacteria > Actinomycetota > Actinomycetes > Actinomycetales > Bifidobacteriaceae > Bifidobacterium > Bifidobacterium rousetti. The sequence goes on from NZ_PEBH01000004.1 coordinate 51,732, forward strand.
GTGGACATCGACGTCGATGGTGGCACCGTCACCGTCGTCACGCGTTGTCCGGTGATCCCCGATCCGATGGGCATCCTGCCGTCATTGGTGAAGGGCGAAGCGGTAGGAGTGCTGACATGAACGGCCGCGACCATGCCGACGAGGGCGCCGGCACCATGCTCGGCGTCATGCTGATCACGGTCGTCGCCGTGATGATCGTCATCGTGACGGGCGCCGGCCGGATATCGGTGGCCCGATCCCGCGCGGCGACGGCCGCCGACCTGTCGGCCCTGTCGGCGGCCAACGCGCTGTGGGAAGGCGGCGATCCGTGCGCTGTCGCGGCCGAAGTCGCCGAAGGTCACGGCGCCACCCTGCGATCCTGTGAAACCGGCGGTGACACCGGCGAGGACGTGACGGTCCAGGTCGGCTTGGACGTCGGGATGCCCTTCCTGCCGGAGATGGTCCAATCCGCACGCGCGGGGCCGACCTCCTGCGAATAGACAACGGTATGAGATTCCGCACTCCGCACCGGCTGGCGCGTTCGCCCGCCTCGTGGTTATCGTGTTCCCTATGACTGAGAGCCAGAAGCGTACGACCGTCGCGATGGTCGGCAACCCCGTTTCCGACAAGGGCAAAGGCGCCAGGATCGGCGCCCGTGTACTCGATCTGCTGGAACAGGCCGGCAGCCGTCACGGATTCGACGTACTGGACCTCACCGGCGACAGTTTCGAGGATTCCTTGATGCGGACGCGCGACCGGATGGACGAGTACGACCATCTGGTCGTGGTCGGCGGCGACGGCATGATCGCCCTCGGCGCGAACGCGGTGGGCTCCAGCGGCAAACCGCTGGGCGTCGTCGCGACAGGTTCCGGCAACGATTTCGCCCGAGGCCTCTCCCTGCCCGTGAACAGGATCACCACCGCGGTCGAAGGCATCGTCGGTGCCATCGTGCGCGGCTCGTATGTGGATGTCGATCTGGGGCGCGTCACCGGACTGCCGGGGTCCATCGCGACGGATCCCACCAGCGGTGAGGAGCTGGACGATGCGCCGACGTTCGACAGACGCTATGCCGGGATGCTGTCGTGCGGGTTGGACGCGAGCATCAACGATCGCGCGAACCACTCGCATCTGCCGGGCGGATCGCTGCGGTACTTCGTCGCGGTGCTCGTCGAGGTCGCGCATCTGAAGCGGTATGGATACCACGTCAAGGCCACGCTGGCGGACTGTACGGTCGAGGAGCGTGACCTCATCACACCGATGGTGACCGTCGCCAATTCGCGGCACATCGGAGGCGGACTCGAGGTCTCTCCGTATTCGCGTCTCGACGACGGGCTACTCGACCTGATCTGGATCGATCACATGCCGAGTCCCGCGGAGATCGCCGACGCGATCTCCAAGGCGTACAACGGCCGGCTGCTCGCCTCGCGCGTATTCGGGTGGAAACGGGTGCGCGACGTCGAGATCACGCGGTCCGCCGGAGGAGCCGAACCTCCGGTGCTGATGGCCGACGGCGAATACATCGGCCGGTTGCCGGTCCGCGTGCATGCGTGCGACCGGGCGTTGCGGGTGCTCGTACCGCCCGCGGTGGCTCGTTGGCAGGAACGCGAGCGCAGCGAACGGGCCGTGCTGGAGGCGATCCGGCGTGACGGGCGGGACCCGGTCACGGGCGAGTTCCTGTGAACCGTGGCGGTGGGGGCGGGCAGGCCGGGTCGAGCTGGTTCGGTCAGTCTATGTAGTCGGTCAGATGCAGCGTCTGGGCGATGAGCGCCTTCAACGTCGCGTCGGTGACGTTCGGGTGCGAGCGGATCAGCGAGATCAGGCCGACGATGAGCGTGAAGAACGTCTCGTGCACGTTGTCGATCGGCAGGCCGTGCAGTTCGCGGAACTCGCGGACGACGGTGCGTTCCAGCAGATCGGCGATGCGGTCGGCCGTCCGGTCGATGAACCGGATGTACAGTTCGGCGTTGCCCTCGTGGATCATGCGGGCGGAGAACGGTCCCTCGTCCGCGATGAGCGCGCGCGTCAGACTGACCATGTCGTCGAGGGCCTTGCCGATGTTGCCGACCTGGCGCGCCTTGTTCCACGCCTCGAGCTTGGAGAGTATCTCGCCCACCACGTCGTCGAGCACCGCATCGGCGACGGCGTCCTTGTCCGGGAAATAGTGGTAGAAGAGCGAGCGCGTCATGCGTGCGCGGGAGGCGATGTCGCTTACGGTGATCTTGGAGAACCCCTTCTCCAGGCAGATCTCCCGCGCCGCGCGCACGATCGCCGTGCGCCGTGCGTCTCCCTTGTCCGTTATCGCCGTCATCGTCGCTGTTGACGTCGTGTCAAAACTGCTCATGGGAACAGTGTATGCGATCGCGGCGGCGCGTACGACAGTCGCGCGCGTTTCGTCAATATTCCGTCGTCTGTGGGCGGTGGCCGGCACGGAGACGACGGATCCGCGCCGGGCTGCGGCGCGTAGCCGGTTTAAGGTAGGTTGGAACATATGGCACTTGCACTGTATCGACGTTATCGTCCGGACACGTTCGAGGGCGTGATCGGCCAGGATCAGGTCACCGTCCCGCTGATGAGGGCGCTGGACGAAGGCAAACTCACCCATGCGTACCTGTTCTCCGGTCCGCGCGGGTGCGGCAAGACCAGTTCCGCGCGCATCCTCGCCCGGTGCGTGAACTGCGTGAAGGGTCCGACCTCGCATCCGTGCGGCGAGTGCGAGTCGTGCAAGGACCTCGCCACAGGGGGCCCCGGCTCGATCGATGTGGTCGAGATCGACGCGGCGTCGCACAACGGCGTCGACGACGCCCGCGAGCTGCGTGAGCGCGCGGGGTTCGCCCCGGCGCGCGACCGGTACAAGATCTTCATCCTCGACGAGGCCCACATGGTCACGCCACAGGGATTCAACGCGCTGCTCAAGATCGTCGAGGAACCGCCCGAGCATGTGATGTTCATCTTCGCTACCACCGAGCCCGACAAGGTGATCGGCACCATCCGCTCGCGCACCCACCATTACCCGTTCAGGCTCGTGCCGGCCGAGATCATGGGGCCGTATCTCGAGGAAATCTGCGAGAAGGAGCACATCAAGCCCGAACCGGGCGTGCTCAAGCTCGCCATGCGCGCCGGCGGCGGTTCGGTGCGAGACACGTTGTCCGTGCTGGACCAGCTGATGGTCGGCTCGGTCGACGGGGTGATCACGCACGACGCCTCCGTGGCGCTGCTCGGCTTCACGCCCGAGGCGCTGATCGGCGAGGCCGTCGACGCGGTGATCGACCGCAGCGGGGAGAAGCTGTACGGGGTCATCCAGAAGGTCGTGGTCGGCGGATTCGACCCGCGACGGTTCGTCGAGGATCTGCTCGCGCGCGTGCGCGACCTGCTGGTGCTCACGCTGGCGGGCGACAAGGCGGAGAGCGTGCTGTCCGACACCGCCGAGGCCGAAGAGATGGGCGACCTGCATCGGCAGGCGGCCGCGCTGGGACTCGGGGCGCTCACCGCCATGGCCGACATCATCAACGACACGTTGGGCGCGATGACCGGCGCGATCTCGCCGCGCATGCGTCTGGAGCTTCTGGCGGCGAGGCTGCTGGCCGGGGCGGAGAACGGGTTCGCGGCGCCCGCCGTGGCTGTGACCGGTGCTTCGGGCGTTGGCGCGGCGAGTGCTGCCGGGGCCGCATCGGGTGCCACGCCGGGTGGTGCGGGCGCGGGAGCGGCTTCTGGAGCCGTTTCCGGACATGGAGGATTCGCTGGAGCCGCGCGCAATGCCGGCGTCGCCGGAGGCGCGGCTGCGGGCCATGGTGGGTTCGCCGGTGCCGCCAGGAATACGGGAGCGTCGTCGTCGAACGGTGGTTTTGCCGGGGCGTCCCATAATCAGTCTGGCGTCGGTCAGTCCGGCGGGGATGCCGTCGCGCCGTCGGCGGCGCAATCGCAGCCGGCGCAATCGGGCCAGCCGGCTCAGGCTCCGCAGGAGCCGGACAATCGCACCCCCGACCAGAAGTGGGACGCGCTGGTCGCGGCGCTGCCGGCGGACGTGCGCCGGTACGTCACGCGCGACAAGGTTTTGCGCATCAGCTACCGCCCGTACAAGCAGACCGGGCGGATGCGCCTGTGGCTCAAGTTCGACAAGCCGCTGAGCAAGTACGCCTTCGCACTCGCCGTGGCGGCCGAGGAGGTCGACGGCAGCAACAAGGTCGTGAACATCCTGCGCGCCGAGGTGCGCAAGGTGTTCGGAGAGCAGACCGAGATCGCGCCCACGCCCACCACGGATGACGGTCAGAAGACCCCGGCGTTCAGCAAGCTGCCGGCGGGTGAGCAGCAGCGTATCAAGGCGCAGCTGGTGCAGGAGAACCTGAAGGCCGCGGTGAATCTGGCTCCCACGGCCGAGACGGGCAACGCGGCTGCGGCTCAGGAGGGCGGGCGCGAGCCGCAGGCGCAGGCAGCGCATACGGCCGGCACGGCGTCGGACGACGACGAGGCCCACCGAGGCGGTGCCACTGCCAGTCATGTCTCGTCGTCGGAGACCGCTTCGTCATTGGATGACGATGATCCGTGGGCGCACCCGTTGCCGGCCCGTCGTGCCGCGTCCGGTTCCGGAGCGGCCCGGTCGTCGGTGAGCGGCGATAGCGCTGCGCCGGAGGAACATCATCACAAGCATGTGGCGGTGCCCGATCTGAGCGACGGCATCGACCCGTGGGCCCAGCCTGTACCGGCGAAACGGCCGTCGGCGGCGGGCGTCGACCCGTGGAATCAGAGCGCCAGTGCCGCAGGTGGTATCAGGAGTGGATCCGGTGCCGGCCAGCATGGCCATGCGCCGGGATTCGGCACGGCGCAGCAGGGCGGGGGCCGGCCGGCCAATGGATCGGCCGGCGGATCGACCAATGAGTCGGACGATCCGTGGAAGGACGTGCCGCCGCCCGTGGAGCCGGACGACCCGTGGGGCGCGCCGTCGGAGGCGGCGTCCGGCGGCGGTTTCCCGCAAGGGGGCGCGCACGGCGTTTCACGTGGAACATTCCCGTCGCCGGCCGCTTCCGGCGGTGGCATGGCCGGAGGGTCGAACGTGTCCGGCTTCGGAACGGCATCCGCATCCGCTGCCGCTGATCCATGGAACATGGGTCGGACGGTGCAGCCGTCGGGTCCGGCCGGAGCGCAGCCGCAGGTCGCCGCGGACGAGGACGAGTACTCGATGGACGACCGCTCGCTGGGCGAGGCCACGGCGATGGATCGTGACGAACTGCGCAAGCTCTTCGAGGTCAAGAAGGTCGAGGAGTTCGCGGCGGATGACCCGCGCAACCCGCGCAACATGCATCCGGCGCCCAGACACGACGGCGAGTGAGAGAGTGACAAGGAGAAGTGACGATGGCATTGGCCTATGACGGCGCGATACAGCGGTTGATCGACGCATTCAACAAACTGCCGGGCATCGGACCGAAGGGGGCGCAGCGCATCGCGTTCTACCTGCTCGGGGCCGACGAGCAGGAGGCGTCCGAGCTGGCCGACGCCATCGCCGAGGTCAAGGCGAAGGTCCGGTTCTGCGACATCTGCGGCAACGTGTGCGAGACCAGTCCCTGTCCGGTGTGTGCAGACCCGAGGCGGGATCACACCGTCATCTGCGTGGTCGAGGAACCGAAGGACGTGATGAGCATCGAGCGCACGCGCGAATACCGCGGGCTGTACCACGTACTCGGCGGCGCCATCAACCCGATGGCCAACGTGGGACCGAGCGACCTCAACATCGCGAAACTGCTCGATCGGCTGAAGGACGACACGGTCAAGGAGATCATCCTCGCGCTCGACCCGAACATCGAGGGCGAGGCGACCACAACGTACCTGAGTCGACTGCTGAGCCCACTCGGCGTGAAGGTCACGCGCCTCGCCAGTGGTCTGCCGGTCGGATCGGACCTCGAGTACGCCGACGAGATCACGCTCGGCCGCGCGCTCGCCGGACGACGCGAGGCGTGATCGCGTAGTGCGAGGCTGGCTCGCGGGCGTGTCCGCATGGTGGCGAGGGTTCGTTGGGTGTACCGCGAAATCCTTATAATCGTTGCGTTTACGTAGAATATGCGGCAAACGCCTCCGTCGTCGAACCCCGGTCAATCAGGGGCGGCGGAGCGTGAGAAGAGGATTGGATAGGCAGTGGCTCTCATCGTGCAGAAGTACGGCGGCTCGTCGGTCGCCGATACGGAATCGATTAAGCGTGTGGCCAAACGCGTCGTCGAGACCAAGAAGAAAGGCAACAAGGTCGCGGTGGTCGTCTCCGCAATGGGCGACACCACCGACGATCTCATCGATCAGGCGCTGAGCATCGACTCCAACCCGCCCGAGCGCGAGATGGACATGCTCATGACCGCCGGCGAACGCATCTCGATGAGCCTGCTCGCGATGGCCATCCACGCCGAAGGCAGCCGCGCCCACTCCTTCACCGGCCAGCAGGCCGGCTTCTTCACCGACGCGCGCTACGGAGCGGCCCACATCAAGGCCGTCAAGCCCGATCGCGTGAAGAACGCGCTGTCGCTGGGCGACGTCGCCATCGTCGCGGGCTTCCAGGGCATCAACGCGAAGGGCGACGCCACCACGCTCGGCCGCGGCGGTTCCGACACATCCGCTGTCGCGCTCGCCGTGGCGCTCGGCGCGGACATCTGCGAGATCTACACCGACGTGGACGGCATCTTCACCGCCGACCCGCGCATCGTGCCGACCGCGCGCCGCATTCCGTACGTCGGCTATGACGCGATCCTCGAGATGGCCTCCTGCGGCTCGAAGGTGCTGGCGCTGCGTTGCGTCGAGTACGCGCAGCGGTTCAAGATGCCGCTGCATGTTCGCAGCTCCTTCTCCCACAGGCCCGGCACGCTGGTCGTGCCCGACGGCGTCGACCCGCGTACGCTGCCGAACATCGACTGAACCACCAACGTTTACGAAGCAAGACAAGGCAAGACAATGAGCGACAACAACAACGAAAAATCGATGGGCGACCTGTTCCCGGATCTCGGCCCCGAGGCGCCGGTCATCTCCGGTGTGGCGCATGACCGTTCCGAGGCGCTGGCCACCGTGCGTGGCGTGCCGAACGAGCCGGGCATGGCCGCGAAGGTGTTCACCGAGCTGGCCGCCGCCGGCATCAACGTGGACATGATCGTGCAGGCCGGTTCCTCCGCGGGCCTCGCCGACATCTCCTTCACCGTGCCGGAGTCGTCCGTCAAGGCGGTGGAGAACGCCCTGATCGACAAGCACGAGGAGCTCGGCTACCGTTCCTTCGATGTGGACACCAAGGTCGGCAAGGTCGCCGTCGTCGGCGTGGGCATGAAGACCCACTCCGGCCTCGCCGCCAAGTTCTTCCAGGCGTTGAGCGACCACGGCATCAACGTGCTGATGATCTCCACCTCCGAGATCCGCATCGCCGCGCTCGTGCCGCTCGACCAGCTCAACGACGCCGTGCGCGCCCTGCACACCGCCTACGGCCTCGACGCCACGCAGGTGGAGGCCGTCGTCTACGGCGGCACCGGTCGCTGAGCGGCGCATTCATCGAATGAGGAGGCGGGCATGTCCCGCCTCCTTTGTTTTGCACTGGTTTTTCGTGCTGAACGGTTGAACGGCAGTGCTCCATGAAAAAGCCGGGTATCGCGGAACCGTGGGGGACTGCGATACCCGGCTGGGGTCAGTGCTGCTCAGACCTTACTTCTTGGTGATGTAGCCGAGGGCCTTGAGCATTTCGGCGCATTCGAGGGCGCCGCCGGCGGCGCCGCGCAGGGTGTTGTGGGCGAGGCCGACGAACTTCCAGTCGAAGATCGAATCCTCGCGCAGACGGCCGATCGACACGCCCATGCCGCCCTCGTAGTTGACGTCCAGCTTGACCTGCGGGCGATCGTCCTCGGTCAGGTACTGGATGAAGTGCTTCGGCGCGTGCGGCAGGCCCAGCTCGGCGGCGCGGGAGGTGTAGTTGACCAGTCGGTCGACCAGCTCCTCCTTCGTGGCCTTCTTGCCGAAGTTGATGAACACGGTGGCGGTGTGGCCGTCGAGCACGGGCACGCGGATGCACTGCGAGGTAATGCGCAGCGGGCCGTCGAACGGCACGATCTCGCCCTTCTCGTCGTCCACATGGCCGAAGACCTTGAGCGGCTCCTTCTCGCTCTTGGCCTCCTCGCCGGAGATGAACGGGATGATGTTGCCCACCATCTCCGGCCAGTCCCTGAACGTCTTGCCGGCGCCGGAGATCGCCTGATAGGTGCTCACGACCACCTCGTGCGGCTCGAACTCCTTCCACGCGGCCAGCGCCGGCGTGTACGCCTGGATCGAGCAGTTCGGCTTGACCGCGATGAAGCCGCGCGTGGTGCCGAGGCGCTTGCGCTGGTGCTCGATCACGGCGAAATGCTCCGGGTTGATCTCCGGCACGACCATCGGCACGTCCGGGGTCCAGCGGTGGGCGCTGTTGTTGGAGACGACCGGGGTCTCGGTCTTCGCGTAGCGCTCCTCGATCGCGCGGATCTGGTCCTTCGGCATGTTCACGGCGGAGAACATGAAGTCCACTCCGGCGGCGACCTTCTCGGCGTCGTCGCCGTCGACCACCGTCATGTGCTTGACATACTCGGGCATCGGCGCTTCCATCTTCCAACGGTCGCCGACCGCCTCCTCGTACGTCTTGCCGGCGCTGTGCGCGGACGCGGCGAGCGTGGTCACCTCGAACCACGGGTGGTTCTCAAGCAGCGTGATGAAGCGCTGACCGACCATACCGGTGGCGCCGAGGACGCCGACCTTGAGTTTCTCGGACATAACAACCTCTTGGAATAGATGGGTGGATACAACGTGACGTAACCGTCAAGTCTACGGAACGGCCGGCGCGTCCGCCCCCGTTTGCCCGCATGGTGACTGGTTCGCTGGTTCCCGGCACGGCGGTAGGCTGTAAGCATGTCGATTGCATCGGAAGAAGCGAAGAACCAGCTCGATCGGATCGTGGCGTTGGGATACCCGGATGTGGCGGATATGAGCGCCGCCGCGTTCCGCTCCCTCGCGCGTCCGCTGATCGAGGCGCTCGAACACTCCGATCTCGGCGCGGACATACTGCTGGTGCCGACGCGCGAGCTCGTCTCTCCCGAGTCGCTGATCGCCCGAACCTCCATCAACCGCATGGCCGGATTCACGACGATGCCGCCGCGCGACATCGCCAGCTTCCTGCCGCAGGACGGGTTCGAACCGCCGGAGGGGCCGTTCTACCTCGTCGTCGAACCGCACACCGGCACCTGCTACATCAACCGCGAGCCGGACGTTGCGCGCAAGCTCATCGACTCCGACGAGCGCATGCCGCTCACATTGGAGGAGGGGCTGGCGATCGCCACGCAGCACCCCGAATGGCTGCTGGAGAAGAACGGGTTCAACCTGCTCGGATCGCGTTCGGCGGACGGCCGCGTGCCGAGCATCTGGATGAGTCAGAACGCGCCGCGGCTCGGCGCCGTGTGGCCGAACTCGCGTCACACCTGGCTCGGCAACGCCTACTGCGTGGCCCGTCGCGGGGTGAGCCTGTTCCGGTAGCGGGCCGATCCCGGAATCGGGCCGTCTCAGCGGCGGAACAGGAGGCGGCGCAGGGGGATGGTGACGGCGTAGAGGAGAAGGCCGGCGAGGGTCGCGGTGGTGGCGAAGACGGCGGGGCGGCGCATCTGGTCGCGGGCGCTGACGCCGTCGGTGACGCAGTGGTCCTCGAACCAGACGCGCAGCTCGTCGTGCGAGTAGCGGCCGACCAGTTCGCCCCACGTGAGCATGCGCGTGGTGTACGTGGACGGATGGTCCTCATGGAACTCGAACAGGCGGATGCCGCGCAGACGCGACTTCGGGCCGTAGCACTCGAACCCGCAGGTGGGCGCGTAGCCCAGATCGATGCCGTCGTCGTGTCCGACGAACGAGTTCTTGTGGTCGTGTCCGCAGAACAGCGCGAAGTAGCCGCCGGCCTCGCGCATCGCGTCGACCTCGCCCACGTTCTCGTCGGCGCAGCCGATGCCCTCGCCGAGACGCGAGCCAGGACGGCACTTCGACTCATCGAGCACGAAGCAGCGGCCGGCGAAGGTGCGCGAACCCTCCACCGCGTTCGGCGTCCACGCCGGCACCTCCTTCAACACGTCGTAGAACTCCTGCGGCGGGATGTGCTGGAACGCGATCGCGGGCACGGGCCTGCCGTCGCCGTTGCGCGAGGCCAGCTCGCGCTGCACGTCGCCCAGCCATGCGATCGCCTCGGGGGAGGGGGTGCCGTAGCCGTCGGAGTCGGCCAGATCGAGGCCACGCGGGTTCGTCGCGTAGAGCGGGTACTGCGCGTCGCGTTCGGCGGGGGTGTTCTTGTCTGCGTAATCGCCCGAATTGACCATCATCACGCTCATCGCGATGTGGCCGGAGCCGTCGGACGATTCGACCGGAAGGGCGAACGTGCCGGGCTCGAACGCGAGCGGGTCGGGGCGGGGCGCGTCGGGATCGTCGGACGCGGGCGCCTCGGGATTGAGGCATCCGGGCAGCTCGCGGTAGAGGTCGTCCTGCTCCTCGGCGAGGATGCCGCACTGGAAGTCGTGGTTGCCGTACGTCGCGGCGAACGGCACGCCGGCGTCGACGACGGGCCCGAGGAACGCGGCGAACGTGCGGCGCACCTTGGCGCGCGTCTCGTCCATCAGGTCGTCGGGCGTGACGATGTCGTCGACCGGGTCGACGTCGGGATTGCGGCGTTCGGCGATACGGCGTTTGACGCCGCGCAGCTTCGCCTCGAGCTCGGTGACGAGACGGACGCGCGCGCCGGGCTGCTCGCCGCGGCGGCGCAGGAAGGTGTCGATGTAGGCGGGATCGTAGCCGCGGATCTGATCGCCGGTCAGCACCACCAGATCGGGATCGGCCTTGCGGATCGCCTCGCGGATCAGATGGATAGTATCGGGGTCGACCTCCGGCTTGTCCTGGATGTCGGCCATCTGCAGCACGCGGAAGGTGCCGTCCTCGCGGAATCGCAGTGTCATGGCTCCCATGGTACGCGAGTCGCCCGAGCGAGGCGCCGAGCAGGGCGCACGAGAGGAGCGGGGCGACGCCGCGATACTGTGAGATGCGCGACATTACGGGCGAAATCGCGCGAAACGGCGATCTCAATCGCAACATAGTGGACGCGGCGGGGCGTTGGGACGCGTCCTCGGTAGGATGGGGGATTACGCATGTTACGTGTGCGTAAACGAATGATACTGTCGGATGGCCGGGAAAACGGCCGGATACCAAGTACCAAGCAAAGGAGGAACGATGGGTCAGGATCAATCATCGGTGTTCGATCTCGCCGCGGTCGCCGCGGCATCCAACGGAGGGAACAACGACCCGCTGCTGCCTCCGGCGCGATTCATCGGCGACCCGCAGAAGCCGAGCAAGATGCCGTACACCAAGTACGTCGCCTACGACAAGCAGGTGCCGTTCGACTACCCGCAGCGCACTTGGCCGGGCAAGAAGCTGCAGCGCGCGCCGCGCTGGTGCTCCGTCGACCTGCGTGACGGCAACCAGGCGCTCGTCAACCCGATGGACTCCGAGCGCAAGCTGCGTTTCTGGAACCTTCTGGTCTCCATGGGATTCAAGGAGATCGAGGTGGGCTTCCCGTCCGCCTCGGAGACCGATTTCGACTTCATCCGCATGCTCATCGAGCGTGAACTCATCCCGGACGACGTGACCATCGTCGTGCTCACCCAGTGCCGCGAGCATCTGATCCGCCGCACCTACGAGGCCCTGAAGGGCGCCAAGCGCGCGATCGTGCACTTCTACAACTCCGTCTCCGTGCTGCAGCGCGAGGTCGTGTTCCGCAAGAACAAGGAGGAGATCAAGAAGCTCGCCACCGACGCCGCCGAGCTGTGCAAGCACCTCGAGGGCGAGGCCGAGGGCATCGACCTGTACTACGAGTACTCCCCGGAGTCCTTCACCGGCACCGAGCCGGAATACGCGGTCGAGGTGTGCAACGCGGTGATCGGCGTCATCAAGCCGACCCCCGAGCACCCGATGATCATCAACCTGCCGGCCACGGTCGAGATGACCACGCCGAACGTGTTCGCCGACGAGGTGGAGTACGTCTCCAACAACCTCGACGACCGCGACTCCGTGGTGCTCTCCCTGCACCCGCACAACGACGAGGGCATGGGCGTGGCCGCCACCGAGCTGGCCGTGCTGGCCGGCGCCGACCGCGTCGAGGGCTGCCTGCTCGGCAACGGCGAGCGTACCGGCAACGTCGACCTCGTCACGCTGGGCCTGAACCTGCTCACGCAGGGCGTCGACCCGCAGCTCGACCTGTCCGACGTGCCGGAGATCCGCAAGACCGTCGAGTACTGCAACCAGATCAAGATCTCCGAGCGTCACCCGTACGCGGGCAACTTCGTGTTCACCGCGTTCTCCGGTTCGCATCAGGACGCCATCAAGAAGGGCCTCGAGGCCCGTCAGGTGGCCGCCGACCGCGCCGGCGCCGACCTCGACAAGTTCGTCTGGCTCGTGCCCTACCTGCCGATCGATCCGAAGGACATCGGCCGTACGTACGAGGCGATCATCCGCGTCAACTCCCAGTCCGGCAAGGGCGGCATGGCCTACCTGCTCAAGACGAACCACAACCTCGACCTGCCGAAGCGCCTGCAGGTGGAGTTCGACAAGGTCGTCCAGAAGTACGCCGATGACACGAAGAAGGAAGTCAAGGACGAGGACATCTGGCGTCTGTTCAAGGACGAGTACCTGCCGGTCGAGCAGTCGGGCATGACCGCCGCCGGCGTGGTCGTCGGCGACACGCACGATGCGACGCTCGCCCCGTGGGGCCGTCTGAAGCTGCTCAAGGTGTCGGTCTCCTCCGGCGAGGACGGTTCCGACACCGTGCTCAAGGCGCGCGTGCTCGACCGCGGCGTGAACGTCGGCGTCGACGAGCCTCGCGAGCGCGAGGTCTCCGGCGTGGGCAACGGCCCGATCGCCGCGTTCCTCAACGCGATCGCAAAGCTCGGCATCGAGGCGTCGGTCATGGACTACGTGGAGCACACGATGTCCGTGGGCACCGACGCGATGGCCGCCTCCTACGTGGAGTGCCAGGTCGGCTCCGACGCGGACGCCGAGATCATCTGGGGCGTCGGCATCGACTCGTCGATCACGACCAGCGCGCTCAAGGCGATCATCTCCGGCATCAACCGCGTGAACCGCTCCGAGCAGCGTTGATCTGACTGGGGGACTACCCCTCAGTCCCGCTTCGCGGGCCGGCTCGTCTGACAAGGGGAGCCGAGAAGGAAGGGCCTCGCATGGATTGGTTTCCATGCGAGGCCCTTCCTCGTGTTCCATTGTTTATCCCATCAGTCCGGGACCGTATTCCGGGTTCGGGGCCGGGTCGATCTGCGGGCCGTCGCCGTCGTTCGACGGCTCATCGGACGGCGTGTCCCCGGACCCGCCGGAGCCGGTGCAGCCTTCGGCGTTCGGGTTGGTCGTGCACTGCGTGCCGTTGCCGGAACCCGTGCCGCCGGTCGTGCCTCCCGTGCCCGTCCCGGAGCCGTTCGATCCCGAGCCGGTGCCGTTGCCCGTACCGCTGCCGGAACCGCCGCCCGCGCCGTTTTCGCCGGTCTGCCCGGACTGCGCGGAGTCGGTGGACCCGTCCTGCGTGTCACCCTCGGAGTCGGACGAACCGGACGACGAGGAGCCGTAGTACTTGCTCGAGGAGCTCGAGCCGGTGCCCCACGTGCCGTCGGAGCCGCCCACCTTGCCGTTGTCCTTCGCGGTCGGGAACGTCTCGTTCGCGGTGCCGGCCAGCGCCTGCTTCATGTACTGGGTGAACAGGTGGATCGGGTAGTCGGAGCGGCCGGTCCATCGCCCGAATCGCGGGATCTCCTGCGGGTTGCCGTTCGCGTCCGGATACCACATCGCGAACGTGGAGACGACGGACGGCGTGTAGCCGACGAAGCTCGCCGCGTACGAGTTGTTCGACGTGCCCGACTTGCCGGCGATCGTGTGGCCGATCGACCGCGCCTCGGTGGCGGTGCCCGACTGGACCACGCCCGTGAGCGCCTTGGTCACGAGGTTCGCGTCGTTCGCCTCGAACACCTTCGTGGTCGAGGTCGGCGCCTTGTAGAGGTCCTTGTTGTCGGTGTCCTTGACGCTGGCGACGATGTGCAGCGTCGGCTTGTTGCCCTGGTTCGCGAGCGTGGAGTACGCCCACGTCATGTCCTTGACGGTCAGCGCGTTGTTGCCGAGCACGGTGTACGGCTCGGAGCCGTCGAGCGACGTGCTCTGCACGCCGGCCTCGCGCGCGATCTGCGCGATCTTCTTCGTGCCGAGCTTGGTCTGCAGGTCCATGAACACGGTGTTCGACGACTGCGCGGTGGCCTTGTACAGGTTGATGTAGCCGAGGTTCTCGCCGTCGACGTTGCTCACCGTGCCCGCGATGCCGGGGAACGTGCGCTTCGAGTTGCCGTTGAAGATCGTGTTGAGACTGACCTTCGACTGCACCGCGCCCATCAGCGCGAACGGCTTCATCGTGGAGCCGACCTCGTACTGGGCCTGCGTGGCGTTGTTGAGCTGCTTGGTGAGGTAGTCGTCGCCCGCGTACAGGGCGATGATCGAACCGTCCTTCGGGTTCGCGCTCATCGCGCCAAACTGCATGCCGTCGGGTACGACGCCCTGCATGCCGTTGCTCGCGGGGCTGACGACCTGCTGCATGAGGTCCTGCTTGGACTTGTCGATCGTGGTGACGATCTTGTAGCCGCCGGTGTCGAGGTCGTCCTTGGTGAATGCCTTGCTGTTGACCAGCTCGTCGCGCACCATCTGCAGCAGATAGCCGTTCGGGCCCTTGTACATGTCCTGCTGCTTGTTCTCGACGGTGGTCGGCATCGCGGCGGAGGAGGCCTCCTGCGAGGTGATGTAGCCGTCCTCCTTCATGATCGAGATCACGCGGTGGAAGCGCTGCTCGGCCATCTTCGGGCTCTGCGCCGGGTCCCATGTGGACGGCGCCGGGATGATGCCGGCCAGCATCGCCGCCTCGGAGACGGTCAGGTCCTTCGCGTCCTTGTTGAAGTACGCCTGCGCGGCCGCCTGGATGCCGTACGAGCCGCGGCCGAGGTAGATCGTGTTCATGTAGTTGCACAGCACCTGGGCCTTGTCCTGGCTCTGCGCGATCTTCAGCGCGAGGATCGCCTCGTGCAGCTTGCCAGTGTACGAGGTCGTCTCGCCCAGGTAATAGCGCTCCGCGTACTGCTGGGTGATCGTCGAGCCGCCTTGGCGCGTGCCCTTGGTGACGTTGTTCACCAGCGCGCGGGCGATGCCCTGCAGGTCGATGCCGCGGTCGGTGTAGAAGCTGCGGTTCTCCGAGGCCACGATCGCGTTGCCCACGTAGTCGGGCAGCACCGCGCAGTCGATGATCTCGCGGTTCTGGTCGGAGAAGGTGCCCATTTCGGTGGTGCCGTCGTTGAAGTAGACGGTGGTGTTCGACGCCATCGCGATCTTCTCCGGCTGCGGGATCTCCGTGGTGACGTACAGGTAGGTGAACAGTCCGATGCCGGCCGCGAGTCCCGCGGCGATCAGACCGAGCGCCCATTTGAGGATGAGATGACGGCTGCGACCCCTCATCCTCGGGCCGTTCCCGCCCTTGGCACGATGGTTGCCGCCGCGGTAGTGGCGGGCCGCAGGCGTGCGATCCGATCCGCGCACCGACCTGCCTTGAGCCGCCCTCCGGGCATGCTTCCGTACGTTACGAGAGTGTGAAACCATACCCTCCACCGTAACCACACGCCTTGAACAAGCGACTTGGGTTTCGCTTGGAAAGGCGGGGAGTCAAGGGTTTTTCCGTGAAATCCTCACAAATTCCGGTGGTGTCTGGAAGGTGGCTGGTGAGCGGCTGGTGAGCGGCTGGAATGGGGCTGGAATGATGCTGGGATGTAGATGGATCCTGCGCTTGTACATTTGTAAGCACATTGACTACCCCTCAGTCCCGCTTCGCGGGCCAGCTCCCCTGACAAGGGGAGCCGAAGCCAACGTAAATGAGATTTTGGGAACGAGACGCGCCGGTCGACGCATGGTGTATAGTAGACAAAGCCTCCACGCGGCGCTACGTCGCCCAATCCCCCCAGGGCAGGAATGCAGCAAGGGTAAGCGGCCTCTGACGGGTGCGTGGGGGTTTTCTATTTTCCCTCAGGTCTTCTCCCCGGCCTCGTTACCGTGCGTGCGTTACTGTGTATGGCATGACCGACGAACACAAGCCTTCGGATACCGCGGGACAGGCCGGTCCCGTGATCCGCGACCCCCAAGCGCCGTCCGATCTGGTGCGCGACTTCGAGCCGTTGGACATCCCCGTGCCGGCCGCGCCCCCGGCGCCGACGTCCCTGTCCGACGTGGCGGATCTGGAGAACACGAACACGATGGACCTGACCGCGGCGATGGGCGCCGCCGTCTCGCCGTCCTCGCCCGCGCCGGCGGGCGGCCGGGGCGGCGCCTCCCGTGGCGCCTCCCGGGCATCCTCCTTCGTCGACGACGACCCGCTGGCCCGCCGCCCGCGCATCTCCAGCCGCGTGCTGTGCGTCCTGCTCGGCATCGCGCTCGCCGCCGCCGCGTTCGGCGTGTGGTGGCTCGCCGTCTTCACCGAGGCAGGGCAGTCGTTCGACGACCTGGCCGAGACCTCGTTCGCCAACACGATGCCCGCCGCGGTCGGCGTGCTGCTGGACCTCGGCACCCATGTGGCCGTGATCGCCGGATCGTCGGCGCTCGCGGCCGTCGCGGTGCTCATCGCGGCCGTGCGACGCCGCTGGTGGCTCATCGGCCAGCTCGCCGTGTTCGGGCTCGTGTGCTTCGCGCTCACGTTCCTCAAGCGCGTGCTGCCGCGTCCGTTCATCATCCACACCGTGATCGTCGACGGCCCGTCCGCGCCGTCCGGACACATGACGTTCGCCGTCGCCGCGTCGATCGCCCTGCTGTTCGCCGTGTCGCGCGGCTGGCGGTGGGTCGCCGCGCTCGTCGGCATGACGTGGAGCGCGTTCGTCGGGCTGTCCATCATCCACGGTAGCTGGCATCGTCCCTCCGACATCGTGATGGCGACGCTGCTGACCGGTGGTGTCGCGATGATCGTCCTCGCGTTCACGCGCGTCTCCGGCATGGACCGGACCGGATCGCGGCGATCCTCCGCGGGCGTGCAGATCGTCTCCAGCGTGTCCCTGACCGCCGCGATCATGGCGATCCTGTACGGTGCGTACGTCGTCTGGCAGATCGTGCCGGGACTGACGATGAGCGCGACGTGGGCGCGGTCCAGCTCGGTGGCGGCGACCGTGATCCTCGTCACCGCCGTGGTCGTGCTGGTGTTCGGCCTTGCGCTGATGATGCGGCAGATCACCGCCGCGCCCCTGAGCCGGCTCGGTCTGGTCGGCGCCCCGCCGGCGCCGCCGGCCGCATCTGCCCCGTCGAAGCGCCGTTCCGGGGCCTCTGGCCATACGGCGTGAGTATGATGACTGCACAGTGGAAGAAGAACAAGGAGAGATCATGGCAAATGGCACCAAGCTGGTGATCGTGGAGTCTCCCACCAAGGCGCATAAGATCAGCGGCTATCTGGGGGATGGGTACACGGTGATGGCGTCGGTGGGCCACATCCGCGATCTCGCGCAGCCGAGTCAGGTGCCCGCCGACGAGAAGGCGAAGTTCGGCAAGTTCGGCGTTGACGTCGACGACGGCTTCAAACCCTATTACATCGTCGACGCGAACAAGAAGAAGACGGTCTCCGAACTCAAATCCGCGTTGAAGAAGGCCGACGAGCTCTACCTCGCCACCGATGAGGACCGCGAGGGCGAGGCCATCGCGTGGCATCTGGTCGAGACGCTGAAGCCCAAGGTGCCGGTCAAGCGCATGGTCTTCCACGAGATCACCAAGAACGCGATCCGCCAGTCGCTCACCCAGACGCGCGACGTCGACGCCGACATGGTCGACGCGCAGGAGACGCGACGCATCCTCGACCGGCTCTACGGCTACGAGCTGTCGCCGGTGCTGTGGCGCAAGGTCGGACCGGGCCTGTCCGCGGGCCGCGTGCAGTCGGTCGCGACAAGGCTGATCGTCGAGCGTGAGCGTGAGCGCATGGCGTTCGTGCGCGCCCCCTACTGGGATGTGACCGCGACGCTGTCCGCGCCGGGTGCGGAAGGCGCGCCCGTGTCGTTCGACGCGCGCATGACCGGACTGGACGGGCGTCGTCTGGCCGGTTCGAAGGATTTCGGCGCCGACGGACGGCTCACCGCGGACGGCGAGGCCGCCGGTGTGCGCCAGCTCGACGGGGCGAGCGCGCAGGCGATCGCCCTGACGCTGCGCGACGCGGCGTTCACCGTCACGTCGATGGAATCGAAGCCGTACCGCCGCCGCCCGCTGCCGCCGTTCACCACGTCGACCCTCCAGCAGACCGCCGGCAACCGTCTCGGCATGAGCTCGCGCGCCACGATGCGCGCCGCGCAGGGCCTGTACGAGAACGGCTATATCACGTATATGCGTACCGATTCGGTGACGCTGTCGCAGGAGGCCATCGCGGCCGCGCGCGAAAGCGTCACGACCCACTTCGGCGAGCGATACCTCTCCGACGCGCCCAAGCAGTACGCGACCAAGACCGCCGGCGCGCAGGAGGCCCACGAGTGCATCCGCCCGGCCGGCGCGCACTTCCACGACCCGGACGAGCTGGCGACCAAGGTGCCGAGCGACCAGCTGAAGCTGTACACGCTGATCTGGCAGCGCACGCTCGCCTCGCAGATGGCCGACGCCACCGGTTCGACCGCGACCGTCAAGCTCACCGCCCCGGCGGGGGAGCACGGCGAGGCCGCGTTCCAGGCGTCCGGCACGGTCATCGAGTTCCTGGGATTCATGAAGGCGACCGGCGAGGGGCGTCGTGGGGCTTCGTCGTCTGATAAGGCGTCTGATAAAGCGAAGGACGACGGCGAGAACGGCGCCGGCAAGGCCAAGTCGGCCGATGAGAACGCCTCCCTGCCGCCGATGAGCGAGGGGCAGCGGCTCGGCGCGTCCGCGGTCGAGGCGGCCGGCCACGAGACCCAGCCGCCGGCGCGATACACCGAGGCGTCGCTGGTCAAGACGCTGGAGGCCAAGGAGATCGGCCGTCCGTCGACCTACGCGTCGATCATCTCCACGATCATCGACCGCGGATACGTGTACGAGCGCGGCCGCGCGCTGATCCCGTCGTGGCTGGCGTTCGCCGTCGTCAAACTGCTCGAGAAGAACTTCCCGAAGCTCGTCGACTACCAGTTCACCGCCGAGATGGAGAACGGCCTCGACCAGATCGCGCACGGCAAGGAGACCGGACGCGACTGGCTCACCCGCTTTTACTTTGGTTCCGGACGCGGCGCCGCGCAGTCGGCCGACGAGGCGCACGAGGGCCTGCAGCAGCAGGTCGCGCAGCTCGGCGACATCGACGCGCGCGCGATCAACACGATCGAGATCGGCGACGGGCTGCATGTGCGCGTCGGCCGCTACGGCCCGTACCTCGAGGACATGCAGCATCTGGACGCCGAAGGCAACCCGAAGCGCGCGTCCCTGCCCGACACGATCGCGCCGGACGAGCTCACCGTCGCCGTGGCGCACGATCTGATCGAGAACCATTCCGGGGGCCCTCGCGAGTTGGGCGTCGATCCGGTGACGGGAGGCACGGTCGAGGTGCGCAACGGGCGGTTCGGGCCGTATGTGGCGCTGATTCCGCCGGCCGAGGCCGGCGCCGGCGAGGGTACTGGGACGTCTTCTGCGGCCGCCGAAACCACCGGCGCCAAGCGTGGATCGAAGAAGCAGCCGGCCGCGCCGAAACCGAAGATGGCGAGCCTGTTCAAGACGATGAGCCCCGAGTCGATCACGCTCGAGGACGCGTTGAAGCTGCTGCGTCTGCCGCGCGAGGTCGGCTCCTACGAGGAGACGAACGCCGAGACCGGCGAGATCACCGAATCGCACGTCATCGCGAACAACGGCCGCTACGGCCCGTACCTGACCAAGACGAAGGCGGACGGCTCCACCGAGACCCGCTCGCTCAACTCCGAGGACGAGATCTTCACCGTCACCATCGATCAGGCGAAGGATCTGTTCGCGCAGCCGAAGTACCGCGGTCGCGGTCGCGGCGCCGCCAAGCCGCCGATCCGCGCGCTCGGCAACGACCCGGAGTCCGGCAAGCCGGTCGTCATCAAGGAAGGCCGATTCGGCCTGTACCTGACCGACGGCGAGACCAACCGCACGTTGCCACGCCAGTACGATCCGGCGACGATCGAGCCGGCGGACGCGTACCGCATCCTCGCCGAGAAGCGCGCGATGGGCCCGGCGCCCAAGCGCGGGCGCGGCGGGCGATCGGGCGCCGCGGGGTCGAAGGCCAAGGCTTCGGCCAAGGCCACCAAGGCCGCGCCGAAGGTGAGCGCCGTCGAGGCGAAGCGCGCCGAGCGCCGCGCCGAGGTCAGGAAGCTCGCCGACAAGGGCTGGGCCAACACGCGCATCGCCGAGAAGATCGGCTCCACCTCTTCCACCGTGAAGAGCGACATCGACTGGCTCACCGCGAACGAGGGCTACGTGCGTCCCGCGGTCGTCGCCGCCAAGCCCAAGCGCGCCGCGAAGTAGTCGCGAGGTCGCCGCGAATAAGGGACGGACGCCGGGGAATCGCAGGCAGCAGTTATGGTGGAAGCCATGGCTGGACTGTTCATCTCATTCGAGGGCGTCGACGGCGTGGGCAAGACCACGCAGGTCGAACGGCTGCGCGCGTATCTGGAATCGCGCGGACTGGGCGTGGTCGTGACCCGCGAGCCGGGTGGCACCGCATTGGGGCGGGCCATCCGGCGGCTGCTGTTGCATGGGGTGGATGATGGCGATTCCGGTCAAGCCGCCGACATCGCGCCGCGCGCGGAGGCGCTGCTGTTCGCCGCCGATCGCGCGCAGCATGTCGCCGAGACGATCCGACCGGCGCTCGAACGCGGCGAGGTCGTCATCACCGACCGGTATCTCGACTCGTCGCTGGCGTATCAGGCGGGCGGACGCGAGCTGACCGCCGCCGAAATCCGGGAGTTGAGCATGTGGGCGACGGACGGTCTGCTGCCGGTGCGCACGTATCTGCTTGACATGGACCCGTCGCTGTCGCACTTGCGGCTGACCCACGCTGCCGATCGCATGGAATCGGCCGGCAACGAGTTCCAGAATCGCACACGACAGGCGTTCCTCGATCTGGCCGCAGGCGAGCCGGAGCGATTCCGCGTGATCGACGCATCGCGATCCATCGACGAGGTGTGGGCGACCATCCGGACGGATATTGACGGACTGCTGCTGCGCGAACGGCGCGACGGCGAGAACGGCGGGGAGTCGGCATGAGCGTGTGGGATGCGATCGTCGGCCAACGGCCGGTCGTCGAACAACTGAAGGCCATCGCGGCGGGCGAGCCGAGGCAGATCGCGCAGTCGTGGCTGATCTGCGGTCCTCCCGGATCGGGACGGTCGAACATGGCGCGCGCGTTCGCGGCCGCGCTGGAAAGCCCCGATCACGGCATGGGCGACGAACCGACCAAGGTGACCAGGCAGGTGCTCGCCGGGACGCACCCGGACGTGAGCGTGCTCGCCACCGACAAGGTGACGATCGGCATCGACGAGGTGCGCGAGCTGATCGGCGTGTCCGAGCAGATGCCGAGCACCGCGCCGTGGCGGATCATCATCATCGAGGACGTCGACCGCATGCTCGAACGCACCACGAACGTGCTGCTGAAGGAGATCGAGGAGCCGGCCGAACACTGCATCTGGCTGCTGTGCGCCCCGAGCGCGCAGGACGTGCTGCCGACCATCCGCTCGCGCACGCGCATCGTGAACCTCGCCGTGCCGGGGGCGGAGTCGGTCGCGAAGTATCTGGAGGAGAGCGTCGGCGCGGAACCGAAGATCGCGAGGCGTGCGGCGCGGCTTTCCGAAGGGCACATCGGCATCGCGAAACTGTACGCCACCGACGAGCGGGTCATGACCGACCGCGACGAGCTGATCGTCGGCGTGCTCGGGCTGCGTAAGGCGTCGCAGGCCGTGTTGCTCGCCGGATCGCTGAACGCGAACGCGAAGGCGCAGGCCGAGGTTGATGCGGCGCGTCAGGTCGCGCGCGAGGAGGCGAACTTCCGCCGGGTCAACGGACTCGGGGCCGACGATCGCATCCCGCCGAAACTGCGCGGCGCGTACAACGCGATCTCCAAGAAGGACGAGGTGAAGCGCCGTGCCACGCGCCGCAGCCGCGACGTGCTCGACCGCGCGCTGAACTCGATCGCCTCGATCTACCGCGACGTGGCCGTGATCCAGAACGGTGCGGAGGGCTCGGTCGGTTTGATCAATCTGGAGAACCGTACGGCGATCATGGAACTGGCCTCGCGCATGCCGCGCGCCGCCGCCGTGGCGCGACTCGACGAGGTCGCGGTCGCGCGCAGACGTCTCATGGGCAACGGAAACCCCGTGCTGGTCTTCGAGGCGCTGTTCTGCGCGCTGATGTTCTGAGTGTTCTGAGTGCGGTGCTGCAGGTGTGGGACAGTCCGCCTGTGTGTTGTTGTCAAAAGTGTATCCATCGAACACTTTTAACATGTTAAAAGTGTAGTGATTTCACACTTTTGACAACGAGAGCGTTTGTACGGGCTGTGTATGCTCGACTGTCATGTGTGGGGCGCCGGCGTCGGCGCTCAATGGGTGGCACGGTTCTCATTATTCGATGAAATAGGTCAGATGGTGTCAGGGAACGCTCGATGTCTCGGCTCTGGTGAGAGACGCGTGCGGGTTGGTGACGGGAATGTCTCTCTGGGACGGCGCCAGTGAGCGGTGTGTGTGGGGTTGGTGACGGGTTTCTCTCGTTGGACAGGGCGTCGGCGAGATGCGAGTGCGGGTTGGTGACGGGAATGTCTTGCTCGGGCGAGGATAGCGGGAGACGGGGGACGGATGGTGGCGGAAACGTCTCACTGAACTGGGTGTTGACGGGATGTGGGCGTCGGGTAGTGACGGACATGTCTCGCTGGTGCGGTGTCGGTGAGAGACGTATGCCGGGTGGTGGCGTGTGTGTCTCACTGGGTGGGGTGTCAGTGAGAGCCGTGCGTGACATGGTGACGGAGATGTCCCGCTGGCTTGGTGTTGGCGAGAGATGTGTGTCAGATGGTGGCGGGATTCTCTCTTGGGGTTGGGTGCTGGCGAGGGGGTGTTGGCGGATGGATGCCGTGGCGGCTTGCCGGGCGGGAAGAGTGTGTGGGTGTCGGGCTTCTGTTTGTCCGATGGGTGACATGTGTTTCGTTTTATGGGCGGAACGTCTCGGGGGGGGGTATCGATGTATCTAAGGGCTGGGGGTTTGAGCCTGTACTTCATATAACATCTACTTCAATGAAGGTGGTACAGGATGAGAGAGAATCATCCGTCGGGCCGTCGCTTGATAGCGATTATTGCGGCCGCATGCACATTAAGTTCCTTGGCAATAGTGCCAGCTGCCAATGCTCAGGATACTCCTGACGCTCCGGTTCCGCAGGCGTCCTTGACGCAGACGAAGGCCGCCGCTGACGCCAAGTGGCAGAAGGCCATCGATGACGCCAAGGCCGGTGACACCATTACCCTGACCGGTAATGTGTCCGAGAACCTCACGGTGAAGAAGAAGCTGACCATCACCGCCGCGCCGGGTGCCGTGTATTCCGGCAAACTCTACCTCGCCGCCAGCGCGAAGGGCTCGACGGTCAAGGGCATCACGTTCAACCGTCCGGAAAACACGCCGAATCCGTTGGAGAGGATACAAGTCAATTCACTCCAGCTTCAGGGCGTGTCGGACGTGACCGTCGAAAACAACACGTTCAACTCCCCGAGCGCGCTGTACAGGGGCTTTGAGTGGCAGGTCAACGCCGTGGCCGTGTTTGCGAACGTGGAGAACATCGCCATCAGGAACAACACGTTCAACCTCGGTCGCCTCAACGACGCCAACGGCCGAGGCAATCAGGCCCAGGATATCAACAGCAATGTCGCCGTCAACCTCATCGGCTACAGCGATAACAACCGGCTGAAGAACGTGCGTATTGAAGGCAACACGGTCAACGTGACCAAGCCGTCTGAAGAAGCCACCAAGGTTGCCCCGAGCCAATTCCTGATTGCCAATAGCGGCAGCAGCACCATCACCGTCAAGAACAACACGTTCGACGGTGCCGCGGACAGCGGCAGGGCTGAATTCGCCGGCGTCGCCGGGGCCAGCCAGGTCGAATTCACCGGCAACACGGTGAAGAACGCGCATTACGGCATGTTCCAGGTCGGCGGTTACTCCGGGAATAACAAGATCGCGAAGTTCAAGAGCAACACGTTCGAAAACGTGTTGGATCCGATTCTTAGCTTCAGTGGTTTCACGGCTGTGAACACGAAGACCGGTTCCGCCTACGAGAAGCTCGGCTCCGCGTTTGACAGCGCCGATGCCTCCGACAGCAAGACCAACATCACGCTGATCGGCGACCTGAACGGGTCTGCCACTCTTAAGGCTAAGCAAATCTCCGTGGTTGACCTGTGGTATTCCACCGTGTCCGGCACCATCACCAACAAGGGCAACCTGACTATCAAGCGCGAGGGAAACGGCGATCCGAAACTCCAGACCGGTGCCGTGACCCCGAAGAGTGGTTCCGCCATCGTGAACGAGACCGGCACGACCACCATCGAGTCGGGCGAGTTCAAGAGCACTGACGGCTATGCCCTGAAGGCCGAGGCCGGCACCATCAACGTGACCGGCGGATTCTTCTCCTCCAAGGAACAGACCGTTTCTGATCGCTCCGCCAAGGGCGTTGTGTCGATCTCGGGCGGCCACTTCAACGTGAAGCCGACCGATCAGGAGCTTGCCAAGGGTTACGTGGCCGTGCAGGACGGCAAGTACAAGGACTATCCGTGGACGGTTGAGAAGCAAGGTGCCGCGACCGCCACCACGGTGAATGGCAAGATTGCCATCAACCCCGGTGTCTTCCATGAGAACGAGCAGTTCATGTTCTATGTGGAGAAGGTGCAGGGAAACGTCGATCTTCCAAACTTTGAGCAGAATGGCGTGAAGTATGATTCCAAGACCCATGTGGCGACGCTGACACTGGACAAGGACGCCGAGTGGACCACGGATGATTATCCTGTCACGCTGAACTTCGCCAACGTGCCGGCCGGCTGGTACACGTTCAAGGTGACCGCTGCCGGCGTGTCCGGCTCCGATGACGCCAAGGACGTGTCCGCGGTGGATGGCAAGAACTCCGCCACGGTGCAGGTCATCGTGCAGGACGGTCAGGCGCACGTGTCCTACTTCGACGCCGCCGGCAAGCCCACCGACCAGCTGAACTTCGCCTATGAGTGGAAGAATCCGGCTCCGAAGCCGCAGACCTTCAAGGTGACGTTTGATTCGCGTGGCGGTTCTGCTGTCGCGTCTCAGACGGTGAAGGCCGGCGAAAAGGCGACGGAGCCCGAGGCTCCGACCCGTGCCGGGTACACGTTCACGGGTTGGACCTCCGATCCGGAGGGTGCGAACGATTACGACTTCGCTTCCCCGGTGACCGAGGACTTCACGCTGTATGCCCAGTGGCAGAAGAACTCCACCGGCGGTAACGGCGGTGATAATGGCGGCAACAACGGTGGTTCCGGCAACAACGGCAACAACAACGGCGGTACGACCGTTCCGTCGGCGACGATCGTTGATGTGGAGCGCTTCTACAACCCGTGGTCGGGCGAGCACTTCTACACGGCCAGTGCGACCGAGCAGTCGGTGTTGCGCTCCGCCGGTTGGCGTGATGAGGGTGTGGCGTTCCGCATGTCCTCGGACAAGGGCACTCCGGTGTACCGTGTGTACAATCCGGGTGCCAAGCACCTGTTCACGACTTCCGCCAAGGAGCGTGACGTGCTGATCGAGGCCGGTTGGCGCGACGAGGGCATCGCGTTCTATGTGCCGGATGGTGCGAAGACCGATGTGCACCGCCTGTACAACCCGGGCAACGGTGATCACCTGCTGACCACTTCGGCTAACGAGCGTGGTGTGGTCCTGATGCACAAGTGGCGTGACGAGGGCATCGCGTTCAAGGCCCAGTGAGTCGCTGACCGGGACGTCGTCTCTGTGAGAGGTGTTCGTTTTCGTGGGTGTTTCCTCTCATGACAACGAGCATCCTCTGCTGAACGGTCGATATCCCATGGCATGAGACGGATAGGGTTCCGGTCGTCCCCCTGTAGGGGATGGTCGGAACCCTTTTCCTGTTTGGGGCGTTGTGGCTTTTGCGTTGCGGGGGTGGTGTTGTGGTTGCGTTTTCCGGGGAGCTGGTGGCGTATTTGCGGTCGTTGCCGGCGGTGGCTGGGGCGTCGTCGACGAGGATCGTGTATGCGGATTGGTTTCGTCGGGATTGCGTTCGCCGGTATCGTGCGGGCGAGCATCCGGTGGATTTGTTTCGCGAGGCGGGGTTGGATCCGAAGTTGATCGGTTATAAGCGTATCGAGCGTGCGTTCGCGAGGTGGCGTGCCGAGGCGCGGGTGCCCGCCTTGCCCGCAGGACGCCCGCGTAAGACATCGCATGATCCGGCGGAAAGCGCGGACGATGTGATCTCCGGTACGGACAGTGCTGGCGGCAGAGATGCGGTCATTCGATCTGATGCCGAGGTCGCGGCCGTGCCCTCTGACCCGCGTGATCTGCTCATCGAACAGCAGATCCATTACATCCATTACCTGGAGGAGCGCCTGCGCCGGGCGGAAACGAGCGGATCGCCCGATCGGTGAATCGTCACAACGCGACGATTTGAAGGGTTTTCGCGTGTTGTGGCAAATTTTGAGGGTAATGAATCCGTCCGGGATTGACACAAGATCTCAGGAATGGCGGAATTCCGGGCTTTTGTGGTTGTGTGATTCTTGTGTTCGTGGGTTCGGGCCCGAGGATCCGTGTCACAAGACGAGAATCGGGGTGTTTTTCGCGCGTTGTGACACGGATTCTTGTCACAACGCGCACGGCAGGCGGTTGATGCGCGCGTTGTGACAAGTTGGGGCGGGATGGGTGCGGGATTAAGCGCGCAATCACACGGTTCCTGTGTTGAAGACCACATGATTGCGCCGTTCAGCGCACGGCAAACGGTTGACGTTCGCCGAGTGGCGGGAGGGTCCGACTCAGCGGTACCAGACGGACGTCTCGTAAGGGCGCAGGTTTGAGGCGCCGTCCGCGGCTCCGGCGCGTGGGGCGTCGGCGTAGTTGCCGAGGATGCGCTCGAAACCGTCGAGATCGGGGACTTCGACGCCGGTCCATTCGGTGTCGTGACCGTGGAAGTTGGCGACCATGATCAGCTCGTGACCCTGCCAGCGCCGGCGGTAGGCGAACACGTCCGGGTGATCCACGGCCAGCGGTTCGACGTCGCCGAAGGCGATCACGTCCAGTTCCTTGCGCAGGGCGATGAGTCGCTGGTAGTAGTGGTAGATCGAATCCGGGTCGGCGAGCTCCGCGGCGGCGTTGATGTGATCGCGGTTCGCGTTCACGGCCAGCCACGGTTCGGCCGCGGCGTGATGCGAGGCCGAGGCCGAAGCCGGCGACGACGGCATGAATCCGGCGTACTGCGAGTCGTCCCACTGCATCGGCGTGCGGGAGTTGTCGCGCGAATGCACCTGGATGATGCGCAGCGCGTCATCGGCCTTCAGGCCCTTGCGCTGGAGGATCTCGTAGTGGTTGAGGCTCTCCACGTCGCGGAACTGGTCGATCGACGTGTAGTCGGCGTTCGTCATGCCCAGTTCCTCGCCCTGATAGACGTACGGCGTGCCGCGCAGGCAGTGCATCACCGTGGCGAGCATCTTGGCCGACTCCTTCCAGTAGCGGCCCTCGTCGCCGAAGCGTGAGACCACGCGCGGCTGGTCGTGGTTGCACCAGAACACCGCGTTCCATGCGTTATGCGCGGCCATGTTGGTCTGCCAGTCGAAGACGATGCGCTTGAGCCTGGCGAAGTCCGGCGGCACCAGCACCCACTTCTCGTTGCCCATGAAGTCGACCTTGAGATGGTGGAAGCTGAACACCATGCTCAACTCGTGGGTGTCGGCGCCGGCGTACCGATAGCACTGCTCCATCGACGTGGAGGACATCTCGCCGACGGTGATGATGCCCGGATCGGTGCCGAACGTCGCCTCGTTGAGCTCGCGCAGGTATTCGTGGACGCGCGGGCCGTCGGTGTAGAAGCGGCGGCCGTCGCCGTCCGGATCATCCTCGAACGCGGCCTTGCTGATCAGGTTGATGACGTCGAAGCGGAAGCCGCGCACGCCCTTGCCCATCCAGAATCGCACGATCTTCTGGACCTCGTGGCGCACGTCCGGGTTCTCCCAGTCGAGGTCGGCCTGCGTGGGGTCGAACAGGTGCAGGTACCACTCGTCGAACTCGGGCACGTACGCCCACGCGGGGCCGCCGAACTTGCTCTCCCAGTTCGTCGGCGGCACGCCCGGGCCCTTGCCCTTGCGGAAGTAGAAGAACTTCTTGTAGTGCGGGTCGCCGGCCATCGCCTTGCGGAACCACTCGTGCTCGGTGGACACATGGTTGAAGACCATGTCGAACATGAGGCCGATGCCGCGCTTGCCGGCTTCGGCGATGAGCTCCTCGACGTCGGCCATCGTGCCGTACGCCGGGTCGACGTCGTAGTAGTCGGCGACGTCGTAGCCGTTGTCGTTCTGCGGGGAGACGAAGAACGGGGTCGACCAGATGTAGTCCGCGCCGAGGTCGGCGATGTAGTCGAGCTTGCCGATCACGCCCCTGAGATCGCCCAGTCCGTCGCCGTTCGAGTCGGCGAACGACTTCGGGTAGATCTGGTAGACGGTGGCCTTGTGGAAATCGGTGGTGAACGTCATGGTGTCCTCACTTCCAGGTGATGACCGGGGTTTCGCCGGCGACGGCCGTGAATCCGGAGTGCATGGTCACGTTCTCGGCGTCGCCTTCGCCGGTGACGACGAGCATCGTGGTGGTCGGATGGCCCGCGGCCTTGATCTTGGCTGGGTCGAAGGTGATCAGCGGATCGCCGCGACGGACCGCGTCGCCGGCCTTGACATGCAGCCGGAAGCCGTCGCCGCCCATCGAGACGGTGTCGACGCCCACGTGGATGAGCAGTTCGAGGCCGTTGGCGAGCTTCAGTCCGCAGGCGTGGCCGGTGTCGGCCATGACCACGGAGACGGTGGCGTCGGCCGGGGCGACCACGGTGGTGCCGGTGGGTTCGAAGGCCACGCCGTCGCCGACGATCTTCTTCGAGAAGACGTCGTCGGGCGCCTGATCGATCGGGAGGACGGTGCCATCGAGGATCGCGGTGAGTTCGGTCGGGGCGGCGTTCTGGTCGGCGGCGTTCTGGTCGGCGGTCTTCTCGGCGGTCGGAGCCGGGGTGGTGTCAACGGGCGCGACGGACGCGACGGTGGTGCCGGAGACGGCGACCGGCTCGGCCGTGGCGGCGACCGCGTGCTCCTTGCCGAAGCGGTCGACGGCGGTGAGCTTCCTGCGTCCCACGGCGACAGTGAGCACGAACGGCACGACCACGGCGGTGAGCATCGCGAGCAGGAAGACGCCCCAGAACTGCGGTTTGATGGACAGGATGCCCGGCAGGCCGCCGACGCCGATCGACGTGGCCTCGACGCCGAGTCCGACGGAGATCATCGCGGCGGAGGCGGAGCCGATCATGCCGCAGATGAGCGGGAAGCGGTACTTCAGGTTCACGCCGAACAGGGCCGGCTCGGTGACGCCGAGGTAGCAGGAGATGAGGGCGGGGACGTTGACCTGCTGGGCGCGCTCGTTCTTCTTCTGCAGCACGGCCATGCCGACCACGGCGGAACCCTGCGCGATGTTGGACAGGGCGATCATCGGCCACAGCGCGGTGCCGCCGTACTGGGTGACGAGCTGGGTGTCGATGGCGTTGGTCATGTGGTGCAGGCCGGTCATGACGACGGGCGCGTAGAGCAGGCCGAAGACGGCGGCGAACAGGACGCGGACGGGGGAGAAGAGGCCGGCGTAGACGGCGGAGGCGATCCAGTCGCCGATCTTCCAGCCGATCGGGCCGACGATGGTGTGCGCGATGACGACGGCGGGCAGCAGCGAGCACAGCGGCACGACGATCATGCTGACGACCTCGGGGCAGTGCTTGCGGAAGAAGCGTTCGAGGTAGACGAGCACGAACGCGGCCATCATCGCGGCGATGACCTGACCCTGATAGCCGATCATCTGCACCTTGGTGAAGCCGAAGTCCCACACCGGGATGTCCTTGGCGGGCGTGGAGGCCACGGAGAAGCCGTTGAGCAGCTGCGGGGAGACGAGCGTCAGGCCCAGCACGATGCCGAGGATTTGCGTGGTGCCCATCTTGCGGGTGATGGACCAGCAGATGCCGACCGGGAGCATGTGGAACACGGCCTCGCCGATGAGCCACAGGAAGCTGTAGGTGCCGGCCCAGAACTGGGAGATGTCCGCGAGGGACTTGGTGCCGTTCGCGAGGTCGAACGCGCCGGAGTCGGTGAAGAAGTTGATCTCGCCGATCACGTTGCGGAAGCCGAGGATCAGACCGCCGCAGATCAGGGCGGGAATGATCGGGGCGAAGATCTCGCCGAGCGTGCCCATGATCTTCTGCGCGACGTTTTGGTTCGACTTGGCGGCGGCCTTGGCCTCGTCCTTGCTCACGCCCTCGATGCCGGAGACGGCGGTGAAGTCCTTGTAGAACTCGGCCACGTCGTTGCCGATGATGACCTGGAACTGGCCGGCCTGGGTGAAGATGCCCTTGACCGAGACGATCTCCTCGATGGCGGGTTCGTCGGCCTGCTTCGGGTCGACGAGCACGAACCTCATGCGGGTCATGCAGTGCGTGACGGCCTTGATGTTGGCGGTTCCTCCCACCAGATCGAGCAGGCGCCTGGCGTCGCCCTCGTACTTGCCCATATGTCTCTCCTTGACCTGACCCCCGCGGGGGGTGCTTCGTTGCTTGCCGTTGTCGTTTGTGGGTCGGGGTGATTCGCCGTGAATCACACCTCAACTTGTTTGAACAAGTATAAGTAACTTGTTTGAACAAGTCAATCCGCGTGTCGAGGGGACGCGGGGTCGGCGTGTCGTTGGGGCGGTCGTCTCTCCCCCAGTCAGCTGTCGCTGACAGCCCGTCCTGCAATTAAGGACGCGCTGTGCGCGCGTTTCTGCTGGCTCGCCTGTCGGCTCGCACGCTGCCTACAAACAGCCCTGCTGTTTGCTTCACGGCAGCGTCCCATCAGAGGGGGGCGGGTTGGTCGTCCTTGAGTGTCGGAAGGTTGCTCGCCTTTCTTGGCGAGGGATACTAGAATCGACAAGACGTTTAAACAAGTGGTGATGAGATGGGACTGCTGGGGAGGGGGCGAACGACGCATGCCGAAGGCGAAGTACGACGACATCTATCGCGATCTGAAGGAGCGGATCGAACAGGAGGAGTACGCCTACCAGTCGCTGCTACCCAGTGAGAACGAGCTGGCCGCGCGGTACGACTGCTCGCGCAACACCGTGCGCCGCGCGATCGCCCAACTGGCCTCGGACGGTTACGTGCAGTCGATGCACGGCCGTGGCGTGCGCACCATCTACCAGCCGGTCGAGCAGGCCGCGTTCACCGTCGGCGGGATCGAGTCGTTCAAGGAATCCGTCGCGCGCAACCATCGCGTGGCTTCGACCGAGGTGTTGGAGTTCCGCCACGTCATCGCCGACGCCAAGCTCGCCGCCCGCACCGGATTCGAGGAGGGCGCGTCGCTGACCTACATCCTGCGCCTGCGCCTGCTCGACGGCGAACCGCTCATCCTCGACCACAACTATTTCCGTTCGGACATCGCCAAGGGGCTGACCGAGGACATCGCGCGGGCGTCGGTCTACGACTATCTGGAGGGCGAGCTGGGCATCGTCATCACCACCAGCAAACGCACGATGACCGTGGAGAAGGTCACCGCGCAGGACCGCCGCTATCTCGACCTCAAAGGCTACAACTGCCTGGCCGTCATCACCGGCCAGACCTACGACGACCACGGCGTCCAATTCGAATGGACCCAATCCCGCCACCGCCCCGACTACTTCCGCTTCCAGGACGTAGCCACCCGCACCCGCCCGGGCGTGTAGGAATAACGAATAACGAATGAATCGGAAACATATGCACGGAAGGAGGTGTGGTGGCCGCGGGGCGAGGCGCGACCGTAGGCTTGGCCGAACGGCCTTGAGTGTGTCGTGCATCGTCCCGCGGCCACCACACCGGTTACCGGGGCGGACTGAAGACGTGTCGGCGCTGTGACTACCCCTCAGACCCGCTTCGCGGGCCAGCTCCCCTGACAAGGGGAGCCAAGATGGTTCCTACCGCTTGGTGGAGGAGACGCGCACGATGAGCTGCGGGGGCAGGGAGACGTGCAAGGGGTGGCCGGGGCCGGATTCGATGAGTCGCAGGGCCTCGGAGACGATCTGCGCGTAGGGCGGGCGGACCGAGGTCATCGTCGGCAGGGACGCCGAGGCGATGGGGGAGTCGTTGTAGCCGACGACCTTGATGTCCTCGGGCACGTTCATGCCGAGCGCGTGCAGGGCCATCATCACGCCGAACGCGATCGTGTCGTCGGCGCAGACGACCGCATCGGGGTGGCCGCGCTCGCCGAACAGGCGGATCGTGCAGTCGAATCCGCGCGTGACCGTGCGATCGCCGAATCGGTTCCAGTCGCTGTCGGTGGTGAGTCCGGCGGCGCGTACCTGCGTGTGGAACATCGCGAACAGCTCGGCCGACTCGAACGAGACCTCCTTGCCGGCGAGGTACGCGACCGAGCGCACGCCCTGTTCGGCCAGATGCCGGATGATCGCCTCCATCGCGGTGTTCTCGTCGATGGAGACCATGTTCGTGCGGAAGGAGCGCTGGCGGCCGCCCACCTGCACGATCGGGATGGAGTCGGCGTACTTGTCGAACACCTGCGACAGGTCGGCGCCGGCGGAGGTGACGACGATGAGCCCGTCCACCTTGCGCGAGCAGAGCGCGTCGATGCGGTCGATCTGCGTGGCCTCGTCGGCGCCGATGCCGAGCAGGAGCTGGCGGCTGTCGTCGTCGACGGTCGGTTCCAGCTCGTCGAGGAGCCCGGCGGAGAAGTTGTCGGAGGCGGTGGGGATGACCAGTCCGATCGTGTTGGTCACGTCGGAGCGCAGGGCGCTGGCCGCGTAGTTGACGGAGTAGTGGAGTTCGGCGGCGGCCCTGCGCACGCGCGCCGCGATCTCGTCGTCCTTGGACCGCCGGCCGGAGAGCACGCGCGACACCGTGGCGGTGGAGACGTTCGCCAGCGTGGCGACCTCCACGATGGATGCCTGGGACTTCGATGCCCGGTTGGCCATAAGCTGCTCTTCCGTTTCTGGAATTGATATCCGGTGTGGTGTGATCCGCGGGCGAACCCGGTGCAACCCGCTTGAAAAACGAATTCGCCGCCCGGCACAGCATCATAGCGCGCGGGCGGCGAACACGTTGGAATAGGGGAAAGGATCGGACGTCACCATGCGCTTGTGGCGTCCGAAGAGTTCAGATGCGCCGGATCACTCGGCCTTGGTCAGGGTCTCGACCAGGGAGTCGGCGACGGCCTCGGCGTTGTCGCCCTCGACGGTCAGGTTGACGGTGTCGCCCTGCTTGATGCCCAGGCCCATGATGGACAGGATGGAGCCGGCCGGAACGGGGGCGCCGCCCTCCTTGGCGATGGTGACCGTGCAGCCGGAGGCGGTGACGGCCTGAGCGAATTCGGCGGCCGGACGGGCGTGGATGCCGACGGGGTCGTTGATCACGGTGGAACGGGTTGCAGTTGCCATAGGGAGCACTCCTTTATGTCTGTATGTTGTTGTCGCGCGCGATCGTCTATCGATGACGTCTCGCGCTGAAAGAAACTATAGCACAGTTTTTCACGACACGCAGAAAACGATTACCGGTATTGCTGGAATAATTTTTCTGTGTATACTGACACTGTCGGTAAATGGATTACACGCCATTACACCGCTGGCCGGCATCGCGGAACGAACCGCGCGCCGCCGGTCAGGACAAGACATAAGACATAAAGGAGTGCTCGATCATGGTTATCACCGGAAGTGGAATCGGACGTGGAGTCGCCGTCGGCAAGGTCATTCGCATGGCCCCGCCGCTGGAGGAGCCGGCGGACGTGCGCCGCGACGCATCCATCAGCGCGGTCGTGGAGAACGATCGCGTCACCAAGGCCCTCGCCACCGTCAACGCGGAGCTGAACCGCCGCGCCGAGGAGGCCAAGAACGGCGATGAAGGCGCCAAGCAGGCCGCTCCGATCCTCGAGGCGATCGCCATGTTCGCCTCCGATCCGTCGCTCGCCACCTCCATCCAGAACCTCGTCAACGGCGGCAAGACCGGTGAGCGTGCGGTGCTCGAGGGCTTCGCCCAGGTCGAGGAGATGTTCAGGATGATCGGCGGCTACCAGGCCGAGCGCGCCGCCGACCTGCACGACGTCGGCCAGCGCGTCATCGCCGAGCTGCGCGGCGTGCCCGCGCCGGGTGTGCCGGATTCCGAGGAGCCGTTCGTGCTCGTCGCCGACGATCTTTCCCCCGCCGACACCTCCTCGCTGGACCTTGAGAAGACCCTTGCGATCGTCACCTCGCAGGGCGGTCCGACCTCCCACACCGCGATCCTGGCCCGCGCCCGCGGCATCGTCGCGGTCGTCTCCGCGGCCGGCGCCGAGGACTTGAAGAACGGCGAGACCGTGATCGTCAACGCCGCCAAGGGCGAGGTCGTCACCGAGCCGACCGAGGAGCAGATCGACGAGGCCGAGCACGCCAAGGCGAAGGCCGCCAGGGCCAAGGAGCTGCGCGGTCAGGCCGGCGGCACCAAGGACGGCCATCACGTCCCGCTGCTCGCCAACCTCGGCAAGCCGGCCGACGGCAAGACCGCCATCGAGTACGGCGCGGAGGGCGTGGGCCTGTTCCGCTCCGAGTTCCTGTTCATCGGCAACGCCGAGCCGCCGAGCGTCGAGGAGCAGACCAAGGCCTACACCGAGCTGCTCGCGCAGTTCCCCGGCAAGAAGGTCGTCATCCGCATGCTGGACGCCGGCGCCGACAAGCCGCTGCCGTTCCTGACCCCGGAGGACGAGCCGAACCCGGCCCTCGGCCTGCGTGGCCTGCGCACCCTGCGCGTGCACAAGGAGGTCCTCGAAGGCCAGCTCAAGGCCCTCGCCGCCGCCGACGCGCAGACCGACGCCGACCTGTGGGTCATGGCCCCGATGGTCGCCGACGAGCATGAGGCCGCGTACTTCGTCAAGCTCGGCAAGAGCTTCGGCCTGAAGAAGGTCGGCGTCATGGCCGAGGTCCCGTCCATCGCCCTGATGGCCGACAAGGTGGCCGAGGTCGCCGACTTCGTCTCCATCGGCACCAACGACCTGACCCAGTACACGATGGCCGCCGACCGCATCCTCGGCTCCGTCTCCAACTACCAGACCGCATGGCACCCGGCGGTCCTGCGCGCGATCAAGCTGATCGCCGACGCGGGCAACGCCCACGGCATGCCGGTCGGCGTGTGCGGCGAGGCCGCGGCCGATCCGGATCTGGCCGTCGTGCTGACCGGTCTCGGCGTCAACTCGCTGTCCATGACCCCGGTGGCGCTGGACGACGTGCGCGCCCAACTCGCCGAAGTCACCTTCGAGGAGGCCAAGGCCAAGGCCGAGGCCGCCCTGAACGGCGACTTCTACAAGCCGGCCTGGGGCGACTGATCTCATTGGCCGGGGCGTACGGTCCCGGCCCCATCCCCGCCTCCCGGCGCCGCGCTCCGAACGGTGCGCCGGGCGGCGATGACCCAACAGACGTGATCCGGCTTCCCCTTCATCCGGATCACCACTTGCAGCCCGGCTCCGGGCGGCGGGAATGAGCACTCCCCGCCGCCCGGGGCCGGGCTTCCTTTTATTCGGCATGTTCTTCCCGGCGGACCCACCCGGCGAACCCGGCGAATCACGCGCGCAACGTGGCACGCGATACACTGGAGCGTATGAAGATCTCCGCTGATTTCACCGTCATCCCCGACGATTTCGCCAAGGCGGCCGCGCCCGAATACCGCGCGGGTGGCGTGCCCGTCATCTCCTTCCCCTTCTACGTCGACGAGGTGGACCCCGACGCGAAGTACCTGCATTGGACGTTCACCGACCCGGACTCGATCCCGGTGTGCGGCTTCGAATGGATCCACTGGACCGTCGCGAACCTGCCGATCGACGCGCTGATGTTCGACTTCAACGACTCGCACGCCCTGTCGATCCCGCCGGACTTCTCCCGCCAGATGCCCGCGATGATCCCCGAGGCGGTGCAGGGCCGCAACTCCTCGGCCTCGAGGTTCGTCGGCCGCGAGAACGACCCGGCCGTCATCATGCGCTACAACGGCCCGCAGCCGCCGGACAAGGACCACGACTACTACCTGCACGTCTGGGCCACCAAGGAGCCGCTGCCCGGCCTCAATCAGGGATTCTGGATGAACGAGCTGCTGCACCGGCTGCGCGAGTCGGGGGAGCAGGCCGATCAGGCCGGCATCTTCCTGACCGGCAGGGCGTGACGACGCGCCGATCGCTGTAAAGCATCATTGAGCATCATCGAAGACAACAAGAAAGGACACCCATCCAACCATGGCCTGCACCACGATTCTGGTCGGCAAGGACGCGAGCTACGACGGCTCGACCATCATCGCCCGCAACGAGGATTCCGCCAACGGCGAGTTCAACCCCAAGCAGTTCCTCGTCATCACGCCCGAGGAGCAGCCGCGCACGTACACGTCGGTGATCTCCCATGTGACCATCGAGCTGCCGGACGACCCGCTGCAGTACACGTCCGTGCCGAACGCGGACCGCAAGGAGGGCATCTGGGGCGAGGCCGGCGTCAACGAGGCCAACGTCGCGATGAGCGCCACCGAGACCCTGACGACCAACGAGCGCGTGCTTGGCGCCGACCCGTTCGTCGAACTCGTGCCCGCCAAGGGCAAGCCCGGCGAGGACGGCTACGAGCCGGAGATTCCCGGCGGCATCGGCGAGGAGGACTTCCTCACCATCGTCCTGCCGTACGTGAGGACCGCGCGCGAGGGCGTGGCCCGACTGGGCGCGCTGCTCGAGGAGTACGGCACCTACGAGATGAACGGCGTCGCGTTCTCCGATGCGGACGAGATCTGGTGGCTCGAGACCGTCGGCGGCCACCACTGGATCGCCAAGCGCGTGCCGGACGAGGCGTACGTGACGATGCCGAACCAGCTTGGCATCGACGAGTTCGATCTCGACGACGCGCTGGGCGATCAGGAGGACCACATGTGCTCCGAGGATCTCGCCGAGTTCATCGAGGAGAACCACCTCGACCTCGCCGTCGAGAACACCACGCCGTTCAACCCGCGCGACGCCTTCGGCTCCCACTCCGACTCCGACCACGTCTACAACACGCCGCGCGCGTGGTGGATGCAGCGCTTCCTCAACCCGTACGACGAGGTGTGGGACGGCCCGGACGCCGACCACTCCCCGGAGAACAACGACATCCCGTGGGCCCGCCAGCCCGAGCGCAAGGTGACCATCGAGGACATCAAGTACGTCCTCTCCGGCCACTACCAGGGCACCCCGTACGATCCGTACGGCAAGCTCGGCGACGAGCACACCCGCCACATGTACCGTCCGATCGGCATCAACCGCCAGAGCCAGCTCGCGGTCATGCAGATCCGCCCGTATCGCCCGCAGGCCAACCGCGCGATCCAGTGGATGGCGTACGGCTCCAACCCGTTCAACACGCTCGTGCCGTTCTACCCGAACGTCGACGTGACGCCGGCCTACCTCGCCGACACCACCACGCGCGTGACCACCGAGAACTTCTACTGGGCCAACCGCGTGATCGCCGCTCTGTGCGACGGCGCGTTCGCCGACACGTCCAACGCGGTCGAGCGCTACCAGCAGAAAACCGGCGCGCTGGGCCACCGCCTCGTCTCCGCCACCGACGAGCAGGTCGCGCGCCTGGGCCTGACGGCCGCCGAGGAGGAGGCCGAGTCCGCCGCCGAGGCCGAGTTCGAGGCCGACAACGTGGACGGCGACGTGCAGCCGCTCGAGCCGGAGGAGATCATCGAGGCCGTGCGCAACGAGGAGGTCCGTGGTATTCTCGCCGCAGCCAACCAGACCATGGCCGACCAGCTCAAGGTCGAAACCGAGAAGCTGCTCGACTCCGTGCTGTACACGCGGTCCATGGCCATGAAGAACGGCTTCCACATGTCCGACTTCTGATTCACTGTCTTGGCTCCCCTTGTCAGGGGAGCTGTCAGCGATAGCTGACTGAGGGGTAGTTTTCTATATGATGTGACTACCCCTCAGTCTCGTTACACGAGCCAGCTCCCCTGACAAGGGGAGCCAGCGATATTGAGAAAGGTTTATCCATGACCACCATCGAAGACTTCACCAGCCAGTACGGCCCGGTCGAGAAGATCGACGCGTTCGGCTATCTCGACTACCTCAAGAACAATCCCGACGCCCCGCGCAAGCACGGCAAGGTCGTGCTCGTCACCGCGGACACCCCGCTCAAGGCGTCGCGCGGCGAAGGCAAGACCACCACCACCATCGCCCTGATCGACGCGCTCAACAAGCGCGGCATCGACGCAGCCGCCGTGCTGCGCCAGCCGAGCATGGGCATCACGGCCGCCGGCTCCAAGGGCGGCGCCTCCGGCGGCGGCAAGGCGTCCCTGACCCACCCCGAGCTCATCGACTGGGGCCTGTGTGGAGAGATGGGCGCGATCGAGGCGGCACAGAACCTGCTCGTCTCCTTCGCCGAGAAGGCCGTCGACGAGGGCCGCCTCGACGACATCCTCGTGCCGCGCGTCTCCGAGGTGCCGAGCCGCTCCCTGCGCTCCATCGCCGTCGACTACGGCAAGGGCGACGTCAAGGAGAAGGTCGTGCTCACCCCGACCTGCGAGCTCATGCAGATCGTCGTGCTGTCCCGTTCGATGGACGAGATCGCCGAGCGCGTGGCGAAGATGATCGCCGGCACGAAGGACGGCAAGGCCGTCACCTTCGGCGAGTTCGTCGACCTGTGGCGCATCACCGGCATCCTGACCGACGCGGTCAAGCCGGCCAAGACCGAGACCGTGAACGGCTCCCCGGTGTACGTGCACGGCGGCCCGTTCGCCAACGTGTCGATCGGCATCCCGACGCTCGTCTCCGTCGAGATGGCGTGCGCGCTGCACGACGTCGTCATCGTCGAGGCCGGCTACGGCACCGACGCCGGCGCCCAGAAGTGGCTCGACATCGCCTGCCGCGAGTTCGGCGCGCAGTGGCCGTCCGCCGCGGTCGTCGTGACCCGCGCCTCCACCTGGCGTGACGATCCGGAGCTCGCATGGCGCTACCCGTTCCACGTCAACCGCCTCGAGCAGCTCGACATCCCGACCTTCCCGCTCGTCAACCTGTGGGACGGCGAGGACGACCAGATCCCGTCCCTCAAGGAGACGGCCGCGAAGCTCGAGTTCCGCGACCCGATCATCGGCAACCTGTACCGCGACGGCGGCGAGGCGCTCGCCCCGCAGCTCGACGGCTTCGTCGACGCGCTCGTGAACGGTTCGATGCCCGCCCGCCCGCACAGCCACAAGGGCATGTCGGTCATCGAGAACGTGAAGTGGGTGGCCGAGAACGCCTACGGCGTGCCGGCCGAGCGCGTTAAGCTCAAGGACGGGTTCATCGCCTCGCGCGACGAGGCCGTGAAGCTGTGCGAGTCCGCCGGCTTCTCGCTGTCCGATCTCGCGCTGGTGGCGGTCAAGTCGCCGGCCACGATGACCGACGACGACCGCGCGCCTGAGGACGAGCGCACCGTGACCCTGAAGAAGGTCGAGGTGCACGCCGGCGCCGGACTGGTCCACGTCAACCTGACGACCTCGCTGACCACGCCGATGCCGAAGATCGTCTGACCTGGAGCATTCCGGGAGCATCTCGCTTACGAGGGGTGCTTTTTCACCGGCACGGACCTCTATCTGCGTTATGAGGGGTGCTTGGTCTAGGTACAAAGGCCCGGAAACGGTTCAACCGCAATGCGGTTAAGCCGTTTCCGGGCCTTTGTATATGAGTCATATACCCCTCGTAAGCGAGATAGATGTCCGCAATAGCGGAAAAATACCCCTCATAACGCAGATAGGGCGTGGATAGGGCGTGACGACTAGAAGTTGCCGCCGTTCCAGCCCCAGTCGGTGGTGGCGGTGTAGCGGATGTAGGTGCGGTCCTCGGGGATGCCGAGCGTGGAGTTCAGCGCGGTCATGATCTGCTCGGTGAGCTTCTCCCATGCGGAGCCCGGTACGGAACGGCCGAACACGTTCACCTCGACATAGGCGGCCGGCTGGTCGTCGGAACCGGCGAAGTAGATCGGCATCTCGTCCTCGAACGGGCACATCAGCCAGCCTTCGGACTTGCCCGGCACGGCGGTGATGGCCTTGCCGTAGGCGGTCTTCAGGGCCTCACGCTGCTCGGGCGTGGTCTTGACGGAGACATGGGTGTGGATGACGGGCATGGTTCCTCCTTGGTGGAATGAAACCCCTGGGATGCGGGGATGGTCGTCTCCCAGTCTAGTTCGGTCCTAGTTCGATCTAGTTCGGTCTCGTTCGTCGCAAATGCGGAGATTGCGGGATGGATGCAGGCAACGGCCAGCCGACGGTCAGGCACGTAGTGTTGAATACCTGACTGTGAGAAAACTGATCGCGCAGCTTATGAAATTCGGTATCGTCGGCGTCATCGCCTTCGTCATCGACTGGGGCATCCTCAACATCCTGGTCGGCGTGTTCCACATGCACAACGTGCTGGCCGCCACCATCTCGTTCATCATCTCCCTGATCTTCAACTACCTCGCGAGCATGAAGTTCGTGTTCAAGCACCGTGAGGACATGGCACGCTGGATGGAGATCGTCATCTTCGTGGCCGGCGCCGTGGTGGGCCTGTTCATGAACGACGCGATCATCTGGATCTCCACGTACGGCATGAACCACGACGCGTTCAACACCCAGCACGCGGAGTACCTGCTGCGCACCAACGTCGGCAAGCTCGTCGCCACCGCCGTCGTGATGGTGTGGAACTTCGCGATCCGCAAGTGGCTGCTCGACGACACCCACACGCACGCGATGAACCGCCTGCGCTCGGCGGAGAACAAGCTCACCGCCGAGGAGCTCGAAGCCAAGTGGGAGAACAGCTTCTCGCATCGCCTCGGCGTGTGGTCGCTCGAGCACACGCCCAAGGGCTGGCAGTAGTCCTCTATTCATGGCTCCCCTTGTCAGGACGTTGCCGTCAAGCAAACAGCAGAGCTGTTTGTAGGCGACGTGCGAGCCGACAGGCGAGCCAGCATAACGTCGTGCGTGGCACGTCCTTAATTGCGGACGAGCTGGCCCGTGAAACGGGTCTGAGGGGTAGCGTCGCACGGGAACAGGTAACCGCTCTCTCCCCCCAGTCAGCTTCGCTGACAGCCCCCTCGTCAGAGGGGGCCGGAGAGGCTGTTCACACCGCGACTTCGGTCAGGGTCGGCTGTTCGGTGGAGCTCTTGATCTGCCTGAAGCCGATCAACGCGATCGCGAGCGACCCCAGGGCGAGCACGGTCACGACGAGGAAGCCACCGTGCGAGCCCATGCGGTCGATGAACTGGCCGGCGATCGCCGAGCCCGCGGACGCGCCGATCGAGTTCATCGCGCCCATCCACGCCATGCCCTCGGTGAGGCGCGACGGCGGCACCAAGTGCAGCATCAGCTGGTTGCCGTTGATCCACGTGGGCGCCTGGCACACGCCGATCAGCAGATAGATGATCATGATCACCCACAGGTGGCGCGCGAACATGAACGAGCCGATGCCGAGGTTCACCACCGCGAGACAGAAGTAGAAACGCTTCCACAGCGGGATCGCCCAGTTCTTCGCGCCGTACACGATCGCGCCGCACAGCGAGCTGATCGAGAAGCACGCGAACACGAAACCGGTGTACTGCTTCATGTTCGATTCGGTCGCGAACGCGATGATCGAGATGCCGGCCGCCGACTGGAACGCGCCCAAGCCGAACCACGTCACGCACACGGCGACGAGGCCCGGACCCCAGATCGACGCCTTCTTGGCCTTGCCGCTGCGCACGTCGGCCACCGCGTGCTCGACCTCCCGCGAGATCGTATCCGGGTCGGTCACGCCCTCGCGCGCGAGACGGCGACGCGTCTCCTCGGCCGCAGTCTGCTCCTTCAGCGCCTCGGCCTTCGCGGCCTCGCGGGCGCGGTACTCCTTGCGGGTGATGCCCTCCGCGCGTGCCAGATCGGATTGCGACGGCGGTTCGGTCGAAAGCTCCGTGAGGAACATCAACGCGCCGACGATCACGCACACGCCGGTGAACGAGAACGCGAGCAGGCCGGAGATCACCGCCAATGTCGAGGCGAGCGGATTGCCGACCACCCACATGCACTCGTCGAGCACACCGCACAGGCTCAACGCGCGGTCGGTGCGCTCGCGGTCGCCCTTGAGCAGTCGCGTCCAGCGGGCGCGGCTCATCGCGCCCCACGGCGGGATCGCGGCGAGGAACGGCGTCAGACAGTACAGCACCCATTCGGGCGCGCGGTTCGTGATCGACGTGGTCAGCGCGATCGCGGCGACGATCCACACGATGATCGTCGGGATCGAGACCTGACGCTGGCCGAACTTGTCGGTGAGCTTGCCGAGCAACGGCGTCGAGATCGCCAGCGCGATCGCCTGGACGGCGGTGAGCATGCCGGCCAGCGAGTAGTTGCCGTAGTAGTGCTGCACGGAGATCGTGATCGTCATGCCGATCATCGGGAACGGCATGCACGCGATGACGCCGCCGATCGAATAGCGCGCGGTGTGGGGGATGCGCAGCAGCTCCGCGTACCCGCCGAACACCTTGCCGCCGATCTCTTTGAGTGCCGATCCGACCGTGGTCCTGCGCGGTCCCCGGCCGCCGTTCGGCTGCCCTGTCTGATTCGTCTGACCCGTCTGATTCGTCTGATTCGTCTGACCCGCCTGAGTGTTGGTCTGATTGATGGTTTCGGACATACTGCACCTGCTCCTTTCCGCTCCCGATTGGATGTCCCCCGATCGTCCGTGGCGTTGGACGGCGGAGCCCTCATCGATACTGATGTGCTGTCCTTCTGGTCGCGCAAAGGGGTGCGTTTTCCGGCTGTTCGTTCGACCGTGCGCACGTTTGCGTCGCGGCCGACTCTACGCTGTAAGCGGTCACGACACGCGGTGGAATCCCCCGACGGACGGTAGATTGGAGACAGTATTCGCAACCCGGATCAACCAGATCAAGGAGGCCGGCGGTGAGCGCCACCACCATCCATTTCGTCCGTCACGGCAAGGTCTACAACCCCGATCACCTGCTCTACGAGCGTCTGCCCGACTTCCACCTGTCCGACGTGGGCCGGCGCATGGCCGAGGCGACGGGCCGGTACATCGCCGAAAGCCCGCAGATGAACACGGTCTCGGCGGTCTACTCGTCTCCGCTCGATCGTACGCGCGAGACCGCCGGGACGATCCTCGACGCGTTGAACCCGGTGCGTGAGTCGCGTGGGCAGAAGCCGCTGGAGCTCGTGACCGACGAGCGGGTGATCGAGGCCGGCAACGAGTTCCGGGGCAAGCGCATCGGCCACGGCGAGGGCGCGCTATGGAGGAACGGCAACTGGAAGCTGGTGCGCAACCTGTGGCGGCCCAGCTGGGGCGAGTCGTACGCGCATATCGCCGCGCGAGTCGGCGCGTTCGCCCGCGAGAAGGTGAAGCAGCATGCGGGCGAGCAGATCATCGTCGTCAGCCACGAGTCGCCGATCTGGTCGTTCCGCCACC
The DNA here is from genome assembly GCF_008698235.1 of Bifidobacterium rousetti. Taxonomy (GTDB): domain Bacteria; phylum Actinomycetota; class Actinomycetes; order Actinomycetales; family Bifidobacteriaceae; genus Bifidobacterium; species Bifidobacterium rousetti. The sequence goes on from NZ_PEBH01000004.1 coordinate 95,402, forward strand.
TGCTCGAAACCGGTCACGCCGAGCATTGGATGTTCCTGCGCCACACCGCGCTCGCCTCGATCACGTCGATCACGTTCGACAGCGATACCGGCCGTGTGATGTCCATCACGTATGTCGACCCCGCCGCCGGCATCGAGTGAGGGCGCATTAGAATCGGATACGGATATGCGCCCCGCCTTCACCGGTGATTCCGGTACGTCCGGTAATCCCGGTGGTCCCGGTGCGTCGGCGGGCCGGCCGATACGGCGGTCCGATGCCGTGCCGGATGTCGGTTGTCGGATGCGCCGGGAACGGCGGCGGGCGTCACGGGGCTGAGGATGGCCCCGGTGAACGGTCATGCAAAGGAGCCCTTATGACTTACGAACTGAACACCGAAGACGTGGCGCGACTCGCCGCGCTGCCCGCCGTGCGCGAGGCCGCGACGGCCGGCGCGAGGCTGGTGGCCCTGTGGCCGCTGACCGAGGCCATGCACATGGACAACGACGCGAAGTACGCGGAGAACCTGCAGGTGCGCATTACTCGCGCGTTCGCCAGGATCCTCACCGGCGAGAACGTGACCGTGCCGGACGCCGAGTTCGTCTACGAGGGTGCCGACGCGATTCCCGGCCGTCCGCAGTCGATCGTCGACGCGCTGTTGGCCGCCAATGACGCCTACGACGCGATGGCCGACTTCTCCGAGTCGGGCGACGCCTCTCTGGTTGACGACGCGGTCGAGGCGCTCGGGGTCGTGTGGCCGGACGCGGTGTCCGTGCGCGTGCACGAGGTGCTGGAGTCGGTCGAGGGCGCGATGGACGCGGGGGAGTTCGATTCCGGGGTGTATGCGGTCGGTTCGGTCGGTTTGGACGGTTCGGGGGATGCCTCGGGTTCCGAGGCGGGGGAGTCCGCTGGTTCGGGGGAGTCCGCTGGTTCGGGTGATGCCGGGATGACGGAATCCGCTGGTGCCGTCGGTACGGTCGGGGTCTCTGATGCTGCTGGTACGGTCGGCTCCGCCGGTGCCGCACCGACGGACGACGCCTTCCAGCCGTCCTCGGCATTGGTCGACGCGGTGGCCCATCGCTTCGCGGCCGGGCTCACGGTATTTGACGCGCTGATCGGCGCGGTTGCGGACGGTGTTGCGGACGGGGAGTCTGTCGCCGAGGACGGTGTTGATGTTGGGGCCGGTGCTGATGATGCTGTCAAGGCATTTCTGCCACTGATGCTGGTGATCAACGAGCTCAACGAGCAGCTCGCCGTGCCGCGCATCGCCCTGAACGACGATCAGATCCGTGAGCTGCTGGAAGCCCGTGCCAAGGTCCTCGTCGGCGATGGAGATGAGGCTCCGGTTGGTGTCGGGACTTCCGTCGACGCGCTTGCTGGCCTCGTTTCCCCATTGGCCGCCGTCGAATGGGCCAAGCACCGCGAGGACGTCCTGTGGGACCCGGCCGCCGCCAAGAAGAAGGCCAAGGAGGAGGACGAGAGGCGCAACAAGGAGGCCTTGGCCGCCAAGTTCGCCCACATCAAAGACGACCCCACCAAGGAAGAGGTAGAACTGTAGGCCCATTACCCGGGGGCCGTATGTTGTGGTCGTACGTTGTGGCCGTGCCCCCGCGTGGCCGTGTGCCCTGTGTGGCCGTACGCCCCGTGAACCACACGCCGGCTACTGGCCTGAGCGTACGTTCCTCCGGGTATTTTCCGTGATTTTCCGGGTAACCGTACCCTAACTGAGTCTTAGTGTACGTTCCTCCGGAAGTCTGTGGGGAATACCCGGGGGGACGTACGGTGGTGATGGTTGGCCGTACGTTTTCCGGGAGTCGCTGGGGAGCTCCCCCGAGGAGCGTACGGGGAGACGTACGGTGGTGACTTGAGCGTACGTTTGTACGGGTATTTCCTGTGATTTTCCGGGTAACCGTACCCTAACCGGGTCTTAATGTACGTTCTTCCGGAAGCCTGTGGGGAATACCCGGGGGAACGTACGCTGACGCCTACTGTGGATACTTGTGGACGTGTGGGTACTCCTTTGGGGTGTTCCGGTGTGAGTGCCCGTGATGTCCCCTTTTGGGTGTCCCGTTGTAAGTACCCGTGATGTTCCCCTTTGGGTACTCCGGTGTGAGTACCCGTGGATGTCCTTCTGGGGTTTCCCGGTTCCCTGTGGGTACCCTGTTATGGGTACCCACAGGGTGGTCTACTCCGCGTCGATGACGGAGCCTCGGTCGATGAGGTTCGGGTCGACGAGGACGTGACGGGTGGCGCGGTCCGGGTCCTGGATACGCGCGAGCAGCGTGCGGATCGCGGCTTCGGCGAGATCCTTGTCAGAGGAGCGCAGGACGGTCAACGGGCGCGAGCTGGGCGTCGCGAAGCCATCGACCGAGATCATCGACAGGTCGTCGGGCACGCGCTTGCCTCGCCGCTCCAGTGTCTGCGCGATGGCGATCGCCAGATAGTCGGAGTGGACGAGTAGTGCCGTGACGCCCGACAGCAGGATCTTGTCGACGATGCCGTTGACGCCCTTCGTGTCGTACGGCTGGATGCCGTCGAAGACGAACGGGCACTGGATCTCGTCGGTCGACTCGATGATGTCGCGCCAACCCTCCTGGATCATCGGCGAGGTCGGCGAATCGGTGAAGGCCGCTCCCACGAACCGATGACCGTGCTCGATGAAGTGGACGGCGGCCTTGCGCACGCCGTACGGGTGGTTGGTTCTTACGGAGTCGACGAAATGCTCGCACAATAACGGCAGGTCGCGCTCGATCACGACGGTAGGCGTCTCGGACGCGGCGATCCAGTCCCATGTGCGCTTGCCGTATGAGTGCACGCTGGGGGCCACGATCAGGCCGCAGATGGTCGGGTCCGAGACCATGTCGGTGAGGATCTCGTCCTCGTGCGCGTCGATGTCGTACGCGGTCTCGCGCGTGATGATGCGCAGGCCCAGACGCGAGGCGATCGTGCGCATGTGCTCGATGACCCCCGGCCAGAAGAAGCTCGGCTCGGGCAGCATCACGCCGATGGCCGGCTGATCGTGGCCGAGTTCGAGGTTGCGCGGCGCCGGCTTGATGGCGATGCCGCCGGCGGGGGTGCGCTCGGACAGGGCGGTGGTCGCGATCTCCTCGATCGTCGGGTTGCCGTCCGCGCTGGCGGAGCTGCTGACGGACATCGCGCCGCCGCGGATGCGCTTCAGCAGCCCGGCCTTGCTCAGCACGGTCAGGTCGCGCCGCACGGTGATCTCGGTGGTGTTGAGCAGCTTGGCGAGTTCGGCGACGGTGGCCACGCTTTGGCGCGTGAGCAGGTTGAGGATCATGTTCTGGCGTTCGGCGGGCAGGTAATCACGCTTCGCCGCGTTCGTGCCGGCCGCGCCGATGCCGGCGGTCGTCGTGGGGTCGGCTTCGTCGCCGGTTGCGTTGCGGTGGTTGGTGATGTCTGCCATGATCTGCTCTCTAACTTCTTCGCTTCCTATGGTGTGGTCGGAATGTGCGCTGACGCTACGGTCCTTCGATGATCGGGCGATTCATCTCGATGCACATTCGTGATCATTAGTGCGTTTCATTGTATGCGAAACCCATGGAAAACCCGCATCATCGACGACGATCGCCGCGACACGCTGAATGAGCATGATTAGATTTGATCGAAACAGATTAAAAATGCTATAGTGTGAACCGTCAACGGGAAACGGTCACGGAGACGTGATCGGGACCGCATGGTGTACAGGCACACACAGCTAAGGACCAACATGAGCAAGTACAGCAACGAATTCTGGACCGTCACCTCCGGCGATCTCAAGCAGCGTCGCGAGACCCTCGCCGCCCCCGAGGTCGTCACCGACCCGGGTGATGCCGCCAAGATCGTCGTCGATCTGGCCGACCGCAAGCAGCCGTGGCTCGGCGCCGGCGCCGCCCTGACCGACGCGGCCGCCTCCCTGATCTGGGGCTCGATGAACGCCGAGCAGCGTCACGCCTTCCTGGACGACTGCTTCAACCCGGACAAGGGCGGCTTCTCCGTCCTGCGCATCCCGCTGGGCTCCTGCGAGCCGGCCGCGCAGCCGTACTACACCTACGATGACCTGCCCTTCGGCGAGCACGACAACGTGCTCTCCAAGTTCTCCCTCGGCACCGGCGAGCCGGGCGCCCCGGACGCCACCAAGGACTTCAAGTACATCATCCCGGTGCTGCTCGAGATCCTGAAGATCAACCCGTCCATCAAGATCATCGCCTCCCCGTGGTCCGCCCCGGCGTGGATGAAGAACACCGGTCACCTGTGCCAGGGCGGTCACCTGCGCTTCAACGAGTGGACCGGCAATGGCTTCGACCCGATGCACGACTCCTTCGAGGGCACCTACGCCCGCTACTTCGTCAAGTACGTGCAGGAGATGGAGAAGCTCGGCATCCCGATCTGGGGCGTCAGCGTCCAGAACGAGCCGTCCAACGCCCCGAAGTGGCCGGCCATGATGTGGACCCTCAAGCAGCAGGCCGAGTTCGCCCACAACTTCCTGCGCCCGGCGTTCAACGAGTTCTACCCGGAGATGCGCATCTTCATCAACGACGACTCCATGCACAACCTGCAGTGGCCGGTGCGTGACATCGTCACCCCGGAGGAGGCCGCCTCCGTCGACGGCCTGACCTTCCACACCTACGAGGGCCCGTACTCCAACGTCTTCAACGCCAACCGCTCCTACAGCCACTGGCTGTTCGGCATGACCGAGCGTCGCTGCATGATCGAGGAGACCCCGGAGGACGCCGCCCACATCATGTCCGGCATCATCGGCAACTGGCTGGTGCGCACCGGCGAGTCCTTCATCGCCCTGTGGAACCTCGCGCTCGACGAGCGTGGCCTTCCGAACCAGGTCGGCGCGACCGGCCGCCGTGGTGTCGTGACCATCCAGCACGAGACCGGTGAGGTCATCCGCAACCTCGAGTACTTCATGCTGCGCGCCTTCGGCCAGGATGTCGAGCCCGGCTCCGTGGTCGTCCGCTCCTCCAACTACACCCCTGACGGCTGGTCCGGCGGTCTGGGCTCCGTGGCCTTCCTCGCCCCGAACGGCGACGTCGCGGCCCACATCTACAACCCGACCGGCGAGCCGCTCGAGGCCGCCTTCACCATCTCCGGCGAGGGCAACAAGTGGCAGAAGGTCACCGTCCCCGCTTGGGGTACGGTCACCGTCCACAAGGGCAACGGCGAGCTTAACAAGTCCGAGGTCCCGGCCGACGGCGAGTTCGAGCTCAACCCGGCGCCGACCCACCTGCTCGGTGACGTCGCTCCGGGCAAGGTCCGTGTCTGGGGCCACGACGAGTGATCGCCTGATCCATCTCCACTCCTGACTTCTTCCATGTTTGCGAGAAAAGGGGCGGTTCCGCAGGGAATCGCCCCTTTTCTCGTCATACGAGTCCGCAAACGAGTCCGTCATTCGAGTCCGCAAACCAACGCTGAAACCAACGCTGAAATCAAGGGGCCGTCATGCTCGCCGTCGCCAAGATCCTGACCGTCATCCTCATCGGATACGCGCTCAAACGCATCGGACTGTTCGGGCCCGACAACTACAAGGTGCTGCAGAAGGTGGTGCTCAACATCACCCTGCCGGCCGCCATCGTCTCCTCATTCGCCACCGGGCGCCACGATCTGGGGCTGTTGTGGATCTCCGCGTTCGGCCTGATCTGCGCGACGATCCCGCTCGTGACGATGTTCGTCGTCTCCCGGCGCATGCCGGTCGCGCGCCGTGCGTTCCTGATGCTCAACGGCGCCGGGTTCAACGTCGGCAACTTCACGCTGCCGATCCTCACCACGTTCATCGGCCCGGCCGCCGCGCTGCCGGCCATCATGTTCGACGTCGGCAACTCCATCATGATGTCCGCCGGCAACTACGTGACCACCGCCGCCCTGCTCAACATCGACTCGTCCCGTCCGCTCGCCGCGCAGGTCGGTTCCGATCCGCGCGCGACCGTCGTGCCGCGTGCGACCCCGCGCTCCGGCGATCCCGACGCCCGTCGCCTCGCTCGCCGCGCCTTCGCGCGCACCATCGTGCGCAATTTCGTCACGTCCGTGCCGTTCGACGTCTACATGGTGATGACGGTCCTCATGATCGCCGGCGTGAAGCCGCCGATGCCGGTGGCCGATTTCCTCGCCCCGATCTCCGGCGGCAACACCCTGTGCTCGATGCTGATGATCGGCATGATGATGGACCTGCCCGGCTCCCGCCGCGACGTGGCCGACGCGCTGATGATCCTCGTCTGCCGGTTCGGGTTCGGGCTGCTGTTCGCGTTCGCCGCGTGGCATCTGCTGCCGTTCGACGCGATGACCCGCAAGGCCGTCGTGTTCATCTGCTTCGCCCCGGCCGGCATCTTCTCCGCGATCTTCACCGACAAGGTCCTCGGCAACGCGCGCCTGTCCGGCTTCTGCCTGACCTCGATGGGCCTCGCCGGAGTCGCCGCGATGGCCGTCGCCAACGCCGTGCTGTAGCCGTGCTGTAGCCGTGCTGTACCGGATGCGCAAGGGGAAGATTGTTAACGAGAACACTTGACTGGAGTGTCTAGAATCCCTGACAACCGTTCGTATCACTTGCGCCACGATAATGTAAAGGTAGTTTGCAGTGATCGTGGAGCTGGGATACGATGGTGACGGCAGTACAAGGACGATGCGGCGAGGCAGCGGAGTCGGGCCGCACGCGCCTCCACTCAATGACGAGGGAAGGATCACCATGACACTCAACACACTCGACGCAAGCGAACTGGAGGCGGTCGCCTCGCGCTTCGACTTCGACGGCGCGATCGAACGGGTCGAACCATACGGCGACGGGCACATCAACGTGACGTATCTGGTCACCACGGCCACACACCGCTACATCCTGCAGCGGATGAACACGAACGTCTTCCCGGACACGCCGAACCTCATGCGCAACATCGAGCTGGTCACCGCGTTCCTGCGCGAGCATGGCGAGGAAACGCTCGACATCATCCGCACGAAGGACGGCGCATCCTACGCCTCATTGCCGAGCGGTGAGTGGCGGGCGTACGACTTCATCGAAGGCACGATCTCGTACAACCTCGTGCCGAACGCGGACGTGTTCCGCGAGTCCGGCAGGGCGTTCGGCGAGTTCCAGTCGACGCTCGCCGGGTTCGACGCCTCGCAGCTGACCGAGCCGATCGCGCACTTCCACGACACCCCGCACCGGTTCGCCGACTTCCGGGCGGCGGTCGAGGCCGACTCGCAGGGCCGTGCCGCGACCTGCCGGGAGGAGATCGACTTCTTCCTCGCGCGCGAAAGCCAGTACGGTACGGTCGTGGAGGGGCTGGCCGACGGGTCGATCCCGCTGCGCGTGACCCACAACGACACCAAGCTCAACAACATCCTGATGGATGCCGAGTCGGGCGAGGCGCGCGCGATCATCGACCTTGACACGATCATGCCGGGTTCGATGCTCTACGACTTCGGCGATTCGATCCGCTTCGGCGCCTCCACTGCGCTCGAGGACGAGCGGGACCTCGACAAGGTGCATTTCAGCACCGAGTATTTCCGCGCGTACGCCGAGGGGTTCATCGGCGAGGTGCGCGGCAGCGTCACGCCGCGCGAGGGTGAGCTGTTCGCGTTCGCCGGCAACCTGATGACGTTGGAGTGCGGCATGCGCTTCCTCGCGGACTATCTCGCGGGCGACACGTACTTCGCGACGAAGTATCCGGAGCACAATCTGGTGCGCGCCCGTACGCAGATCAGGCTCGTCGAGGAGATGGAGGCCAAAGCCGGCGAAATCCGCGCCATCGTCGACGATGTACTGGACGGCGCCGAGCATGCGGAGGGGGATCGCCAATGACGACAGCAGGGACGGCAGCGGAGACGGCGGCGACCGAGAGCGCCGAGAAGGATGCCGTCTTCGCCCGCATCGACGGTCTGATCGACTACGCGATCGAGCATCTGGATCTCGACCCGCGTGACGCCGACTGGACCCGCAACCGTCTGCTCGCCCTTGGCGAGGACGGTCTCGATGACGACGATGAGGTGATGGGACTGCTCTCCCAGCGGCCCTCCTATGTGGAGGACCGGTTCACCGTCATCGAACTCGGTGAGGGGCTTGGCGGGGAAACCGACGGAGAGTCCGGCGGCATGGCTGCGATGGACTGGTTCTACCGCTACTGCGTGGCGAACCATTACGTGAAGAAGGCCGTGCTCGACAGGAACCCGCGCTTCGACTCGCACGGGCTGGTCATCACGATCAACCTCGCCAAGCCCGAGTTCAAGAACATGAAGACGGCGGCCGCCGGCAACGCGGTGTCCGGCGGATATCCGAAGTGCACGATCTGCCATGAGAACGAGGGCTTCGCCGGACGCGACAAGCGCACGTTGCGCACGATACCGGTCACGCTCGGCGGCGAGGAGTGGTTCTGGCAGTTCTCCCCGTACGGCTACTTCCACCAGCACGGCATCTGCGTGAACAGGCATCACACGCCGATGCATGTGGACCGCGACACGTTCGGGCATCTCATTGATTTCGTCGATCGATTCCCGGGCTACTTCCTCGGCTGCAACGCCGCATTGCCGCGCATCGGCGGATCGGTGCTCGCCCACGATCATTACCAGGGCGGCGGCGAGCTGCTGCCGATGCACAAGGCCGGCGCGTGGGGCACCTCGCTCGTGGCACCGGATTTCCCGGGCGTCGTCGTCGAGATCCTCGACTGGCCGGGCACCGCGGTACGCGTCGTCTCGCGCTCGCGTGAGGACGTGATCGCGGTGTCCGAACGCATCCGCGAGGCGTGGGTCGACCACGACGACGAGTCCGCCGGGATCGCGAGCCGCAACGCTGACGGCAACCTCCAGTCCGCGATCTCGCCGACCGTGGTCGTCACGGATCGCGGGTACGAGATGAGCCTGATCTTCCGCAACAATGCGGTCAGCGAGGAATACCCCGAAGGCGTGTTCCACGCGCACCCCGAGTTCTGGGCGATCAAGCAGGAACCGATCGGCCTGATCGAGGCGCAGGGCCTGTTCATCCTGCCCGGACGGCTCGTCGACCAGCTCGGGCGCATCGAGGAGGCGCTCGTCGCCGGCGGGCCGTTGCCCGAGTCGGAGCGCGAGTTCAGGCCGCAGTGGGATGAGCTTGTGGCGAGGTTCGATGGTGATGGTGATGACGATGCTGGCTGCGGTGACAGGCGTCGTGACCCCGAGGCCGTTCACGCGGCCGTGCGCGACGAGCTCGGTAGCGTGTGCCATCGCATCCTCGGCAACACCGCCGTATTCAAGGACAAGCGACAGACGCTGCGGTTCCTCGAGGGTCTGGGGTTCGTCACGGTTGATGGGTGTGATTCGATCGCGGAACCGGAGCGGTCGGAAGAATCGGGAGGTGTGCGATGACGCATACAACGCATGCGACGGCAGCGGACAACGATAGGCCGAGCGCCGGTGGTGTGGCCGGCGGCGGTGCCGTGGGTGTGGCCGGCGGCTACCGCGTCGGCGTCGACATCGGCGGCACGAAGATCGAGGCCGTGGCGGTCGACGTGCACGGCGCCATCGTCGCGGATCGCCGGATCCCCGCGCGCCGCGGCGGCGACAACGTCGTCGAGGATGTGGCGGGACTGGTCCGTGACGTGGTCGCCGGCGCGACCGGCGGTGCGGCGGGCTGCGGGGCCGATTCGACGGGTCCCGGCATGAACGGCGTCGTCGCCTCGGTCGGCATCGGCACGCCGGGCCGGGTAGACTCCGCGACCGGCCATGTGTCGAACATCGTCAATCTCGACGTCGACGAGCTCGCGCTCGGCCCCCGCGTCTCGGAACGCCTTGGCGGCGTGCCGGTGACGGTCGAGAACGACGTGAACGCGGCCGCCGTCGGCGCGGCCAATGCGCTGGACGATGCGCGGGACGGCGGGGGAGAAGACGCCCAAGCAGGTTCGACCGTGGTCCTCAACTTCGGCACCGGATTCGCCGCGGGCATCCTCATCGACGGCGTGCTGCAGCACGGCGCCGGCGGCGCGTGCGGCGAGATCGGGCACATCCCGATCGACCCGAACCGCTTCCCCTGCCCCTGCGGCCAGGTCGGATGTCTGGAGACGGTGTGCTCGGGATCGGCCGTGGCTCGCCTGTGGCCCGTACCAGCCGATTCCGGTATGGCCCCGATGCCGGACCTCATCACACGCGCGCGGGCGGGCGAACCGGAGGCGGAGCGCGTGCTCGCGATGGTCACGCACGCGATCGGCGACGGACTGCAGATCGTCGTGCAGACCGTCGACCCGGATGTGATCATCCTCGGCGGCGGCATGGCGAAGACCGGCATGCCGCTGGTCGAGGTCGTGCGCGACGAGATGAGGCGACGCGAGGCGACGTGCCCGTTCCTCGCCGGACTGCGTATCGGCGACCGGTTGCGGCTGGCCCCGACCGACGTGCCGCTGGGCGCGTACGGCGCCGCCGTGATGGTGAATGGAACCCGACATTCATAAAGTTAAGATAGTTTGCATAAATAGCCCGATGCCGCCTAGAATGGGCGGTGTCCACTCCATTCAACGTCGAATGGCAACGACGACAACCGAACACTAAGGAGCAACATCATGGCTGAAGTGATCATCGTCAAGAGCGAGGCGGAGGCCGGCGAAATCTACGGCCGCGCCGTCGCGGACCTCATCAAGGCCAAGCCGGACGCGGTGCTGGGACTCGCCACGGGATCGAGCCCGCTGGCCGCCTATCAGGCGCTCGCCAAGATCGTGCACGACGAGTCGATCGACGTGAGCCGAGTGCGCGGATTCGCGCTCGACGAGTATCTGGGCCTGCCGCTCGATCACCCGCAGTCCTACCACTCGACCATCCACCGCACGGTCGTGGAGCCCTTGGGCCTCGACCCGGCCAAGGTGCATGTGCCCGGCGATCTGCTCAACGGGGCCCCGCTCGAGGACGGTGAGAAGATCGCGCTCGCGGGCCCGGCCTACGACCGCGCGATCGAGGCTGCGGGAGGCATCGACGTGCAGATCCTCGGCATCGGCACCGACGGGCACATCGGCTTCAACGAGCCGGGCTCGTCGCTGGCGTCGGGCACGCGCGTGAAGACCCTCGCCGAGCAGACGCGCATCGACAACGCGCGTTTCTTCGACGATGACATCAATAAGGTGCCGACCCACTGCATCACGCAGGGCATCGGCACGGTGCTCAAGGCGCGTCATCTGGTGTTGCTGGCGTTTGGTTCGGGCAAGGCGGAGGCGATCGAGGAGACGGTGGAGGGTGGCGTGTCCGCGTTCTGCCCGGCGTCCGCGTTGCAGCTGCATCCGCATGCGACGATCATCGTCGACGAGGAGGCCGCCTCGCGTCTGCGTCACAAGGACTACTACCGGTACGCCTTCGCGCACAAGCCGGCCTGGCAGGGCATCTGACCTGACCGAGGGATCGGCGCGTATCCGCTCCCGTCGACGGTTCCGCCGGCGGGAGCCTTCGTCATCTGCGGGACGTTTGACAAGGAGTAATGGGAATGGCAGCTGAATCAGCCGAAGACAGGAACGCGACCGTCGCGCGTGTGACCGCCGCGTTGGAAGGTGAGGCGCGCCCGGTCGCGATCCGGGGGAGCCGCAAGGTCGACGCGGGCGGCGTGCGCGGCAACTACTGGGTAGTCTCCGACGCGCGAGGCGTGATCGTCGCGTCCGGTCAGACCGGGGCGAACGGCTCGGGCGAGGAGGCGTTCGAGCACGCATGCCGCACGGTCGGCATCGATCCGGCGTCGCGGGAGTCGGTGATCGACGCGGGCGGGCGGATCCTCACGCCCGGATACGTCGACATCCACTCGCACGGCGCGTGGGAGAAGTCGTTCGATGATGGTCCGGAGGGGATCGACGTGGCGCGTGCGGGCCACGCGGTGCACGGTACGACGCGTCAGGTGCTCTCGCTGATCACGAATCCGATGGACGTGATCTGCCGCAACATCCGCACCGTGCGCGAGAAGATGGCGTCCGGCCGTCCGGACATCCTCGGGTGCCATTTGGAGGGGCCGTTCCTTGCGCTGAAGCGCAAGGGCGCGCACGACCCGAACTGCCTCAAGGACCCGACGCCGGATCTGGTCGACGAGATGCTCGAGGCGTCCGGCGTCTCCGGCGTGGGTGCCGGCGTTCCCGGTGTTGGTGGTGCCGCCGTCGGCCGTCACGCGGGCTCCGGCCGTCTCGGCTGCATCCGCCAGATCACGATCGCGCCGGAATACGAGCATGGACTCGACGCGATCCGCCGGTTCCGAGCCGCGGGCGTCGTACCGGCCGTCGGCCACTGCGACGCCGATTACGCGACCGCGAAGGCCGGGTTCGACGCGGGCGCCGGCATCATGACGCACATGTTCAATGCGATGAACGGGTTGCACCACCGCGAGCCGGGCCCGATCCCCGCGGCCGTGGAGGATCCGCGCGTCACGATCGAGCTCATCAACGACGGCTTCCACGTGCAGGACCCGATGGTGAGGCTGGGCTTCGGTCTGGCGCCGCATCGCATCGCGTTCGTCACCGACTCGATGGCTGCGACCGGTTGCCCGGACGGTGCGTACAAGCTCGGCGAGCTCGATGTGAACGTCGTCGACGGGCACGCGCGGCTCGTCTCCAACGGGGCGATCGCCGGCTCCACGCTGACGCTCGAGGTCGCGGTCCAGCGCGCGGTGTTGACGCTCGGCTTCGATCCGGCCGACGCGGTCGAGGCCGCGACCCTGACCCCGGCCCGCGCGTTCGGCTTCGACCGGCCGAACCCGGTCACCGGCGCGCCCCTGGGCCTCATCGCCCCCGGCTACGCCGCCGACTTCAACCTCCTCGACCCCGCCTCGTGGGCCGTCGAACGAGTCTGGTGCGCCGGCCGCGGCCTTAGGTGACCTCAGATAACCCTCAGGCGTCGGCCGTCGGCAAATCCGAATTGCACATATGGGGGCGCGTGCCGGATCTTCTCCGACTCGCGCCCCCATGTCATGCTGCTCTCTGCGCTGTTTGCTGTCATGAACGCGTCTCTACGAGACAGCGGAACGGATGAAACATCAAACTGGTAATTTTCTTTTACCGATTTTCATGTTATTGGTATGATGAAGTTACCAGTTAAGCATCAGTCTGGCAAGGGGGCGTGTGCAATGGCAGGGAATCCCGTCATCGAAGAGAAGCTGAGGAACTTCCGCATCGAGGATTTTCAACCCATCACACCGCGCGATCTGGATCTGGGCAGACCATTGCCGCCGAAGGTGGGCAATCTGGTCAAGGTGATCGTGGGCATGCGTCGGAGCGGCAAAAGCTACCGCCTGTTCCAGGAGATCGAGACGCTGCGCGATATGGGCATCGGGTGGAATCGCATATGCTACGTCAATTTCGAGGACGACCGTCTGGGGAACGTCACTCCGGAAACCGGTGACGAAGTGTTGGAGACGTTCTATTCGATGCACCCGGAGGCGATGAAGGACGGCATGTATCTGTTCTTCGATGAGCTGCAGGAGATGTCCGACTGGGGCAAGTGGCTGCGGCGTGTGGTCGACACCGTCAAGGCCACGATATACGTCACCGGTTCATCCTCGAAGATGCTGTCCAAGGAGATCTCGACGGAGTTTCGTGGGCGTGCCTTGGATTTCGAACTGCTGCCGTATTCGTTCCGCGAGGTTCTCCTCGCTGGGGGCGGTGTGGACGGGGACGTGTTGTCCCGTGACCCGCGGGAAGGATATTCCACCACGGAGCGTGTGGTGTTGTCGAATGAATTCCGGACGTATCTGGAACATGGCGGGTTTCCGGCGGCGCTGGATCTTCCCGCGCCGCAGCGGATCGCCCTGTTGCAGTCATATGTGCAGCGGGTGGTGTCGCGCGATGTGGTCGAGCGCCATGACATCGGTCGGCCACGCGTGGCGTCCATGATGGCCCGCCGTGTGATGGGGGTCGTCGGCAGGCAGTTGTCCGTCCGCAAGATCGAGAATGAGCTGAGATCGGCGGGGCTGATGACCAGTCGGGCGATGCTGGGTGATCTTCTGGAATACTTCGAGGACGCCTACCTGTTTTTCCGTGTGAGGGAGTTCTCCGTGTCGTTGAGCGAGAGGACCACCTCAATGCCGAAGATATACGCGATAGATCCCGGCTTGGTCGCGGCGGCGAGCGCGGCCGGCATGCGTGATGACGGGCAGCGGCTGGAGAACGCCGTGTACCTTGAACTCAGGCGGCGCAGTCTCGGATTCCGCAGGGACGGCATATCGTCGTGCCGTACCGAAACCCATGGATACGAAGTGGATTTCGTGGTGGGCGACATGCTTGAGCATGATGGATACGACCTGTATCAGGTCACCATGAACATGGATGATCCGGCCATGGCCGAACGTGAGACCCGTGCGTTATGGGAGCTGATGTCGGAACGGGATGTCGAGACGGGCACCATCATCGTCGCGGACGGCAAGGAGGTCGATTGGAAACGGGACGGCCGTGTCATCCATCAGATTCCGGCGTGGAAGTGGTTTCTGGGACAGCGGGGCCTACGCTGACCTCGTCAGCGGCGCTTGGTGAACTGGTTGACGACGAAGCTGGCGATGGTGACGACGACGGCCACGACGATGATGGTGACGAGATGCTTCGGATCGGTGGTGAAGGCGGCGGGCATCAGCGCGGCGAACTCGGACATGGTGGCTTCCTTTGGCGATGTGTGGTGGTGTGTGGGTGTGAAAGGAATAACGCGGATGAAAGTGAGCGTTATTGATCGTTAACGATCATAGCACATATGCATCGTACAGATGACAAGAGCTCCCGGCCACAGCTTGCAGTCTGTGGCCGGGAGCTCTGCTATCGGGGCGGAATCCGCGGATCGGTCAGCGACCGGGGGTCAGCGGATCACATCTCGCCGCGTTCGCGGCGGGCGGCGAGCTCGGCGGCGTTCTTCTTGGAGATCTCGCCGGACAGCGGGTACATGAAGAGCAGGATGAGGGCGATCAGGCCGTTGCCGATGGCCGGGGCCAGCGTGGCGACCGCGTAGATGTTGTTCAGCGTGTCGGCGGACTGGGTGATGGCCTGGCCGGAGGTGGCGGTCACGTAGCCGGTGGCGGCGAGCACGACGCCCGGCAGCAGGCCGGAGAGGGCCTGGCCGATCTTGCGGGCGAACATGTAGCCGGTGTACACGGTGCCGTCCTCACGGGTGTGGGTCTTGACCTGGATGTCGTCGATGATGTCGGTGATGAAGCTCCAGACCATCAGGCCGAAGACGCCGTTGCCGAAGATCGCGACGATCGAGAAGCCGACGAACACGTACGGGTTGGTGATGTGCAGGAGGAACATCACGACGTAGACCACGGTGGTGAAGACCAGCAGGATGCCGCAGACAAGCTTCTTGCCGTACTTGTCGCAGATGGCCGGCACGAACGGGGCGACGATCAGGACCGGGATGTTCTGGAAGGCGAGAATGGCCAGGGCGGTGGTGTTGTTGAAGTAGTCCTTGTACAGGTAGGCGTTCACGGCGCCGGCGAACATCTGGGCGAAGATGAGCAGCAGGGCGGCGAGCATCAGGGCCACCATGGCGCGGTTGGAGAACATGTACATGAGGGACTTGAACAGCGGGACGTGCTCGTTCTTGCCCTTCTCGACGCGGATGCGCTCGACGGTGCCGCGCAGGGTGATCTCGTAGCAGATCCACAGCAGGGCGGCGAAGATGATGGCGACCCAGATCAGGACCGGGCCGTTGAGGATCTTCTTGCCGTTGACGGTGGTGTACATCACGAGCGGCAGGATGAAGGTCACGATGATGCCGCCGGCGGTCGAACCGAAGCCACGGCCCGCGGCCATCTCGTCGCGGTGCTTGACGTCAGGCGTGGAGACGGAGGCGAAGGAGCCGTACGGGGCGGAGGTGGAGGAGTAGAAGGCGACGCCGAGGATGTAGATCACGGTGATGTACGTGATTCGCGCCGGCAGCGCCCAGCTGGAGACGAACGGCAGGAAGGTCAGGATGATGACGGCCATCAGCGGGTAGCGCAGGGTGCGCACGAACCAGTGGTAGCGGCCGTCCTTGCGCAGCGGGGCGTTGTCGGCCCATACGCCGGTGCCGAAATCGGTGAAGGCGGAGATGAGCTTGCCCGCGAAGATGATCCAGCCGGCGATGAGCGGGTTGATGCCCAGGGCGTCGGTCATGTAGATCATCGCGTAGTTGGTGACCAGCTGGAAGTAGAAGCCGTTGCCGATGTCGCCCATGGCGTAGGCCATAGGCTCGGTCTTCTTGAACGGCGGGTTCTCCACGACCTTCGCGGTCGCGGCATCAGCGGTTGCAGCCGTCATGATGTTCCTTTCTTGTTCCTTATGCTCGCGGGGCCGGGCGTGATGCGCTCGCAGGTGCTCCCCGCGCTGTCCGACGGCTTCGGTGCGTCTCGAACTTCCTTGCTCCGTCGAACGTTACGTGCATGACTATATCACAAATAATCATGCTATGATCGAAACTGATAAAAAAAGACTGAAAAAGTTTTGAAGTGCGTGTCGCGTGTATACTGAACACGTACGAACATGCAGGATGACGCGTTGGCGATGGTTGGCGATGGCGGCCCGGATGGCCGAACCGCGGAATCGCTTGCGCCAGTAGCACGAAGGAGTGGTCAGGATGACCGAGTTTCTCAATCCGTTTGCGCACGAGCGCTGGACCCGCACGACGGGCGATCTCGCCGACCGTCGCGCCGAAATCAGTACGCCGGTGATCGAAAGTGATCACGGCGACGCCGTTCCGGTCATCATCGACCCGACCCGCCGCTACCAGATGTGGGAGGGCGTCGGTGCCGCGATCACCGACTCCTCCGCATCCCTGTTCATGAACTCGATGAGCCCCGAGCAGCGCCACGCCATCCTCGAGGAGATGTTCAGCCCCGAGCAGGGCGGCTTCTCCTCCGTGCGCATCTCCATCGGCTCGTGCGACTTCTCCAGCCAGAAGTACTACTCCTACGACGACCTGCCCGAAGGCGTCGCCGCCGACGCATCCCTCCAGTACTTCTCCATCGGCGAGGGCGAGCCCGGCGCTCCGGACGCCACCCGCGACCTCAAGAACGTGATCCCGGTCCTGCAGGAGATCGTCGCGATCAACCCGGCCGTCAAGATCATGGCCTCCCCGTGGTCCGCCCCGGCGTGGATGAAGACCTCCGGCGTGCTCTCCGGCGCCGGCCGCCTGCGCCTCGGCGAATACGTCGGCAACGGCTACCGCTACCAGGACACCATCGACTACGTGTACGCGCAGTACTTCGTCAAGTTCATCGCCGCGTACGCCAAGTACGGCATCCACATCACCTCCGTGACGATGCAGAACGAGCCGAGCAACGGCTGCCCGTGGCCGATCACCGTGTGGACCCCCGAAGAGCTCGCCAAGTGGGGTTCCGAATACCTGCGCCCGGCCCTCGACCGCACGTTCCCCGACGTCGAGATCTACTTCGGCGACGACTCCCTGCGCTTCTACCAGCGCCCGGTGAGCGAGTACATGACCCCGGCCCAGGCGTCCGCCTTCGCCGGCGTCGCCTTCCACACCTACTCCGGCCTGCCCGAGTGGGTCCACAACGGCGCCCGCCAGTTCCCGAACTGGAAGGTCGCGATGACCGAACGCCGCTGCATGCTCGACGACACCGTCGACGAGGCCAGCCACGTCATGTTCGGCGAGATCGGCACCTGGCTCGTGCGCAACGGCATGGGCCTGATCAACCTGTGGAACATGGCGCTCGACGAGCAGGGCTTCCCGAGCTACGCCGGCACCTCCGGCCGCCGCGGCGTCATCACCATCGACTCGTCCACCGGCAAGGTCAAGCGCAACCTCGAATACTTCATGCTGCGCAACTTCGGCCAGGACGTGAAGGTCGGCTCCCACCGCGTCGCCTCGTCCAACTACACGCGCGACGGACGCCACGGCGGACTCGGCTCCGTCGCCTTCGTCGCCGACAACGGCGATCTGGCGGCCATCCTCTACAACCCGACCGCCAAGGACATCGAGGTGGCCGTCGAGATCAACGGCGAAGGCGCCCGCTGGCAGAAGGTCACCGTCCCGGCCTACGGCACCGTGAGCCTGCACAAGTCCAACGCCGGCGCGTTCAACGCCACCGACGCCCCGGCCGACGACGAGTTCGAGATCACCTATACGCCCCACCCCGCCGACGACCACGACGAGACGCTGTTCTGAGCTGTCCTGACCCCGCATCACGACAGTTCCGCATCACGGCAGATACTGGAAGGAGAGATTTGCCATGTTGAGGAAGGAACCGTCGTCGCGGCTGCGGCGTCTCATCGCCGCCGCGACGGCATGTGCGGCGGGCCTCGCGCTCGCCGCATGCGGGTCCGGCTCGGCCGATGCCGATGGGCGTAATCCCGATGGGAGCGTCACCATCAGCATGGCCGGCTGGACCCTGTCCACGCGCCCGGAGTTCCAGGCGCTGGCGGACGCATTCGAGAAGACGCATCCGGACGTCCACATCGACGTCAAGGAGTACAGCGCCGACGACTACGACAAGCAGCTGATCGCCGACCTGTCCGCCGGCAAGGCGCCGGACGTCTTCCCGATGAAGAACCTGAAGATGTACTACACGTACGCTTCGCCGGGCGCGCTCGCCGATCTGAGTGACGTCGCGGCGCAGTACGCCGACGACGACAACCTCGCCGTCGCCAAGGACTACGTCATCGACGGGAAGACCTACGCGATGCCGTACCGCGTCGACGCGACCGTCCTGTACTACAACCGGACGATGCTTGACGCCGCCGGCGTCGACGCGCCGGACGGCACGTGGACATGGGACGACTACCTGTCCGTGTGCCGCCAGCTCAAGAGGAAGCTGCCCGTGGCCGGATACAAGGACGCCTACCCGACCTACCACCACACCTCGTTCCAGTCGATCCCGCAGGCCATCGCGCTCGCCCAGCAGTCCAAGGGCGCCGGCGTCGAAGGCCAGAACGACCTGTTCTTCTCCGGCGACTACTCGTACCTGAAACCGATGTACAAGCTGTTCCTCGACATGCAGCACGAGGGCCTGACCCTCTCGTACAACACCGTCTCCGCCTCGAAGACCACCTACCAGTCGCAGTTCGGCACCGAGAAGGCCGCGCTGCTGCCGATGGGCACATGGTTCATGGGCCCGCTCGCCGACCAGCAGAGCAGCGGCGAGGCCAACAAGTTCGACTGGGGCGTCGCCGCCCTGCCTCAGCTGAGCGACTCGACGATCGAGCATCCGGTCACCTACGGCGACCCGACCGGCTTCGCGGTCTCCGCGAACTCGCCGTCCGCCAAGATGAAGGCCGCCAAGGAGTTCGTCGCCTGGGCCGCGGGGGAGGGGGGCGCCGAAGTCACCGCCAGGACCGGTTCGGTGCCCGCCTACACCTCGGACAAGGCGCTCGACGCGTTCTTCGCCAAGGACGGCCTGCCCGCCGACGAACAGTCGCGCGAGGTGATCCGCAAGTCGGTCATCAAGCAGGAGAACCCGGTCGGCGAGGCCACGCAGGTCATCCAGGACGAGCTCAACATGGCCCAGTCCTCGATCCTGTCCGAAACGAAGTCCGTCGACGACGCGCTCGCCAAGGCCGAGCACGCGATCGCCAACACCGGCCTGCTCCCGAAGGATCAGGGGAAGTGAGGGTGGAATCATGAACGAGCATCGCAATCGCACTCGTGAGGTGGCGGATGGCTCCGCGCATGACGTGCGGAACGCACGCGACGTGCGCGACAACTCGAGTCATGTCAACAAGCTGCGCAACCGCAACCTGCGCAACGGACTCATCTTCATCGCGCCGAACTTCATCGGCTTCTTCCTGCTGATCCTGATCCCCGTCGTCACGCTGTTCTACACGTCGTTCACCAAGTGGAGCGCCCTGGGCGACCCGCAGTTCAACGGCGTGTGGAACTGGCGTCGACTCTTCACCGACGAGAACTTCTGGGACGCGCTCGTCAACACGCTCTACTACGCGGTCGTGCACATCCCGCTCACGCTCGCGCTCGCCTTCGGACTCGCGGTGCTCCTGAACTCGAAGCTCAAGGGCCGCGCGTTCTTCCGCACGGTCGCGTTCTTCCCGTACATCACCGCGATCGTCGCCGTGGCGCAGGTGTGGAGCATGATGTTCGACCCGAAGGCCGGCATCATCAACCAGTTCCTCGCCCTGTTCGTCGGCGCCGACAACGTGCCCGGATGGCTCTCCAGCACCCACTGGGCGATGCCGGCCGTCATCATCGTCGGCACATGGCGCGAGGTCGGCTACTTCATGATCCTCCTGCTCGCGGGACTCCAGACCATCCCCGCCGAGCTCTACGAGGCGGCGAAGATGGACGGTGCCAACGCGTGGCAGCGCTTCTGGCACGTCACCGTGCCGTGCATGCGTCCGACCCTGTTCTTCGTGACCGTGACCCTGACCATCACGTCGCTGAAGATCCTCGACCTGACGCTCGTCATGACCAACGGCGGCCCCGGCACCTCCACGCTCGTGCTCGCGCAGTACGTGTACCGCGTGGCGTTCGAACGCGCCGACTTCGGCTACGCGTCCACCGTGTCGCTGGCCCTGTTCTTCATCTGCCTGGCGGTCACGCTCGTGCAGTTCTGGTACAACAACGCGAAGGAGAAGTGAGATGGGTTCCGACATCCCGATGAACGACCATCGTCCCTCCCTCGGCCGCATCGTCGGCATGATCCTCGGCTACGCGGTGATGATCGCCATCAGCGTGTTCGTCGTGCTGCCGTTCGTGTGGATGGTGCTCGCGTCGCTCAAGAACAACAACGAGATCTACATGGTCCCGGTGCGCTGGCTGCCCGAGACCTGGCACTTCGAGCACTACGCGCAGATCTGGCTCAAGGCCGACATGCTCGGCTGGCTCGGCAACACCGTGTTCTTCGCGGTCGTCGTCACGTTCCTGCAGGTGTTCACCGGCTCGTTCGCCGCGTACGGCTTCTCGAAGATCAACTTCCCCGGCCGCAACACCCTGTTCCTCATCTACGTGGCCACGATGGCCGTGCCGTGGCAGGCGTACATGATCCCTCAGTTCAAGATGCTCTCGATCGTGGGCCTCAACGACACCCGCTGGTCGATCATCCTGCTGCAGGCGTTCGGCGCGTTCGGCGTGTTCATGATGAAGCAGTTCTATGACACGATCCCCGACTCGCTCTCCGAAGCGGCTCGGCTGGACGGCCTGAGCGAGTTCGGCATCTACCGGCGCATCATCCTGCCGCTGTCCGGCTCGTCGATCGCCGCGCTCGCGATCATCACGTTCACGAACACCTGGAACGACTACATGGGACCGCTGCTCTACCTGCGCTCGCCCGACCTGTACACGATCCAGCTGGGCCTGAAGACCTTCATCTCCCAGTACGACGCCGACTACTCGATGATCATGACCGGCTCGGTGCTCTCCGTGCTGCCGATCCTCGTCGTCTTCCTTATCGGCCAGCGCCAGTTCATCGAAGGCATCGCGACGAGCGGCATGAAGGGCTGAATCATCGTCCGGTGTATCTCGCTTATGAGGGGTACATTTGGCTTCTTGCGGACGTCTATCTCGCTTACGAGGGGTATATGCCTGAAGTATCTAGGTCCGAAAACGGCATTGGTGCAACGCCATCAAGCCGTTTTCGACTCCGGATACTTCGCATGGGTACCCCTCGTAGGCGAGATAGACATCCGCGCAGGTCGGAATGTACCCCTCGTAATGCAGATACTTGACTGCAGCAAGGTGGAGGCGGCTTTGTGGAGGAACGCATCTGCGGATGTTTGAACCAATATGCCGCAAGCAAAGGAGCCTATGAAGATGCCGACGCAATCGACACGATCCGAACGCCCGCGTTTCTCGTCCAACACGTTCCTGACGGTGGCGAACGTGGTGTACCTGCTGCTCGCCATGTCGCTGCTGACGATGCTCGGATGCCTGCCGCTGGTGCTGGCTCTGGTACTCGTGCCGGGTGCCGGGGGCGCTTATCCGCTGTTCCTGTTCGCCGGCGCCCTGAGTGCGCCCGGCGTGGCCGCGTCCTTCGCGATGTTCCGCGACCACCCGGTATTCCTCACCTCGTCGCGCAGGAGTGCGATGGAGGCGCTGGCGAAGGCAACGGGTCTGCCCGACTGGATCGCCGCGCCCTACGTATCGCCCGACGTCTCCGTGGCCGTGTTCCGCCCGTACTTCGCCGCGTACCGCCGCGTCGCGCCCCGCGCGCTCGCCGTCGGCCTGACGTTCGGGGCGATCGAGTTCCTCGCGCTCTACGACGCCCAACTGCTCATGCAGGTTGCCTGGGGCCAGCTGCTCGTCCCCGCGATGGCCGTCGTCGCCGTGATCAGCGTGGAGGCCGAGCTCATCGCCCTGAACCTCGTCGTCGAGTTCCCGAAGGCGAAGTGGCGTTCGCTGCTGCGCAACGGGTATCTTCTGAGCGTCCGCCGCTTCGTCATGCTCGTCGTCAACGTCGCCTGCCTCGACGTGTACGCATGGGGGTTGGTGCATAGCCCGATCCTTGTCGGGGTGCTTGCCACCGGCGTGCTCGCGTTCGTCCTGTGGGCCGGCGTGCGCTGGCAGTCGCGTCCGCTCGCCCTCGCGATGGCGCGCGAGAGCCGCGACCGCAACCTGATCGCGCTGTACGACTGAGGTGCGTGCATCCATATTCCCCGACATATCCCCGACGCGTCGGCCATGTGAGCACTCATCATCAATTATGATTGATTCTGCACAAAGTTGTCTGTGATCATTGATCAGAAAAGAGAACATCATGGTTAACGCGACCGCGGGAGCCGCCGCGACCGCCGGCGCATGGCCGCAGACCGTCCACATCGCCATCGACGCGAAGGACGTCGCAGCCGCCGCGAGGAACCGCAACGGACTGACCTACAAGGGCTTCGGGCTCCTGTCCGGCAACGCCACCTCCAGCCTCCTCATGGACTACAAGGCCGAAAGCCCCGAATCCTACTGGACGCTCGTGAAGACCCTGTTCGCCGGCGACCGCCCGCTGATGAACACCGTCAAGGTCGAGATGGGCAACGACCGCAACAACTCCACCGGCCCGAACGTCGCCACGATGCGCGAATCGGACGAATACCCGCAGGTGCGCCGCGAGCCGGGCTTCCAACTCGCCGCCGACGCGCGCCGCTACCAGCCGGACGTGCACGTGAGCATCCTGCGCTGGATGGCCCCGACCTGGGTCCACTCCAACGACGACG
The DNA here is from genome assembly GCF_008698235.1 of Bifidobacterium rousetti. Lineage (GTDB taxonomy): Bacteria > Actinomycetota > Actinomycetes > Actinomycetales > Bifidobacteriaceae > Bifidobacterium > Bifidobacterium rousetti. The sequence continues at coordinate 118,426 of NZ_PEBH01000004.1, forward strand.
TGTACAAGTGGTACAAGAACACGATCCTCGCCGCCTACCGCGAGTATGGCTTCATGATCGACTCGGTCAACCCGGACGTCAACGAGCGCACCGCCGACCTCGAATGGGTCGCCGACTTCGCCCACCGCGTCCGCACCGACGAGGAGGGGTTCATCGGCAACGGTCCCGACGATCCGAACGCCGGCTTCTCGAGCGACGAGGAGCGCGACCTCTTCCACGCGATCAAGGTCATCACCTCCGACGAGGAGGTCACCGGCACATTCGGCGGTGACGTCATCGCCAATCGCAAGTACATGGACGCGATGGACGTGGCCTCCTACCACTACTCCGTCGAGGACGACCCGGACGGCAGCTTCACGCGACTCGCGGACGAATTCGACAAGGAGGTCTGGAACTCCGAGGCGCAGGCCACGTTCTCGAACTCCGCCGACCGTCCGAACAACACGATGGACAACGGCCTCGGCGAGCGCACCGGCACCGGCATCGGCGGCTCCGGCAGCGCCCTCGAGATGGCGAACACGCTCATCAAGGGCTTCGTCGAATCCCGTCGCACGCATGCGATCTACCAGCCGGCCATCGGCTCGTGCTACGAGAACATGGAGTACGCCTCCAAGGAGCTCATCTCCGCGCGCGACCCGTGGAGCGGCTGGATGTACTACGACGCCGGCTGCGCGGTGCTCGAGCACTTCACCAAGTTCGCCAAGCTCGGCTTCCCGTTGGCGGACGCTGGTGCCACCGGCGCCACCGGCGCTGAGTCCGATGGCGCCGGGACCAATGGCATCTGGCGCGCCATCCCGTCCGCGTCCGGCAGTGAGGTCGGCGGCAACAACCCCGTCGCCGGCGCCCGCAACGGCGAACCCTCCTACCTGACCCTCGCCTCGCCTGACGGGCGCGACTTCAGCACCGTCATCGTCAACGACTCCGCGCGCCCGAAGACCTACGTCATCACCGCCGACCACACGCTCAAGGCGTTCGGCAAGCCGCTGCAGATCTGGGTCACCAAGGCTTCCGATCCCGCGTCGGGCGAAGCGTACGACGCCAACTACCGCCGTCCGCTGACCATCGTCCCGCCGACCTACCCCGACGAGACCTCCGATGTTCCCGCGGCGGGGTCATCCGACGCCGGTTCCACCGGTTCCGCCGACTCCACCGTCTCCTACACCGTGACCGTCGAGCCGTGGAGCATCGTCACCGCGACCACGCTCGACACCTTCGGCCCCGCGCCCGACGACACCGCCGACCGTTCCGGCCGGACCGACGAGGGCCGCTACGCGCCGAAGCCCGGCTACGAGTACGACCTGCCGCACACCGCCGAGAACGCGCGCCCGGTCCTCGACATCGACCCCGAGCACGGCGTCCTGTACGCCGACGACTTCCGTTACGAGGACAAGCAGCCGGTCGACGTGTTCAAGTTCGACGCGCTCGCCCGCGAGGACTACCTCGAGTCGCGCGGCGGCGAGGCCGGTGCGACCGCGCGCTACACCACCGACACCAACGGCGCGTTCGAGATCGTCCCCGACCCCGAGCGCGGCCATGTGCTGCGCCAGCAGATCGACTGGAACCACGCCGGCAACGCGTGGATCGAAGGCGAGCCGCGCACCGCGATCGGCGACATGCGCTGGACCGACTACCAGGTCTCCGTCGACGTGAAGTTCGAGGAGTACCTGGGCCGTTCGCCGTACGTGGTTGTCGGCGCGCGCGAGATGGGCGGCAACAAGTTCACCACCGACATCTGCGGTGTCGACTTCAAGATCCGCGCCGACGGCATCTGGCTGCTGCGCAATTTCGGCAATGAGGTTCGCCGCGGTCATCTCGAGGATCTGCGCAAGCGCGCGGTGGAGGCCGGCACGACGCCGTTCGCGCCGGGCGCGGGCTCGTGGAACACGATCACGCTGCGCGTCGCCGGCGACACCGCCACCGTGTTCGTCAACGGCGCGCAGGTCGCCGCATGGTCCGACGCCTCGCTGCAGTCGGCCGGCCGCGTCAACCTCGGCACCAGCTTCGACCATGTGCGGTTCTCCAACCTGCGCGTGGAGCGCGTGCCCGGCTTCGCGCCGTACTACGACCAGCTCATCGACGACATGCACATGCGCTCGTGGGACGACGGTTCCGAGATCCTGCGCTACAGCGGTCCGTGGACGCACGACAACGGCCAGGGCATGTTCACCTACCTGCGCACGATCTCCCGTGCCGCCGTGGCCGGGGCGTCGGTCGCGCTGACGTTCACTGGCACCGGCGTCGACCTGTTCGGACCGTCCGACGGCTCGACGCGGCTCGACGTCTTCGTCGACGGGGTCGAGTCGCGTTCCGCCGCGCCGGTCCACGCGACGAACGGCGCGCTGCGCTGCCAGTTCCGCCTGCGCGGCTTGGCGTACGGCGAGCACACGGTCGTCTTCCGCACCGCGTCCGTCGGCCCGACCGGTTTCGCCCTCGACGCACTGGGACTGGTCGGCGCGATCGGCGCGATTGGCGCGATCGGTCGGTGAGTATCGGCCGTGCCCCCGGCTCTATTGATCACCCTCCGCCGCCCTATTGGCTGCCCCGTTTCCCTGCCCCGTTTTCCCATGACGACTCAGCGACGGAAATTCTCGGAATCGTCCCATACCTCGAGAGAACCCGTCGCTGGGAGAATCGTAGCGTCAGGAATTCTCGGGATATGGGGCAATCTCGAGAGAACCCGTCGCTGAGGGACGCTCAGTGATGGGTTCTCTCGAGGTTCCGGTGTCGGTCTCCGGGGTTCCGGTGACTCGATGCGGCTTCAGCCGCGGAACTGGTTCGATGGGTTCCCCTGACCGTACGGTTGCCCGTACGCGTTGACCGGGGCGCCGCCGTACTGCTGCGTCGAATCGTGATCGAACCGTGCGCCTTCGGATCGGCTGCGTGCGGCCATGAACACGATGTTGACGATGCCGCCGGCCAGGATCAGCAATCCGCCGATGATGAGGATGAGTATGCTCATCAGGGCGCCGCGCAGCCCCGAGCCGGAGTGGAGCGCGGCGGCCGCGCCGAACATGCTTCCGGCCGTGCCGATGAGCATCATAACGACCCCGACGGCCTCCAGTCCCATCGGCAACGCGATCCATCCGCCGGAACGGCCGGTGTCATGCAGGCGGCGTACGGAAAGCGCGAGCCCCGGCACGAGCGTACCCAGCGACCACACGGTAATCAGCGCCTCGAGCTTGTCATCGGTGATGTCGGCCAGATATCGCAGCACGGCGACGACGAGAATCGAGATCAGCGCCCACCACCAGTACTCGCTGCGCGAGGCCCGACCGGAGAACGTCACATACTTCCTGAAGAATCGCAGGAACGCCTCCTGGAGCGGGCAGCCGTAATACGGCTTATCCAGTGGGTGGACGCCGGTCGTGTGTGCGCCGGTCGGACCGGCATATGCGGCCGCCGGCGCACCGCTTGGGGCACCAGCCGGTGCGCCGGGCTGAGGCTGCGCCGCATACGCATACGGATTGCCATACATGCCATACGGGTCGCCATACGCATCGCCCGGCTGGCTGCTCGCCTGGCCGCCTGTCTGGCCGTTCGCCTGCGACTGACCATACTGCGCATACGGCGCATACGCAGGCTGGCCGGGTTGCGCGTACTCCGGTTGCCCGTACTCCGGTTGCGTGGACTGGCTGTACGGAGGCTGCGTCGTCTGTTCATATACCGGCTGTGCGGGTTGACCGTATGGAGGCTGCGTCGTCTGTCCATACGCCATCTGAGGAGTCTGAGTATATGCCGGCTGGGTGGGCTGGCCATATGTGGCTTGGTCGGACTGGGGGTACGCCGGCTGGGCTGACTGGCCATACGCCGGCTGGGCAGGTTGCTCGTACGCAGATTGATCATTCTGTGCGTACGGCGTCTGGTCGGATGGCCCATATGAGGGTTGAGCTGGCTGGGACGACTGATCGGGTTGAGACGACTGATCGGATTGAGCCGGTTGGGTGGGTTGAGTAGCCTGAGCCGGTTGGGCATACGACTGCCCCTCCTGCCCATACGCCCCATACGCATACTGCTCGGTTGGTCGCTCAGGTTGCGCGTATTGCTCATATCCGTAGGACTGTGGTTGTCCGGCTTGCGGTTGCCCATACGGTTGTCCGTGGTCTGGTTGCCCTTGGAACTGCGACGGATAGGACTGTCTGCCCTGCTCGTTGCCGAAAGCCGGTCCGTCCGGCCGTCCCTCGTATGGGGTGCCATACGGTGACCCCGGCTGCTCGAACTGGTCCCCCTGCCCTGTCTCATTCTGCGACGACGCCGGATCCGGTGAGGCCGGTTCTGGACTCGGATACTGCGGTGCGCTGTTCGGATCACTCATTGGTTCCCCCTATCCTCGTGATTGTCTGCCGCGCTCGCCGTTTCGGCTGCGAAGTGGCCGGCGGCGCGACATAACAGCCTGCACCGTCTATTTTTCCATGATTCCGCAAGAAACTACAGTCCAACCCGCGATTGTGCGGCACAGCAGTGACGGGACGATGGCATACACGACCACGACGCGGGACCTGCGATTGTGCGGCGAGGTGGAATATGCCGAGACTCAGATATCGAGGCGTGCGCAGCTCATCCGATGCCATAGGTTGTTGATGCCAGCCATCTATCGCGAGATTGTTGCGCTGACTCCAGGTGAGTGCAACAATTTCCGGAAATTCCCCTTGGTTTCGCGAGATTGTTGCACTGACTCCGACTCAGCGCAACAATTTCGGGAGATATGGGACGATTTCGCGAGATTGTTGCGCTGGAATGGGTGCGCGAGTAGTGGGGGATGGTCTGGATGCGCCGATCACGGCTAAGTGATGCCGTGATCGGCCAACGGGCCGGCAACGTTCTGCCGTTCAGTGTGATACGCGGCTGAAATCGCGTCGAATGGTACGACGTTTGCCGTTCAGTGCGATATACGGTCGAAGCTGCGTCGGACGGCACGATTCTCTGTCGTTCAGTGTGATACGCGGCTGAAATTGCGTCGAATGGTACGACGTTTGCCGTTCAGTGCGATATACGGTCGAAGCTGCGTCGGACGGCATGATTCTCTGCCGTTCAGTGCGATAAGCGACTGAAATTGCGTCGAACGGCATGATTCTCTGTCGTTCAGCGTGATATGTGGCTGAATCGCGTCGAATGGTACGACGTTTGCCGTTCAGTGCGATATACGGCCGAAGCTGCGTCGAACGGGTACGATTCTCTGTCGTTCAGTGTGATACGCGGCTGAAATTGCGTCGGGCGGTACGGTGTTCTGCCGTTCAACGCGATATATGGCTGAAATCGCGTCGAATGGCACGATGCTCTGCCGTTCAACGCGGTTTTGGGTGATTTCCGCGTTGAGCGGTAGGCCGCCATGCCAGGGGTGTCGCAGCGGTGCCGTGTCCGGGGAATGTCAGCATGCGGAATCATTGGAAAATGGCCGTTTTGACACAGTGTCAGCTTTCGCTGGGGGGAGGGATGTGGGCGACCGCTGCCGTTCAACGCGAAAAACCGCGGAAATCGCATTGAACGGCAGTGTTTCCTGTCGTTCAACGCGATTTCCGTGGATTATCGCGTTATGTGGCACGGACGCCCGTGGCGCAGATGCCCGGCATCACAGGCGTTCGCTCTATCGCGGTAATCGTGTGTAGGGCATATGCGCCATGCTGTCTGCTCGTGCGCGGCGTGTCATCGCAAGTTTTGCGCCGTGCCGCTGTCCTCACGATGGGCGATGACGCCATCATGAGGACAGCGGCACTCGGGGCATCGCACGAATCCCGCTACACGGCGTCGAACCGTGCGCCTTCCGGCTTGCTCGGCGCCACCATCAGGACGATGTTGACGACGAATCCCGCGAGCACCGCGATGACTCCGATCAGCAGCGCGATGCCGCCGCCCACGCCGGCCGCGGCATGTCCCGTGCCGCCGCTGAGGGACCCGATCGCGCCGAACAGCGCGCTCGCGGCGCCGCCGAGGATGAAGATCGCGCCGACGAACCACAGCGCGTACGGCGTCACCACCAGCCATCCGGGGCGGTTGGAGTCATGGAGTCGTCGGATCGCGATCGCGAATCCGGGGATCAGCGTGCCCAGCGTCCAGATCGTGCCGAGGAAGCCGAGCGTGCCGTCGGTCGCACTGGAGAGGAATCGCAGGACGAGCGCGATGCCGAACGCGATGAGCATCCACCACCAGTATTCGCTGCGTGAGGCGCGGCCTGAGACCGTCACGTACTTCTTGAAGAATCGCAGGAACGCCTCCTGCGGCGGGCATCCGTAATACGGTTCGTCCAACGGGGGAGCGTCGGTGGCGGTGCCGTCGACGCCGCCGGTGTCGCCCGTCCCGGAGCCTGTGCCGGCGCGGGACGATTGGAAGGCGCCGGTGGACGTGTGTGTGCGTTGGCGCGTGTGTTGTTGATCGGTTTGGCCGGTTTGGCCAGTTTGATCGGTTCGGTCGGTCCCGCCGTCGGAAGGCGTCGGTTGCGTCGCGTACGTTCCGTCGCGCAGGCCCGCGGAACCGGTCTGCGTCGACTGTTGGGTTTGCGCGTATTGGTCGGAGTATGCGTATTGGGCGGGTTGGGCCGGCAATTGCGCGTATTGCGGATGTTGCGCGTATTGCGGATGTTGCGCATATTGCGCGAACGGTTCGGCCTGCGCGGGTTGGCCGGGTTGCGCGCCGGATGTCGGTCGTTCCGGTTGCGTCGCGTACGGGGTCGCGTATGGGTTGATCTGGCTGCCTTGCGGTGGATACGACGGAGGCGTGCTGACGCCGTACCCGCCGTTGCCGCCGTCCGCGTTGCCGACATCGCCGTCCGCGTTGCCGGCCGGTACCTGTTCGTACTGTCCGTCCGCGTTGCCGGCATCGCCGTCCGAGTTGCCGGCAACGCCGTAGCCGGTCGAACCGGTACCGGTGTCCGGGTTCGTGCCGTCCGCCGGATCGCGCCCGAACGGGTCGGTGCTGAATGGGTTGGGATTGGTCATGGGAAGCTTCCTTGCTTGAGATGGTTGGTGTGGTTGAGATGGTTGGTGTGATTGGGATGGTTGGTGTGATTGGTGTGGTCGGTTGTCTGGCCGAGGATCGATGCAATCGTCGAGTGGTGATGAGGGGAGGCGCGCGTCCGTGTCGGTCACCGCGATGTGGCCGGCGTGGGCCGCGCGCGACCCGCGGACGTCATTGTTCCATCCCCGGCGTGCGCCGTTCAACCGGCGTCACACGGCCTGTGGATGCGGTGGATAACGCGGTGGACTAACCACCCGCATCCCGGTCCACAGCACAGGCCGTATCGCAGGGCGCATCACGTCCCGCTTGCGCGGCAAAATGTAGCTTATGACTGAAGCTGAAAACGCGAAAACCCATAAGCCCGAACTTCCGAAGGACGTTCGTGTCCGTTTCTGCCCGTCCCCGACCGGCACCCCGCACGTCGGCATGATCCGCACCGCCCTGTTCAACTGGGCTGAGGCGCGCGCCACCGGTGGCAAGCTGATCTTCCGCATCGAGGACACCGACGCCGCGCGTGATTCCGAGGAGAGCTACAACCAGATCCTCGAATCCCTGCGCTGGCTGGGCATCGACTGGGATGAGGGCATCGAGGTCGGTGGCCCGGACGGCCCGTACCGTCAGTCCGAGCGCACCGCGATCTACAAGGATGTCGCCGCCAAGCTGCTCGAGGCCGGCTACGCCTACGAGTCCTTCTCCACGCCGGAGGAGATCAAGGAACGCAACCTCGCCGCCGGCCGCCCGGCCGAGTTCGGCTACGACGGCTACGACCGCGACCTCACCGAGGAGCAGAAGGCCGCCTTCCGCGCCGAGGGCCGCAAGCCCGCGCTGCGCATCCGCATGCCCGACGAGGACATCGCCTTCGACGACCTCATCCGCGGCACCATCGAGTTCAAGGCCGGCTCCGTGCCGGACTACGTGATCGTCCGCCCGAACGGCGACGCCCTGTACACGCTGACCAACCCGGTCGACGACGCGATGATGAACATCAACGTCGTCCTGCGCGGCGAGGACCTGCTGAGCTCCACCCCGCGTCAGATCGTGCTCTACCGTTACCTCAAGGAGCTGGGCATCGCCAAGCAGACCCCGCTGTTCGGCCACATGCCGTACGTGATGGGTCAGGGCAACAAGAAGCTCTCCAAGCGCGACCCGGAGTCGAACCTGTTCAACCACCGCGACGCCGGCTTCATCCGCGAGGGCCTGCTCAACTACCTCGCCCTGCTCGGCTGGTCCATCGCCCCGGATCGCGACGTGTTCTCGATGGACGAGATGATCGAGAAGTTCGACGTGCGCGACGTCAAGGCCAACCCGGCCCGCTTCGACCTCGACAAGGCGATCTCGATCAACGCCGAGCATGTGCGCATGCTCGAGCCGCAGGACTTCCTCAACCGTTCCGTGCCGTACCTCAACCGTGACGGCGTCGTCTCCGCGGACAACTGGGATGCGCTCACGGACCGTGAGAAGACGATCCTCACCGCCGCCGCGCCGCTCGTCCAGACCCGCGTGCGACTGCTCGGCGAGGTCGCCGGCATGGTCGGCTCCCTGCTGTCCACCGACGAGTACCTCGAGCCCACCGACGACGCGAAGAAGCAGCTCAAGGACTCCGCGCCCGCCGTGCTCGATCTCGCGATCGCCGCGCTCGAGGCCGTGCCCGAGGCCGATTGGAAGACCGACCACCTGCACGAGACGCTCAACAAGGCCCTCGTGGAGGACGGCGGCTACAAGCCGCGTCTCGCCTTCGGTCCGGTGCGCGTGGCCATGTCCGGCCGTCGCGTCTCCCCGCCGCTCTTCGAGTCGATGGAGATTGTCGGCCGCGACCTGACGATCGCCCGTTTGAAGGGCCTTCGCGCGCACCTGTGATCCTGTGATTCGCTTCACCGCGATTCTGCCGTGATCGTCGCGTGGCCGACCGGTGCCTTGCCGTCGGCTGGCCACGTCTGATCCTGATCAATCGCGCTCAATAACCTCAACAACGAGGGCGCCCGCCGTCATGTACTTGCTGTACTGGTCGGCGGGCGCCCTTGCTATGTGTACTCAGGTGCGGCTCTATCGCCTTTCTGCGGATATGGCGATTTGTTAGGCAATACCGAGGTATTCACCGATCCCGTGGATCGCCTCATGCACGGTATCGTATTCGGTGGTTGTATCGCCATGGGTGACGATGATGCGCGGAGTCATCTGGCTCTGTCCGGGGAGGGCGACGTAGCGTTTGCCGATGTCGACGCTGTTTCCTCTGAGGGAGATCGTCGCATAGCTTGGCTCCTCCGTTTTCTGACCGATGTACGGATACAGTCGGCCGTTCGGCTTGTGGAGCTGGAACTCACATACTGTCCTGAGCGCGTCGACGATGAGACAGGAATCGAGCTCGTTGTTACGACCGTTGAGTTGTATGTTGTTGTTTGCCGGCAGATAGCAGATGCCGTCCTCCACGCGGTACTGCCACAGCGCACCCATGTAGTCGTGACTCCATAGGATGGGTTGGGCGATGAATGCATCAGCTTGCCAATCGTGTCGTTCGGAGATGACGGGGTCTTCGGAAGCAGACTGACGCTGTCGTCGATACTTCTCGATCACATCATGCAGCGCGGCCTCCACCGAATTCCGGTCGAGGACGCCGGAACCGGCATCGATCCGGTTGAGCACGTCATCGTACAACGTGCGTACGAGATCGCGCTTGTTGTCCGCCGGATTGCGTGTGGAGCCATCTCGCAGCAGGTTTCGCCATCCGATGGAACGATCGTATTTGCTGTCGGTCTCGATGATGTAGCTGCGGATGGTGCCCAAGCGCAGAGAGAAATCACCCTTTGTGAGCAATGACCGGCGGAAGAGGAGTAGCAGGTCGGTGTCGGGACTGGCACCGTGGCCGGCATCGGGGAACAGGATCCTGGTGACGTTCAGATACCGGTCGAATCGCGCGATCGCATCATCGGCAACGTCTCCTTCGGCCATTGCCGTGCATGAATCACGGTTCACACCGACAAAGGCGAGGAGGAAGCCGATCTTGCCGCCGAAATACGCCGTGCTCTCCGCGGCGTGGATGGCTTCGGCCCATCGATCGTTGTGCGTGACAAGATATGCCTTGAGCTGCTCGTCCTCGTACTGGTCTCGGGGGTTGAAACCGGTGATGTCGGGGAAAGTCGCGAGAAATCCGGTCAGATCGTTTGCGTGGTCGACGAACTGTTCGACCGCCCGCACGGCCTGATCGTACATACCGACGGTGTTATAGCCCTGCCACAGCTGGGCTGCATCCGACAGATTGTCGATGATACGCCGCCATGCCTTCCATGATGCGGGATCGGGGATTTTGCCGAGCCGAGTCATGCCATCGATGTACGCCATGGCCGATTCCAGACGCATGCGCATGGGATAGTCGACCGTGACGTCGGAGACGCATGCCTTGCGGGTGATGTCGACGAAGTCTTGCAGTGCATTGTCGCCGGAGACGTAATCGAGATAGCGGGTCAGACGGTCGAGATACGCCTTGTCGAGGATGCCGGTTCCATCGGACACGTCGATCCGGTATGCGTTCAGTCGACGATGCCGTGTATCCGCCTGATCCACGCCCTTGAGGCTGTAATCCCTGTTGAGCTTGTCGTCGTCGATCCGAATGGCCCACTGGTTCCACAAGCTCCAGTTCATGAACCGCATGAAACGTCCGTCGTAGTCGTCACGTTCGTCCATCGGAACGGTGTCGTGCATGGTCCAGAAGAAGTCGGACCACTCCTGATCGAATTTGCGGCAGAGCTCAAGGTACTCGGGATCCTCCGATCCGTGTGCGAAGAGTGGTTTCGCCTCCTGCTCGATTTCGGCCTTGAGGTTCTCGAAGTCGCTCAGTTGCCGTCCGCGGGCGTTCATCTTAATGTACAGATCGTCGCCGTTGCCGATGTTCTTGACATCCAGCCACTCGAATTTGATGGGGCAGTCATCACCGGTGAGTTTATCCCATAGGTTGGGGATGGCGTCGAACCGTCGATCGGCGAGATTATCGAGTACGTTCAGAATCGCGATGATCGTGGGATCATGGGCGAAATCCGGGCGGAACCAATTCTTATCGCGCAGGAACGCGGAGGGAGACTCCATGGGATGGTCTTCGGTCGATTCATGCTGATTCAGCCATTCGGCCATCTGCCTGATGGGGGCGGGGGTGAGAATCGCTTCGGTCGCACCGGATACGTCGATCTCGGTTTCGGTATCGGCCGGCGAGTTGCTTGTCGTATTGTCCGAACTGATCTTTTCGAAGAAATCCCTGGATGTGGCTCGTGTCTGGTAGGTGAATCGAGCGAGCCGTGCCAACGATGCGGAGATGTCTATGTCGGGATTCTCGGCGAGTGCCTGTGCCAGAGCGAACCAGTGGATCAGATACAGCGTGGTGAGGCGCTGCTGACCGTCCAACGGTTGGCAGACACCTGGTGCGTCTCCGGTTGCGGGGCGGGTGATCTCGCCATAGACGAAGTTGAGGCTGAGCGGGGAGGCATCGTCGTCGCTGAGATGCTTGTGGATGTCGTCGAGCAGGCCGTTGAGTGCTTCCCGCGCCTGTTCGTCGTCGCGGCCTTGCACGTAATCTCGCTGGATGGCTGGGATCTCAATGCCGTATTTGCCGAGCAGGGCCCAGAACGTCAATGTCTGTCCGTCCGTGATTTGTTGGCCACTCATTGCTGGTCCTCCTCGTGATCGTCGTGCCGTTCGGGCTGCAGATACCGCTTGATGGTTTCGATGATGCCGTATTCGCCATGTAGGTACTCGGCGCGGTCCTGAGTGCCCCAGATGAGGAAATCCTTCGGATCGCTGCTGTAGTACTTGAGGAACACGTTCTTCGTGCATGGGGGCACGAATGTGGTCGTGCGATCCGCCTCGATGATCCAGCGACGCTTTTCGATGAAATTGGCGTTGCCGTATCCGCGGTTGATGTCATCGGTCAGCAAGGCCATGTTGTCGATGTTGTCCTGTCCCTCGATCGTCAGTCGGCCCACATTGTCGTTCCAGAAATCCATACAGGATTGTTCGTCGAACGTTCCTTGCGCGATGAAGTCGTCAACCAACTGGGAAGCCGGTTTGTCCACGACGCCGACGGTTTGTGGGCTTTCAGCTGCGATGGAACCTGACTGTGTCTCGATGTCGCGCAGCTGATTCCGCAGTCCCTCGAAGAATGATTTTCTGACATTCCCGATTGAAGCCGAATCGAGATTCTCCTTTTGGGTCGTGATCTCCGAGTCCTTCGGCGGGCCTCCTGCTGTGGAATGAATATGCTCGAGGTCCCAGTTCTGGTTTTTATAGAGATTGAACGGGAATCGCATCGCGGAATTTGCGGTGTTGATCGTCAGCAGATTGAACAGCAGCAGGACATTGCGCGTGACGCGGCCATCCTGATAGGACAATTCCGTGATGCCGTCCGGGTCATCGCCACAGCGGTAGCCGTCGCCGTTCAATGTTGCTTGTATCTTGCGGCGAATCACGTCGTTCATTTCGGACTTGTCGAGCGTGGAGAGCTCGGCATACAGATCGCGGATGTCTGTGCCCAGCTTCTTTTCGCTTTTACTCGGGCGATGTGCGACGAGGTATCCGATGAGATGATACATCTCGCGTTGCTCATACCAGGACTCCAGATTGGCGAAGATCTCCTTGCACCTTCCCCACATCCTGCGCAGCGCATCGGGACGCTGGTCGTCGGATGTGCCATAGAGTTTCTGGAACACTTGGTATGGGTTGTGTGTGTCGTCGCGGGTGGCGGTGAGGTCCTCGGTGCGCAGCCAGATGTCGAGAATCAGATCCATGCGCGTGGGATAGATGTTTTGGGAATCGTTGGTCAGGAAGTACCACAGTTCCTCGTCCTGCAGCCGGTGTTCGATGCGATCCCATTCGCTGGCGACGGCGGTGACCTCCTCGTTCGGGGAGTTCGATGCCTCCGCGTTGGCGATCAGCAGGCCCTTGACCAGCTCGGCGTTGGTCAGTGGTATCTTGCCGACATTGATCTTGCGGAACAGGTCGATCGGATCGTCCGTGGGCAGCGCCTCATACCAGATGACCTGCACGTATTTCTTGATATGGTTCAGGAACACGAAGAGGTCCTCCTCCGGCCCTTTGTCGTGTTGATCCACCCAGTCGTTTATGGTGCGCCAGGCTTGAGCTATGTAGTGAAAATCGGGATTGGCCTCGGCCTCTTCGCCGTGTGCGGTGTCGATGTCCAAGGACCGCAGGAAGTCCCGGCTGCCGGGTCTGGTCTCATAGCTGATGTCGTACAACCTTGTCTTATCCCGAGCGCTTCCGTAGGACGGTTTGGCGTATTTGAGGAGGATGAACAGCGTGGTAAGACGTTGCTGCCCGTCGATGACCTCGTAGACGGGACCGTCCTCGTTGCCGTCATCCATGTGGGGACGGACGACGATCGGCTGCAGGCAGTAATACTCCGTGCACACATCGTCGAAATAGACGCTCAGATCGTCCATGAGTGCATTGATCTCGTTGTAGCCCCAGCGGTATCCACGCTGGTATGCCGGCACAAAGAAGCGGTAGGGCTTCGTTTTCGAGTTGGCGATCAGGTCGCCGATTGCCCGCATGCAGATGCGCTCGCTGTGCGTGGATTGATTCGGGTCCGTCATTGGCTTCTCCATTCCTTGACCGTTCCCGCCGGCCTCCATATGTAATGGAACGCTCTCAGTATAGAAGGCTACATCTGGCCATTGCCTACATGCGCAAGTTGCCGATGGAGGTGTTGGATGTGTCGCGTTCTCCGCGCACAGGCGCAGGAAGACATTGAAGTCGGTGACGTTGCCAAGATATTCCGCCACATCCCGGCTGATGTAGGTGGCCGTGTAGTCGCGGAAGTAGATGCCGGTGGGCATCGGCACGTCGTACAGGTGAGGGTATCCTCCCCGAAACATGAATTCATCCACGATGAGGTCGGAGTCTGATTGTCTGCGTCTCGATTGCAGATCGTCAGTAGAGTTATTGATAATTCATCAGTAGGACTTGTGATAATTCATCAGTGGGATCGTTGACGATTCATCAGTAGGGGTGCGTAAGGCCTTCTGCTGATTGGTGTTTTGATGTGCTGCCTTGAGGCGGTCTGCGGCTTGGGGTTCAGGGATTGCGGTGGCGTCTTTGGGGGTGTGCGCGTCCGTGCACGAGCATGTGCGACCGCACGCGTCCGTGCGCGACACGCCGTGATTTGCCTGATGCTTGACTTTCCCGTAAATTAACTTTTCGTTGCGCGGCGGGTTCGCCTCGCAGCCAGTGAAAACTGAAGATGCCCCCATCGTCTAGCGGTCTAGGACTACGCCCTCTCACGGCGCCAACACCGGTTCAAATCCGGTTGGGGGTACTTGGCACTTACAGGTTAGCCTGTAGATGCTTGCCAAATTGGGATGTGGTGTAATTGGCAACACAGCTGATTCTGGTTCAGCCATTCTTGGTTCGAGTCCAGGCATCCCAGCGAAGGAACCCTCGCCAGACGCGAGGGTTTTTCTGTATCTGGCCGCTTTTCGTGGGCATTGACGCCTGCGGCAAGAGCTGTCTGTCTGGTTGTGTCACTGATCTCTCGCCAGGATGATCCTTGGTGAGAGGTTGTGGTCATGCTGCGTTGGGGGACTCTCGCGGAGTCGTTCCTGACGAGAGGTCTCCGGTGGCGTGTGACCGCTTTGTCTCGCGGGGAGGCTCCTTGGTGAGAGGTTGTGGTCATGCCGTGTCGAGGAACTCTTGCGGAGTCGTTCCTGCCGAGAGATCTTCAGTGACTTGTGACCGTCTCGGCTCGCTGGTGACCTCCTCGGTGAGAGGTTTTCGTCAGACAGGTTGTGGTCTCTCCCGCTGGGGTGGAGTGATGGGGCTGCGGGTGGTCGGTGGGGATCGGCGGGATCGGCGGGGCAGTGGGTGGTCAGCAGGCCGTCGGCGGGTGGCGCAGTGGCCGGGTGGTGGTGCGAAACGTTGGAAATGCTGGTGACACGCCGTGACTTGCGTCATCTGGGCATGCCGCGTATATTAATCACCTGTTGCGCGGTTCGCCGAGCAGCCAGTGAAAACTGAAGATGCCCCCATCGTCTAGCGGTCTAGGACTACGCCCTCTCACGGCGCCAACACCGGTTCAAATCCGGTTGGGGGTACGAAGAC